>NZ_SCFL01000013.1:0-133977 GCF_007000305.1 Rhizobium sp. rho-13.1 | reverse complement strand
ATGAGCATCAACGATCGGAGATCACCATGAATGTACACCTCAAAGTCCAGCCTCATCACCTCGAACGCGGCGCCTACCTGTACATCCGCCAGTCTTCAATGCGGCAAGTCGTTGAGAACGTCGAGAGCGCCAGGCGGCAATATGCGCTTCGGGGACGCGCTGTCGCCCTCGGCTGGCGCGACGAGCAGGTTATCGTCATCGACAACGATCAAGGAGAGTCCGGTGCATCGGCGGCGTGGCGCGAAGGGTTTCAGCGGCTGGTCAGCGATGTCGGCATGGGGCATGCCGGGATCGTCATGGGCCTGGAAGTCTCCCGTCTGGCGCGCAACAATGCCGACTGGCAACGTCTGTTGGAGATCTGCGCCCTTGCCGACACCCTGATCCTCGACGAGGACGGCGTCTATGATCCGGCAAGTTTCAACGACCGGCTCCTGCTCGGCCTGAAGGGAACAATGAGTGAGGCCGAGCTGCATGTGATCAAAGCCCGGCTACGCGGCGGCATTCTCAATAAGGTGCGGCGCGGCGAGTTTCGTTGCCTCCTGCCGACCGGGCTGGTCTATGACCATTTCGGCAATGTGACTCTTGATCCAGACACGCAAGTCAGAGAAACGATCATTCATTTCTTTGAGATGTTCTCTCGCCTCGGGTCCGCCTCCCAGACCGTCAAGGTCTTTCGCAATGAGGGACTATTGTTTCCATCGCGCCTACACAACGGCGGCACGCTGTTTCGGCCGCTGACCGCATCGACGGCGATGCGTGTCCTGAACAATCCGCGCTACGCTGGCGCCTATACCTATGGCCGACGACAGTTTCGACGCACCATCGACGGCAAAAAGACTCTGCGTGCGCGCGACATTGATGACTGGCCGGCCTGCATTCCCGATGCTCATCCCGGCTATATCAGCTGGGAGCGACATCAGGAGAATCTGAAGATCCTCAAGGCGAATGGCTGTGGATTTGAAGCGGCACGAGCTTCAATCCCAAGGGAGGGACCGGCACTGCTGCAAGGCCGAGCCGTGTGTGGGCAGTGCGGCAGCCATCTTAGGGTTCGCTATGCGGCGCGGCGTGGCCGGCAGGAAGCCTGGTACATTTGCAATCGTGCCCGTATTTATCGTGGGGAGCCTATGTGTCAGTCGATCGCCGGGCCTCCCGTCGATGAAGCCATCGGTATGCTGATTGCCGAGCAGATGACGCCGGCGGCCGTCGAGCTCGCTCTCGAAGTCCGCAAGGAGATCCAAGCCCGCCATGAAGAAGCAGACCGGCTGCGCTGTCGCGCCATCGAACGCGCCCAAACGGAAGCCGAGCTCGCTCAGCGCCGCTTCATGCTTGTCGATCCTAGTAACCGCCTCGTCGCCGACACGCTCGAAGGTGAATGGAACGAGAAGCTTCGCACGCTGGCCAGTGCCCGCGAAGAACGCGAACGTGGTCGAGAGCACGATCAATTCATCCTTGATAAAGCTGTCCACGAACGGTTAGTCGCGATGACGGCCGACTTCAACCAGCTCTGGAAGGATCCGGATACCCCATGCCGCGAACGCAAGCGATTGCTGGCCCACATCATTGAGGATGTTACTCTCCTAAAGTTGCCAGCGGAAGGAACCACCAAGCTTCACGTTCGCTTCAAGGGCGGCAAAATCCAGACGCTTACCACCATGAACCCAAAATCCTCTCCTCAGCAGATCAAGACAAAGCTCAGTATCATTGAGCTGGTCGATAGGCTTCTCGACGATTACATTTATCCCGAGATCGCCGAGATTCTAAACGAGCAGGGACATCGCCCAGGTGGAACCGCACGTCGCGGCTGCCAGGACGCCCGCTTTACACCCCTCAAAGTCGCCTATCTCATCCACGAATATAAGCTGCGATCACGATATGATCGACTGCGACAGCGGGGAATGCTGACAAGGCAGGAAGCGGCAGCGCATCTCAATATCAGCGAGCAAACAGTCGCCAGATGGGCCAAATTTGGCCTCATCACCAGACATGCCTATAACGGGCACTATAGCCTGTACGAAATCGCCGATGGAGACCTGCCGCAAAAGCAATGCAGCCGATGGAATCCACTCGAAGATCGCGCTGCTGCGTATCAACAAACGCAAACAGAGCCAAGAACATCAACTGGCGAGGAAAGAGGTGTAGTATGAACGCCGATCGTTGTAATACAGGCAGAAGCCTTGGCCATCAAAATACAGCAGCTTCAATCGATCGCCGCGTTTGCCCCGAAAGGCAAATACAGCGCCGCCCGTTGGCTTCTGGCGCAGGACATCCTGTGCAAGGGCTGCCAGGCCTTCTATTCCTTTGCGCATGTCCGTGATCCCACACGCAAGATAGACCCGAACGCCGGTCCCAGGCCCGATCATGCTGCTTCCACCGCCCGAATAAGCTGCGTCAGGATGGCCGTATCGACCGTACTGTCGAAGCGAAGCGTGCGACCGCAGCTCAATCGTAATTCGATCATCCCGGAGCTGCTCTCCCTGTGCTCCTGAACATCAGGTCTGTACGGAATTCATATCGATAGGAATGAACAATGCATCCGCAGACGCCGACAGCAGCCCCTTCTTTTTGAGTTCGCCACGCCAGGTGTAGATCTCTTGACGCGTTACATCGTGACGATGAGCAACCTCTGTGATTGTGGCTCCCGCAACCCCAACCGACATGACAATCGCGAGCTTCTCATCGTCGCGCCATCGACGCCGGCGTTCCTGCTCAAGAATCTCAACGCGCATCGCAATCCCCGACTAAGACACGTCGCTAACGACGTCGTTAAACACATGTCTTAGTCGACCAAGCCGTTAAGCGGCAGGCGGTGCCAATCGGACGGTTACTTTATAACATGCATTTCAAGGTCTTAATCACAGGTTGTATTCCAGGGGTCGCTATCGTTTATTCAGCGTAGTTTTCTTATTGTCTCTCTCGGTGTTTCGCCGTGTACTTGAAGATACAACTCAGTAAAGCGAGCTGCATTTGAAAAACCCCAACGCTTTGCCACAGCAGCAACCGTCACCTCGCTGTCTCTAGTCGCGATTAGATCTTGTCGTGCATGCTGTATGCGTAGCTGCCGCAGGTAGCTTAATGGCGTGGTATCCTTGAACTGTTGGAAGGCAAGCTGCAATCCTCTCGAGCTTACCCCGGCTGCGCCCGCAATATCATTGATAGTGATCGGCAAGTGAACATGTCCGACCATATATTCAATCGCAATTTTAACATGCCGTGGAACTGCGGGTGAATGACGCTCTTTGAGTAGATCCACACGATGAAGATTTTCGAACAGCTTTAGCGTGATGGCGCGAAGCAGCAACTCGTTTGACTTTTGGCGGATACCCTCCTCGGGATTAGCTTGCAGATTGCGCCAGATTAGCTTGCACATCTCTTCAAGTTGTTTGCCGTCGCCCTCAGTATTTATCACATCAAATATGTCAATATTTCTGTCACCTGGGCGGCCTGTCACCGCTTCCAGATGCTCGGCGACCATCTTCTTATCAAACGCAATTCCGATGTGAGAACGCTGAGGGTGTAGAAGGATCGAGTCGATTGATGCGAGATCGCAAGCAAAGATAGTTCCGGGAGCTGAGATCAGGGTTGAGTTTTGCCGCTTGAATTCCATTGTCCCCGACAAGGGAATATACAATGCGTAGAGATCGGGAGGTTCGGTGAAGGATACTCTCATTCCCGAGGAACACCCGCCTGCCCAAATATCAAATGCTGCCAGTTTGATATGAAGATCATGCACTGAGATTGTTCTATTGCTATCGATTGGATCGATACGTACAGGTTTCAAGGTTTCCGCATAGTGCTGTCTGAGTTCATCCACGTCTGAATTCGTAAGTCCTAATCGCGAGATGTTCGTTTTTTGCATCCGATTCCTCGTTTATGAAACGCGGGCACAACATTCACTGATTGATTTCTCTCAGATGGAGATGTCGAGACCAATGCATGCGAGCGGCAGTGAGTGATTCTGCAGCTCTCGTCCCAGCAACAAGCCTGTGGAAGGCACGATCCTGATCAGCAAATTCGCACGATTTTGACATTGAGAAGTTTTGCCAGCTTTTCGATCTTGCTTGCGATATGGCCGACGCCAACCGCACAATGATGCGCCGGTCCCTGGGCATTCCAATTCTCCGTGAACGCGCGCGCGCCAATGGAAAATTGGTACCGGCTATTCGTGTTCCCAATTTCCAAAATAGACCCTTTTACTGAGTGACCCTCCGCGCATAGCAGTTTAAGCGTGCCCGCGCTTTCCACGACTGAAAGCAGTGTTACCGGTCCATGTTTGACCGACATTTCGACGCTGACACCCGAGCCGACCTTGCCATGGAAAACCTGCAGAGGGCGGATCTTCGTCCGGCCTTCGGCAATCTTCGGGTGACCAGGGCCATCATGTCCCATGAGAACGACGTCAGCCTTGAAGTCCATCGCATAGTATTCGGTGAACGATCCGCCGGCGCCGAAACTGTCCATGATCTTCATTGCCTGCGCGTTCTTGATCTCGTATTCACCAGCAACCGGAATGCCGTCTGCCGTCAGCATCGAGCAACCGACAATAACGGACGTAATGACGTCCTCGTATTCATGACCCGGAACGGATTCGTAGTAATACGCCAGAGAACCGATCTGCTTGACTTCCACGAGTTTGCGGAGCGCAACAGCCGTTCTCGCCGCCCGAGTGAGTTCCTTTTCGTCGCAATCGGCCTGCACATCGAAATCGGATCTGATCTTATCGAGACAAGCCATGATTTCGCCGTCGGTGATTTCGCGCCTCAGGCGCGCCAAATCGTCGATTTCCAGGACCTCGATATGCGTGCCGAACACCGCGCTTTGCGTGGTGATATCGGAGTAGATATCGAGCATGCCGTTATAATAATGCCCCATCACGCCGAGCCTATTATGCGCCATGACATGCGCGACACGTGCAGCCTCGATCCATTCCTCAATCGCATTGTCGACGATCGGGTCGTCCTCGAGAATTCCCGTGACCTGGTGAAAGTCGATGCCTGCACGAGTGAAGACGTTGGCGATCTCCGGCACCGGGCACGCCGCGCAATGGGCAAGCCACTCGCCCGTCATAGCCGTCCTGTCGCCGAGCGCGTTGAAGGATGCATAGTCGATCGCAGCCACCGGCTGTAAATTTAGAATGATGACCGGAACTTTGGCGCGGCGGACAACAGGCAGCACCGTCGAAGACAGCGCGTAGGTCGTTATGTAAAGGAAGATGATATCGACGTCGGCCCCCCGGAAGTCATGACCAGCGTCCAGAGCCTTTTCCGGCGTATCGATTAGACCGAGATTCACTATGTCCACGCCAGGGCGCTCGAGCTTCGAGGCAACGACGTCGATATACCCGCGTAACCGCGCCTCGAGCCCTTCGAATTGCGGCCAATAGGCTTCCAGGCCGATGCCAAACAGGCCAGCCTTCAAGGGACGCTCAGACATTCTGGTTCTCCGGAAAAATGGGGTTTCAGCCTTGCAGGCGGACGCGGAGTTGATCGAGACCAACCGCCAACAACAAGACGACGCCGCGCGTCACATCCTGCCAGAAGCTCGACACATTCATGAGCGTAAGGCCGTTGTTCAGCGTTCCGAGAATCAACACGGCGATCAGCGTGCCCCATACGCTGCCGCGCCCGCCGAACAGGCTCGTGCCTCCCAGGATGATAGCCGCAATGATGGTCAGCAGATGCTGACTGGCGGCATTCGGCGCTGCGGCACCGAGCATGGCTGACAGAATGATGCCAGCAGCTGCTCCAGAAATGCCGGAGACCACGTACAGGATCAACTGCGTCCGCTCGACAGGTACGCCAAGAAGGCTGCTTGCCTCCGGGTTGCCCCCGGTCGCATAGACGAAACGACCGAACGGCGTCTTTGAAAGCACCAGCCAAAGAACGACGAAGACGACCAGCATCAGGATGACGGGGAACGGTATCGAAAGAACACGACCGGACCCCAGCCAGTTGAATGCCGGAACGAATAGCGGCTTGCTCAGGCCCCCCGTCATGACCATGGATATCCCGGAGAAGATGCTCATCGTTCCCAATGTCACGATCAACGGGTTGAGGCGCAGCTTGGTGACGATCAGGCCGTTCAGGACGCCGACCCCTGCGCCGACGAATAAAGCCGCCAGACACCCGATCCAGATGTTCATACCGTTCGCATGGATCAATGCGACGATGACACCTGCGAGACCCGCGACGGCTGCGACCGAGAGATCCAGTCCGCCACCGATAATGAGCGGCGTGCCCGCTGCGGCCATCAACCCGATGAAGGCCATGTTGGTACCGATGTTTGCAAGATTGCTGACTGTAAGGAAATAGGGCGACAGCAGCGCGAAAGCGGCGAGAATGACGACGTAAAATACCAGGAGCACGACGATGCCCGCGGCCGGCCGTGCCAGAACGTCCGCCAAAGAGGGACGCCCGGGCTTCTCCGCTGGCCCATGTTCCACGATCGAACCAGACTTGCTCATGCTTTCTCCAATTCATTCGAGGCGCTCGAAACGGACCTCGTTTCTGCCGCCTGCATCAGATCCGCCGCCGATGCCTGTGGTCCGAGGACTGCGACGACTTTTCCGTCTTCAAAAACGAGGGTCCGGTCTGCGAGGCCGGCAACCTCTTCGGCGTCCGACGATACGAGAAGTATCCCCATGCCGCCGACCGCAAGGCGGTGGATTTCGTCGTAAATCTCCCGCCTTGCGCCGAGATCGACGCCGCGTGTCGGCTCCTCGAGGATTAGAAGCTTTGGGCTGCCGAGCAGCCAGCGAGCAAGACACAGCTTCTGCTGGTTTCCGCCCGACAACAGGCGTATCTCCTGCTCCGGTCCCGTGGTCTTGACGCGAAGGGTTTTGATCCAGTGCTGCGAAATCGCACGCTCTCGCGCGGTGTCGACCACTCCAAAACGTGTGAAGGATCCAAGGTATGGGAGAGTCGTGTTCGTCCGGACCGTGAGATTGCCGATCAGACCTTGCCGCTTGCGTTCCGCCGCGACAAAACCGATGCTGTTTTCGATGCTTTGTTTCGGACCGGAGAGTTTGATCTCCTTGTCAGCCATCCGCAGGGATCGCGCCCTTGCAGATGGTTCCGCGCCGTAGACGGCTCTCCCCACTTTCTCGATACCGGAGCCGATCAGGCCGAATGCGCCCAGGATTTCGCCGCGTCGCACCGAAAACGAAACGTCCTCAAGCCAACCGGGCAGCGAGAGCCCGTCGACCGTAACGACGGTCTCTTCCGGAAGAGCGACGGATTTCGGAGGAAACAGGTCACCGAGGTCACCACCAAGCATCGCCCTGAGTACTTCCTCATGGCTGGTGTCGGCGGTCCGGAATTGCCCGCGCACTTCGCCGTCTCGCAGCACCACGATCCGATCCGACAGCCGGAAGACTTCGTCGAGATAATGCGAGATATAGATGACCGTCACGCCGTCTGCGCTCAGTGCATCGATCACACCGAAAAGCGTTTCGGCATCAGCCTCTCCCATTGAAGCCGTCGGCTCGTCCATGATCAGAATTCTGGCTTTCCCGGCCAACGCTCTGGCGATCTCGACGATACGCTGCTCCGGCAGAGAGAGGTATCCCATCCTGCGATCCGGTACGATGTGGGCGAGACCCAATCTCGAAAGCAGTGCCAGGGCCTGGCTTCGCATGGCGTTCCTATCGACGAAACCAATCCCGGCCACCTTCCGTAAGGGCATCGACCCTAGAGCGATGTTTTCCGCAACCGACAGGTCCGGATGTACCGAAAGTTCCTGCGGCATCAAGCGAATGCCGGCGGCGATGGCAGCACGAGCAGACGTGATGTCGACGGGTATGCCATCGATTTCGATGAGGCCCGCATCACAGGAATAGACACCGGACAGGATTTTCATCAAAGTGGACTTGCCGGCGCCATTGGCTCCGAGCAAGGCCACGACTTCTCCGGCGTCTGCCGAGCAACTGACGTTTTTCAGCACCTGCACGCCGGAAAATGCCTTTGTGACATCGGTGATCCGGAGCCGCGGTACGCGGGTCCCTATGACTGGTTGCGTTTGCATACCTCTCTCCTCCGCTCTCATCCTATTGTTGCGGGAGGATCGCCTCGTAACCCTTCAGCCAGTCTTCCTTCTTCAGACCCGCGAGGTAACTTGCAAACTCTGCCTCAGGGAAGACATAGCCGTCGGCTTCCCCTGCACATTCGAATTCCTTGTAGAATTTGCAGATGTTGGCCTTCGTAACCATCTGATGCGTAACGAATATAGCTTCCGGTACGGGTTTTCCCGCAAGCGCTGAAAGCGCGATCGGGATCAGATAGTTGCCATAGCTGCCGGGAAAGGACCCTGTCGCCGCGATCAGCTTCGGATCGGTGGCGAGCGCCTCGGCTTCATCAGCACCATTGCCGACCGCAATGGCCTGGTCGACGCGACCCGCTGCACGCACGGCTTGCAACATGCCCATTGTCGCCTGGTCATTGATACCGATGATCATGATAGGCGCTTCAGGTGGAATGCGGCCAAGGACATTGTTCATCTGCGTGTAGGATTCCTGCAAGGTATTTTTCGTATCGATCTCGATGATATGATCGGCTGGAAAAGCCTTGCTCAGTGCGAGGAACCCGGCGCGCTGTCCTTCGGTACGCATCCGCGGAATGACGCCCGATTGCGGCAAAGCGCCTATGACCAGGTAGCCCTTCTTCACGCTATCAGCACCAAACTGCTTGGCCGCCGCCGTCGCCAGATAAGATCCGCCCATGAAGCCAGATCTTGGATTGTTCACACCGAAGAAACTTGCGCCCGGCATCGGGATGTCGATGGCAGTGACCTTTGTGCCGTCCTGCTTGAACACATCCATGACGGCCTGGCCGAAATTGGCGTCAGTCTGGAATTCGATGACGTAATCGACCTTGCGCTCGGCAAACGACTTGGCGTTGGCAAGCGCTGTCGGTCCGTCGAGACGATTATCGGCGATGACCAGTTCCACGCCGGCCGCATCCGCATTCTGCTGTATGCCTTTTTCGACAAGGACGCCAAAGGCGATGTCTCGCTGAAGATTGGCAAAGCCGATACTGTATTTGCTGCCGTTCTTTGGCGGCGTGACCTTGGATGCATCCTGAACCATGGCCTCCAGGGTCTCGGCAGAAAGCATGTTTCCGTCGAATTTCAACGGGTCGAAACCGTGGAAATCGTCGGCGTAGGCAGCAGATGCCAAAAGGCAGGATACTGCTGCGAGCAGTCTGATTGGGGTTCTCATGTTTCTCTCCTCCCGTCCGCTACCCTCCCCGGCAGCGGCTAAATAACAGTTTTGCGCATGGCACCATCACAGCGAGTTGCCCAGCAATCGAAACGCTAGCATTGCCAAACCGTATTGACACGCCGGAAAAAACCGCAAAAGTGATTTTTGCATACAAAAATTGATCTTATCTCTGAGGTCTTGAAATGGCGGATAATTATTTTGTCTACATGCCTGAAAACCGAATATCCGATGCTTGGGGATGCACTGCAGTTTCGACCGGATATTCGGTTATAGCGCCACACTCCAGCTATCCTCCGAGCCGCCATCCAGACGACCATCATTTCAGCTGGTCGCGTGGCCGTATCCTTCACGCGTACCAAATCGTGTTCATCAGCAGCGGGATCGGAAAGCTCGAATTCGGGAAATCGCGGCGGAAGATGAATGTGACGGAAGGGTCGGTATTCCTCCTTTTTCCCGGAGAATGGCATCGCTTTGCCCCCGATCGGCCGAGTGGCTGGACGGAGCACTGGATAGAGTGCCGTGGAAACGCTTTCGACTTTGCGCTACACACGGGTTTGCTGAATAAAGAGCGGCCAATGAGCCCCGCAGGAGACGAAATCGCGGCAGTGTTCGCCGCGATCCATACTCTCGCCCGCGAAGATGCCGTTTTGCACCAATTGGTAATATCGACCCTCGGCTTGCAGCTGCTTGCATTACTCAGCCGGTCATCAAGCCTTGCGGCCGAGGCGAACTCGCGTTTGGTGGATAGGGCTCGTGCAATTCTCATGGAGCGCTGCGGGGATGGCCAGTCGGTCGAAGATTTGGCGGCGGAGCTGGGTATCAGCTATCCGTATTTCCGGCGGATTTTTCGCGAGAAAACGGGAATGTCTGCCAAACAGTACCAGATCACCGTCCGGATCCAGCGGGCTCACGACTTTCTCTCCAATACCGACAAATCGATAAAGGAGATTGCCGGGCTACTAGGCTTTAACTCAGCCTTCCATTTCTCCAATCAGTTCAAACAGTCAACAGATCTTTCCCCAAGCCAATTCAGGCATGCGGTGGGGAACTCTCAAGCTTGACGAAAGCGATTTGATGGAGAATGAAAATCGGACAATTTTCTCCGAAAGGACTGCGAAAGCAGGGCGCCGTAAAATCAACCTTCCGGCGATCGAGCTGTGCGATGTTGCAGGATTACCCAAGTCGCTTGTGCGGTACCGGGAGGATAACCGTGTGCTGATAGGAAAGCTTGGAAGAGACTGGTTGAGTGGTACATCGCCCATGGTTCCGACGCGCTGTTTGCCGTCTGCCAGTCGAGCGAAATGCAATTGCTCAGCCTGGAGGAGCGCGTCGAGCTTGCGGCTTCGTGCTACAGGCGGCGGCTGGCCGGGTCCCGGTGATCGCCTCGGGCCATGTCAGCGAGAATCTCGAGGACCAGCTTGCCGAGCTGAGCGCGATTGCAGCCACAGGCGTTGACGGCATGGTGCTGGTCACTAACCGCCTTGACGCCAAGCAGGCAGGCGGTACGCAGTTCATCGACGATCTGACCTGGCTGCTCAATCGTCTTCCTGAAGATCTGACACTCGGCCTTTACGAATGCCCGGCTCCCTACCGTCGCCTGCTCAGCGACGAGGAACTGATGTTTTGTGCCAATAGCGGCCGGTTTGCCATTCTCAAGGATGTCTCCTGTGATCTGGAGACCGTCAGGCGCCGGGTGGCGCTGACCAGAGATACGCCGCTTGCGATCGTCAACGCCAATGCGGCGATTGCCTCCGATGCCATGAAGGCCGGTTCGCGTGGCTTCACCGGCGTGTTTACCAACTTCCACCCCGATCTCTACAAATGGATGCTGACGAGGAGCGCCGCCAATCCGGCCCTTGCGGAGGAAGTTGCGGTCTATCTTGCCCTGTCCGCCATGGCCGAGCCGATGGGTTACCCGAAACTCGCCAAGCTCTATCACCGCCGTATCGGCACCTTTGCCGGTATCACCAGCCGCGTTGTCCCGTTCGACATTCACGAGAAATTCTGGGCGCTCGACGCGCTAATGGACAAGATCGTCGAAGGCACGGAACGATTCAGAGAACGCGTCGCCGCTGCGAGCTGACACTTGGCGGCCTCTAACTTCCTCCAAACTACGCCGTTAGACAGGTGTTTTAGGCCATTAACGGGTTTGATCATGCACTTTCTTTAAAGTCAGCGTCAATAGAATCTGGTCCCCCCATCGACATATCGAGCATCCACCCCTTAACACGCGCTTGCTGGCTTGCGACCGAATGGCCAACTTTGAATGTTGCAGTTCTTGCTGCTGGTTTTACCGGGATATTGCTCTTCGGTCGAATTTTGGCCGGCTGACCCCGAGATGGCTGCATGTTATCAGTTCCTGCACTATTGACTTTGAAGAAGGCGATAGAGGCTTGGAGTTCCTCGGCCTGTGCGGCAAGTTCTTCAGAGGTAGCCGACATTTCTTCAGATGCTCCGGCATTTTGTTGGGTCACTTTGTCGAGTTGTTGGATTGCTTCATTGATCTGACTGGCGCCGACATCCTGCTCGCGGCAGGCTGCGGAGATTTCAGAGACCAGTTCTGCCGTCTTGCGGATATCTGGCACCAAGCGGGTCAGCATCGCGCCTGCTTCCGTGGCGACGTTCACCGTTTCACTCGAAAGTCCGCTGATCTCCGCGGCAGCTGACTGGCTGCGTTCCGCAAGCTTGCGTACTTCAGAGGCAACGACGGCAAAGCCCTTGCCATGCTCACCTGCACGCGCTGCTTCCACCGCTGCATTCAAAGCAAGAAGGTCGGTCTGGCGGGCGATTTCCTGAACTATGGAAATCTTCTCGGCGATCGTGCGCATCGCAGCCACGGCGCGATTAACCGCCTCACCGGAAGCTTCAGCATCCTTTGCTGATTGGCGGGCAATCTTTTCGGTCTGGGCGGCGTTATCAGCGGTCTGCTTGATATTGGACGCCATCTCTTCCATCGATGCGGCGGCTTCTTCAGCCGACGCCGCTTGTTCGGTGGCGCCCTGCGAAAGCTGCTCAGAACCAGATGAAAGCATCTGCGAACCCGTTGATACATTCTCACTGGCGGTCAATGCATCGGCAACAACTCCGCGAAGCCGCTCCACCATGGACTGAAGCGCGATTCCCAGTGTGTCCTTGTCGGAAAGCGGCTCGGGTTCGACCGTCAGATTTCCGCTCGCGATCTCGTTGGCCATGACCGCTGTTTTACGGAGGTTGTCTACCATATGGTTGATCGCGTTTTTCATGCGCTCGTGGTCGCCTTCACATGCGATTGCCACATGCTGTGTAAGATCGCCCACGCTCACCTGAAGAAGCACGCGATTACCCTCCGAGATCGGAAGAATAATCGCGTCTAGCATTCCATTGATACCGGAGACCACCTTGGCGAAATCACCGACAAAACGATCGGGAGCGCCCCGCTCCGAAAGCCTGCCGGCCGTGGACGCAGCAATTAGCCGTTGAAGTTCCATAATAATCGCTTTTAAATTTCCGCGCAGCGTTTCGATAGTCTCGTTGATAAATGCCTTCTTGCCGGGGAACTGCTCGAGCGGTGCCTCAAAATTACCCTGGCCGAGTTCCTTGATGCAGGCCATGGCCTTCCTTTTGACAGCTATATGACCGCTGACCATGCCGTTGATGCCCCTCGCCATCAAAGCAAAGTCGCCTTTAAATTTTTCGACCGGCACGAAGACATCAATGTCGCCCTTATCGTGCTCAATCGACATTGTATTCATTTCGGCAATCAGGCCCTTGAGATTGGCGCGCAAGGTTTCGATAGTTTCATTGATAAAAGCCTTTTTGCCGGGGAACTGCTCGAGCGGCGCTTCAAAATTGCCTTCGCCAAATTCCCTGACACAAGCCATCGCCTTCCTCTTCACCGCGATATGGCCGTCAACCATGTTGTTGACGCCCTTGGCGATTAGCGCGAAGTCCCCTTTAAACTCATCTGTGGACAACTTGACATCAATATCGCCTTTGTCGTGGTCGCTTGACATACGCGCGAGAGATGCCCCTAGCTTTTGCATTGGCTGCATGCTGGCGTCGAGTAAATTGTTGACGGCGATCAGCATCTCCTTCGCGTCGCCTGTTGCCACATCGAGGTTCGCGCGTTCGGAAAGGTTGCCGCCCGAGACGCTGATACAGATCCGCCGCATCTCGACCAGAGCAACCTGAGATTTAGAAGATTTCTTCAATTGAGTGTAGAAAGACATTTTGTTTCCCCTGTTGGAAGTCGTTTGGGAGTTGGCGCACCTTTGAGGTCTCGGGCGCTGTATGATCGCCTTGTTGACGTCAGGCTTGCTGAGAGTCTGGCGGAGACCAAAGCAAGCAATCGGCGCGCGGCCACAAAATCCGCACCGCACCATTTGCTGAGCCGCGGTCCCCTAAGTGTCGCGCTTTATGATCGATGCCCTCTGACGCCAGAGCTAAGACGATTGACGTGAAATATGTGTCAAACGAAGATTGAATCATGATGCTCCGCTAAGCAGTGCACAAACGCTCTGCCTATATGAGCATGATCTTCGTAGTCATGAGAATATCTGCAGAGTTGTTGACGACGCGTGTATGACCGCATGCGCTTGCCCTTTTGGTAGAGTGAAGCGAGCCGTATTTTACACGCCTGCCGGGAATCTAGGTGAATGATGCGCCGGTAGAGTTAACGAAGCCTTTCTAAACCAATGCGATTATACAGTCGTAAATCATAAAGGTCTGAACGCGATATTTGTAATGGAAGACTGACCAGCCGCTGCGAATGCCTTCAGAATTGATGAGAGCTCGGCTCAGGCCTCGTTAAATCAGAGCCAGAAGATGACGGCGGCTGCGATGCATATGCTTGAGAAGAAGGTGTGGCGCAGCGGTCGTATCGGGTGTGTATTCTGCGCCAGTCCTTGAGCCTGCCAAACTTGTTCTCGATCTTGTGGCGCTTTTTGTAGAGCGTCGGATATGAAATGCATCACTCGGGGGGAAGAGGCTTGATGACCGAAGCGGTGGAGGCCGTCACCAGATGCGGCTTCACCGACTTTTCTCTGAACCGCATCGAGGCGTGGACCCTGCCAGGTAACGTGGCGTCGGACCGTGTTCTCGAAAAAGCCGGGTTTTGCTATGAAGGTACACTTCGTCAGAAGGCGTAGTTGAAAAATGTCTTCCACCATTTCCGAATGTTCGGCTGTTTGGCTGGTGAAGCGCCTATCCCGCCGCGCAAAGCCTGATTTTGTCCCACACTTACGCAGAATCAGAAGTCGGACGAATGCAGGATTCGGGAACAACCATACGAGATGAGTGGCTGAGAAAATTGCATGCACAAAGTAACGTAAATCTGAATTGACCATTTTTACGGACTGGCGAAGATAAAATTGTAACGTTGGGAGATCGGAATGCCGTGGACCGTCCAAGCCTATATGGATTCCGGAGCGCCAGACGAGTTTGAGACGTTTGAAGAAGCTATAGGAAGAGCGGCTTCACTTAGAGACGAAGGAATTATGATCTTTTTCCATGCACCGGCAGAGGCTACCGATGAACAACTTCAGGCATTTGTCGATCTTTTCGGTCCTGAATCTCCCCAGGCTTAAGATCTGGATGCGGAGCTGATTTTAATCTGCGGCCTCCAGGGTTGTACCGGCAGTGGCAGAGCCCTTCATACCGGGTAGCGTAGATTTCACCGCCGTTCCCGTCGTTACTGCCCGGCCGCTCGTCGAAGCGAAGTTTTCGCACCACCAAAATTTAACTGAGATATCACGACTGTCGGCTCAAATTTGCGACAGTCTCAAGACTGCCGCTGACGCGCGAGCCAGACAGTGTGACCGCTGCAATCAGGGTCTTCAGGAACATGGGACACAACGTCAAAGCCACTCCGGTCGAGCAGAATGCGGTATTCGTCAGGATCAAGACTTGCATGATAGAGGGGCTCTCCATTAAGCGTGCCTATCGCTTCGCCAACGGCTGGACCACTCGTGAACAGCAATGGGGCCGCCGGTTCGGCATGGTCTCGGAAGATAGGGAACATCATCCGCTGATCCTGAGGTGCTAGGTGAAAGAAGCTGTCCCAAGCAATTAGTCCGCCGTATCTCCGATCCAATTTCAGAAAGCGCATATCCGCCACTTCCACTATCGCGCCGGGCAGATTGGCCTGAAATAGCGCGATCATTTCCGGCGAACCGTCCACACCGGTAACCGGATGACCTCTGCTGGCAAGATAACGCGCGATAGGCTCTCCTGATCCGCACCCAATATCGAGCACGTCCGTCCCTCGACGCAGCATGTCGGCAAACCGCCCGATCCACGCGTGCTCATGCAGCACTGTGCCGCGCGCAGTTGTCCATGCGGCAGCATGGCGACGGTAAATATCTATGACGCTGAAGGAGGTGTCGATCATGGTCATACTTTGGGTTTCTGCCTCCAGCCGCTTTGTACGATATCGAGATAACTGATGACCTCGCATAAGACAAAGTCTGTGACCTAATATGACGGCGGCCGCTCAGGTGCAACTGAACACCTTCAGCGGATCTGAACCGTCGATGCCGTTCCTGAACACGTCAAGTGCTTGATGAAGGACTTTAGGCCATAAAAGGAATTTATGGAACCCTGCGGCGTTGAGCAGGCAACGAGCGTCCGCGGTTCGCGTCGTAGACGCCTGCTTTCGAAGATCGAAAATGGAAAGCGACACCTTTGCTTCTGATTTCGCATCGGCTGGTTGGGGTGCTCGGCACGAACAGCGGCTGGATTTGCGAGGAGGGTTAAGTTGATGAAGCCATTATTTCCGCGCCGACGACCGCCCGCGAACCGCGCTTGATCGCTTCGGCGCGGCGAAGGGATTTCGCTGGAGCGGGTTGCCCCAATGTGGGCGTTGCTGCGCCACCGGTTATGCCGCGTCAGCTTTGCGACGTGACGGGGGAGTCGCGCCGCAGCAGTGAATGCGGAAGGCAGTCCAAGCAACTTCGAGCCCAGCGCGTAGGCTGCGCAAATCGCCTCCGGCCAGCTTGACGCCGACCCCGGCCTGGCCTGGCAGAACGCTGGCTGCGGCATAGAGGTTGGGGATGGATTCCATCCGAGCCGATATCTGTAGCGACAGCCGCTCCAGCGTCTCGACCGGCTTGGCGGCGACAAGAATCATACTGCCGTAGGAGGTGTACTGCGCCTGCCGTCTGCCGCTCGAGAGGTTGGTGATATCCAGGCGATCGACCATGACTGGTTGGCCGCCGTCAATTCTCAGCCTGGTCGTTGCTTCCATCCGTTGGAACGATCGGCCACGGTTCTCGGGGTCGTAAACCGTGAAGGCGTCGGAGACGATCGCCGTGGCATTGGCGGCGCAGTTGATGTCGATGCTCTGGCTGAGGGCCGCATCCGGAAAGAGAATGCGCGGCTCGGGCAGATATTCCAGAAAGCCGCCGGCGGCGACCGAAATATCGATGGCTTCGCGCGCCGAACATCCGGGATCGGCACGGTGCACCGACGTTGCGCCCTGGGTGGTAAGATGGACGCTGGCACCCTCGCCCAGCCAAATGCGTTGTGCCAAAAAGTCCTCGCCGTGCATTGCGCCGCTGCCGGTCTGCAGGATGACTGTAAGCATGTCTGCCGGACATTGGTCTAGCCAGAAGGTACGGGTGATGACGAAGGGCCAGGAAAAAAGTCGCCGATCAATAATGGTTCGGTCGCCGCGGCGGACGAAGCCCAAATCGAGCTGTGGCTGGTAGACTGGCTTTTCCGTCTTCACGCTCGAAACAGCACGTCGCGTTCGATCATCGCGACGACGGCATCAATGCCTTCCCCCAGGCGGCAATTGGTCATCAGCACCGCCCGGTTGTCGCGCACGGCGAGCGCCTCCTTGTGCATGCGCTCCAGGTCGACGCCGACATGCGGCGCAAGATCGGTCTTGTTGATGATGAGAATGTCGCTACGGATGACACCGGGACCGCGCTTGCGCGGGATATCGTCGCCGCCGGCGACGTCGATGACAAACATCCAGAAATCGGTGAGATCGCGCGAAAACGTCGAGGCGAGATTGTCGCCGCCGCTTTCGAGCAGGATCAGTTCGACGCCGGGAAAGCGCCGTTCGAGTTCGTCGGCCGCCTCGATGTTCAACGTCGGATCCTCGCGGATGACGGTGTGCGGGCAGGCGCCCGCCTCAACCGCCGACACCCTTGCTGGATCGATCAAGCCGGACCGACGGATACGCATGGCGTCTTCGGCGGTGACGAGGTCGTTGGTGATGACGGCAATGTCAATGCCGCGGGCCATCAAGGCTGGGATAAGCCGTTCGACCAGCGCGGTCTTGCCGGAGCCGACCGGGCCGCCGATGCCAACGCGGGCGGCGGCAATGCGGGCGGTGGGTGTGACAAGCGGGTTCATCGCAACATGTACCTCCGCGACAACGGCACTTTGCGCGCTGGCGGGCACATGAGCAGCGCACCGTCGGCGCGCACCTCAAAAGTTTGCGGATCGACCTCGACATGCGGCATGGCGGCGTTGCGCACCATGTCGGTCTTGCGCAGCTTGCGGACACTCTTGATCGGCACCATCTGCTTCACCAGCCCGAGCTTGCGGCCGACATCGGCTTCCCGCGCCAGCTTCGAGACAAAGTTGACGCCGAGATGCGCAGGCGCCGCACCCAGCGCGCCCCACATGCGCTTCTGGATCATCGGTTCCGCCAGGCCGAGACTACCGTTTCCGTCGCCCATCGCCGCCCAGACTATAAAGCCATTCTTGATGACCATGTAGGGTTTGATGCCGAAGGAGGCACGCGGCCATAGCACCAAATCGGCCATCTTGCCGACGGCGATCGAGCCGACATGATCGTCGATGCCGACGGCGATGGCCGGATTGATGGTCAGTTTGGCGATGTAGCGCTTGATCCGTTCGTTGTCGGCCTTCGCCGTCGTCTCCTCGGCCCGCCGGCCGATACGCTCCTTCATGACGCTGGCCAGCTGCCAGCAATTAGCAACGTTCTCGGCCAGCCGGCCCATGCCTTGCGTATCGGTGCCGAAAATCGAGATGGCGCCCATGTCGTGCAAAAAATCCTCAGCCGCCATCGTCTGCGCCCGCACTCGCGACTCACCGAAGACGACGTCCTCCGGCGTGTTGTAGTTCAGCTGGTGGCAGATCATCGCCATCGGCACGCCCTCCTCCATGCCGTAGGAGGTGTAGGGATTGGTGGGATTGGTCGAGGATGGGATGACGTTGTCATAGGAGACGACTTTCAGCAGGTCCGGCGCATGGCCACCGCCAGCGCCCTCGACGTGGTACATATGGATGGTGCGGCCATCGATGGCATCCATCGTGTCCTCGCAAAAACCGAATTCGTTGATCGAATCGGTATGCAGATGCACCGCGAAATCATTGCGATCGGCGGCCATCAGGCTCTGGTCGATAACCGACGGGGCCGCCCCAAAATCCTCGTGGATTTTTACCGCCATCGCGCCTGCAGCGACCGATTCTTCGACTGCTTCGGCATTCGATGAACCACGGCCAAACAGGGCATAGTTCAACGGCGAAAACTCGGTGGCCTGCAGAAAACGGCCAAAGGTAGCAGTGCTGCCGCTGCCGACGTCGAACAGCGGGCCGGGGCCATTGCCGATCATCGTCGTCGTGCCACCCGACAGCGCGTGGTCGGACTGCTCCGGCGAGCCGAGATGGGCGTGAGATTCTATTGCGCCAGCGGTCACGATGAAGCCGGCGCCGGAGACCGGCGAGGTCGTCTGGCCGACGATCATGTCGGGATGGACGCCCGGCATGACGTCCGGATTGCCGGCCTTGCCGATGCCGACGATGCGGCCGTCGCGGATGCCGATATCGGCCTTGATGATGCCGGCGACGGCGTCGATGATCGTGGCGTTCTTGATGACGATGTCGAGGATCTTGTCGGACGACGTCAGGTAGCCGTTGATGCCTTCGCCATCGCGCAAATTCTTGCCGGCGCCGATCAGCAGTTCGTGGCCGTAGACGGTGAAATCGTGCTCGATCTCGGCGAACAGCTCGGTATCGCCAAGCCGCACCAGATCGCCCTTGGTCGGCCCGTAGTGTTCGGCGTAGGCCTGTCGGCTGAGGGTTGCCATTCTATGCTCCGAGGTAGCCGCGGGCGCGGGCGAGATTTAGGGAACGATCAACGGCGCCGGGCTCATCCAGCGGGCCGTTGACCAGGCCGGCGGCGCCGCGGACGATGCGGCCACCCTCGATCGGCACCAGCCGCACCGACTTGACAGCGCCCGGCTCGAAGCGGATGCCGGCGCCGGCCGGGCGGTCGACCTTCATGCCCCAGGCGGCGCGGCGGTCGAAATCGAGCGCCCGGTTGACCTCGAAGAAATGCGTGTGGCTGCGCACCTGCACGTCGCGGTCGCCGGTGTTGACGACGTCGATGGTGATGGCCGGCAGGTCTGTGAACATGGCGATATCGCCCTGGGCTGAAACGATCTGGCCGGGGACGACGTCGTCCAGCAAAGGCCTTTCACCGCGGGCGATCGGCTCGAACAACGCCATGACCTTGGTGCCTTCGGCAAACAGGCATTCGATGTAGAGCATCGGGATCATTTCGGCGACGCCGGGCTCGACATCGTCAGTGGTCAGCAGCCGGCCGGCCATGTCGCGGATTTCGGCATAGGCCATGTCGCGGCGGGCGGCGAACATTACTTCGTCGGTGAGAAAGGCGACCGCTTCCGGATGGCTGAGACGCACGCCGGCAGCCCGGTTGCGGCGCGCCATCTCTGCAGCGGTGAAGATGGTCAGGCGATCCATCTCGGTCGGCGACAGGTTCATCATGGCAAGAGCCCCGGCATCAGGTGGAAAACAGGCGGACATGCCGCGACGGGCCGCGCGACACGGCGATGTCGATCAGCGGCGTAAAACTCGACGCTTGCCGGCTGGTATCAACCGGCTCCGCCAGCAGATCGGCCAGCACCACGCGCGCCGAAGTGAGGCTCAGCTGCCCCTCGATATGGCCGACGCTGCCGAGCCGGACCGCGGCGCTGACAAGCCCAGTGACCAGCGTCCAGCCGGACAGCAACTCGGCCGCCGCCCAGTCGAGGCCGGCATCACGGTAGACGATCGCCTGGACGACCGGCAGGTGACCATGGCCCTCGCCCGCTGTCAGCTGCGCCCGGAAGGATAGCGACAACGGTCCGCGCTGCCGGGCCGCGACGCCGAGCAGCGCCCGTCCGGCGCGGCGCGAACCGTCGCGCATCTGCGCCGAGAAGGTAGCCGCCTCCGCATAACGGTCGACATCCAGCAGCGCCTCGACATCAATGGCCGCATCAAAGGCGCGACGCAGCAGTGGCCGGTCCATGCTATTCCAGCGACGGGCAAGATGTTCCTCGATCAGATCATCGAGATCGGCCGGACCGTCGAGGAGATTATCGGCAGCTAGGCCCTCGAGGCCCCAGGAGAAGGCAAAGCCGCCGGCGGGATAGGCGCTGTCGCCGTATTGCATCAGGGTCAGCGCCTGGGCGGTGTCAAACATCGGCAAGATCCTCGATATCACCCTCGTCGATCAGAGGAGCGATGCGGGCGCGATAATCGGCCCGCGGGCCGTCGAGCAGGATGACGATGCAGTCGTCCTCGAAGCGCACCCTCCAGTGCAGATTGCCGGCGTTCCAGCCGAGTTTCAGCGCCGCGGCGCTGTTCGCCGGCCGCAGCCGCCAGACGGCCTGTTCGCCGAAACGGGCGACGATGGCACGGGTCGGATCGATGAAAAGCACGGCGCCGTCGGTCAGCTCCTGGTCGCGGTCGATGCTGATGGCGCAGTCGGTGCCGCGGTCGGTCGATAGTCGAAACCGCTTGCGGCCGGCCTCCGACGGCGGCACGAACAGCAGCTCGATACCGTCATGATGTTCGAGACGGTGCAACTGATCGCGATATTGCGGATCTTTCTCGCCACCGAGGATTCCATGAAGTCGGAGCATGTTTGGTCCTTTGCCGACTAGTGCGTGTTGAAGACCGCCTGATAGGCGGCCAGCGCCGTCTTCAGCGCCTTGATTTCGTCGTCGGTCGGATTGGCCGGGTCGCTTGCTGCCGGCAGGCTGCCGAACCTCATCAGGCAGGCCATCAGCAGCAGCCGCGCCTTGGTGGATGTGAGGTTCATGCCGGCGAGGCTAAAAGCCTGCGGATCGGCAAAGCCCTCCGGATAACCACGGCCGACGCGCACCACCGGCAGGCCGCAGAAACTCGCCTTGCGCAGCATCATGGTGCGCAACTCCGACGTCGCCTGGCCGTACGGCACAAGGCCCTCGACGACGAAGCCGGCCAGCCGGCCGCCGCTCAGCTTGTGGCGGATGAGGAAATCGAGGTCGGCTTCGGGCGCCGGATCGTCGCCGAACATTTCCGCCGCATAGCCGCCATCCTTGACGATCGACACCGAGGGGATGGCATCGGCCAGCAGTTGCCCGCCCTCGTCCTTGACCCGGACATCGACAGTTTCGACGACATCGCCGCTGAGCCTTGTCCCTTTGACCGCTGCGGGCAGCCGGGTGATGTTGACGTCAGACTCTGCCGTATGCTTGTAGGCCGGCACATACATGACATAGGGCGCGCCGGCGTGGGTGATCTGCCCCAGAATGCCGCCATGGCCGCCGGTGGCGATGTAGCCACCGGGCCGGGCGTCGACCTTGGCGACCTCGCGGGCGGCAAAGAACTGTTGCTCCTGGATGACCACCGTGCCGCAGCGATTGCCGCCATTGCCGTCCGACCAGATACCGGATTCGATGTAGGTGACGGAATCGACGATATTGGCCGGGCCGTCATTGCTGATCTGCCCCTGCGGCCGCTGCGCCGCATTGCAGGCGATCGGCAATTTGGTGTCGATCAGCAGATTGAACCAGTAGGCGGTTTCTTCGACCTGCGGGCTGCCCTGCGTCCAGATGGCGCCGTCATATATGCCGGATGCCATGACGGCCTGGACATCGTTGGTGATCTTAGCCAGCATCGGCCGCGGCGGCGATTTTGCCAGATTGTACGGTTTATAGGCGAAGAAATCCCAGCCCATGCGCTCGGCCGAAATGGCGCCCTCGCCGATATCGGCGCGCTCGGCAGGATCAAGGCCCTTGGTAAAACCGCCGGGCGGCGCGACGCGGTAGAAATCGACATCGGCCCGGCCGCCGATCAGATTGACCTTGCCGTCGGCACCGATCGACAGCCGGTCGATCTCCTCAAAACTGCGCGATCCATCGGGAAAGAAACCCTGCCGGGCTTTCGGGCTGTTGAGATAGGTGGCTTCTTCTTCCCAGGGCGAGCCGTCCTTCTGCATTGCCATGTAGGGCAAGGGATAAAGCCCGTCTTCCGGCGTCAGTTCGATCTCGTAGACCGGCTTGTCGCTGTCGGCGCGGCGCGCCTTGTTGAAACTGCCATCGGTGCCGACATAGCCGTCGGGTTCGTCGTAAAGCTCGGCGGTGTCTGCTTCGAGCGGATGGGCTGAGAATTGCTCGACGTAGACTTTGACCGGCGCCGCCAGCCGCTGTGCCCTGAGCGGATCGAAGGCGGCGGCATTGCCATTGCCGGCGGTGATGGGCGCCAGCCCCTTGCGCAGCCGCGCCTTGTTAGAGGTGACCAGCGGCGGCGTGTTCTGGATCGTCGCCGTTGGGCCGGCCAGATGGGCGATGCGGATCTTGCTCATGTGCTCTTCCCCGCCACCACGTTCTTCTTCTCCATCATCATATGCACGCCCTTCGACACATTGACGGTTTGGGTAATGTGCAGGTCGCCGGCAAGGCTGCACAGCATGTAGGCGTCGGCATGCGACAGGCCGGCCTTTTCGCCGAGGAGCGCAATCATCTCGCGCAGCGCCTTGACGGCGCATTGGTCGAGATCGGGGTCCATGCCCATGGTGATGTGATGGGTCGGCGTCTCGGCGCGCGGATAGGTAAAGCTCAGGTCGTCGCGGACGATGAACTCGAACTTGCCGCGCAGCGCCGTCTCGATGGCGGTGACGCAGACCTCGCCGTCGCCCTGGCAGCCATGGCCGTCGCCACAGGAAAACAAGCCGCCTTCGACGAAGACCGGCAGATAGAGCGTGGTTCCGGCCACAAGTTCCTTGTTGTCGAGATTGCCGCCGGTCGCCTGCGGCGCCACCGAGGTGATCCGCCCCCAGCCCTTTGGCGGTGCAACGCCCATGACGCCGAAGAACGGCGCCAGTTCGAGCTCCAGCCCCCAGGGCATGATGCCTACGTTGCGCTCCTTGTCGAGCGGGATATTGACCAGCCGCGGCTCGTCATAATCATGCGGCAGGGTGCCGAGCAGCGGCATGATGACGTTGAACCCCCAGTCCTGCAGCAGCGACACCTCATGGATGCGCACCTCCAGCACATGGCCGGGCTTGGCGCCCTCGACATAGACCGGGCCGGTGAGGATATGCGGCCCCTCGGGCTTGAGGTTGGCATAGATGGATGCGAGCGCCGGCGGGATGTGGAATTTTTCCGGATCCGGCAGGACGTTCGGCGCGCCGGTGACAGTATCGATGGTGACGATATCGCCGCTGGCGACCTTGATAGCCGGCGCCTTGGTGGCATCGAAATAGCCCCAGTGGCAGGTTTCGACGCTCGGCATGAGATGATGGTCGGCCATTCTCTGTTCCTCTTGTCGGAGACGCCATGGCTTGGTTTTTTGTGACCCAAAGCCGATGGGAAAAATCGTCCGCAGACCAAACGGTGGAGCGTGTCGCTGAGCTCCCGTGATATCCAACTATCGCGGCGCGCTCCGGTTTAGTCAATAATTCAATTATTTCTTTTGACAGTAATTTGAATGTCTATAGCTGCCCCATGGCCAACGGGGGCTCGACGATTTTCGGATCGAAGAACAGCCGTTCGCCGGCGACGCCGACCTTGAAGCAGCGGGCCATGTGGCCGGCAGCGTCGGTGAGAGGCGGCGGCATCGCGATGGTGCAGTCCGGGCCGGCATAGGCGCAGCGCGGCGCAAAGCTGCAGCCCTCCGGCAGGGCGCGCAGGTCCGGCGGCGTGCCGCCGATTGCCTCGAGCGGTTCGCCGCGCGCCTGATCCTTGACCGTCGAGGCCAGCATCGCCTTGGTGTAGGGGTGCATCGGGTGCAGCAGCACATCGCGCGCCTCGCCATATTCGATGATCCGGCCGGCATACATCACCGCCACCTTGTCGGCGATCTGCGCGGCGACGCCGAGATCGTGGGTGACGAAGATCATCGACATGCCCATCTCGCGCTGCAGCTTGCGCAGCAGCACCAGCACCTGGATCTGCACCGAGGCATCGAGCGCCGTTGTCGGCTCATCGGCGAGCAGCAGGCTCGGGCGGCACGACAGCGCCACGGCGATCATTGCCCGTTGCCGGAGCCCGCCGGAAAGCTCATGCGGATAGGCGCGCAGCCGTCCCTCCGGCGATGGCACGCGCACTAGCTCGAGCAGCTCCAGCGCCCGCGCCCAGGCAGCTTGCTTGCCGATATTTTCATGCCGCATCACCGTTTCGGCGATCTGGTCGCCGATCGTGTAGAGCGGGTCGAGCGCCGTCATCGGCTCCTGGAAAATCATCGAGATGGTCGAGCCGCGCAGCTGCGACATGGTCTTGTCGCTGACATCGGTGATGTTGTGCTCGCCGACCGTCATCGTGCCTTCGATCACCGTGCGCTTCTTGGCATGCAGCCGCAGCAGCGAGCGCATCATCACCGATTTTCCGGAGCCGGACTCGCCGATGACGCATAGCACCTCGCCGCGCGCCAAATCGAAGGAGACGCCGTTGACCGCCTTGACCGTGGCGTCGCGGCTGACGAACCGGACGCGCAGGTCGTCGACATGCACGAACGGCGCGATCTGTTGCGCATCGGGCAGTGGGCGGTTTGAGAACATCATGTCATCCATGTCGCATCTCCTTGGTGGCGGCTCAGGCATCGGCCATTGCGGGCGCACGGCTGTGGCCCGAACCGGCATGCACCATATGGCAGGCGGCCAAGTGCCGTTCGGGGGTGGCCTGGAGCACATTGCCGAGATCAGGCATGGTCGAGACGCAGACATCTTCGACATAGCGGCAGCGAGTGTGGAAGCGGCAGCCCGACGGCGGATTGACCGGATTGGGCGGATCGCCGGCGAGGGGCGCCTGCTCGACGCGCTCGTCCGGATCCATGCTCAGCCGGCATTCGAGCAGCGCCTGGGTATAGGGGTGTTTCGGGTCCTCGTAGATCATCCCGACCGGACCGATCTCGACCACCTGGCCGAGATACATCACCAGCACCCGGTCCGAGATGTAACGCACCACATGCAGGTCGTGGGAGATGAAAATATAGGTGAGGTTCAGTTGCCCCTTGAGGTCGGCGAGCAGGTTGAGCACCTGCGCCTCGACCGATTTGTCAAGCGCCGACACCGCCTCGTCGAGGATCAGCAGGCGGGGATCGAGCGCCAGCGCCCGGGCTATGTTGACGCGCTGCTTCTGGCCGCCGGACAGTTCGTGCGGATAGCGCTGGCCGAACAGGTTCGGTTTCAGCCCGACCTTCTGCAGCAAGGCCCGTGCCTGGTCCTTGGCATCCTTGGCGGAGGCGCCCTGCACTTTTGGCCCATAGGCGATCGAGGTCTCGATCGGCAGCCGCGGATTGAGCGACGAATAGCTGTCCTGGAACACCATCTGCAGCGAACGACGCAGGCCGTTGAGCGGCACGCCGCGCGCTTCGCCGACCGGGTCGCCATCGAGAATGAGATGGCCTTCATCGCGGTCGATCAGATACATCAGCAGCCGCGCCAGGGTTGACTTCCCGCAACCGGATTCACCGACGATGCCGAGCGTCTCGCCCTTCAGCACATAGAAGGAGATGTCGTCGACGGCCTTGACCTCGCCGACCTTGCGGCTGAGCAGCCCGGCCCGGATCGGAAAATACTTCTTGAAATTCTCGACAATCAGCATCGGCTGCGCCGCACCACCGCGATCACGCGGATCGACGGGCGCCGGAGCGGGAGCAAGGATCAGATCGGTCATGGCTGTGTCCTTTCGATCAGGCTTTGACGTCCATCGCCTGGCGCAGACCGTCGCTGACCAGGTTGAAGGCGATCGAGGTGATGAGGATGGCGACGCCGGGGACGGCGGCCACCAGCGGCTGAACATAGATCGACTGGCGCAGCGTCGACAGCATCAGGCCCCAGTCGGCGGTCGGCGGCGAGACGCCGAGACCGAGGAAGGATAGGCCCGATGCCAGAATGATCGACACCGACACCAGCGTCGAGGCATAGACCATGACCGGTGACATGACGTTGATCAGCACATGGGTGAACAGAATCGATACCGTCGAGGCACCGCTGGCGCGGGCCGCATCGACGAAATCCATGGTCCGCACCTGGCTGGTGGCGGTTTCGGCGACGCGACAGAGCGGCGGGATCAGCACCACGGTCAGCGTCAAAAGCTGATTGGTCAGGCCGCCGCCAAGGCTGCCGGAGATGGCGACGGCAAGCAATACCGAAGGAAAGGCGAAAAACACGTCCATGGTGCGCATGATCACCATGTTGACCTTGCCGCCGAAATAGCCGGCGATGACGCCGAACAGGCCGCCGATGGTGGTGGCAAACAGCACCGGGACAATGCCCATCGTCAGCGACACGCGGCCACCATAGAGAATACGGCTGAGCATGTCGCGGCCCTGCTCGTCGGTGCCGAGCAGATAGTTCTTGGTGCCAATCGCCTTCAGGCGGTGGGCCATGCTCGATTTGTCCGGATCCATCGGCGCCAGCCACGGGGCAAAGATCGCCGACAGCACGACCAGCAGGATGACGAGCAGACAGAACAGCGTGACGTAATCGTAGCGCAGGCGGTTCCAGACACTGCCCCAGTAGCCGCGGACATGGACGGGCTTCGCTGCAGGGGCGACGGTCACGGGCATGGAGTGGATCGGGATATCGGACATGAAAACTTCCTCAGCTTCGCTTGATGCGCGGATCGATTACCGACTGGGCGAGGTCGACGACGAGATTGATCAGCACGAAGGCGGTGGCCAGCACCAGGATCGTCCCCTGCAGCAGCGGAATGTCGCGGGTGAGGATCGCCTTGTTGAGCAGAAAGCCGGTGCCTGGCCACGTGAACACCGTTTCCACCAGCACTGAGCCGCCAATCAGGTAGCCGAGCTGCAGACCGAGCATGGCAACCGCCTGCGGCATGATGTTGCGCACCGCATGGCGCATGATCTGGAATTCGCTCATGCCCTTGGCGCGCAAGGTCTGGATGAAATCCTGGTTGAGGATTTCGGCCAGCGACGAGCGCGTCGTGCGCGTCATGATGCCGAGCGGCGGCAGCGCCAGCGCGATGATCGATCGGCATGATCGCGAACTTGAAATCGGCCCAGCGCAGATAGCTGAAATTCTCCGAGCCGCTGGCGCCCATGCCGGTCGCCGGCAGCCAGAAGAGATTGACGGCAAACAGGATGACCAGCACGACGCCGAGCCAGAAGGTCGGCACGCTGATGCCGAATACGGCCACCGCCGTGATCAGCTTGTCGACCCAGGTGCCGGCCTTGTAGGCGGCAATGACGCCGAGAACCATTGACAGGATGAAAGCCAGCACCACCGAAATCAGCGCGATGGTCAGCGTGTTGAAAAAGGCCCGCACGACCTCGCCCGAGACCGGCGAATTGTTGGCGATCGACTGGCCAAGATCGCCGACAAAGACTTTACCGATCCAGATCAGATATTGAATGGGGATCGGCTGGTCGAGACCGTAGGCGGCGCGCAGCCGGGCTGCATCGGCGGCAGAGGCCGTCGGCGACAGCAGGTTCTGGATCGGATCGCCAGGGGCGATATGGACCAGGGCGAAGCAGATGACCGTGACGCCGAACAATATCGGTATGGTCAGGACGAGGCGCCGAAGCGCGTAGAGCCACATGCAATGTCTCCAGTTTCATCAGGCTGTCGTCGCACGATGCGAAACGGCCGCAGGCAAAGCTGCGGCCGCTGTGTCAGGTCAGGGGGCTACGACGATCGGCGTCAGGTCCTGAAACCAGCTCTGGGCCTGGACGAAGCCGGAAAGTTTTGGCGACAGGGCGCGCGGGTTGAGGTCGTGGACGATATAGAGTTCTGAAGCGTCGGCGACGACGGCTTCGTTCATCTGGGTCAGCAGGGCGTCGCGCTTGGCCGGATCGAATTCGGCCGTCGCCTCTGCGCCGAGCTTGTCGACGGCTGGATTGGAGTAGAAGCCCCAGTTGCAGCAGTTCGGTGGCGCGTAGCTGGTCATCCATTTCTTCAGGATGCCCTGCACCGGATCGATCGGCGCCATCGAGAAATTGATGGCATTGTATTCGGTGCCCTTGGCGCCGGACAGGAAGACGCCGATCAACGCATTCCAGTCCATCGGCACCAGTTCGACCTCGAAGCCGGCCTCGTCGAGCTGCTCCTTGACCAGTTCGTTCATCGGCAGCGGCTGCATCTGACCGGAGCCCGAGGTCGAGATACCGACCTTGATCTTGCACGGGGAGCAGCCGGCTTCCTTCAGCAGCGCCTTGGCCTTGTCCGGATCATAGTCATAGGTGACCGGCTTGCCGTACCACGCTTGCGACGGGATCAGCGTCTGCGTCGCGGCGGTGGCCACGCCCTGCAGCATGTCGACCATGTCCTGACGGTTGACGGCATAGTTGGCTGCCTGACGAACCTTAAGATTGTTGAACGGCGGGACGTCCATGCGGAACATGTAGTCCCAGTTGTGCGGATAGGGCACCGTGACGATCTGCATGCCGGCGCCCTTCAGGCGCGGAATGGTGTCGGGCGACGGCGCCTCGACGAAGTCGACCTGGCCGGAGAGCAGGGCGGCCGCGCGGGTCGAGGCCTCTGGCATCGGCAGCAGCACCAGCCGGTCATGTTTTGGCACGCGGGCGGGGTCCCAATATTTGTCGTTCTTCACAAGTTCCAGCCGCTCGTGCGGACTGACGGAGCTGAACTTGTAGGGCCCTGTGCCGGAAGGGGCTGCCGCATAGGCCTTGTAATCATTCTTGTCGGCGGTGACCGCACAATTGGAAATCATGTAATACATCGCCATTTCGTAGGGAAACAGCGAGTTGGCGACCTTGGTGTTGATGGCGATGGTGTAGTCGTCGATCTTGTCGACGCTGGCGATGTTGGCGACATAGGTGCCCATCTGGCCGACATGGCGCGGGTTGAACTGCGGCGATTTCGGATCGCGGACGCGGTCGAAATTCCAGATGGCGGAATCGGCGTTCCAGTCGCAGCCGTCATGATATTTGACGCCCTGGCGAAGCTTGTAGATCCAGCGCTTGCTGTTGGCGGGGTCAATCGTCCAGGAGGTGGCGAGACCGGGCTTGATATCGGCCGCCTTGTCGGAGCTCGACAGATCCCAGAGCGCCAGCGCATCAAAGAGCGTGTAGCCGGCAAAGCGATAGCCTTCATAACCTTGGTCCGGGGCGCCCGTGTAATCGGGAATGTCGGCTGCCGTCATGGCGACGCGCAGCACCGTTTCCGCCGATGCCGGGGCGGTAAAGCCGGCGGCAGCCATCGCTGCAAAGGCTGCAAAGGCAGCCGATTTGAAAAGGCCTCGCATTCTCAGTGGTGTCATCGTGCTTTCTCCTGTCCGCGGATGCGCCGTGTTCGGAGACTATCTTGCAAAGCCCGTGCCAGCCGCCGAGCCGGTAGCACGACAGCACCGACGAAATTGCTCTAACGAATTGTAAAATATTAAAAATTAAAGCATTTTAATTATTTCCAACGAAGCGTGCATCTTTGCGACGCGTTGGAATGTTGCGCGTTGCCAATATGATAGGGCGTAAAATTGAATGCTGCAGTGCAAAAAAGTGGCATCCGGGCTAATATTTCACCAATAGATATTATCGTTTTCAATTATCAATTGTTACATTAACGTGGCGAGATCCTGAAGGAGATCGACCATGACGCACCCCCCCTCACCGCCCGATATCGCTGCCATCGAACAACGCTTCCACGATGCCGGAGTCGTGCCGCCGGCCGATCGCGCTGCCGGCACCTATGCCGTTGCCGGGCGGCTGCTGGCCGCCCTTCACTGGCTGCGCCAGCCGCGAACAGCCGCCGCCGAACCCGCGCACGTCTACAGCCTCGTTGAAAAGGACTGACGATGACCGTTTCCAAGCCGCTCCACCTTTTATCCATCGCCGAAGCCGGCGCCGCGTTGCGCGCCGGAACGCTGACCTCGCGCCAGCTCACCGAAGATGCCCTGGCAACGATCAGGGCCACAGACCCCGACATTCATGCTTTCGTTCTGGTCACGACCGAGCGCGCCCTTGCCGATGCCGACAGGGCCGACGCCAATTTCGCCCAGGGTCTCGACCATGGCCCGATGCACGGTATCCCCTACGGCCTGAAGGATCTCTACGATACCGCCGGCATCCGCACCACCTGCCATTCCAACCTGTTGCGCGACAACGTGCCAAAATCCGATTGCGCCGTGCAGGAAAAACTTTCGGCCGGCGGCGGCGTGCTGCTCGGCAAGCTTGGCACCTTCGAATTCGCCATTGGCGGCCCGAGTTTCGACCTGCCCTTCCCGCCTGCCCGCAACCCCTGGAATCTCGATCATTTCACCGGCGGCTCCTCCTCCGGTTCGGCCGCGGCCGTCGCCGCCGGAATGATGCGCATGGCGATGGGCTCCGACACCGGCGGCTCGATCCGCGGGCCGGCCGCCTTTTGCGGCGTCGTCGGTCTCAAGGCGACCTATGGCCGCGTCTCGCGCCGCGGCGCCTTTCCGCTCGCCTATTCGCTTGACCATTGCGGCCCGCTGTCCTGGTCGGTCGAGGATGCCGCACTCACCATGCAGGTGATTGCCGGTTACGACCCGCGAGACCCGGCCTCGGCCAATGTCCCTGTCCCAGATTTTTGCGCGCCGCTCAGCCAGGGTATTGCCGGCCTTAGGATCGGCTATACCCGGAAATTTTTTATCGACAATCCGTCGCTCACCAAGGAGGCGACCGACGCCCTCGACGCGGCAGCTCAACAGATGTCAGCCCTCGGCGCCATCGTCGAGGAGGTCGACATGCCGCCCTTCGAGCAGTTCGACGCCTGCAACCGTGTCATCCTGTTTGCCGAAGCCTACGCCATCCACGAATCCGACCTGAAAACCCGGCCCTATGCCTATGGCCGCTACGCCTATCAGCAGCTGATTTCAGGCGCCGTGCTGTCTGCCTCCGACTTGGTGCAGGCCCAGCGCCTGCGCCGCGAATTGACCGCGGCCGTCAACGGTCTGCTGAAAACCCACGACGCACTGCTCGCCCCGAACGCCCTGACGACAGCCGGCCCTTTTTCCGCCTTCGGCCCCGACGCCGGCCGCTGGGCCGGCATTTTGACCGGCCCGTTCAACGTCACCGGCCACCCCGCCCTGGCCCTGCCGATCGGCTTTGGTGCCGACGGCCTGCCGCTCAGCGCCCAGATCATCGGCCGCCCCTTCGACGAGCCGACGATCTTGCGCATCGGCGCCGCCTACGAGGCGGTTGCCGGCGTCACCGAGCGCCGCCCGGCCCAATTCCAACCGGCCAGGGCCGCCTGAGCGAGGTTTTCTCTTGACCGTCACCGACCTGCACTATGCCTCCCTTCTCGAGGTCTCCGCCCTGATCGCCAGCCACGACCTGTCCCCGGTCACGCTCACCGAGGCGATGCTGGCGCGCATCGAAACCGTCGATCCGGCGCTGAATTCCTATCTCTCCATTGCAGCCGACAGCGCTATGGCGGACGCAGCTGTGGCCAAGGCGGAGATCGATTCCGGCCGCTACCGCGGCCCCCTGCATGGCGTGCCGATTGCCATAAAAGACCTGTTCCACACCAAGGGCGTCGCCTCGACTTTTGGCTCGCTCGCCTACAAGGATTTCGTCTCGGACAAGGACGCCACCATCGTCCACCGCCTGAAAACAGCCGGCGCCATCATCCTTGGCCGACTGCATCTGCACGAAGGCGCCTTCGGCGAGCATCACCCAGCGCTCGGTCGCTGCCTCAATCCGTGGAACAGCGACTATTGGCCAGGCGGCTCGTCCTCCGGCTCGGGGGCGGCGACGGCGGCGGGCCTGTGCTTTGCCAGCCTCGGCACCGACACCGGCGGCTCGATCCGCTTTCCCTCGGCCGCCAACGGCGTCACCGGCCTCAAACCGACCTGGGGCCGCACCAGCCGCTACGGCGTCTTTCCATTGGCTGATTCGCTCGACACCATCGGCCCGATGGCCCGCAGCGCTGCCGACGCCGCAGCGATGTTCAACGCCTTTGCCGGCCCCGACCCGATGGACCCGACGAGCGTGTCGGCCCCGACGCCCGACTATCTGGCCGCGCTCGACGGGGTGCGCGGCGCCCGCGGTTTTAGCATCGGCGTCGACGAGGCTTATCTCGAAACTGGCGTCGATGACGAGACGATCGCCGCGATCATGGACGTGATCGCCGTCTTTGCCGATCTGGGCGCCATCATCGTCCCCGTCAAGGTCCCGGACCGCAGGGCCGCGACGTCGGCGCAGATGATCATCACCGATGCCGAAAGCGCCAGCTTTCACCAGCCGGTCTTTGAAGCGGACAAGGCACTGTTCGGCCCGCAGCTTGCCGCCGCCCTCGAGCGCGGCTTCGCCTACAGCCCGATCGACATGGCCAAGGCCTACATCACCCAGGACCGTTTCAAGGGCGAACTGGCGCGTATGTTCGTCGGCATCGATGCGCTGATCTCGCCGGTCTATCCCTTTATCGGCGCGCGCTACGACGAAATGGACGCCCATCTGAAGAATTTGCACGGTTTCCTCGGCTACACTGCGCCGTTCAACATCGCCGGCAGCCCCAGCGTCACCATGCCCTGCGGCCTGTCGGCTGTCGGCATGCCGCTCGGCGTGCAGCTGATCGGCCCGCATCTCTCGGAAGCCGAATTGCTGAAGGCTGCCCATGCCTACCAGCAGGCCACCGACTGGCACACCCGCCGCCCGCCGCTTTCCTGATTTCGAACAACAAAGTTTTGCCGCATGTCCCTCGAAAACATCCATTTCCAGTCCCTGACATCCGTAGCCAAGCAGATCGAAAGCGGCGCCGTTTCGCCGGTGGCCGTCGCCGAGGCGATCCTTTCGCGCATCGAGAAATACGACCCCGGCCTGAAGAGCTACACCACCGTCACCGCCGATCTGGCCTTGCGTCAAGCCAAAGCCGCGGAAACAGAAATTGCCAAGGGCATCTATCGCGGCCCGATGCACGGCATCCCGATCGCCGTCAAAGACCTGTGCTTCACCAAGGGCATCACCACGACCGGCGGCATGAAAATCTACGAGGATTTCAAGCCGGATTACGACGCCACGGTGGTGACCAAACTGGCCGAGGCCGGCGCCGTCCTGCTCGGCAAGCTGCACATGACCGAGGGCGCGACGATCGAGCACCATCCGGACATGCCCGAGCCGGTCAATCCCTGGAAAAAAGACCTTTGGACCGGCGTCTCCTCCTCCGGCTCCGGCGTCTCGACGGCGGCCGGCCTCACCTATGCGGCGATCGGCTCCGACACCGGCGGCTCGATCCGCTTTCCCTCGGCCTGCAACGCACTGACCGGCATCAAGCCGACCTGGGGCCTGATCAGCCGCTACGGCATTTTCGATCTTGCCGCCACCTTCGACCATCTTGGCCCGATGGCCCGTTCAGCCGCGGACGCCGCCGCCATGCTGCAGGCGCTCGCCGGCTGGGACAGGAACGACACGACCACCTTGAGGGCGCCGGTTCCCAACTACCTCGAAGCGCTCGACGGCATTTATGGCGCTCGCGGCATCAAGATCGGCCTCGACTGGGATTATGTTGCGCCAGATGCTGATCCGGTAACGATCGGCCTGCTGAAGGACGCCATCACTGTCCTCGAGGAGATCGGCGCGCTGACCCAAAACGTCAAATTCCCGGCGATCGACACGCTGCTGACCTACGCCATGTCGATGACTATGATGGAAATGGCAGCGGCCCACGAAAAAACCTATCCGTCGCAGGCATCGCGCTATGGCGGCTGGATCAGCCAGGGCATGGAGGCCGGCCGCAGCGCCAACCCGGTCGATATCGGCAAGGGCGTCATCGAGCGCTACAAATTCCGCGGCGCCATCGTCAGCATGTCCGAAGCTATCGATGTCTTCGTCATGCCGGTCTTCGGCCGCGGCACGCCGACCTGGGAAGAAGTCCGGGCGGCCGTCGCCATCGATTTCAACATCATCGGCAAATTCACCACGCCGTTCAACGCCAGCGGCGTACCGACCGTGACGCTGCCCTGCGGCTTCACCGATGATGGACGTCCCGTTGCCTTCCAGCTGGCCGGCATCCACGGGTCCGAGGCGATGCTGCTGAAAGTCGCGCACGCATATCAGCAGGCGACCGACTGGCACACTCGCCGCCCGACGGGGTTTTGAGGCGAGACGGCGGCCGGCAGACGCGCAGAAGATGGAGTGCGTATGTCAATTCAGCGCCTGCGGATCTTGTGGCTGCATCTGCTCGGGCAGGTTCCAGCGCTTCGCTCTCACTTAGGATGTTGAAATTTCTTTTTTCGCCCGCCGGAAGCGAAACAAGGAGGCCCGGATGCTTTCCTTAGCTGGAAAGAGAGGCAGACGAAGACTCAGCGCAGCTAAGGATCAGATCCTGACAGAGGATAACCACCACTCCACGAACCAGCCGCTGGGCAGCTTTCAGCGCCCGGTCCGACTTGCTCTTTGACAAACACCGATGGTTTTCATCGCGTGACCGTTTCATCCTACGTATCAGCAGGCTTCGTCGCGGTCACAGCGGTCGATGGCCCGCCAGCCGACCGCCACTGTCATCCATTTACTGGATCAATTCTCGCAGCAGGTTGCGCAGTTCTGCCGCCCGGTCGGATTCCAGCAATTCGACGATCCGCTGCTCCTGGGCCGTTGAGACCCCCCGCAGCCGCTTGAACAGCGTCTTGCCGCCCGGCGCCGTCAGGATCAGCACGCGGCGGCGATCGTTCGGGTCCGGCGCGCGATAGACCAGTCCTTCGGCCACCATCTTGTCGATGATCTTAGTCAGCGTCGGCGGCTCAATCAGTGACAGGCCGGCGATTTCGCCCATGGCACAAGGTTCGCTGGCATCCAGCACCTCGAGAATGCGAAACTGCTCGATCGGCACGCCGCCCGGGCGCAGCCGCTCTTCGAGTTCCTGCTCAAGCTGGCGATTGACACTGGCGATCATATAGGCCAGCTGGTCCTTCAGACGAATTGGAGCCATTTCCTCCCACCCCGACACTTTGCTTTTCTTTAGTTTCATTTTCTAGCAATAGACGTTGTCTGCCGGCGTCATTTCAACCACACGAGCCGGCGTCGACACGCCAGAAATGCCATGAAGTGATTTCGGATTCCCTAATACTGCTCGACGCCCTGATAGCATCAGGGATGGAAACTGACAATATTTCGTTTTCAATTATTCTTCAGTGTGCCAAGGCCGCAACAACCCGCAGGGTGGCGCCTTCGGCCTGGCCGAGATAGACCCCCGGAGATCGTCCGACCGGCTTGCCGCTGAGCATGTGGCGGGCCGCCGGTCGCGTCAAGGAACGCTTCAGGTGATGGGCAAGCCTGCGGCTGTCGCGCGATTGGAGGTCGCGGGCAAGGCCGGCGAGCACATGGAAACCCTCATAGCAGCCGACGCTCGCAGCCGATACCGGCGGCGCATATTCGCCGAAAGCATCGTGATAGAGCTCGAGGAAATGATCGTTCGATTGCGAATGATGTTCGGAAAAGTAGTTGGCGGCGGTGAATAGATTGTTCGAGGCATCGGCGCCGATGCCGCAGATCACCGTCTCGTCGACGATCAGGCCGAAGCGCAGCATCTTTTCGTCCAACCCGGCGGCGGCGAAGGCTCGGTTAAATTCGACCGAACATTGGCCGACCAGCGCCTGGATCACAACCTGCGCGCCGCTGCGGGCGATCTGCCGCAAGACCGCCGTGTAATCAATTGGATGGGTCGGCACCAGCAGGTCACCGACGAGCTTGCCGCCCTGCTGCAACATCAGTTGCCGGGTGGTCGCCAGCGCCGAACGCGGCCAGATGTAGTCATTGCCGACGAAGAAGAAGCGCTCGGCGCGCTTGTCGTTTCGAAACCAGTGTAGCGCCGGCGCCATCAATTCGTGATCGACGCTACCGATGGCGATGGTCGAGGGACCGCAGGCAAGACCTTCATATTGCGGCGTGTAGATATAGGGAACGCGGTGCGACACCCGATCACTGATCGTGTCGCGGATATTGCTCGGATGGCCGCCGATGATCGCCTCGGCACCATCGACCTCCAGCAGCATATTGACGGCAGCCAGCGCCTCGCCGTTGGAAAAGCCGCAATCGCCGAACACCAGTTCGATCTCCTCGCCGAGGATGCCGCCGGCAGCGTTGATCTCGGCCGCCGCCACCAGGGCGGCCGCATCCATGGATGGCGCCCACATGCCGGCAACGCCGGTTCGGGGATGTAGCAGACCAACTTTCATGTTGCTGTCCCTTCTGTGGGCATCGAAGCGGCAGTTCGTCCCATGCCTCGCCCATGGCTGACGGTCTGCCAATCCGATTGGATTAACAGTTGCCCTGGAAAGTAATCCGCTGTGTGCCGTCATAGTGCATGGCTTGAAGGAGGCTGTCAAACAGTTGGCGCAATTTTCATCGACTGACGGCGCGGCCTATTTAATCACCACGCCGATAATTAAAATACTTGCCAAGCTGATAGTTTCGTAATTAATTATTTCATTCTGATCATGTCGACAAGGCGCCAGGCTGCCGCCCGATCACTCCCGACCCTGATCATCAACCCTGACCGAAGGAGAGCGACATGCATAAGATTTCGATCCCGCAGCACATCATCGATCGCGGCCGCAAGCAGCGCGGCGGCAAGGAATACGTTTTCGACAGTCTCGACATGGCGAAGGTCGCCCATATCATCGTTGATCTGCAGGTTGGTTTCGTCGCCGAGGGTGCGGCGGTCGAGGTGCCGGTGACGCGCGAAATCGTTGGCGCTGTCAACAGCATTTCCCGGGAGGTGCGGGCCGCCGGTGGCACCAATGTCTTTCTGCGCTACACCTATGACGCGGCCGAAAAACTGCCTTGGAACGTCTGGTTCCACAATTATATGAGCGAGACCCAGTTCGACATCATGACGGAGGCGTTTTCGCGCGGCGCCGACCAATGGCAGCTGGCGCCGGAGCTGGATGTCAGGGACGCTGACCTCGTCTTCGACAAGACACGCTTTTCAGCCTTCATTCCCGAGACCTGCGATCTCGACCAGCAACTGAAGGCACGCGGCATCGACACACTGATCATCACCGGCACGTTGACCAACTGCTGCTGCGAAAGCACGGCGCGCGACGCGTTGCAGATGGGCTACAACATCATCTTCATGACCGACGCCAACGCCACGCTCAGCGACGAGGAGCACAACGCGACGCTGATCAGCATGTCGGCGATCTTCGCCGATGTCATGGACACGCCGCATCTGCTGGGCCTCATCGAAAGCTCGATCGCGACTAAAGCAGCTGCCTAGCCGAGGCGGCGACAGCGTCGCGCACGTTTCCCATCCACCACGTCTGGAGCATCATCGTGAACGCATCTAGCCCCATGTCTCCCCTCGCCGATATTAATATCGCCGCACTGACAATTGACGACATCCAAGCCGCCTTTGCCAGCGGCGCCTATACGTCAGAGCAACTGACGCTCGCCTGTCTGGCGCGGATCGAGCGCTTTGAGCCTTACTACAATGCCTTTACCTTCATGAACTCTGCTGCCTTGGCGGATGCGAAGGCCATTGACGCGCGCCGGGCTGCCGGCGAAACGCTCGGCCCCCTGGCCGGCGTGCCCGTCGTCGTCAAGGAAGCGATGGATTTTGTCGGCCTGCCGTCGACAGCCGGCTGGGCGCAACTCTACAGCGGCACGGGCGGCATCGATCTGATGCCGGAACGCGACGCGCCTGTCGTTGGCCGGCTGAAGACGGCCGGGGCGATTATTCTCGGCAAGACGAATATCCCGGCCTTCAGCCATGATGGCGCCCGCGCCAATTCGAGCTGGGACGGCCCGACCTACAACGCCGTCAATCGCGCCATTGCCCCCGGTGCCAGCTCGAGCGGCACGGCAACGGCGATTGCCGCCGGCTTCGCCGTCGTTGGCCTGGCCGAGGAGACCGGCGGCTCGATCCAGAACCCGGCCGCCGCCCAGAGCCTCGTCAGCGTCAAACCGACGTTTGCCCTGGTGCCGAACGCCGGCGTCGCGCCGCTGGCCGGCTCGACCCGCGACGTCGTCGGCCCGCATGCCCGTACTGTCACCGATGCCGCCCTGCTGCTCGACGTCTTGGCCGGCTATTCCGCCGAAGACCCGAAAACGGTGGCGAGCATCGGCAATATTCCCGAGGGCGGCTACACTGCAAAGCTGAGCCTTACCGCCCTCAACGGCGCGCGTGTCGGCCTTTACGGTGCCGGATGGCGGACGAAGCCGCTGTCGAAGGAAGCCGCCGCGCTTTACGCCGTGGCGATTGACGAGCTCAGGCAGCGCGGCATCGTCGCGGTCGACGATCCTTTTGCCGGCACGGAATTTGCCGCTCTCAGCGCCCTGGAGGGTGATTTCGATCCGCGAGGCATGGAATCGATGGCCCATGACTTCGACAATTATCTCCGCCGGCTTGGCCCTTCGGCTGCAGCAAATTCGCTGCTGGCTTTAAAGGGCTTGCTGGCGGACGACCCTTTTGCCGATGACAAGCTGCTGGGCAGTCACCCGAAGACCATGCCGATCCTCAGCAAATCCCTAGAAAATCCGGCGGCAGTCCCCGATCTCAGCGAATTTCTGGCGCTGCGCCAATCCTATCTGCGGGTGTTCAATGCCGTCATGCGGCAGAACAATCTCGATCTTCTTATTTTTCCGCAGGTGTCCGAGGCGCTGCCAGGCATTTTCGACGAAGCCACCTTCCCGGCAACGACGGTGTCGGAAATCAACATTGCCGGGCTGCCGGGCGTAACGGTGCCGGCGGGCCAGTTTGCTAATGGCGGCCCGTTCAGCCTGATATTCGTCGGCCGCCTGTGGAGCGAGGCGGACCTGCTAACTTTCGCCTATGACTACGAGCAAGCGACTCATCACCGCATCACGCCAAAACTTGTCGAGGATTTTTATAGTGAGCCCAACTGATCCCGTCCAGATAATGGCAAGGCCGGTTCGAGCACGCGGCGGAACCATCGGTACGATCGAATGGCTGGCAGAACAGGGTTTTTCCAGGAGCCTTTTAAGGCCACGCAATGTGAACCTCATTTCGACCAGCGGGACGCCATTGGCGCAAACCTCAGCACGATCGAGGGTACCAACGCCCTAATCGTCGTCATCGAAAAGGCTTTCGAAAAAAAATCGAAGGTTGTCTCGACACCCTTGTCGACGGCGCGAGGCTGTAAAATTCCGTTCCTGGATCGCCTGTTCAGTCTTAAGGCATCTGTTTTAGTGTAAACGTCTGCTCTCCGATCGCGCTTACCAAGGATGCTGAAAACGTTTTGCAAGGACGGGATGGACATGTCATTAACGTCGCATCGGCTTTCGGAGAGGTGGCGCGGCCACCTGGTAACACCCTCTATATCGCGACGAAGTGCGCTGCACGACCTCACCCGAGGCTTTTCACGTGCGAACTCAGCCAGCTTGGCATCATCGTCAACGGCGTTAAGTTCGACCCGATTATCACCGAACGTTTTGTGCTTGTACTTCGTCATTCTGCGATTCCAACGCCTTGATAGGATTTGGACCTGCGACCCGCGAATGACCTCAATGTGAAGCTATTGAATTATCGCGGTTTCGCGAGGTACATCTCCCGACTTGGGTGCCAGCAGTCTTTGGAAGACTGACCGCGAAGTGACTACGCGGCCAATTCCGGGCATCTCACAACCTCGTGTGCCTCGACATAGAGAAATGATACTGCGCAAGCTAGCGAGGCTATCTAAATGCCGCTCATTTTATGCCTCAGTGCAGTCTAAACCACAGTCTGCTAGGTGGCGCCCACCGGGTATGAACGACTGCCACCGATCAAAGCATTTGCAAGTCGCAATTCACTGGAAACTCGGAAATCCGATGATGTCCGACACGCTGACGGTAGCGTGTCGGTTTGCCCATTCTACGCAACCTCAAACTTGATTGCCTGGGCACCCCGCCAAAGCGTCATTACGCCCAGTTCAGCGAGCTTGTCCAAATCAGAGGTGATGGTGATGAAGTGGTTTCCGGCAAGCTGGCCCATTTTTGACGAGAAGTCGACACCGCCATAGGCAAGCAGAATTTCCGTCTCGCTGATCCCACCGGGATACAGAATGATATGACCAGGGGCGGGATGGCTCGTGTGGTTTTCATAGCCGACGCCGAAGTCCTTGTCTCCGAGCGGAATCCAGACGCCCTCGCCCGACCAGCGAACGTGCACAATCTCCCCGCTGAAGGGCAGGTGCTTCAAGAACGCCTCCGCGGTTTTCGGCGCTTTCTCGACCTCCAGCTTGGCATCGAAAGTGAACGGGCCTGCGGTAATTTTCAGTTTCATTGTCGATCTTTCTATTTTTCAGTTGTGATAATCTTTTTCGGCTGGCCGAGTTGCAGATGGCCGGTATTTGTCCCGCTCTTTTACATCGCCCAGGAACAGTGCGACGCGGTGGCCACGTTGGCGCTTTTGATGACGAGATCGAGTTCGGGCATGGCAACGCCTTTCAATGCTGAAGAATCTTGCCGAGAAACGCTTCCGTCCTTGGATTGTGTTTCCCCGAAAAAAATTCTTCGCTCGGGCAATCCTCAAGGATCTCGCCCTGGTCGATGAAGATGACTCTGGTGGCGACTCGGCGGGCGAAACCCATCTCGTGCGTCACCACCATCATCGTCATTCCGTCCTTCGCGAGCCCGGTCATCACATCGAGAACCTCCGAAATCATCTCCGGATCGAGTGCCGAGGTCGGCTCGTCGAAAAGCATGGCGAGCGGATCCATGGCCAGGGCACGGGCAATCGCGACACGTTGCTGCTGGCCGCCCGAAAGCTGGCTAGGATATTTCTTTGCTTGTTCGACCAAACCGACGCGATCGAGAAGCTCCATAGCCTTCTTTTCGGCACTGACTGCCGTACGACCGAGGACGATCTTCTGGGCTAGCATGATGTTCTCTATGATCGTCAGATGCGGAAAGAGCTCGAAATTCTGAAAAACCATCCCGACGCGGGTGCGCAGGTTTGGCAGATCCGTTTTCGGATCCCCGACTTCGATGCCGTGGACACGGATCGAACCCTGGTCAAAGGGCTCCAGGCCGTTGACGCATTTAATGAGCGTGGATTTGCCGGATCCTGAAGGCCCGCAAACGACGATGACTTCGCCTCTTTCCACCTTTACGGAACAGTTCTTCAGCACCTCGAAGCTGCCGTAGAATTTTGTGATGCCTGTGATCTCGATCATGATCGACCTTTCGAGAAGCGGGATATGGAAAAAGGCTGCAGCGCCTGACCGGTCTCGCGCCCAAGCACCAGCTGAGCCGTGAGATGTCCGATCAGCGGGCCGAGTGTGTAGCCGTTCGATGTGACCGCGTTGAAAAACCCAGGCTGCGACGGGTGCTCTCCGAGGATCGGGGCGCCATCGATATTGATGTTCATCGCCGCCCAGCTGCGAATGACGTTCAGCTTGCGAAGGGCGGGCACGACATGCTGGGCAACCCAAAGATTGCCTTCAAGACTGGAAAACGACGGTCGGGGGTGCTGGTGAACCGGATCGAGACCTGCGGTCCATCCGCCGCCGATGATGAAGTTTCCGTTGAACGCTTGCTTCAAGGTCAGATGCCGATCAGCATGCGCGACGAGGCAGGTGATAAGGGGCGCTGCTGCTTCGGTCACGACCATCTGCAATGGCGCGCCGAACACGGGGATATCAAGACCAAGCATTGCGCCGATGCGTGAGGCGAACGCGCCGGCGGCATTGATGACGCGTTTTACTCGAATGTTGCCGCGCGACGTTCTCACGTCGAAGCCTCCGGAGGCTACCGAGGCGATGGAGAGGACCTCGCAGCGCTCGAACACGTGGGCACCTTGCTGTTGCGCCGCTTCGAGAACGTATTGCGTGGCAACGAGCGGATTGATCTTGCCTTCCTGCGAGCAATAGGCTGCACCGACGAAGTCCGGCGACAGATGCGGCTCGATATGGCGAAGCTCGTCACGGTCGATCAGTCGACTGTCGATGCCAGCTCCACGTTCTGCCGCCACCTTGGCCGCAAGAAAGCGCATATGCGCGTCGGTCTCGGCAACCATGACGCCGCCTGTCACTTTCATTTCGAAATCCCGGCCGAGTTCCTTCTGCAAGTCGGCCCACAGGCGAATGGAATCGCGCTGCAACGGCAAAGTTTGCACTGCAGGCCCTCCCCCGGCCTCGGCGCGGCTGCCGTGATCGAAGGAAAGCAGTTGGGCGTGAAGACTGCCCGCGTTGCCGCCCGACGCCAACGAGTTAGGGAAGGCGCGTTCGACGATTGCGACATCTTCGCCGGCTCTGGCAAGAAAAAGCGCCGTGGACAGGCCTGCGATCCCTGCCCCGATGACTAGCGTCGAAATGCTCGATATGGGTAAAGGCACAATCTCGACACGGGGTGACCTCTCTGGCAGCATGGCCCTTTTATGACCACCCCATTCCGGTTTCTCGACCGCAAGTGCTGCAAGCGGAAGAGGACGAAGTGGCATCTGAGGGGCAAGGAAACCCTGAGTTTCGCTGCCTCGACGAGTCTCGCCCACTACGTTCGCCACGCGCTTACTACAGTAGCGTCCTTGGCAACGACCCATACCAGCACGTGACAGCCGCTTCACCGTCGCGACGTCATTTGCGCTACGCGCGCTGATTGCCTGCAATGTCCCTAGAGTGACACCTTCGCAGCGGCAGACGATGGTCTCCGGCGGCTGAATTTGTACCGCATTCTCGATTGGCGCGAACAGGTTCCAGAGTGCCTTCTGAAATGCGCGATGGCGACCGAGTCGTCGCTGCGCCTTGATATCTGGCGAGGCATCCAGACCGAGCTTTTTCGCAACGGCCAAGCCCGCTAGACGCCCTTCTGCCATTGCAACATACGCCCCACCGAAGCGAGCAGCTTCACCGATGACGTGGATACCTTCTATCGTGGTCTCGCCACCCTCGCCGCAGATCGCGGACAGCTCGCCACCGACGACTTCATGGCCGCATCCAAGCAGTCGGGACAATTCGTTGGATGGGGTGAAGTCGCCGCCGATCAATACAGCGTCAGCGTCTATAGTTCGCTCACCCTTTGGCCCCGAGATGGTGACGCTCTCCACCTTCTCACGCCCGTGAATCGCTTTGAGGGTGGTCTCCCAGAAGACCTTCGTTCCGGCAGATCGCAACGCCGAGAGTTGACGACAGCCCAGTAACGCAAGCGTGGCATCGGCAGCAAAGAGTTGCGCGCCGGCTCCAGGCGACTTCCACGGTGGCGCCGCCTTATCGGCAAGAGCGACAACTATACCGCCCGCCTTGCGGATCTCGTTTGCCACCTGAATGTTCAAAGGGCCATTCCCGGTGACGACGATCCGCTTTCCCGGAACGGTCGCATAGCTTCTGAGCAGCGTCTGTGCCGCACCTGCTGTCATCGCACCAGGCAAGGTCCAACCCGGCACGGCGGCGGGTCGTTCGTAAGCACCTGTCGCTATGATCAAAAATTTCGGCTGGCAGTAGAATGCACCGTCAGGCCCGAAGCATCCGATAGTCGCTTTACCATCCTCGTTCAGCTGAGCACCCCAGACCATGGTACCCCTGAGAATGGCGACGCCGCTTTTCTCGAGCAAGCGAATTAGATCGGCACCCTGGCTCGCCTGCGCGTCACCACGCAGATGCTCTTTCGCATGGTCGCTCGACGGTTGCTTGAAGTATTGGCCACCGGGCGTGGCTCGCTCGTCTACAATCGTGACGCTTGCGCCCGCCGCGACAGCCGCTTGGGCAGCGGCGAGACCCGCGGGTCCCGCCCCCACCACCAGCATGTCCATCACGCGCGTAGGGAGCGACGAAGGGACGTCGCAGAGATCGGCGATGCCCGACGACGAGATCTCAGCCCGAGGTGAAGGGCGTTCAATGCGCATTCCGTCCGCGACGATCGTCATGCATGCCCGCTGGCTCAGTCTGCCGTCGACCGCGACGAGGCAGTCCTGACACGCGCCCATGCCGCAGAAAAGACCGCGCGGCTCTCCCTTTAGACCTCGGGAAAATCCGTGAGAGCCCGATGCCTCGATCGCGGCTGCTACAGACAGGCCCTTCTCGACGGCGATGCCGACGCCATCTACAAAGAGGTTGATCAGCCCGACTTCTGGAGTTTTGGTGAGAATGTCGGGCATGCAGTCGTCCCTTAGGCGTGGAAGCTGAGGCAGAAGTCGGCAACCATCTTCTTTATCGCAGCATCCTGTGCAGCCGGCAACGGCAGGCGCGGCGGCCGCGGCTGTCCCGCTCCGAATCCCATGTGATTGAGAAGCGACTTCGATCCTGCAACGTAGGCCTGACCTCCGACGGCCTGGATGACCGGAAGCCACTTCAGATAAAGCGCTCTTGCTTCGTCGATGTTCTTCTCGTCAGCAACCAGCTCGAATATCCGCGCCATCGGCCCCGGAGCGACGTTCGAGGCGACGGCAACCCAGCCCTGCGCGCCAAGAACGAAGGACTCGAAACCCAGGATGCCGCCAAATACGGTCATGTTGTCACCGGCCAGACGGATAATGTCACGGACACGGGTGACCTCCAGTGTCGACTCCTTTATGTAGTCACAGCCTTCGATCGCCGCGATCCGCTTCACCAGTTCTGGCTTGAGATCGACATTGGCGGTCGCCGGATTGTTATAGACCATGATCGGAATGGAGATCGACGATGCGACAGTCCTGTAGTGATGGACGATCTCGTCATCGGTAGGCGTAGAATAGAATGGCGGGATGATCATTACCCCGTCCGCACCCATCTCTTCCGCCTTCTTGCTGAGCCGGACACATTCCCTGGTGTCCTCCGCGCCAGTGCCGATCAATACCGGAACACGCCCCGCGGCCGTCTCGATGACGGTCCTCGCAACACCATCCCGCTCGTCTTCGCTGAGAGACAGGAACTCGCCCGTGGAACCAAGGGGAATGAGACCGTGAATGCCTTCGCGGATCTGCCAGTCGGTAAAGGCGGCGAGTGCCGTCAGATCAACAGCACCGTCTTCGTCCAACGGTGTAATCATCACGGTGTAAACGCCGCGAAATTTCGAGGTCATGTCTTTAATTCCTGAGGTTAGCGTCGTTGGTTCGCCGATAGCCGCGATTCGGCATGGCCCAAGCGCTTTTCGATGTGATTCTGGAAAAAATCCCAGAGGGTGGTAAGAAGAAGATAGTAGATCGCTGCCACGGCGAAGAGTTCGAGCACCATGAACCGCTCCTGGATCAGCACCTGCGTCCGCCTTAAAAGCTCCTCGACCGAAATGACCGAGGTAACTGAGGTTGTCTTGAGAAGGCCGTTGACCGAATTGCCGAGCGGCGGAATGATCACCTTGAAGGCCTGCGGCATGACGATGTAGCGCATGATCTGTCGCTCCGTCATACCGAGCGCCCGCGCGGCTCTCGTCTGTCCGTCCGGCACGGCCTCGATGCCCGCGCGTATGATCTCGGCCAGGTAGGCGGCCTCGTTCAACGCCAGTCCGATGAGCGCCGACTCAAGCACCGTGAACTTGATGCCGAAGAGCGGAAGCGCGGTGTAAATCGCAATCAATTGGACCAGAAGAGGCGTCCCGCGGAACAGCCAGATGTACGCCTTGGCGAGGTAATAGAGCGCCCGGACCTGCGACCGCCGCATCAAAGCAAGCGCAAACCCGATTATCAAGCCGGTCATCAGCGAGACGACGGTCAACCAGACCGTGGTGAATACGCCGCCGAGAATGAAGGGATTGACGAGGTACCCGAAGAAGCCGGACCAGTTCCAAAGCGTCATTTGCAAGACTTTCCTGAAGAGGACGGCGCAGGAAGCGCCATCCCGTTCTTAAACCAAATCGCGCGTTGGATCAGCGACCAGGACCCTTTACAGAATAGTCGCTTGAGACCATCGGCAAGCCGTACTTGTCAAAGAGGGTCTTCAGCGAGCCGTCGGTCTTCATTTCCTTCAGCGTTGCGGCGACGGTGTCGGCAAGGGTGGGGCTTTTGAATGCCAATGCGACCGGAGCTGGGTATAGGCCGCTGATCGCGCGCTTGAAATCACCACGGGAGTCATAGTCCTTGGCGACCGCGTCGATCGACACGACTCCCTGGACTTGGCCAGCGCGCAAAGCTTGATAGGCCAATGCGAAGTTGTCGAAGGTCTGGATCGTGAGACCTTCCTTGCCTGCATCACGAAGCTCCTTGTCGAGCGCATGGGCCTTGGTTTCTTCAAACCCACCGATTTCGACGCCGACAGTCATGCCAGCAAGATCGTCCTTTGTCGTGACCTTCTTGTCGGAACCCGGCGCTACAGAGACGCTGATCGCCTGATCTTCGTAAGGGATCATCTGCATGATCTTGGTTCGCTCCTCCGTGAAGAAGATCCCGGTATTGATCATATCCCAACGTCCGGCCTGCAGACCGGGAACCATCGCGGAGAACTCAATGCGAACATACTCGGGCTGAAGGCAGAGACGCTTTGCGATTTCGGTGCCCAGCTCGATGCGCATCCCCTTGAGGTCGCCGGTGGAATCGATGAACTGGAGTGGCGGCAGCGTTGGGTTGGTCGACATGACAAGCGTGCCCGGCTTTATCAGCTCACCTGCGGCGACCTTGGGCTGGCAGGATTGGGCGAACGCGGTCGATGCGGTAATCGAAAGAACGGATGCCGCAAGAATGCAGCGCTTGATGTGAGAATGGAGCATTTTATCCTCTGGAGTTTTGTTATCGTTGGGTCCCAGGCGTGCATTCATATGGGATCCCACTTTTATACAAAAGTATTTTGGTGATGCAAGCGCGATTTTTCGATCATTCAGTAATTTGAGAGAACGCCTTGCCTGACCACCTCGAGATGATTGATCATCGCCAGCCGGGCTGCATCGCCGTCGCCCTTGGAAAGGGCTTCGAGTATTGCGCGGTGCTCGCCGACGCCGGGCTTCGCCCGAACCACGGCCATCTGCCTTTCGAAAATGGTCGTGTAGCGCCGCATCTCCGCAATGGCGGCGGACATAAATGGATTTCCGCTCTCAGTAGCGATGTAACCATGCAGTGCATCATCGAATTGCCATACGATCTCAGGGTCAGGATCGGCATTTGCTTCGATTGCGTCGAGCATGTCGAAGAGCGATTCAACGCGATCTCGACGACCGTGCAGAGCCGCCTGGACAGCGGCTGGCGGCTCAAGAAGGGCGCGCATCGCCAAGCTGTCGAGATAGTCTTTGAGGCTGATCACCCGAACAGACAGAACTCCCTTTTCGTCGCGAACAAGGAGCCCCTCGCCTTCCAGTCTCCCCAGTGCGTGGCGCATCGGCGACCGCGAAACCGAGTGCTGCGCAGCCAGTCTGCGTTGCTGCACAACCGATCCGCCGACAAGTCGGGCGGCAAGAATGTCCGCCAGCACGCTGCGGTATGTATTATCCGCAAGACTGGTATCGACCTGCTCATCAAGTTCATTGTCACCAGGCAATTATGTTGGTCCCTTTTCGATATCGGTTATCATATGCAACAAGAGCCATCTTGAAGGAAGTGGCGCGTCGCGCGAGAGATCGGGCGGAAGCGGATTGGAGATCGACAGGACTGTGACAGACGTTTCAAGCGGGCGGGTGGAGACCGCCCCAGACAAGAGCGGGCATAATCTCGCATCCATGGCCTACAAGGCCATATCCGACATGATTAGGCATCGCAGGCTGAAGGGGGGCCATGTCATCGTGGAAGCTCGGCTTGCCGAGACACTTGGCATCTCGAGAACTCCCTTGCGGGAAGCCCTTCAACGCCTTGAGGGCGAAGGTCTCGTCCGCAAGGGCAATGGCCGGAACTACGTAGTTCGTCATGTGGACATCGGCGAGTATTTGCAAAGCCTGAGGCTTCGCCTGCTCATCGAACCCGAAGCCGCAGTCTTGTCCATAAAAGCGATCCCCCGTCGCCAACTCATAACAGTCAGGAGAGAAATTGACGAACTGCTTGGGGCCACCGCCTATCATACCGATCAGCACTGGTTCTCAGACGACAACCTTCACAACATGATCATCGACAATTGCGGCAATGCGGTTATGGCAAAGGTCCTGCGGGAACTTCGGGCGACGACGCGGTTGTTCGAAATCGAGCGGCTAAAGGACCGCCTCAGGCCGGATTCGACCGAACATCTCGTCATAATCGAAGCGATCGAGCTTGGAGATGAGAAATCTACCCGGGATGCGGTGGCGGGCCATATCGTCAGCCTGATAGAGTTCGCTCGAAGACATCTGCAATCGACGGAAATGTGACCTGGGATTGGTTTGCTTATTGATCGTATGAGAGCGTGAGGTCACCAAATAGAAGGCACTTTCAGAAGTTTACCGGTGCCAAATTTCTACACGGAGGTACCGGACGTTCCCACCGATTGAGGTGAGACCGTCATCACGGCAAATACTTAGGGAGCGCTCCAGCTTACCCTTCGCTATCCAACACGGATAAATCGCTGTTTTTAATCCTCTACTCTTTCGAAAGTAATAGACTGTGCGCCCTCCCACAAAGTCTTGCGGCCCAGCTCATACAGCTTATCGAGGCTCGACGTGATTGTTATGAAGTGATTGCCTGCAAGCTGACCGACCTTTGAAGAAAATGCCACGCCGCCGTAGGCGATTAGTATTTCGGTTTCGCTAATGCCGCCGGGGTAGAGAATAACATGGCCTGGCGCCGGGTGACTTGTATGGTTCTCATAGCCAACACCGAAATTAAAGTCCCCAAGCGGTATCCAGACGCCCTCGCCGGACCAGCGCACATGGACGATTTTCCCCTCGTAGGGCATGCGCTCCAAGAAAGCCTTCGATGTCTCGGGGGCTCGTTCGATCTCAAGCACCGCGTCGAAGACATAGGGGCCAGCGGTTATCTTCAGTTTCATTCTCTCTAGATCTCCATGGATGGGGCAATGAAATCGGTATGCGCCGGGCGGGCGATCTTGCCGATAAAGTCTCGGGTGCGCTGAACTTGAGGCGCGTCGAATATCTGCTTCGGAGTCCCTATTTCCTGGATCCGGCCGTTCGCCATGAAGACCACACGATCGGATACCTCGCGCACGAAACTCATCTCGTGCGAGACGATCAACAGGGTGATGTTTTCGGAAGCGAGGAGCTTGATCGTGTCGAGGACCTCGCTCACCCGCTCGGGGTCAAGGGCGGACGTGACTTCGTCGAGCAGCAGAATTTCCGGTTTCAGGCAAAGCGCGCGCGCCAGCGCCACGCGCTGTTGCTGGCCGCCCGAAAGCTCGTCCGGATAGGCGCTCAGTTTGTCGCCAAGGCCGACCTTGTCGAGCCAGATCTTGGCTTCGGCCTCGACCTCGCGTTTGTCGCGCTTGCGGATTTTTGCCGGCGCGATCATCACGTTGCCGAGCACGGTCATGTTTCCGAACAGATTGTATTGCTGAAAAACGATCGCCAGCTTCTCGCGCGCAGCCTGAAGCGAGCGCCGATTTGCATAATCGATCCTCTCTCCATCGAGAATGATGTCGCCTCGCTCCGGCTTGAGCAAACCCGTGATGACGCGCAAGAGCGTGCTTTTCCCGGACCCAGATGGTCCGATCAAGCTGACGATCTCGCCGCGCTCCACCGTCAGGTCTATACCGTCCAGAACGGTGAGATCAGCGTAACGGGCTGCGAGACCGCGAATGTCGAGATGCGCCAATATAGCTCTCCAGATAAGTCCCTAGCCGAGCCAAGGGATAGGAAATCAAGAAGTACAGAACCAGGATGGTCGTGAAGACCAGCAGAGCCGAAAAACCCTTGGTATTGAGAATTTTGCCGGCCTGGGTCAGTTCGAGAACGCCGATCTGTGAGGCGAGTGCGGTGTCCTTGATGAACAGCACGAAATAACCAAACACCGGCGGCAGTATCAATGGCCACGCCTGCGGCCAGCGGACATGGTAGAGAATTTGCCACGGCGAAAAGTTCATCACCGCGGCCGTTTCCAACTGGCTCGGGCTGACGGCAGCAAGAGCTGCGCGGATAATTTCGGCGACGAAGGCAGTGGAAATGATCGAGGTGCTGATGACGGTGATGGCAAGCGGCGACAGATCCAGTCCTATCACCTGCGCCCCGAAGAAGAACATCAGCAGGGTTACCAGGAAGGGCACGCGGCGGAAGACCTCGACGTAGACGAAGGCCACGGCCTTGAATGGAAAAACTAAGGGTGAGCGCGAAAGGCGGGCCAGGGACAGGAGCGTCCCGAAGACGACGCCGACCAGGCAGCCGACTGCCGAAAGATAAAGCGTCGTCAGTGCCGCTTCTGCGAGCAAGAGTATATTGTAGCTTGTGAAAACCTGAGGAATCTGGACGAGAATGTCTTTCAGCATCAAAGCACCCTGATCCGTGCGCGGAAGACCCAGCGTCCGACCACGGCAAGCAAGATCGTCGCGATAAAGGTGATGACGACGTAGAGGCCAGCTATCGTCGAAAAGATTTCGATCGAGCGGAACGTCGTCGCGTTGACGTTGAAAGCCCGCCCCGTCAGCTCTTCGAGCCCGAACACGGCGGCCATCGAGGTGCCAAGCGTCATCAGGATATATTGGTTGCTGAGTGGAGGCAGGGCAACACGGAAGACATGCGGTATGATGACATGGCGCAAGCTTTGAACCCGGCTCATCCCCAGCGTCTCAGCCGCGTCGATTTCCTCGGGCCGCACGGATGCCAGCCCGGCCCGCAGGATCTCGGTCAGATAGGCCGCCGCATTCAGCGTCATGCCGATCAGCACGGCTGCGAACGGTGAGAAGACGATTCCCAGATCCGGCAAGCCAAAGAAAATCACGTAGATCTGCATGAGCTGTGGCGTATTGGTGAAGAATACGACATAGCCGCGCACCAGGCGCGAAAAGATCGGGCCGCCTTCCTTTCGGATGATCGCGAACGCGAACCCAAGAACCATCGCGCCCAAGAAAGCCAGGACGCTCAACTCAAGACTGAGCAGAGCGCCCCCTATAAAATATGGCAGATAGGACGTAATCTGACTGTAGTGCAGAACGTAATGCATGACCCGATCCCGTCCGTATCAGTCGTCGCCGCTCAGAAGTAAGATGTGACAGGAATTGGATAGACCATGTCGATCCCGAACCACTGCTTGTAGCTCGTCTTCATGAAGCCGTTGGTCTGCAACTGGTACAAGGCGACGTTGATCCAGGATTTCAGCGCCGTATTGCCCTGGGCAATGCCGATGCAGTCATAGTCGACTGAGGCAGACTTGTCGGTAATGACGCGCATCTCCGTGCTATAATTCTTGGTGTAGGCCCCGAGATAGTCGACGACGTCGACGATGGCATCGCCACGGCCCTGCTCGAGCGCACGCACAGCATCCGGATAGTTATCGAAGAGCGTCACCTGCGCCTTCGGCAGGCGGTCCTTGACGAAATCGACAGGCGTCGTCCCGCGGACTTCGACAAGATGGACGTCAGCGGAGTTCAGATCGTCGATGGTCTGGTAGGGCTTATCCTTTGCCACCAGTCCACTGATTGCTTCGGTCTGAATCGGCAGCGAAAAGTCGATTACCTTGGCCCTGTCGGCTGTTCGGGTCAGTGCGCCAAGGACGATGTCTGCCTTGCCGGTGGCCAGGAACGGCACCCGGTCGGCCGACGACACCTGCACAAGCGAAACCTCTACGCCCAGCAATTCGCCCAACTTTTTGGCGACGTCGACGTCGAACCCTTCGATTTCGTTTTTATCGTTGAAGCGCCCAAGGGGCGGCAGGTTCGGATTGATTCCAACGACAATTTTCTTAGCCGACAAGATTTCATCCAGGCTGTGCGCGTTAGCAGCCCCTGCCGAAAATGCCAGCCACGCTGCGCCGGCAAGCAGACAAGCCCTTTTTAAACCATTCATATCGTTCCCCTTTTTTTAGTCTACTTGAAACGTTCCGCAATATTTCCGTATGCGAGCCGTTGCGTATTCAGTCTTGACGGTGTATCTATCGTATACCGTTCGTAGACGAGAAAAACACTGTGCCAGATGAAAGTCAACCCATTGAATCGAACCCTAGGCATCTACGGGAGCGCAACGTGGAGCGCGGCAAGGTCGTGCGCTTCACGTTCGAAGGTCGCTCAGTTGATGCCTATGCGGGTGAATCGATAGCGGCGGCACTGTTGGTGGCCGGCTATAAAACGCTTCGCGAGAGTCCGAATGACCATGCCCCGCGCGGCCCGTTCTGCTGGATGGGCCTTTGTCAGGAGTGCTCGGTTGAAGTGGATGGCGTCCGTCGACCGGCTTGCCAGTCGGAATGCGCCGATGGTCTGGTTGTCCGAAAGGGAACGATCGCATGACCGAGATCTATGATGTCCTTGTTATTGGTGCCGGCCCGGCCGGAGGCGAGGCCGCTCTGTCGGCTGCGTCTTGCGGTCTCCGGGTATTGCTGGTCGATGAGGCCCAGGCGGCGGGCGGCCAAGTCTATCGCGCGGCACCTCGTAGCTTCGAAGGTCTAAAATCCACCCCCGAAAGCCGGGCTGGAGACGCCTTGCGCCGCCGTCTTGCAGAAAGCGCTGTCGACACGCGCTTCGGTCACGCAGTCTGGTCGGTCTCTCCCGACTTGCGAGTGGATGGCCTTTCCAAAAGCGGGCCGGTGTCCTGGCGCGCCCGTAAGATCATCGTGGCTACCGGCGCGCAGGAGCGGGTCGTTCCCTTTCCCGGCTGGACGCTTCCCGGCATAACAGGCCTTGCCGGCGCGACGATCCTCCTGAAGTCACAACATATTTTGCCGGGACGCCGGACGCTGGTGGCAGGACAAGGGCCGTTGCTGCTGGCTGTTGCCGCCGGAATTCTCAAGGCCGCTGGGGAGGTCGCTGGTGTCGTTGATCTTGCCTCACGGGGCGATTGGCTGGCACATGGCGCGGCTTTCCTGACGCGACCCGACCTTGCCATGCGCGGTGCAGGATGGCTGGCGCGACTTCATCGCGCAGGCGTTCCCTTCTTCAACAGACATGCCATCCGCAATGCTGCTCGACGGGGCGAGGACGAAATCGAGGCAACGATCGGTCCGGTCGATAATGATGGCCTGCCGTCGGAAGGCGCGGAGCGGACGATCGTCGTTGATGCCGTCGCGGTTGGAAACGGCCTGACGGCATCAACCGACGTCACGAGGCTGCTGCGTGCCGAGCATGCGTTCGATGAGGCGCGTGGCGGCTGGATTCCGCAAACGGATTCGGATTTTCGCACCAGCGTGCCTGGCCTTTACGTGATCGGTGACGGCGCGGGAATTTCGGGGGCGGCTGCAGCTGAGGTGAACGGGCGCCTCGCGGGTCTTTCTGTAGCTCGCGACCTTGGAGTTCTGTCCGATGAAGTCTACCTCTCGAAATCGTCTGTGCCGCGGCAAAAGGCGCGACAGGCACTCCGTTTCGGCGGCGCCATGGCGCAGTTGATGGCACTGAAGCCAGGGCAGATCAAAGGCATCGCCGACGACGCCATCGTCTGTCGCTGTGAGGACGTCAGCCGGCGGGACATCGACATTGCCTGCAGCGAAGGCGCACGCAGCTTGAACCAGCTGAAGGCATGGACCCGTTGCGGCATGGGACCGTGTCAGGGGCGCATATGCGGAGACATTGCGGGAGCCCTGCTGGCCGATGCAACAGGACAGTTTCCAAGGTCTGGCATGTTCACGGGCCGCACGCCATTTCGTCCGCTGCCGGTCGCCCATCTTGTCGAGACGGTCGATTATGCCGAACTCAAGCTTCCTCCGCCGGCTCCGCTATGACGTCGATGAATCCATCTCAGACGTATGATATCGCCGTGGTCGGTGCCGGCGCGATGGGTGCGACGGCCGCGCTTCATCTTGCCCGCAGCGGGATGCGTGTTGTGTTGATCGATCGAGGTGACATTTGCCGCGAGGCCTCGGGCGTAAATGCCGGTACGCTGACCCTGCATATGACCCGGGCCGGCCTCATCCCCTATGCGATAAAAGGCCGTGAACTCTGGCTCGACGCAGAGAACTGGCTGGGCATGGATGTCGGCGCACGGTCCGCTCCAGGACTGTCTCTCGCCTTTACGGCAGCTGAACAGGAGATGCTGGAAAAAAGGGCGCATGCGCGCGCAGCAATGGGCGCGCCCATCCGGCTGATTACTCCCGCCGAGGCACTTCGAGTGGACCCAGGCGTGAACCCTTCGCTGATCGCCGCTGCATATTGCGAACTCGACGGTCACGTGACGGCCTATCTTACAGGTCGGGCGTATCGAAAGGCTCTGGTCGCGGCCAATGTCTCCATTCTCGAAAATAGGCCTGTAGGCGGCATAGAGTTTGAGAAGGGCAGCTACACAATCCGCCACGAGGACGGCAGACGCACCGTGGCCAAGCGCCTTGTGCTTGCCGGCGGCGTCTGGCTGGAGTCGATGCTTGGCTGGCTTGGCCTGCGCGTCCCGATCAAGTGCCTGATCAACCAGCTTGTAGTGACGGAACGCATGCGGCCTGTGATGCGCAGCGTGGTCGGCATTGCCAACGGACTTCTGTCGCTGAAGCAATTCGAGAACGGCAGCGTGCTGATTGGCGGCGGCTGGCAGGGTATCGGCGATCCGATTCGTGGAGGGGTGGAGACCATCCCGGAGAACCTGATCGGCAATGTGCAACTTGCCCGTCACGCCATTCCAGCGCTAAACGACACCCGTATCGTACGGATCTGGCTCGGCCTCGAATCCGAGACCGCCGATGCCATGCCGATCATTGGCCCCCTCCCCGGGTTCGAGGAAGCCTATGTGATCGGCTGCGCCCATTCCGGATACACCAGCGCTCCCTATATGGGCAAATTGCTTGCCGACCGGATCCTCGGACTGGAGCCAGAACTGCCGCTGTTCGACCCTGCCCGGCTGATCAAGAACGAGGAGGATACACCTTGATACCTGCCATAGATCACCCTTTTCGCGGCATCTACGTCGCAACCCTCACGCCGTTTCGCGATGACGGCACGATCGATGAGGAAGTGCTGGCCGATCATTTTCGTAGCGTCACCGCCGAAGCGGGCATCGTCGGCGTCCTTTGCAACGGTCACGCCGGAGAGAACTTTCTGTTGACCCGCGATGAACGTCGCCGCGTTACCGAGATCGCCGTTGAAACGATTGGCCGCACCCATATCGTTGTCTCGGGACTGTTGTGTGAGTCAACGGCAGAAGCCGCTTGCCATGCCGATGATGCAGCCAGGGCGGGCGCCGATTCCATTCTGGTCTTCCCGCCGTTTTCCTGGGCGTTGTCGCAGGACAACGCCATGGCTGTAACCCATCATCGCCAGATCGCCGCGGTGGCTTCAACGCCGATGATGCTCTACCAGGCTGGCGTCGCGTCCTCGCTTGCCTACAGGCCCGAGGTCCTTTCCGAGCTGGTTCAGCTGCCGACCGTCGTGGGTATCAAGGAAGGGAGCTGGGAGAGCAATACCTATGACCGAAACCGCCGGCTCGTCAAACGGGTGGCCCCGCATGTCGAGGTCATGGCATCCGGCGACGAGCATTTGCTCCCTTGCTTTGCGATTGGCAGCGAGGGTAGTCTCGTCAGCTTGGCAGCCATCATGCCGCGGGAGATCGTAGCGCTTGATCGTGCGGTGCAAGAGGGCGATATGGATATGGCGCGTGCATTGAATGAGCGCATTCAGCCCCTGGCAAACGCCATCTATGGCGCGCATCCGATGGGATGGGCCACGGCCCGCCTCAAGGCGTGCATGCAGTTGCTCGGGCTTTGGCGCAATGGCAGTCCACGCGCTCCGATCACCGACCTTCCGCCGGCAGAAATGACAAGACTTCGGCAGGCGCTCGTTGACGCCGGACTTCTGGGTTGTGACGCATGACTGATGATGGTCTCATGTCGGTTATGACTGGTGAAGCAAGCCTCGCGGAGCGGGCCTATGACGAACTTAGCCGCCTTGTCCTGACGCGCAAGCTGCCTGGCGGCAGCCTTGTCGTTGAAGGACGGCTGGGCCAGCAGCTCGACATTTCGCGCACGCCGATACGAGAGGCGATCCTGCGGCTGGCCGCAGAAGGCCTGCTTGTCAAGCAGGGGTCACGCTCCTACGCCGTGCGCCAGGTGCAGCCGGTGGAGTTTTTTCAGGCGCTCAAGGTTCGCGAGCTTCTGGAAGGCGAAGCCGTCGAGCTCTCGGTCGGCCGCATCAAGCCGGAAACAATCGACGCGCTGCGTAGCGATATTCTCCGCCTCGGCACGTTGGAAGCGCAGGCCGCGGAACATTGGGATACAGATGACCGATTGCACATGCTTTTCCCGCAGGCGCTTGGCAACGATGTCCTTGTGCGGATGATACGGCAACTGCGTGTCACCACGCGTCTGTTTGAACTCACCAGTCCGGCTGGTCGAGTTGCAGCCGATGCGGCGGAGCATGTTGCCCTTCTGGATGCCTTTGCCAGGGGCGACGGCCGGCGCGCAAGGGCGATGATGGTGACCCATCTGCGCAACGTCGCCTCTGAAATTCTCGATATCGTAAGCGGGCGCGACATTAGCCCGGCTCGTCGGAGGACATGATAATGCAGGAATTTGATCTCGTTGTCCGCGGAGGCACCATCGTCACCGCCTCCGATACGTTCAAGGGAGATATCGGCATCAACGACGGACGCATCGCCGCGCTCGGGCTCAGGCTGGATGGCCGCGACGTGATTGAGGCCGAGGGCAAGCTGGTGATGCCGGGGGGCGTCGACAGCCACTGCCATATCGAGCAACTTGAGGCCGATGGCAGCGTCCACGAAGAGACCTTCCTTACCGCGGGCATTTCGGCCTTTGCCGGTGGCACCACGACCGTCATTCCCTTTGCACCTCAGTTCAAGGGCGAGCCGATCGCCGCCCATTTCGGCGACTATCAGGCGCGCGCCGCCCGATCGCCGATCGATTACGCGTTTCATCAGATCATTACCGATCCGACCGATTCAGTGATCGGAACGGAGATTCCCGCTCTGATTGAGGCCGGGATACGAAGCCTCAAGGTTTTCCTCACCTACGACCCGCTGCACATCGATGACCGGCAGTTTCTACGCGTGCTCGAAGCAGCCAGACAGTGGGGCGCGACAGTGTGTGTTCACTGCGAGAATTACGATGCGATCCGCTGGCGCTCAGAAAAACTGCTTGCGGAGGGTCGCAGCGAACCGGCGTCCCATGCGCTCTCACGACCCAAGGTCGTAGAGCGTGAGGCGACATACCGCGCAATCGCCCTTGCCGAACTCGTTGGCCAACCGATTCACATTTTTCACGTGTCGTGCGCGGAAGTGGCGGAGGAGATTGCCAGGGCGCAGCGTCGCGGGGTCAAGGTGACGGCGGAGACCTGCCCGCAATATCTCGTGCTCACTGCCGCCGACATGAGCCGGCCGGACCGCGAAGGTGCCAAATTCATGTGCAGCCCGAGCCCGCGCGACGCAGGAGATGCCGAGGGATTGTGGGCTGCAATCCGCGCCGGCACGCTGGATGTGATTTCCTCTGACCATTGCGGCTACAGCTTTGCAGGCACGCAAGGCAAATGGATGAATGGCCCCGACGCCGACTTCACCCGTATTCCAAATGGCGTTCCTGGCCTTGCCGCGCGAATGGCAATCGTCTTCAGCGAAGGCGTCGTGAAAGGTCGCATCGATCTCAACGACTTCGTGCGATTAACCGCAACCAGTCCCGCAAAGCGTTTTGGACTTTACCCGCGCAAAGGCACGATTGCTCCCGGCGCCGATGCCGATCTGGTAATATGGGATGCCGAGAAGCGGGTAACACTCAACAACGGCCTGATGCAGCATGCAATCGACTACACACCTTATGAAGGCCTCGAGGTGGTCGGCTGGCCAATCGGAACGATTGCTCGCGGCCGTCTGGTGATGAGCGAAGGCAAGGTTTCTGTGACGCAGGGCGCAGGCAAGTTTTTGTTAGCTGGGGTGGCTTAGGCTATCCGCCAAGGGAGGCGCCATGTCTAAGATTGACATCTATTGCCATAAAAGATGAGCTGCGCCATACTGGAAAAGTAAAGGAGGGACCGTCTATGCCAAACGTCGCGCTCGGAAAACATTACGAGGAATTCGTCAAGAAACAGCTGGAATCTGGCCGTTATAGCAATGCCAGCGAAGTCGTCCGGGCCGCTCTGCGGCTCCTGGAGGACAACGACGCAGCCCGCGAACGTTGGCTGAACGAGGAGATCCCACGTCGCTATGATCAGCTGATAACGGATCCAACGATGGGCGTCTCGGCCGAAACGGTCCGCGCCCGTTTTGAGGCTAAACGCCGAAATGCTACGAACGCCAAATAGGAATGGCTTACCGCATTATCTATAACTTGCAGGCGGAAGCTGAACTCGACGCCCTGTATGTAGATATCGCCATGGAGGCAGGCGACCGGATTGCCGCCGAATACGTGGACGGCGTGATGACTTTCATTGAGGGCCTGGAGAACTTCCCGCACCGTGGAACCATTCGGGAAAGCTCGGTTCCCGGCTTGCGCATCATTGGCTACAAACGTAGCGTCAGCGTGGCGTTCTCGGTACGGGGCGATGATGTACTGATCCTCGGCGTGTTCGCGCGCGGCCGCGACATCACCGAGGAAGTCCTGAAAGAACGGAAGCAGTGAGCTCCGGTTTTCGCCGCTCTCTCCATGATTGCGGGAATTATTAAATATTTTCAGGACCGGGATGTGCCGTATCCTGCCTATCGGCCCCGCCCAAGCCCTCAATAAGATCGCAGCCCCAAACAAATCGGGGGCTGCTTCGTGAGACAACCCGCATCAAATAGAGGTCGGCCAACACCGCAAGACGAATGAAATGGCATGAGTACCGTTCAAAGAAAGGTCGCCTTGATAGGATTCGAACCGTTGGCCCGGCTGTAGAAGCCCTTCAAAGACGGATCCCAATAACAGATCCCTCGGTCTGGATGTCTATGAGAACTGGGACTCACGAGCCCGGTGACGCCGCGATCTTGTGCGGCTTACACCGTCGTGATAATTTTACTGCGTTTTTACGCTGGACGAAGATCGTTTCCCGGCACAGGTGAATGATTGAGGCAACAGGTTATCAGCAAAGGAACGACACACAATGAAATACCTGCTTGCGGCCGCAGCCGCAGCGTCGCTGCCGTCGGCCGCGCATGCGATTGACTGCACTCGAGCCTCCAGCCATATCGAGCACATGATTTGCGATGATGCCAGCCTCTTGCGCGCCGATGTGGCAATGGGTAGGGCCTATGCTGAGATCCTCAAAGCCGCCCCGGACCCACAAATCCATACCATGCTTATTGTCAGCCAGAAGCGTTGGGTGGCCGCTCGAGATGATGCGTTTGGCAACCTTGACGGGGCCACCAATGGTATGACTGGCGAGGGTTACCCCAAGCCGTTGCAACGCAGCCTCGTTCTTCACGCCACCGAGGATCGCACGAAAATCTTGAAAGCGAAATCGGACGAAGGCTCGAAGCAACCAAGCCTGATCCAGGCGGCTCTAAAACAACGTGAGTTCGGCGCTCAGTTCACTGGCGGCCCTTCCGCCGGCTTCTCTTCCTCTTGCAACTTTTTACCTCATAACGCGGGGGACCTTGGTTACGACTACGCCTGTTTCGGAACTGCTCAGTATCAGAACAATGACCGAATCTGTGGCGAGACGCAGGACTGGGCGACCTTTCGTGCTTACACGACGCGGTTTGTCGCAAACGTTGTGGCTGGCCAGGTAAAGGTCACAGCCCTTTGCAAGGACGACATCTGCGATGCGACGCCCGACGGGGGGTGGGATAGCCGTCCCGAAGTGGGGAGCGATGGCCCAGTGGGGGGGGCGCTGGAGAAACTGGATCCCGAGGCGGATGACGGACTAGGGGATGAATGGTTGAAAGTCTGCCTTTCGGATAAGACCTTTCCGCCAACCCAGACCCTCAAATGACTGCAGCAGGCATTGGTCTATCCCCCCAAATGGGATGGAGACGGAAGATACACTGCGACCTCATGTATGGGACGCATAAGCTCAAACTCATCAAACGCCTGATGTATGGGCGTTAGGCACGTATCGTGGGGGCACCCTGACGTCATCGAGATTGCGTCAACTCCTTCGGGAGCCGGCAAGGGTCCCGTTACCAAGCCGATTGACAACGTGAACAGCCAAGCGGCGTGATCGAGTATTCAACACCCAATGTTGGGTCGTAACCACGCGCCTAGCGACGAGGCCGCTTCGTTCCAAGTGCCGGACGCTTCCGTGAAGACCTTGGACGTGACGCCATTGAGCAGCCTTTTGGGAGCATTGAACCGTGCGGGTTCGATGCAAACGACGGCCGGAATCAGGACTGACCATTTTTCCGCGGTCTCCCCAGGAGGACAGCCCCTCTTCCATGTTGGCGAGCACGTCTTCCTCCTTGTCGGATCCTACAAAGATAACCCGATCACGATGGAGACCGACCTGCGCCAGTGCCGGAATGAACAGATCTGGCCGCGTCACCACCAGATTACGGACCTCTGGTTCGGGCGGCAGCCGAGCCATTGACGATGCCCAAACCACCGCTCGCGAACTCGTGCAGCGCGCCACAGGCGATCCTTTGGAACTCGCCGAGATCCGGCACGCTCTTCTCGGTCAGGGCCTTGACGATTTCGCCGCGAGCGCCGACTAACCAGCGCTTATCCTCCTCCAAGGCGGTGGCGAATTTGGGATCAAACTCCGACCGCAGTTTCTGATTCAACGGCAATGGCTAATCTAAGGCCGCAAGCGCGGCTTTCCGACAAATTGCCTTTGGACTTGGCCTTCTCGCAATCGAAGGACGGCACACCAACCGCTGGGCGGCATGGACCGCAAAGAGGCAAAGAACGAAAAGAAAGCATGCAGATGACCCCCATTGGAGTTCCGTCGATTCTGTCAAAATGTCTTCGTCCGCGCAATATAAGCTCGTCGTTGACGGTTGCCTGATGACTTGCGGATAATTACGACCACCGCGATTGCGTTTGACCTCTGCCAACCACCCGTTAGAACGATCTAATTGCGGCCGAAACCTTCTCGCTCGCTACGCTTATAATCTCGCGCTGCTCCCCCCGCAATTTCTCGATATTTTCCAATTTATTCTCGGTGGAGTTCAGCAATTTTTCGAACCGAGATTTGGTGTCTCCCGAACCAACCGATTGAAGATTGCTTCTCGCACGTTGCTGGTCCGCTTCAACACGAGCAAACTCCTCGTCCAGCGCACTCAGCTTCCGGTTTGCCCCATCTTGCTCCGCCTTTGCGGTCGATAGCTCGGCAAGTTTTGCACGCATCGCAGGATCGGCTGCAGCATCCTGCCACTGCATTAGCGCATCGGGTTCTGCGTCCGCCAAGGCTGTGCTTTCTTCATTTACGATCGAAAGGCTGGCTTTGGCAGCTTTGACCTCCCCTGTTCGCAGTTCAATTTTCATCCGATCTTTGGTGACTGTACCCTCGATCATACCGTCTGCTTTGAATGACCAGCCGGGCTGCTTGTCCTGCTCGATGAGAATGGTCCGGGGAGCATCGCTAGCACCCCTGATTTTGTATATGATTTCCTGACTTGTCACGGATGATGTATAGATCAACCCGTTAACGACCCTAATCCGTGTGATGGTGGTTTTTGATTTAGGCTCGGTCGTGATAGAAACCTTCTGGTCAAGCGCAAAGCTGACGGCCTGCTTTTGACCGTTTGGAAGAGCTGGGATCTGGGCGTCGCCGACGAAACCCTGCTTTCCATCGTAGACAGTGATGATGCCAGGCGGCAGGCTCACGCCACTATCGTTGTCGACGAGCGACGCAGCGGTCGGATGCTCGCTCCCGCTTTCGGGACGGAAAAGCGATACCATTTCTGCCTTAGCATCGTGATCCAGGATGGGCACGGCGATTGTGTCACCATTTTTGATATTGTAGCGGCCTGAAAGCACAAACGTCGAAGTGACATTTCCCTCAACTGTCAGTCCGGGATCCGCAGCATGAGCCATCGACCCGTCGTTACTCCTGCTCGTTGCTGCAATGGGAGCCGGCGGTGGCGGCGCTATTGCGAGCGGTGGCATGCTTCGTTTGGCCAGTAGAGCCCCAGGTGGTGGCTGATTGACACCAAGTTCGGATGTATCCATAGGGACCTCGAGGCGTTGCCTCCAGAAATGGTCATAGAGCCGTTGCCTCAACGTTACCGGTTGCCCAGATGATAAGGTGATCCCAACATCGCTCCAGTCTTCGCCAGAAGCATTTTCGAATACGGCCCAAGCCTGAAGTCTGACAGAACCATCCACTCCAGTAACCAAACGGTATGAGGTCTTCCAGATTGGCGCCGGTACAACGTACGAAACGTCAACGTTTCGACTGTCTTGCCGGTCTAGCTCGATGTGGATATTCCGGGCGACATCCAAATTAGCTTTCCCAATTATCTGCATAGCCCTTTTTAGCTTTGTCTTGAGCGTCGGATCTACAATGGAGATGGCGGTGCCCGGTATCGCGACCATAGACATGGTGCCGTCATCACGCAGAAGCGACAATTGCCAACTCAAACTCGACTGGGCATTGCCCGGAATGTCGGTCACGCCGAGCACCATGCCCTCTTGCCCGTCGCCCACCCGGATACGGCTCCCCTTGATAGAGTTGAGAAGCGAGGGCAGCGACGCCAAATCAGAAGGCTTGAACGGTGATGTCTTAAATGTCTCGTCTACGGGTTTTGGGCCAGTGAGCGACATACTTTTAACGCGGCCCTTGTCATCGCGGATGACAAGGCTTTTGAGGATGTCATCAACCTGGTCAATGGGAACGTCGATATCGAGCCCTGCACTATCATCGATAGTGGCTGACCTGACAATCTCAGCCAAGCCCCCGGAGGAAAGGGTCACTGATCTGATAGGGCCGTTCACACCAGCTATTGCCGTCGAAGCACTGAGAAGCAGAGTTGCGTAAGACGCAAGGAACCTCGTGGCGGACATGAATTCTCCAATTCTAAAATATTCCCAAAGGCGACGAGACGAGTTTGTTGAGATACTAGGCTCACTTTCACCGCGAACCGGTGCGGCATCGGCAATCGAATGATTGGTACATGGTAAGAGATAGGCTAAGCGCGCCGCTGAAATCAGCAAAAGGACCTGACTGACGTAGGTAGCAATACACTCCGTCCGGCGAGATGCGGTGCGGCTGACCAAAATAGCAACCCGTACGGCAACCACACTGGATCCGAGCGGACGTGGGGATGTCATTGATCGGACGGACCCAACGCATCTGCCCAGTTAACTCGCATTTCCCTGAGCCTGGCGGTATAGGCATTCCTCAGGCAGCGCACATCTTTACACTTGTCACGCACTGTCTTTCGCCAAAAAGTTAGTTCTTTACCAGCAGGATCAAGTGTTTCTCCCGTCTCGGCATCGTGCCCAAATGTTTCGCCTTCAATCTTATCGAACAGCACTTTCATCTGGTCATCTAGCTTAGATAGTTCTGTGTTTTTGCAAATGAGAATTTCGACTTCGCTTCCAGCCGACTTGCAGTCGAAGCCGGCGGCGGACACCGTGCCCGATGCAAGAAGCACGCAGCACGCAACCAGCGTGCCGATGCTTGGAGCGCGCCCACCCTTAGCGCTCATTGAGAAAGCTTGTCTCTGACGTATCATTCCGTATTTCCTCAAAACGCTTGCTACTAAGCCGGCGGAAAAATTGGGTTCGTCGAACAGTGGTCGAACCAGGTGACGTCGCTATCCTCAAGCGGCCAGACGCCCTTGAGCGGGTCGTCATCTAGAGCGTTAAATCCGAAGCAATCGCTTTTTCCGTAGGCGGCTTCTGCCAGAACGGGAATTGATATTGCCAGGACGAAAAGAACGAACGAAAGAGTGCGCCCTGTTGGAAAGTCATATTGGGATCCTGGTAACGAATGATCTCTGCAAAGAATTGTGAGACGCTCGCGACACATTGGTTTGGCTCGTCCGATTGACATGTTTCCCGACCATGGACCGAGAAAGTTTAGTGCAGCTGCGCCGCCATTGTTTGAGCCTTCTCCAGTCGCATGCTCCACGCTTCGCAAACAGACCTATGTCACCCAGCTCTAACTGGCCAGCACACTCGAGCCTTTTTGGAAATATAGACACATGTGCACTTTTCGCGGACTCCAAGGCGTTGGCTCGCCAGCCGGCATTTGATACGTCCCGGTCCCGTTGCGTCTGCGAGTTTGATGCTATCCTAGGCTTTGCACCGGTGCGAACTGAGAGAAGGGCACTCAGAATATCCGGCCAACTGCCAAATTGCTGTTGCTCATGCGCGGTCGCTCTGCACCTGGCGCGAGCTAACCCCTCTTCACCGAAAGAATTCTTGATGCGCAATAAAGCAGTCGTCTGTCTCTTTGTTCTAGTGTCTTCGAGCACGGCATTTTGCGATGATAGCTCAGCGACGCTGGGAGCCGGAGGGCTTGTCCTCCAAAAAACGGACAAGGTTACCATAGTTTCCGAGGACCTGTATCTGTCCCTTAACTCTATCCGCGTCTCCTATCGCTTCAGAAACGTGGCCAACACAGACTTCACTACCACTATCGCTTTTCCGATGCCCGACTTTGTTGGGGGAGGATCAAACTCGACAACGGTCGTTCCAGACCCAGCAAGCGATAATTTCATGAAATTCCAGACATTGGTGGATGGGCAACCTATCGAAGCGCAGCTCGAACAACGCGCCTTCCTTGCCGCCGACGGGGTTGCAGATATAGAAATCACCGAGCGCCTTAAGGCGCTTCATATCCCGCTTGTCCCCACTGTGGAAGCAACTCAAGAAGCGATCAGCAAGCTGACGAATGCGCAACGCAAGAATTTGGTAGAAAATAATTTCGTCGATACCGGCGATGCGGGCGACTACGGTGGGCAATCTCAGACGCTGTACCCTGTTTGGACACTGCGCTCCAAATACTGGCGCAATCAAACGTTCCCAGTTGGGCGAGAGATTGCGGTTCAGCAGACATATGTGCCGGTTCTTGGCAGTCAGTCCAGTCTATCGTTCGGCTCTCCCGACATGGATGCGGATCGCATCAAATCCTATCGCGAAAAATTCTGCACAGACGCCGCTTTCACCAAGGCCGCCCATACCCTCTATTCAAAAGCCGCTGACGACAACGGCAAGAGCTTTCAGTCATTTGAACAGTACCTGTCCTATGTCATCAAGTCAGGGGGTAACTGGGCAGGGCCGATTGGCAGTTACAGGTTAGTCGTCGACAAGGGAGATCCTAAAACACTTGTCTCTTTCTGTGGCGACGGTGTCAAGAAGATCGGTCCAACGCAGTTCGAGCTGAAGAGCCAGAACTATAAACCCGAGAGAGATATCGATATCCTTCTGCTGCGCACCGTCCCTGTTGACTGATCGGCCGCCGCTTAGCGCCTCTAGTACAGCACCAAGTCGTCACTTCTCAAATAGATATCGGAGCCAGATCCGAATGAACTTCTCCGCCAGGTCTTTCGCGACCAAAGCCATCATCGCGCTGGCTACAAGCTTCATCGTCTCCGCAGTGTGCTTCATGCCAGCTTTTGCCCAGACTTCAGATCAAGCGGACACTAGTGCCTCGGTGGAAGCCACACTCAACATCTGGGAGCGTCGACTTACGCAGGAAGGGCTTGTCATACTCGGCTACTATAACGGCTTTGCAGACGGCACGTTCGGGCAGAGCGGCCGCAATGCGATCGCCAGCTATCAGCGCGATCACGACAGATCCGCGACAGGTCAGCTTTCAGCGCAAGACGCACTGGAATTAGGCGGCGTAGCGCTCAACATGAGAAAACAACTCCAATGGCATAAACTGGATAAATCGCTCACAGGAATGATGATCTCATATCCCACCGCTCTTCTCACGCAACGTCAGGAAAATACCCTTGGGGGTGAGAACCTGCAAACCGAGGACGGAGCCATCGTGTTGAAGACTGTGCGTTTCGCAAGTAGCGAAGATGACCGCCTCGACAAGCTATATCAAAGCCTTCTGAACGAGAAGGGAAGCACGATCACATATCAGCTCAAGCGTAAGAGTTGGTTCATCACCTCAGGCACCAATAACAATCGCAAGTTCTACACTCGTTTCGAGCAGCGGGGTGCTGAAGTTCGAGGTTATGACTTAAGCTGGAATAACGACAAAAACGGCAAGCTGCTCGACAATGTCTCCGTATTGATTTCAAGCAGTTTCTATCCATTCGGTGCGGACCCCGCAGACGGCGACCCGAGCTACCCAACGTTGGGAAAACTTGCAGACCTGGCAAATGCTAATCAGGCGCCGAGCGTGAGCGGCTCCAGCGGTCCGACAACCTCCCAAGCTCCGTCTCAACAGGGGACTGATAACCAGTCGGCTGAGGTAAACGACAAGGACGGGCTAACGGAACAGAAAGAAGGAGCGCTTCCACCACCGGCTGATGGTTCCCTAGTAACATCGGATGGAAAGGGACTACGGTTCGTGTATCACTATTTCGCACCGGAAGATCCAAAATTCAATTACGCGTACCAGTGGGCTATCGACACGCATTTGTTTTTGAACATCCCGGAGATCAACGGGCTGGATGGGCTCTTCGTCACGCCACGCCCGCTGCATTACGTCACGCGACAATGCAATACAATCAATGCGTTCTACGACAAAAAAAACGGCGCGGTTTTCCTTTGCTATGAAATGATCGACAGCCTCCTGCAAATGGGCGAAGCCCTTTCAAAAGGTGCATCCGACCCGAAGGCATTAACTGTGGAGTTCGTGCGGGATAACCTTCGTTTCATCCTACTGCATGAGTCAGGACATGCGTTGATCGACTTGCTTGATATTCCGGCAGTCGGACGCGAGGAAGATTCGGTCGACCAGCTTGCGGCAGTGCTGCTGCTCACACACGCTGACGACGGCGAGACAAAAAATGACATTACGCGCGTTCTCCAGCTTGCTTCCGTCTGGTTCAAAGTCAACAGCCAGTCCGGTTCTCCCGATACTGCCGCATTTGCGGACGAGCATGCGCTAGATGCGCAGCGTTATTTCAATCTTCTATGCATGGTATATGGGTCAGATCCCGAAAATAACGGCGCCATGGTCGACAACGGGATGCTGCCCAAGGAGCGCGCTGCTCGCTGCCCCGACGAGGCGTCCAAGATCACCCGCTCGTGGGCGCGGCTCGTATTACCGCACTTTTCACCCAGATTTCGACCTAAAGACGACAAGAGCGGCGACGATCAGCAGACCGCCGCTCCGTCACAACCAGCAACCGGTGGAAATCCTCTCGAGTGGGATAAAAATTCGAACCCGTTCGCCAAGTAGTAGCGCCGAACTGTGGCCCCGCTGCGGGGCTAATCGGCTGATCGCGAAATGGTCTGCGAAGGGATCAATGTTTGCGCAGTTTGCCCGCGCGGCGGTGCGAAACGCGATACCGATCCTTCAATTCGACTCATGCCAACTGGACTGGTCGCAGGTTGCTGCGTAATCTGAGACCTTCGGGTCATCATCTCCAAATGTGGTAACCCCTAGCTCCATATGACCTTGACGATAGTAGTTTCTGCAGTAGGCAAAATCTGTGGCGGAACAATCTGTGGCCTCCACGATCCCTGTTTTGCGAATGTCGTCTCCAACCGGGTCCCGAGTTGACGAGGGCGGGCTCTGATATGGCACCCAGCCCCTCGCCATGATCTGCTTGCGCGCCTGCGCAATAGGCTTGCCGTATACATTTGGCACCAATCCTTTGTCGTCGCAAACGCCCTCCTCTGGAGCTAGCGGGTCGACCTCAATCGTCTGATCGCCACGAAAACGGATCTCGCCTACAGGCATCGCAACCAACCCACCATCCAGAATGCGCACACGGTCCTTCACCGCAGTGATCCGCCCAATTGTTAATTTGCTTTGTTTGTCGGCGTACAATATCGCTAGCAGTTCTGTACCATCGAACAAGGCGACGTTTCCCTGGGCAACTTCACAAGCGCTGCCCGCTACCTGATCGAGTCGGCCTGCAAAACTAACGGCGTCATATTGACCCAGCTTCGCTTCCCCAGTCACGCCCCATCCCAAGGAGGTGGCTTCGCTACCGCCCTGCGTTTTCAACTCTCGCAACACATTGCATGCTGTCGCCGACGATATGGGTTCGGGCGGCTTGGGCAGTTTTGAAAGACGGGCAATTGCTATTCCGGGGACAGTGGTTTTTACGCTAATTCCGTCATTCGCAATCGCTTTTGAGATAAGGGTCGGAGCGTTGAAGACGGAGACAAGCACGGCAATCGTGTAGGTGGTATTGTGCAAGCCGCGGCGGACTGATAAAGACATGGGCGGAGCGCATCCTACATATTGAACCAAATCGCACGCCGGAGGATAGCGACCTCCGGCAAATGATATACACAAACCAAGTGCCTTCTTATTTGTTTCGAGTGCAGATCCGTCTAAGTTTCGCAACAGATCATTCTAGCTTTTCGGAACCCCAAACGGCAATGTCCAGCCCGAAGGACGGATGATCTGTTCTCCAAAAGGCCCGATAGGAACCGTCACGGAAGCAGAGTAATGGAGACCTGTTTTTTCGAGTGTTTCACCCGGGGTATGGCCAAACTCCGCTTTGAACAAACGATAAAAATACTTTTCGCTAGTGAAACCGTGGCTGCTCGCAATCTCCGCGATATGTGGCTTCGGTTGGCTTGGATCGGCCAGCAACTGATGGGCGCGGTGTAGACGTTTGCGCTGTATCTGCCGCATTATGCCGCCGTTGCCCTCAAACAATTGGTATAATTTGGCCCTTGATACACCGACCTCGCGGCAGATTTTTGCTGGAGTCAAATCGGCATCGAGCAAGCGTGCGTCCAGATATCGCAAAATACGACGAAACAAAAGGTCACGAATAGGAGCTGCGGCGACTTGCATCTCGTCGGATGCAGATGAAACGGCGGCAGTCAGCAGTTGCAAGGTTGATTGCACGAGATAAGGAATATCCTGTTCCCTCAACCCTGCAAGATTGCCGAACAGCGAAATAAAATGATCTGCCAGGAGGCTAGCGATGCCGCCTTTGAGCGCATGACCATGTAGCAGAGCCGTCTGGCTCGGCAGCATGTCTCTCGGTACGGCGATCGAAATCACGTTGTTCGTCTCCACCAGGCACTCGTTGACCTGAGACGCGTCCACTACGAACAAATCGCCAGCCAACATCACAGATGTTGGATCCTTCGAACGGTAGGTAAATCGACCGCCCAAAACCAAAGTGAAGCGAAAGAAGTCGTATCCGTCTGTGCGGATACGGCGGTCCGTTCGGAAAATTTCATAGGCAGGCGCTAACCCCTCCCCAAGCCACTGTCGGCCAGAGAGGATCAAAGGGCCAAGCGCGGCACCGGTTGCCCTCGCATCGTAGGCCCGAGATGAAGTGTCCCACAATCGACAATCGCAATGATTGTCCTGGATCCACATCTGGAAGCGATCTCTTTCGGGAAAGTCGATCGTTGAAAAATCAAAGACAAAGCTGGAAAGGTTTTGCATCGTCAAATTTCAAATTTCGCTGCTCTTGGTTCCCAGTATCCAGGCCGGCCTAATTTGACCTGCCGTCGACATGAACGGTGACCTTATTATGTGCCGAGGCGGGTGGCGTCAAAGCCTGCCTGGGCTTTGGAACGCTACAACCTCTATTCACGCGAAGAAGGTCAAGCGGGAGTTAAGGCGTTCTCATCCTGCGTGTCGGATTTTATAAGCTAAACATCTGAATCGGCCACATAAACTGGAGTACTATTGTTGCTTTAGACGTTGCTAAGAATTGGATCGGCACCTCCATTCGGGATCAAGACCTTACCTCCTGACACAAGATACCCGCTTGTAAGAAACACGATAGTTTCCTGTTACGGCGAGATATGCTTGCCTCTTGCGGATTTATTTCGAGCAATGGCTCTGAATAGAACGCGACAAAGTACAGATATCGTCAAGGTCGCGAGCGCAAGTGCCCCCATGGGAACGGTAAAAACTATCATCCATAAGAACATACCCATCTTATAAAGAGCCTCACCGTAATCTTCTCCATGAATTACACACGCGTGGGTCTCACCTTCATTCAATTCACAACCGGCAAGATTCGCGGTCAGACTTGCCAAGCCGGTGACGATAAACGGTGAAATCATAAATAAGATTGTTAGGAAAACCATGAGGACAACGACGTAACGGCGCATTGTGGCTTGCCTCTTGATGAATCTTATTGAGTTTCTTCTGTTTGACGCTCGTTGGGTAACAGAGCAATGCCATGAGACATTTCCAGCCAAGGACTGTAAGATCCGACCATCCAGACACACTTCACTTCCCTAGCAATGACCAAGTGGGACAAAGCTTTTCAGAAGCTGTTCAATAACGTCGCCATAGATTTTTTGATCAGCCTCGGGATACTCGAGGGAGAAATTTCCCATCGCTCCATCGCACAGCGCGATTTCCCGTACGTAAAGTATAAGGTGGTCGCGAGCGCCAGAAAAGCTCACCCAAGAAGGTCGGCGCTTCTCGTAGGAAATGCGCCAACCATCGTCCACGTAAAATTTGCGTTGGCGGTCGCTTTCGGCCTTGAAGTTTTTCTCCATGATATAGTTGCCCCACACCAACAACTTTGCCTTACCATTCAAAGACTCCAGCGTGATCCCGTCATTATTATCCGCCGCAGAGGCGATTTTAAATTCCTTCGGTATTTCGATCCAGTAGCCAAATCTTGGATTTTGGTATGACTGATCGCCGGCGGCCCCGGCCGATCCTGACAGCAGGACAAAGATTAGGGCAGCACGTACAAACATGTTCGCTCCTTGGTTAAAAATAGTAGACGATTTGAACCGCACCTGGTCTGCCGAAGGCCATATCGTTTAAGTTATGCGACCATGGCTGGTTCGTCCAGCATTGTGGGTCCTCGGATTCGACTGGCGGTAAATGCCCGATAGGCTCCTTTTGGGAACAAGCCCTCGTCTCATTGCTGGGACAGATTTGTGCAGGTGCGGAACGCTTCAAACACTGGGGCTGCGCCGGTGAGCGACGCCGTCGTCGGGTCGGTGACCGACGAGGTCACCGTAAGATCTGTGCCTTGCTCTAGGGCCGTTAGCAGGGCGGCCATATCCGTCTGGCTCAACTTTGCCATTATTACATTCTCGTTCGCGACCGTCCCGGGAAATTGGCGCTGCAACGTCCCGGTTGAAAGCGTAATCATTCCAACGGCCTTGCCGATGAAAGATCGATGATCGTCACGGATATCGAGCGTGAGGCTTTGCCCCTGTGCGTGCAGACCGATCTCGCTGGCCCTGCCGATCAAACGCAATGCGATGCATTCATCCGGTGGTGCGCTGGACTTGGCAGGCTTGTTGACACGCTTTTCCGCACGCCACTCGCCGCCTCGAGCTAGGGGAACGGTATCGATGGTGTAGTCGGCGTCCGCTGCCAAATCGGGCACTTGCGCGCTCTCGCCGGCGGGTTGGTTCAGATTCAGATCGATGAAGCCAGCGGAATAGGCGAGTTGAACGACGCAGGCAAAGGCCGCGACAAAGGCAAGAGCGGTGCGAGGGAGCCAGCGTTCACGCCAAGGGCCGTCGTTCCATAACAGCTTGACAACCATGCCAAGGCCGACACTGGCCATAGCGAGACCAAGAACGTTGAACCGTGTTTGCGAGACCGAAACCCCATCCACCGAAACGCTTTGCGAGGCGCCCATGAACACCCACAAGGGTAGAATGCCAAGGGCGAGGCCAATCAGGGGAATACGCAGACGTTGAATGGAAGAGGACGTCCGAGGAAAATCATTCATATCACGTTCTCATCAAATGTTGTTCGATTTGTCATTAGCTTCGCCGATAAAATGCCGCAGGGGCAAGAAACACGAGCCCTCTTTCACCGCATCAGAAGGACTTGGAGACACTGATACGGCTCGCCGGGCTAAGGAGCCACCGAGCTTCCTGCGCTTTCAGGCCCGTGACACCGTGTTGGATGCAAGAAGCAAGCCGCACGCGATCAGCGTACCGCTGTATGGAGCGGGCCCACCTTTTAGCACCCATTAAGAATGCTTTTCTCTGATGTATCATTCGTCTTCCTCAAACGCTTGCTACTGAGCCGGCGGGAAAATTGCGTTCGTCAAACACTGGTCGAACCAGTTGACGTCGCTATCCTCAAGCGGCCAGACGCCCTCTACGTCAAGCTTTGTCAGATTCGATTTCGGTGAGAGGAGACGTTCGTCTCTTTCAGGATGGAGTTTCCACGTTGAATCTTCGTCTCTTCCGTCTCCACTGTTGCAAATGTTGCCTGACTGATCGCCGCATATAGCCGAGAGCTTCGCGACATCGCCCTTAACGGCGCTGACGCCGTGATATTCGGAAAGTGACCAAGTCGCCCAATCCGTTCTGGCACTGCATACTCGATAATTCTGTTGGACATGCATGGCGCCAAAGCATTGGTAGGAGAAGCTGGTTCCGCCACTGTCATTGGGGATAAATTCGCAATTCGTCTCGAACCCGGTGAAAGACCCACCCGTGTATTTGGCCAAAAACCGCCGTTGTGCCGCGGCTTGGGCGATCAATCCCTTGTCTGTGCGGTCTTTAAGCCGGCTGGTCCGCTCGGCAAACGCCTTTTGCAGCTCGCTGATCGGAAGGGGGGCTCCTTCAGAATTTGCACTTAAGCCGTCATCGCGCGCAGCAATCCACCGGCGTTGGCTGTCCGTCAGCATTTTTCGAATTTCAGAATCTGGCGCTGCCTTAAGGATTACGCCGTAAGCTTGGCCCATGGCGGCATCCGCCGCCTTCAGGCCGGCGTTGCCGCATATCCTTTTGTCAATAGGCGCAACCGCCTTATCGCAATTAATGGCCCAGGCCGACGATGATGCCCCCATAGTCAAAAATGCGGTCAAGGCCCCTACTATTTGCTTACGCGTACGAAAGGCGGGCTGGTGACAATGAAGCCATTTTCCCAAGATCCCCCAGAAACTACATTCTAACATAATATAATCCGTCCAATCGTCCAAATTGTCGGCTTTTATGTATCCCAGATGGGCAATCTGGTGAGGGCCCTAATAAAGATTCGAACAGATGTGCACCTTTAAAAGATAGTTAGACACTATTTAAATGACTCCTGAAAAGAAATCGGATGCGCTTGATTTGCTAAAATCGCCCCGGCGATCTTGCAGAGGCGTCTCCGTCATCGCCGCATTGGGCGACCACCGGAGGGGCTTCCCGGCCTGTCATCGTAACGCCTACTGGAAACCTTGTTGACCTCGGAGGAACTCCCGGTTTGACAGATCCTGTTGAACAGCCCTCTGATATTGCTCTTGATCATCTTGCGATGCGTCCTGCTCCATCCCGGATTGCGGTTTACCTTGCGTATATTCGCTGACCTTGTCAGCGGTGACAAAGTGAGGCACGTCGGACCCAGGTGAGAACACCTCATACAGTTGGTGCTGCGCTGCCACGCCCTGATTTTGCTCGGACACACATCCAGTCAACGTGAGCAATGCCAAAGTGATGAGTGGCGCAGAAAAGGCCAACTGCCGTATCATTTTTGCCTGTAACATTAATCCCTCACATCTTGCCACGCGGGAGCTCGGAGACGCTTTGGCAACCCGCAGATATCTGCTTGATATTGATTACTGATTTGAGCTCGCTATTGGCGTTAACGCGGACGAGCTGGTATTTTCAGCCCCTGGGACTCCGACATCGACGGCCTTTAATGGTTGAATTAAATAGGTTATCCACTTTCCGAATTTAAATTGCCTCCTTTGTGACTCCCATCCGTTGTATGATTTATGACTAGGGCAACCAGCCGATGACTTCGCGGACATATCATCCGCCGAAACAACGGCTGTTGGTGAAATCGCGCAAGGCAAGGGCAGTGTCGTCCGTGGAAGGTTCAAGCGCGAAATGGCCCACCATCTCGTCATTGCAGATATGGACGCGTTGCCGCACGGCACCTTTTGTCAGGATGCAAAGCCCACCAAAACTATGATTGCCTTCGAAGGAGCCGCTGGGCAGGTCGATCAGTTGTTCGCACCCTAGTATACGGCCGGGGCTCTTGTTTTCCGCCAGTGATTTGTTGAACGATTCCACCCGAGCTCCGGTGTCACGCATTGTGACAACGCCGCGGCACGACTTGCCTTGGCGGATTTCGCACTGCGACGCATCGGCGATGTACATGTCTTTCCTCGAGAGTAAGGAGATACGCGCCTCGTATGCGCGCGTGAGGCAAGCCTCATCCATGCAGATATCGCGAACATAGCGGTTCCAATGGCGCTGTTCAGTCAACAATGTGGGTTTACTTGAGGGTGCGGCCGCAGCCATCGCGTTGATATAGGCTTGTTGAAGTCTCGTATCGAGTTCGCCTAGCGCGCTGTTGACGCAAATCATTTTTTCAGTTGGTGTACCGGCCTTTCCGCAGGCGAAGCCTGCTGCAAAGCTAGGTGATGCCAAGATAAGGATTGCGACGGCTAACCAATAGGTGCGGCGCATGTTTCGCTCCTGAGTAATCAACATAGGCTGTGCGGGTTCCTGGCTTGTCACATCCGCTATTGAAAAAGTTTGCTCTCGAGCTCCGCTGCACGTCTAGCTGTAGCTGTGACAGAACAATCATCGGAAACGATTAGCGCAGAGGTCCCACTTGTTTTATCGGCCTCGCACTGTTTGTCGCGTTGTGCAATCCAGCCTCGTTGCTCGTCTCTCAATCTTGCAGCAGCATTTTTCTCCAATTTGGTGCGAAGGCGGCGGTAAGCGGTGTTAAGACGATCGTCCTGATATTTGTATTCTGCAGAGGCACAATTCCGCATGTCGAGGGTGACACCCTCGGAACTCTCTAGACAAGAACCGTAGGAGGGACGGATGCCGTCAGCTTTGTTGCTGACCTCGGGCGAATTTTCCGCCGCTTGGGCTTGGGTAGCTGTCACCTTTTCATAGGCCCGTCTGTACACGCGCGAAAAGCTTACGTTTATGCCTCCGCACATATGGTTGTCTCCTACAACAAGATATCGTCCAAGCTGGTTCATTTTTACCTGGCATATTCCCGGGCCCACCTTTTCCTGGTAGGCAAGCAGTTTGCCCATATTTCCCTTGAAGTCCCACTCAAAGCCAAACTTCGCTAGCGGCTTGGTACTGTCTATAACGGCGGCAAACTGACCTCCTTCGTCTCCGCTTCCAAGCTGCAAAGTCGTTGTTGCATCAACGCGAACTTTATCTCCTTGCTGTTTGGCGATAATTTTTGTTTCGTCGTCCCCCCAAATGCCAACCCAGTCAGCTCGGGGTGATTGCTTAGACAGGCGCTCTAGTGGCAGCCAACCGGCCGTTGTATCCGTGTCATGTGGTTTCGCTGCGTTAAGATATTCAGCACATCCCCTATTACCGTCGATTCTTGTAACGACCACTTGATCGCCAGGCAGCACGAAGGCCCCCTTACTGCAAAAAAGGGATCGCTCAGGGCACTGGAACTCGACCTTATCACCGGGCTGAACTTCATAGAGCTGCGCGGAGAGCGGGTCGTCATCTAGAGCGTTGAATCCGAAGCAATCGCTTTTTCCGTCGGCGGCTTCTGCCAGAACGGGAATTGATATTGCCAGGACGAAAAGAACGATACGAAAGAGTGCGCCCTGTTGGAAAGTCATGTTGGGATCCTCGTAACAAATGATCTCTGCAAGAGTTGTGAGACGCTCGCGACACATTGGTTTGGCTCGTCCGATTGACATGTTTTCCCGACCGTGGACCGAGAAAGTTTAGTGCAACTGCGCCGCCATGGTTTGAGCCTTCTCCGGTCGCAAGCCCACGCTTCGCAAACAGACCTATGTCACCCAGCTCTAACTGGCCAGCACACTCGAGCTTTTTTGGAAATATAGACACATGTGCACTTTTCGCGGACTCCAAGGCGTTGGCTCTCCAGCCGGCATTTGATACGCACCGGTCCCAGTCCCGGTGCGTCTGGAGTTTGATGCTATCGTTAGGCTGTGCACCGGTGCGAACTGAGAGAAGGGTACTCAGTATGAACGTCTTCCAGAGCTGCACCGTCGTGTGGTGAGGATGTTCGTGCGAAAGGCCCACCCCAGTTGCACGGAGCACTTCACACTGGGCGAGTGCGGGCCGAAACCGACCGCCCTTTACCCGGTTCCACCGTTCAACCGGAGCGTCACCGCACCCGACTTGAACAAAATTTCTGCGATCTCATTGAAGCGTATCGGCCCGTGGGACAGGGTGGCAGCCGTACTGAGGAGCTCACTCCGAAGCCGGGTCAGCCTTAGTGGAAATCAACATACTCACCGATGAGGAAGCTAATGAAGACTGTGGTGATAATGATAGCCTTGCTGCTTGGCGAAACAACGCTTGTACAGGCAGCCTCATGCGAAGGTAATTTTACGGTATCGGGTGTGCCTATGCTCACCGCGCTCAGCTACCGCTCATGGGAAGACTATCCAAAAGCAAGCGCGCCAGTGATTTTGAAGAGATTGGCACAGGGTGTAGCGGCGGAGGGCTTTTCGGGCATCAGGACCAATAAAGAACTCTCGTCGATCGACGCATTTCAGGAAACAAGTGGCAGTGGTAGAGTTCAAACGCTCCGCGTCGTCGCACGCCAAAAAGGCTCAGGTGTCAGGGTAGATGTCGTGTTTGACATCCAGGCCGGCCAGCTCACCAGTAAGGATGTTGTCCGCAAAGGAATTTGTAAAATCATTAGTGCTGCGCGGTGAGTGAGTGCGTGCCTTTAGGATGTTTGGGCAAATTCGGTTCGGCTATTTGTTTTTTGAGCTATTTGGCCCTCGGTCAAATCAGCCGTCGGCTCTTGATCGGCGGCATTCTTCAATATCTCGAAGATCATTGTCGGATTTGTCGCCAAAGAGACTGGACTTGTCCTCGCCACGACCCTTAGATTAAACGTACTGAATAAGGCGAGAGCGGTGTGACCTGCGGGTTCGGACTTGCATAGAGACAAGGGGCCGTCGCGATGGCCCCTTGAAACCTTTGCGATAGCGTCAGACCGGACTTTTGATTTTGACGTCGTCCAGGCCTTTAACTTTGTAGATCACGAAGGAGAGGATCCAGGCGAGAAGGAAGACGCCGATGATCACGAACCCGAGATTGTTGAAGTTATCGTTCAATCCGCCGACGATGTCCCAGAGGCCACCTTCCAACCCCAACTTGTCACTGATCAATCCGAGGGCCTCGATACCGCCGATGAGCACGGCTACGACGATCGAAACCAGTGTGATCGTCATGTTGTAGTAAAGTTTTCGCATCGGCTTGACGAAGGCCCAATCATAGGCGCCGAGCATCATCACGCCGTCAGTTGTGTCGATCAAGGACATACCGGCAGCAAACAGCACCGGGAAGACCATGATCGCCTCGACCGGAACGCCTCTGGCCACTTGTGTCGCTGACACGCCAAACATAGCGACCTCGGTCGCCGTATCGAAGCCAAGGCCGAATAGAAAACCAAGGGGAAACATATGCCAACTCTTGGTGACCAGTTTGAACATCGGGCGCAATACGCGCGCGAGAAAGCCTCGATTGTTGAGGAGAAGGTCAAGATCCTCCTCGACATAGGTGCCCCCTGCCCGCACGCGGCGGTAGCTCTGATAGATCGCCACGAAGATCACGATGTTCATCGTAGCGATGATCAGCAAAAACAATGCCGAAATGCTCGTGCTGATCGTGCCGCCAATACCCTCGAGGCTCTGGAACCCACCAAGCAGCGAGGATGCCGCCACCACAGCTCCAGCAACCAGCACGACCACCGTCGAATGCCCGATTGCGAAAAAGAAGCCGACGGAAACCGGCCGCTGTTTCATTTGCATGAGCTTTCGGGTGACATTGTCAATGGCGGCTATATGGTCGGCATCAACGGCATGGCGAAGGCCGAGCCCGTAGATTACGAGTGCCACGCCGAGTAGCGCAGGCTCGTCCCAGAAGGCGACAAGCGCCCATAGCCAGGCTCCAAAATTTAGAACGGCAAGAATCGTATAGATCGTCACGAGACGTGCCTTGAGTTCAGGGGTGCTCTCGTCGAAAAGTCTGGTGATATTGGTCAACATGGGAAGTCCTTTGTGTGACGTCTGCTGTCATGGCAAAGGTGACGGAAATCCGCCGCGTCGAGACACCCCGCCCCACGCTTATGCCAATGACATCCGATGATGGCAGGTCTCCTGACTTGCGGGTCGTTGCCGCATCCGCCTTCCCAGTCCCCCATGTGGACCAGTGGCATCTTGGATGAAGCTCGTCGCTTACAGTTGCGGGGACAGTCCCGGTTTTGGCCCCTGATGGGTAATCCGCACCGTGTTCCCTTTTGATCCCATACGGGAACCATCGCGGAGACTATTACGAATGCGAGGTGGCCACGTCAATCAGTGCAGCATGCTGCGGGCCGAAATTCGGACGAGCTTGATGACTTGGCATTTCTGCTGCCATCCAGTAAAGGCGTCTTCACCGATTCAGAGCGTGCACTATCGCCCACAAAGCGTCTGCGCCGGATTAGTGTTCCACCGACAAGGTAGCCAGATGAAGCTCATCCGCAGCATCATTATTATGATTTTCGTGGCAGTCATCTGGGCTGGGGCATTAGCCGCGGCCGGTTTGTGGATTGCTCGCCTCATAACATAGACAGCACGCAGGCGTTAGGGCCGTGGTAGCGTTTCCACCCGTCTGACGTTAGTCATAAATGGGAGGCGTCCGCTCCGGCCCATTCTCATTCGGCGCATTCGCCTCTATCTTGCTCGCGCACGCGCTTACGCGGCGATTGCTCTCAAAGCTGCTTCGAGGGGACTAGGATGGAAGCGACAGGCGTTCTGGCTGCCGGGGAAACAACAGCCGCCATGGCCTATATCAAGGGTCGAAGGGGCGTATCACCACGCCAGATGAAATTGATCCTGCTAGTCTGTATGTTGGCGATCGGCATCCCTGTGGGAGGATGGGTGTCGGGGTCATGGTTCGCAGCCACGATTTCAATCGAGTTCGCTTTCGTTGGCGTTTGGGTGGGATTGCTGGCAATCCAAAGACTGGCCGGCTCTTCAATGCGGAAAGCTCTTGCGAAGCGAGGTCAAGCATATGAGCAGCCGCTTTCGCTTCGCTTAACTCCTGAGGCGCTAGTCTATGATCTGGGCGACCTGACGATGACCGCCAATTGGCGTTGCGTCACGGATCTCTTTCAAACCCGCAAATACTGGGTGTTTCTGGTTCAAAGCAGCGCTATGGTCCTTCCTCGGCGCTTTTTTACAACCGCCGAAGCCGAACACAATTTTATTGCCGAGGCCATGTCACTGATGACGGACGCGGCGCGTGCGAGAAGCCTGGATGCGGCAAGGCTGATCGGCGGTCAGCGTTGATGCCAAAATTTTGACTTTTGCATCAGGAACGACTGGGGTTGGGCGGGAGCTGCCGAAAGCGGCTCCTTGGAAACCCGCGTTTTCATGTTCTCGCGGCTGCGCTCGACGGCACTAACGATGGCTGCGTGGTTTAAAGACTCAAATGTGCCATCGGTCCGACCTTCGCCTAACACTTGCTGATTCCGTCGCCGTGAGCGGACTCGAACTAACGACCAGTAGTTTCTGATATGATGTCCCCGCCCTCGGGAGAATGATTGAATCTTGTTCAGTTCGAGCTATTGCCAGCCAGAGCTCTTGCTGTTTACTACTGCTGCGCAATCAGAAGACGTCGCATACTGAAAATGAGGACTTGATGGCAACCGGTACTGTAAAATTCTTTGCCCAAGATAAGGGCTTCGGCTTCATCACCCCTGACAATGGTGGTCCGGACGTATTTGTCCACATTTCAGCCGTTGGATTTGGCGGTGCTTTGCAGGATGGCCAGAAAGTTAGCTACGACGTCGGCCAAGATCGCAAGACTGGCAAGTCTAAGGCAGAAAACGTAACTGTCCTGTAATTGCCTTTCCGGCATCGAATATGCGCGACGCGACCGAAGTGATCGACGTCATTCCGGTCGCGTCGCGTGCCTTTCGATCTTACGCCCCGAACAGAGACGATCGACAGGTACAGGAACGCAATGCACCGGGTAGCTGAAGAACGACGCCTCTCCGGCATGACCATCGTGGGAACCGGCAGATCCGTCCCCCGTCGCGCCGTTGCATCATCGGATCTCGATAACCTGCATGGCTTCCCCGGCGGTTATCTGCAGTCCGTGACCGGTGTGCATACGCGCTATGTCTGTGATGACGAGAACCAGATCGATCTCGCCTGTGATGCCGCACGCAAGGCGCTCGATGCGGCTGGCCTGCGACCGCAGGATCTCGACATGATCATCAGTGCTTCGGCGGTCGCCTATCAGCCAATTCCGGGCATGGCGCCGGCCATCCAGAGGGCGCTGGGCATCGCGGACGGCGCCTGTTTTTCCACTGACATCAACAGCACATGCCTGAGTTTTCCGGTGGCGCTGCATTTTGCATCGAGTCTGCTGCAAACCGGCAATCACCGCACTATCCTGATAGTTTCGTCGGAAATCGCCTCGCGCGCCCTGCCTTGGAAAGCCCAGCCCGCCGTCGCCGGTCTTTTCGGGGATGGCGCAGGTGCCGCCATTATCCGCGCGGATGATCGCTCCGGCATTCTGGCCTCCCGTTTCACCACCCTGTCATCCGGTTACGACGCCTGCCAGATCGGTGCCGGCGGCACCCGCTTCGATTTCCACCGCGAGCCGGAAGAGTTTACCGCCCACAGCACCTTCTCGATGGATGGCAAGGAACTGTTTCGCCTCACTGCCCGCGATTTCGCGGCTTTTGTCAGTGCGCTTCTTGCTGCGGCCAATACCCGGCATAACGAGATCGCGCGCGTCATCGCCCATCAAGCCAGCCCGGGCGCCCTCGCCCACATGACGCGGATCTGCAATTTCGCCCCCGGACAGGTGATCGATATTTCCGCGCAGTTCGGCAACCAGATCGCCGCCTCCATTCCCTTTGTCCTCGATTATGGCGTCGAACACCAGCTGATTCACAGGGGAGACCGGATCATGATCCTTGGCACATCCGCCGGCGTCTCCTTTGGCGGGCTAGTCGTGGATTTATGATCGATGGCCCGTTATCTGGTGACCGGAGCGACAGGTTTTCTCGGTGGCGAGCTGGTTCGCCGGCTGCGTGAGGAAGGGTGCGACATCATCGCCACGGGTCGTGATGAAGGAAAGCTGAGCGCGCTGCCCATATCCGACAAAAACAGACTGGCGCTGGACCTGAGCATGCTCGAACCGGCGGATTTGCGCTGGCAGCTCGATGGCGTGACGCATATCGTTCATTGTGCGGCGCTGTCATCACCCTGGGGGCTCAGGGCGGATTTCGAACGGGCGAATATCGTCGCGACGGACAAGGTCATTGCGCTCGCCGGGATGTTACAAGTGCAACACCTCATCCATATCTCTACGCCGGCTGTCTATTTCCGCTTTCAGGACCAGCTGAATATCGCCGAAGATGCCACCTTGCCCAAGCCGGTCAGCGACTATGCGCGCACCAAGGCGATTGCCGACGGGCGCGTGTTGACCAGCGGCCTGCCCCATACGATTATCCGACCACGCGGCATCTATGGAGTCAGGGATACCGCCTTGCTGCCAAGGCTGATCCGGGCGGCAAGAACGGGTACCCTGCCACGGTTTCGCGGCGGCAGGGCCGTGACCGACATCACTCATGTCGCGGATGTCGTCGAGGCCATTCTGAGCGTGATCCGGCAACCAGCGCAGGCGATCGGGCGGGTGTTCAACATATCGGGCGGCGAAGCCTTGCCGATTCGACAGATCGTCGACCAAGCGACGACGGCGGTTGGAATCACCCCGCGCTGGCGCGATCTTCCGGTCATGCCGGTGCTGGCGGCGGTGCGGGTCGCTGAACTTGCAGCCCGGCTTCACCCGGCGAGGCCCGAGCCGCTCGTCACCGCCTATGGTCTTGGCATATTCGCGTATTCCCAGACGCTCGATCTCTCCAATGCCCGCCGGCATCTGCAATGGCGCCCAAGAATTTCTTTTGCGGAAGGCCTGTTGCGTACGTTCGACACCGGTCGGCGGGGTGCGGAATGATGGTGACAGAACCGCGCTTTTTCAGCTCTTCAATTCTTCCCGTCCGCGAATGGCTTCTGCTCAGACGCGGCAGTTTCAATAAACTGCCGCTGCGCGTGCGTGTCGGGTATTTTCACCATCCGCACCTGGGCCACTCGCTGATCGACACCGGTTATTGCAATGTCGACACGTTGCGAAAACTGAAACAGGGGCCGCTATTGGCCGCCTATCGGCTGCTCATGCGGCCAACCACGTTACGTGACGATCCGCTGAGTGCCGGACTGAGCCTGCTTGATCTGTGCAAGCAGGACATACAAACAGTCATTCTCACCCATTTTCATGCCGACCACATCGGCGGCCTGAGAGACCTGCCGGATGTGCAGATTCTATGCTCGCGAAAAGCCTGGGAGACCTTTCGCAACAAAAGCGCCACGAAAAACGCGATGACCGGCGTCTTCGGTGGGCTTTTGCCCGACGGCATAGAAAAACGGCTGCGCTTTTTCGAGGATTTTCGCACTGCTCCGGCGCCGAACAGGCTCGAACCGGGTCGGGATATCGCTGCAGACGGTTCCGTTCTTGTCATCGATCTGCCCGGTCATCTCGATGGCCACGTGGGCCTTTGTTTTCCGGACCTGCCAACGCCTCTACTCTATGCCACGGATACCCAATGGCTGATCAGGGCGATCACCGAGGACAGGCTGCCGGGCTTTCCGGCCAGTCTCGTCTGCCACGATCGCCGGGCCATGTTGTCGAGCGTCGCAAAGGTCAGATCCTTTTTCGAACAGGGCGGCGAGATCATGCTTTGCCATGATCCGGTGGCGCACCGGCTCGACCTGGATATCGGTCTGGAGCGAGCCTCTTGAGCCTTCTGACTGCCCTTAAATCCTATCTACGCATCCGCACCCTGCCTTACCGGATGCCTGACCGCGCCCATCTGCTGGCATGGCAGTCGGCAAAACTCTCCGCATGGCTGCAAAACGACGTTCCGAAGGTCGCGGCGTTCAGCGCAAGGGCCGGCCGCAAAACCGTGATCGACGATCTGTCAATCATGGACAAATCCAAGCTGATGGCCGATTTCTCCCGTTTCAACGTTCCGGCCATCACCAATGCGCAGGGGTGGCGCGCATTTGAAGGGGAAAAACGCATCGGCGACTATATCGTCGGCGCCAGTACCGGCACGAGCGGCAATCGCGGTCTGTTCGTCATCTCGCAGGCCGAACGGTTTGCATGGTTGGGCGCCATGCTGGCAAAGGCGCTGCCGGATTTCTGGCGGCACAGGGATCGCGTCGCGGTGCTGCTGCCGATCGACACGCCGCTTTACGACAGCGCCAACCGGACCAGAAACCTGACGCTGCAATTCTTTAACCTGAGCACCCCGCTTGAGGAATTTTCCGCCGCGTTGTCGGCCTTCGATCCGACCATCGTGATCGCGCCGCCGCGCATCCTGTCCCGGCTCGCCGGGATGCCTGGCCGCCTGTCGCCGAGGCGGGTATTTTCCGCTGCCGAAAAGCTGGAAGCTGCCGACCGCTTGATCATCGAAGCCGGGTTCGGTCTGCGCCTTGGCGAAATCTATATGGCGACCGAGGGCCTGCTGGGCGTGACCTGCGCCCATGGTCGCCTGCATCTGGCAGAAGACTGCATGCATTTTGCCTTCGAGGAGGCGGGCAACGGGCTGGTGAGGCCGATCCTTTCCGATTTCAGCCGCAGCACGCAGATCATGGCACGCTACCGGTTGAACGACCTGTTGCGTCTGGATGACAGGACTTGCCCCTGCGGCTCTCCCCTTCAGGTGGTGCGGGAAATCGTCGGCCGCGAGGACGACGTGTTTCTGCTTTCGTCGCCGAATGGCGGCATTGTCGAACTGACGCCGGATATTCTGCGCAACGTCATTGTCGACACCGATCGCGGCATCATGGACTTCGCCCTTGTTCAGACCGACGCGGCGGCGCTGGAATTGCAACTGCCTGCCGATTGCCCTGCGCCGGTCCGCCGTGCCGTGCGGGCGAACCTGACGGCGGTTCTGGAAAGCCATGGCGTTTCGCCGGATTGTCACGTGGAGAGCGTGGATCTGGCCATACATTCGAAAGGCAAGCTCAGGCGCATAAGACGCGCATGGCAGTCGACCGGCGGACAATGAACGCCGGCTGTTTCAACTCAGAACGACAGATGTCGATACAGCGGGGCTATGGTGGGTTTCTTCGAGAATTTAAACTTTTCGTCGGCGAACGAGGATGGCGAAAGCGAGCTTGCGGCGCTTGCGGGAGCCAAACGGATCGTCTGCCTGACCGGCTCCGGAACCCGACCGCTGGACATGCTTCTGTCGGATGCCAACGAGGTTATCGCACTCGATGTAAACCCGACGCAGAACGCGCTTCTGGCGCTGAAAATTGCGGCCATGGACATGTTGGATCGCGATGCGTTTCTGGCCTTTATCGGCATTGCCGAAAGCCGGTCCCGCGCCGAGGTCTACCAGCGCATTCGCCCGCGCCTGTCGCCGACGGTGCAGGATCACTGGGACAAGCATCTTGGCATGATCGAGGCCGGCGTCTGGCATGCCGGCAAATGGGAAAAGCTGCTGCTCTGGAACGCGCGGTTTCTGAAACTCTTCCGCGGCAGGCATATCAATGCTCTGCTGGCAGCGCCCGACATTCAGGTGCAGGCGCGGATCTGGGAGGATAAATTCGCCCATAGCGCGCTCAGAACAGCCATCGAAATGATCGGCCGCGACTGGGTCTGGCGTTGGGTGATGCGTGAGCCGGCCGGCGAGTTCCTGCCCAAACCGCAGGAAGTCGGCAAACGGCTGGATGACGATTTCGAAGCGGCGGCGCGAACTTTCCTGTTTCGCGACAGCGATTTCGCCATGCTGGTGTTTCGCGGAAGGCATGATGCGCAGGGCGCGCTACCCTTCCATCTGCAGCGGCAGAACTATGATCTGGTCAAGAGCCGGTTGGAGCGGCTGCGCATCGTTGAAGGCGGCATCACCGACCTGCCACGGCTTGAACTGGGCGAGATCGAAGGATTTTCGCTCTCCGATTTCGGCTCCTATTGCGGCCAAGAGTTTTATGCCGCCTGCTGGAAGGGCATTGTGGCTGTCGCTGCTGCCGACGCGAAATTCTGCGAGCGCATCTTCATGAACGATATGATCGTGCCCCTTGATACCGTCGAGGTGGATGAGGCGCTGTCAGAAAAACTGTCGACTTCGGACAAGGCGATCATCTACCGCGTCCGCGCCGGGGTTATCCGTCAGGCAGCCCATGGCTGACCGATACCGGCACCGGATCGTCGAGGACTTTACCCATGCTTTCATACGCGATGGTTCCTCGACCTATATCCGCAACCTGCAGACGGAGGTGGGCGTGCAGCGATGGGGTGACCACCTACTGCCGATCACCATCAACCACGGTGAAAAGGCTGCGACCTTCGTCTGTTCGCCATGGGTCGGTTATGTCGATTACACGCGTGAAGAGCTTTCCCGCTTTCCGAACCGGGCATTGGTGCCCGCCCTGCATGCCGTCGTCAGCGGCGTCGCGGGGATCTTGCGTTTGGCCGATCTCGACCGCATCGTCCACATCAACAACTGGATGATGTCGACCAATCTTCTGGCCGCCATCGATGCCGGTCTGGTGGCAGAGCAGACCGAGGAATTCACGGCGCGTTTTCCCTGTCATATCTTGGCGATGCGCTCCCTCAACTGGCGGCAAAACAGCAGGCTGATGGTCGCGCTGCAGGCCGCCGGCTGGGTGCTTTTGCCGAGCAGGCAGCTGTTTCTGGTGGATGATATCGCCAGCCAGATGACAAGGCGCCGTGACCTGAAAAGGGACGAGGCTCTCTGGCGCAATACGCCCTATCGCTACGAAGAATTGCAGACGATCAGCCGGCCGGATGCCCAACGCATCGCAGCGCTTTACGCCATGCTTTATCTCGACAAATATTCCCGGCTGAACCCGATCTACACACCCGATTTCGTCATCATGACACATGCGATCGGCATGATCCGCTACATGGTGCTGCGGGATGCGGATGGCGTGATCCAGAGTTTTGGCGGCATACACCATTTCGCAGATTACGCCACCATGCCGCTGATGGGCTACAATACCGGCATCGACCAACGTGAGGGCCTTTATCGGCTGGGTTTCCACGCCGGAAGCCGGTTTGCTGCCGACAACAATCTCGCATTCAACATGTCCTCGGGTGCTTCCAGCTTCAAGCTTGCCCGCGGCGCAACCGCCGAGATGGAATTTTCGGCGTTCCACGTTCGCCATCTCCCAGCGAAGCGCCGCGTGCCGATTGATCTTTTGCAAGTTGTCGCACGCAGGATCGGCATGCCGATCTTACAGCGATACAAATTGTAGTACCGACCACAGTCGTGAGCATCTGGCAAAAAAACTGCTTGTATGCCATGCGGCCGATTGAGGAGCATGTAAATTACTCCCGCTCTCGACCGTAAGGTCTTGAGGGGAATCGAACCCGAGCTATGAAATGGCTAAAGGGATTGCAAGTGCTGTGACTTGTCAGGCGAATGGCTTACTGTAGCGTGACGCAGCTGTTCGATATGAGAGGATTAAAAAAGTGGCCGAAGATGCGGGCGTGATAGCTGTGGACCACACGGGGTTCTCGGTCGCCTCGTTGGAGGAGGCGATCCAGTTCTGGACTGAGGCGATGGGTTTCGACCTTGCTCGGCGAGGAGAGATGGGTGGAGAGTTCCTACGGGAGGCCACGGGGGTTGACGACCCCCGTTGCCGAATGGCGCTGGTGACGGCTCCAAATGGCTACCCTATCGAGCTTCTCGAGTATTCGACAGGTCGTACGCTGGGCCAGACACCTCGTAGCGCGGGTGCAATCGGCGCCGCGCACATCGCCTTCACGGTTACGGATATCCGCACGGCCATCGCGAGGGTTGAGACGGCGGGGTGGGCAGTGAAGGGTTCGCCGCAGCCGATACCAGCCGGCCCCCGATGCGGAACAATGGTCGCGTACATCTCCGGCCCGGATGGCATCACTATAGAGCTGATGCAGCCGCCTGTTGAACATTCCCGCGTCGTGTAACGCCCCTTCGGTCCGGGAAAGCTGAACCTAGTGAGGGTTTTCCGTTCCATTGCTACTAGCTCTCTACGCCTACTGGGTTTTTCGCGGCAAGATCGATCCTGACGAAGCATACCACGAATGGTGCCCTCGCGTTCAAAGCGACTATTATGGTTCGTCGGCATCTGGCTGGCGAGCTTGCACTTTCTCAGTGTTCCCTCACTCGCGATCAGATTAATGATCTCGGGAGAAGGCGTTATACACGCCTTGAACCAGTCCGAACCACCGACCCGTCAATTCTGAGCACCGAGAACAAGGCTAGCGAGTTGGTAGTTTCATACGCAGCTCAGCAGGGCGTCGCTTTAATTACCGGTTCGCGGGTGTCGGAAGTTCTGCCAACACGACCGCTTGCAGTAAAATCTATAAAGCGGCGGACCGCAGCAACGACCCGCTCGTCGACCAGAATGGCAGCTGACCCATTTTTCGCTTCTTTCTATGTGATACATGACATCGCGATCCGATGACGCGAACCCAGACCAGGTAAGCTGCACAATTTGCGCGCACTCACATTGCTTGCTTCCCTTAAACGCATATCGCCCCGCCCGCCCATCGCTTGCGCTAATTCGTGAGCAATGCCTGAATTAGAGAATACGTTGCCTTCACGCGAGCTTCGTTCGGGTAATTTTTGTTTGCGAGGACGACAACACCTATCCCTTCGCCCGGCAACATAGCGATGTAGCCGCCAAACCCGTTCGTTGAGCCGGTCTTGTTCAGGATCACATTCCTCTGGGGAGGAAGCGCTGGACTGATACCTTCAACCGGCTGCGGCTTCATAATAAAATCGGAGCCATTGCCGGACGTCATGGCCTGCAGATCGGCGGGCCATGGGTATTGCTCCCAGATCATATCTTGGGTGAAAAAGGCAGTTTTGTAATGGCCCTCCTGGGTTCGCTTGATGGCTTTGCGGAGGTCTTCGGGGGCATTACCCTGTCCCAACTCCACGTCAAGAACTGTGAGCATATCCCGGACACTCGACTTCACGCCGTAAGCCTCGGAGTCCAAGACTCCAGGGTTTACCCGGATTGGTGCATTGGTCTTTCGGTCATAGCCGAAAGCGTACAGGTTCAAGTCACTCTTCGGGACGTCTATCCACGTATGATGTAACCCGAATGCGGGGAATAACATGTCTTGTAAGGACAGCTTGTAATTGGAGCCCATAGCTTTGCCGGATATATAGCCGAGCATCCCAATGCTGATGTTAGAATAGCTTCGTGCTCCCGGTTGTGGCGGATGCCAACCCTTCAGCCAATTCACCAACCCATCGACATCCGGTAGATTGTCCGGCACCTGCAATGGCAGACCGCCCGAATGGTGTGTTGCCAAATCCATGAGTGTAAGCTTGTCACCAATTGAACATGCGTCGTCACAGAGATGGTGTGCCGCCGTGTCACTGAGGCTGAGCTTCCCGCGTTCTTCAGCCAGTGCTGCAAGCGTCACATTGAAAATTTTGCTCATCGAGCCAAGTTCGAATAGCGTATCTGGCGTAGCGGGATGGTTGTCGGCACGCGAAGCCAACCCGACCGCATAAAACTCATGTTTCTCGTTCCGGGTAACTCCGACCACAAGTCCCGGAATGTCGTATTGCTTTACCAACGGTTCGAACGCAGCTTGCGCCACTTTAGCAAACCCGTCGGCCTTCGCAATCGAGCCGACTGAGGCGAGTAGAGCGATAGAGAACACAACCAAGTACGAACATTTATTCATTCTATGCTCCACATCAACATCCCGAGTGGGACTCGCGGGGATCTCTCATCCTTAAGGCAAAGGTGTGACGATGTCCGATGCTGTCGCACTTCTACCCTCTCTGCTGCATCAATCGTCTTTGAAAAGACCAACGCAGATGGTCTAGGTGCGAGGCAGACAGCGCTCTGACGTCCTTTATCGCTTTTTTGGGCACGATAAATCGAACGCTCTCAAGCACGTTCAGCCAGGATGATCGCGTATGGGTGGAGACGGGGCTAAAGTATGTCGATGATCAAGCTCTGGTGCGTGGGTTGGATACCCCATTCCAGATCATGCAGACTTTAGGCTTGGGCAGGCTTTCACTACGACCGGTGGCATTTCCAATCGCGCAATGTGGCCTGTCCTTTAAAGCCTCTTGAGCGCGTTCCATTCCTCCTTGGTCTGTGTTTTAACGTCGAACTGATCACGCGTCCGGGCGTAAGTGTGCCCACCCATCCTTCCCACGGCATCCATCAGCTGCTGATCGATGTGAAGATTTGACGGATTAACGGCGTCGCTGCGGATATGAACTCCAAGCACCTCGCCAAGGATGATCTCGCGGGCGGGGCCGACCTGCAACGTCGTATGCCGACGGCATTCCAGTGCTGCAGGGGCTGCTAGGATGCGCGGGCTTCGGACCATTTGCCCCGGTGCCGTGGCCAATTCTGCTTCCGACATCTCGTCGACCTCTGGTCCGAACTTGATGGCACAAACCTCCATCTGGGCGACCAAGGCGTCGTCGACGATATGAACGGTGAATTCCCCGGTCTCGCGAATATTACGCGCCGTGTCCTTGAAACTCATGTCGGAATAGTTCTCGACGCCGATGGCGACGATCGCAGGATCGTGGGTCAGCACATTGAAGAAGCTGAACGGTCCGGCATTGGGCCGACCGTCTTTGCTCAATGTCGTGACCAACGCGATCGGGCGCGGAATGACCGTCCCGATCAGGAGCTTGTATCGTTCCCGCTCGGTGAGTTTTGCGAAGTCGAAATGCGTGTGTTCCATGGGTCTGCTCATTCAAGCCTCGGCGGCAATGCGGTGCGTTTCAAGTGGGGTGTGGCGGCTGAGGTTCTCAAAACCGTCTTTGGTGACGGCATACATGTCGCCGATATTGCAGCCTGCCGACAGGGGTTCGAGCCACTGGGTGTGGAGCACGAAGACCATGCCCTCCTCGAGACGATCGTAGTTATGCGAAGAGATGTTGAAGCTGTTCTGGCCGCCGGCCATGCCGACGGAGTGACCGAGGTTCGGATTGTGCGGGCCTTCGGTTGCTGGATAGACATGCATGAGCTTGCGGCCCTGTGCCTCCCAGTCGAGATCCTTGACGTACTGGCTCGGGATCAGACGCGCACCACCGTCGGGCATCGGCGACCAGTTGTAAGGCATCGTGCGCGCTTCTGGAGACGTCAGCATGCCACGCTCGATCATCGGCTCGAAGGCGGCGTTATTGATGTCGCGCATCAGCGCACCGGGCCTGATCAGCTTTTCGGCGCGCTTGACTCCCTCGGTGCAGGCGGAGAGAACGTCCTCCTGCTTCTGCGTGGTGTTACCGACGGCGATCATGCGGGCGGTCTGGGCGGTATAGCCGCGGTAGGTGACGTTTGAGATATAGAGATTGATCAGATCGCCGGGACGGACGATATGGCCATAGGGCTTGCCGCAATGGGTACCGAACTCGTTGATGCCGATCTGGTAGCCGTCGCCCGTCTCGCCGCCGAGGGCAAGCTGGGCATAGCTGAAGGCGGCGTAGATTTCATGATCGGTGACACCGGGTCTGGCGACATGATAGGCGGCCTGGGTGCCGATGCTGATCAGTTGCGCGGCGGCGCGGAACATCTCGATCTCACGCGGCGACCTGACCTTCTGCATGCGGTCGAGGACGCCGTTGTCGGCGACGAACTTGCATCTGGGAAGCTGTTCGTCGAGCGCTGCCCAAAATGTCATTGACGTCCGATCGCCGATTCTGCCGATCTGCCCCTTGGCACATCCGACCCTCGCCAGCACCTCGGCGCATTTTTCCGCCGTCTTGATGACGGAGTCGCCGGGGCGATCGGCATATTCACGACCAATCGGGCCGATCTGCCAGATTTCGTCAACGAGGACCGGTTCCCCGCCGGGCGGCAAGAGGACGGACTGCGTGAAGAAGGACAGGAGCACCATGGCCTTGTCCGCATCCGTCGGAATGATCAGCACGCCCTCGCGCATCCAGTCGCAGATATAGCGGAGATAGGCATTCGAGGTGTGGAACCAGCCGACGCTGCCTGTATGGACGATGATGGCATCATGGCCTGCCTCGACGGCTTGGCGCCGGATACGGCGGAGGCGCTCCTCGAACTCCTCGACGGGAAGCGGCATCGGGCCCGAGAATTCGAAGTCCGGCTCGAACTCCGCCATCAGCGATCCGATCCGGTTGCCTGCAGTTTTGGGGCGCATGGTCATGGTGTGTTACCTGTCAGTTCGAGTTCGATATGTGTGAGCTAGGCTTGCCGCTGTGGGACGAGGACGCGTCTGGCGACGAGCAGCCCCACCAGCGTCACGGCGATCAAAATCCCGGAGATCGCAGCGACGCGGACGTCGAGGGATTCCTCGATCAACGCGAACATCCTGAGCGGCAGGAGCGTGGTCCGGGCGTCGGCAAGGAAGAGCGAGACGGAGACGTTGTCGAGCGACTGGATGAAGACGAGGAGCGCACCCGCCAAGATACCCGGCATCAAAAGCGGCAGCGTCACCCGCCGCAAGGTTGTGAACCAGTTCGCGCCCATGACCGTCGATGCCTCGGCAAGAGAGGGATTGATCCCTTGGGCAACGACGGAGGCTGCACGATACATCAGCGGCCCGAAGACCACGACATGGCCTGCGATCGTCAGCCAAAGCGACGGCCGGAAACCAATGAAGTTGGCAACGATCAGTGCCGCCAATCCATAGACAAGGCTGGGCAGGACAAGCGGTGCCAGAAGAAGTGGCTCGATCGTGCTGACGGTCCCTCGCTTCATTCGCGTCATGCCGATGGCGGCGGGAACGGCGAACAGCAGCGAGCCGAGGACTGCGAGGCCAGCGATCTTCAGCGAGTTCCAGGCAGCAAGTTGTTCGGTCGCCGAGCGGACGGGATCGAGCAGCGCCTGGTACCAGCGGAACGAAAACCCTTGTGGGGGATATTTCAAAGTTTGGCCTGACGTAAAGGACATCATCAGGGCAATGACGATTGGCGCGATCAGATAGCTGACGCAGAGACCGCCAAAACCATAGACGAAGACGCTGTAGAGAAGTGCCGGGATGGGATTTTCTCGACGATCAAGCATGGCCGACCAACCTCCTGTGACGGGAAATCATGGTGAGAGCGACAAGCAGGCAGCCCGTCGACAGCAGCAGCACGACGGCAATCGCCGAGGCCAACGGCCAGTCGAACAGCGTGCCAACCTCGCGGTAGATCAATTGCGGCACGTAGACGTTCCGCGCGCCGCCAATCACCGCCTGGGTCACGAAGGAACTGCTGGTGCTCGCAAAGACCAGGATCCAGCCAGCCAGCAATCCGGGGAGCATCAGCGGTAGGAGTACGGTTGCCAGGATGCGCCATGGCCCAGCGCCGGACACCTGTGCCGCCTCGGTAAGCTGTTGAGGCGTCCGTGACAAAATGGCGATCAAGGGCAGGATGATCAACGGCAGGTCGATCTGACACATCGCCATGACCAGACCGGTCTCGGTAAACAGGAGGCTGGTCGGCATGCCGGTGATGCCAAGGGAAACGAGTGTCTCGCTGATCGGACCCTGGCGTCCAAGAATGACGATCCAGGCGAAGGTCCGCACCACGTTGCTGGTCAGCATCGGGATGAGAGTGAGGAAAATCAGGACCTGCCGCAGGTTCCGGCCACCGTGCCAATAGAGTAAGGCGATCGGAATCCCGAGCAGCGTCGTGCCGATAACCGTCTCGACGCCAAGCCGCGCGGTGTTGACGAGGACCCGGAAATTGAAGGAATCGCCGAAGAAGCGGGCATAGTGTTCAAGACTAGCACCGCCGGGACTGACGAAGCTGAAGCCGACAAGGACGGCGAGCGGCGTTGCAAAAAACACCACCGAAAGCAGAAGCATCGGTACGACGTATGGGAAGCCGCTCGCCTTCATGATGTCACCTCAACCGGCAACGAGTGCGTCGAACTGGCGAATCCAGTCCGAGCGGTTCTTGTTGATGGCGACCCAATCGGGATAGACCATGGTGGGGAGCTGTTCGCGGGTAACATAGGCCGCAATGCTCGGGGTCAGCTCGACATCGCGGTTGGTCGGGAACATCTCCGTCGGCGGCTCCTTGAGCAGGTCCTGGGCGGCTTTCGAGATGGCAGCATCCATGTAGGCATAGGCTGCCTCGAGGTTCTGCGAGCCCTTGACCAGGTGGATGTTGACGGGGGCTGCGGGCGAGCCCGTTTCCGGATGGACGAACTCGGCGTTCAGACCAAGGCTCTTCAAGTGCGCCACATTGTTGGTGCTGCACATGAAGACGGCGATCTCGCCCTGCTGGAAGAGCGTCATCTGGTGGTTGGTGCTATCGACGACGCCCTGGCGCTGTTCCGGGCTATCCTTGAACAGCTTGAAGACGGCATCCATGTCGTTTGGGCCAGTGCCAAATATCTTGGCAATCTCGGTATAGGCCATGACGGCAGTGTTCGACGCAAACCCCGTCCAGGAAACCTTGCCCTTGTAGGCCGGGTTCTCGAAGAGATCGCGATAGCCCTTCGGCTTCGGACCGAGGTCAGGATTGTAGGCGATGCCGTTGACCTCGATGGTCACGGTCGGGCCGTATTCGCCCTGGAAGGACTTGTCGAGCTTGTCCCAGTTCTTGAGCTTGGTCGGATCAATCTTCTGGATCAGGTCATTGTCGACGGCCACTGCCATTTGGCCCGGCGACATCAGCAGCGTGTCGTAGGGAGGGTTGCCGGGACTTGCCATGACCTTGGCAAGCTGGTCCTGTGCCATGGCCGGCGCAACAGTCAGGTCATAGCCGCCGCTCTGCAGCATCGGAGTGAGAACGGTGCGGTAGGCGTCTTCCCAGCTTCCGGGAAAGGTTGCCGCAACGGCCGTACCGCCGGCTGCCTGCGCGAAACGCGGAAGCATGGCTGATGCGGCGGCACCTGCAGCCAGGAAGCCGAATGCACGACGGGTCATTTGAACGTTCTTCATCATGGTCACCTCTGTTGACGTAGTCTTCACTGGACGTTTTCGGATTGGGCGGGAAAGACATGGCACCGGGATGCATCGATCTTGGCAAAGAGCTGCGCGCCCCGTTCGGGGATGCTGGTGGATGGGCTTCTGACCTCGGAGGCCCGCAGGTTTGTGCCGTCCTCAAGCAAAAGGTCATGAACAAGGGTCGGACCCAGGGGCACCGAGACGGTCATGCGGGCGGGCAGTGAGTTTTCGGTCGAGTGTGGGGACAGGCGCACCTCTTCGGGCCGGAAGGCAACCGTCACCGGGGAACCGACGGTGAACTTAAGGCGGCGTGGAAGGCGCAACGTCCTGTCCTCAGCCAGGCTGATCACCGTGCGCTGGTCCCCGAGTTCCTTGACCGTTCCCTGCAGCAGGTTTGCCTGGCCGATGAAGGTGTTGACGAACAGGGTCTTCGGCTGATCGTAGACGGCCATGGGCGTATCGATCTGCTCGACATTGCCCTTGTTCATCAGCACCAGGCGGCTTGCCAGACTTTGCGCCTCTTCCTGATCGTGCGTGACGATCAGCGTGGTGATCCCCAGGGTCTTCTGCAAATGCAGCAGTTCCACCTGCAAGTCGAAGCGCAGGGCGCGATCGAGAGCCCCGAACGGTTCGTCGAGCAGGAGGAGCGACGGCCGCCCTGCAATGGCGCGGGCGACGGCGACGCGCTGCTGCTGGCCGCCGGAGAGCTCCCGTGGCAGGCGATTGCCGAAGCCGCCGAGCCGCACAAGCGACAGCATTTCTTCGACGCGAGCCTTTCGTTCCGCACGCGGTACCTGCTGGCAGGCCAGCGGATAGGCGATGTTTTCAGCAACCGTCAGATGCGGGAACAGGGCATAGTTCTGAAAGACCATGCCGATGCCGCGGGATCGGGCCGAGAGATGCGCGAGATCGGTATCGCCGAGAACGATTTTGCCCGCCTTCGGCAGGATCAGGCCGGCAATCGCCCGCAGGACGGTCGACTTGCCACAGCCGCTCGGGCCGAGGAGTGCGACGATCTCGCCTGCCTCGATATCGAAAGAGACATCACTGACTGCATTTTGGCCGCCGTAGCTGTGCGTCAATCCCTGGACGCTGAGGCGGGTCCGATCAGAAGTATGCGAGGTGTCCGACATCTGGCTTCCCTGCGGTTGCGCGGCAGCAACATGTGGCTCGGTGCTTTCCGATGGGAGGCGGAAGGAAAGCTTGGAGGGCAATGTTGCAACGAGGTTGTTCATGAGAACCATGCTGCAAGGGCTGTGCCAGTTTCGAGGTAGCGGGTGTATGAAAATCACAAGCCACTGTTATTGAGACACATTACACGATTTATAGATGTTCGAACCTTTATAATTATATAAATGCACGACTTTGTGCGAAGTGTTATTTCGCTCAAACTTTCAGCAGAGTCGCGCAATTTTAAAGCGATAGAAGCGAGGTATTAGGCTCCTCAAACCCGCGATTCTGGCCTTTTGGAGCAGACTGGCGTGTGTATCAGCTGTCAAAAACATCAAATTTGACCTATGTGAGCCTAAAAAGCGAGAGAATGTGAACATCAAAAACCTTCAAGGCAGATACTGACCATAATTTATGCGAATATCTATGCGAAACTATATAAGAAAGATTTCCATAAATCCGATGATTTAGATATAACCGTTACATATCAAACTCCTAATCCCTCGCCCCCTATGACTGGCACGACGATTGCATCGATGATTTCAGCATGTCGCGCCAACAGGAAACTGCAAAGGGGATTCCATGAGAAGCGTACCGGGACATTTGAAGACAGGATTGACAAGGGCAGTCGCCACTCTGATTGCTACCTCCGCCTTTGCTGCACACGGTAGCGCACAGGAGATGGACGTTGCCAAACTTCCCGGAGCCACGCTCACGGTACAGCTGGCCGACATGCTGCCCGCCGCTATCAAGTCGTCTGGCACACTCAAGATCGCAACTGACCTGACGCCACCCATCAGCTTCCATGGCGAGGATGGCAAGCTTATCGGGATCGACGCCGATATCGCCGACACGCTCGGGGTCATCCTTGGAGTCAAAGTTCAGATGACCGACGTCGGCGCAGGGGCTGCCATCGTTCCCTCGATCCTGGCAAAGCGCTTCGACATGTCCATATCGGGGATCAATGACGATCCGGTGCTGGAAAAGCGGGTCGACGTTATAGACTACATGTATGATGCCACCACGATCATGACCATCAAGGGTAATCCCCTTGCCATCAAGTCCATGGCGGACCTCTGCGGCAGAAAGGTAGCCGTGCCGGTCGGCACATTCCAGGCGAAGATGGTCGAGGCAGCGTCAGTGAAATGCGCGACCCCGATCGCCATCCTGTCGATCCCCAAGATGCCCGATGTCCTCCAGGCCGTCCGCACGGGTCGCGCCGATGCCACGGTCAACGGCTACGCCACCAGCGTCTACACCACCGAACACCAGACCGGAAACGGCAAGGGCCTGCAGGCGCTTCCCGATATACGCCTTGCGACCGGTTACCTCGGCATGCTGGTCGCCAAGGATAGTGGAGGCTTGCGCGATGCGGTCGTTGGCGCGCTGGAGCAGATGCGCGTCTCCGGTGCTTACGGAGCGATCATGAAGAAATGGGGTCTTAAAGCGCTGGCCGTTCCGACCGTGAAGGTGAACGATGCAACCAGCATGCCTGCGGATTGAGCCGATGGCCCTGTTTCGCGCAACACCCACAACGCTCTATCTTGCTCCGCCCCCAACACGGTCGATCCAGTGGGGCCAGGTGGCAACAGGAACGGCTGCAATCCTGGTGCTGGCCGTCCTCGCCTTTATCGTCGCCCAGAGCCAGAGCGTGCAGTGGTCCGAGGTTCCCCAATACCTGTTCGATCCGTCCGTTCTGAGCGGGGTCGTGCTGACGCTCGAACTCACCGTCGCCGCCATGACCTTCGGGATCGTGTTCGGATGCCTTCTGGCCCTGATGGCGACAAGCCAAAATTTCGTTCTTAAGGCGATCACGGCGGCCTTCGTCTGGTGGTTTCGCGGCGTGCCGCTGATCGTCCAGATATTCTTCTGGTTCAATATCGCCCTGTTCATCCCGCAGATCGGCATCGGAACGCATGTCATCTCGATCAACGATCTCGTCACGCCATCGCTAGCAGGTTTCCTGGCCCTCGGTCTGCATGAGGCCGCGAACATGTCGGAAATCATCCGCGGTGGTCTCGTCTCCGTCGATCGGGGCCAGCGCGACGCCGCGGCCGCCCTCGGTCTGAAATCACGGCAGACCCTGTGGACAATCATCCTGCCGCAGGCGGCACGCCTGATCGTTCCCCCGACGGGAAACCAAGCGATCGGCATGCTGAAGGCCAGCGCCATCGTCTCGGTCATCGGCATGCAGGATCTTCTGACCCAGGCGCAGGCGATCTACGCCCGCAACTTCCTCGTCATCGAAATGCTGTTCGTCGCCTCGATCTGGTACCTCGCGATCACAAGCGTAGCCTCCATCGGCCAGCATTTTCTCGAGCAAAGCCTTCTGCCGAAGGATCGTACCTCGGCCAGAAAACCCCGAACCTAGCGATCGCGAGCATCGCCGGCCATCGGAAATCACCAGCTGCACAAGATCATCAAGGATCGCCATTGAAGCGCATCCGACCAGGAGACTGCCATGAAACTGGGAATCGACGGACTGAAACTGCCGGAGGTCAAAAAACGGGGGGCCCTCGCCAGCCTTGACCACGTCAAGCAACTCGGCCTTGAGGGCATCTTCTTCAGCACGATGCTGGACATGAGCCCCGACCTCGACCTCGGCCAGCTGCGGGAAATCCGCGCCAAGGCCGATGAACTCGGCCTCTATCTTGAAGGCGGCGTCGGCAAGATCAACCCCTACTGCAGCGCCGAAGCGCCGGAATTCCGGGCAATCGGCGGCGGCGACATCATCGCCGGCTTTTCCCGCATGATCGAGGCTGGTGCAGCCATCGGCTGCTTCGAGCTTTGGGTCTCACCGGGCAACTTCAAGGCGGTCTATCCCGGCAGGCTTGCCAACGACCGCTTCCGCACCGACGTTACCTGGGAAGAGCAGCTCCTCGCCATGGAGAAGGTTCTCCGGAAACTTGCGCCCGTTGCCCGCGCAAACGGCGTCCATCTCAACATGGAGACCCACGACGAGATCACGTCCTTCGAAATCCTCCGGCTGATCGAAAACGTCGGAGCCGATGTCGTCGGCGTCGTGCTCGACACCGCCAACATGCTGCAGCGCGGCGAGCATCCGGTCTTTGCCACCAAGCGCCTCGCACCCTTCGTGCGCCAGACCCATATCAAGGACGCCTATGTGAACCGCGCGCCGGGTGGCCTGGATTTCCAGACCCGGCCCTGTGGCAACGGAATCGTCGATTTCTCGGCGATCATCCCGATCCTTGCCGATGCCAATCCTGCATTGAATCTGTCGTTGGAAGTCGCCCAGTCGACCGACGACAACCGACGCAAGGCCAACCCACGCCAGTGTATTGAGATCGATGATCCGATTTGGCGGGCGGCCCACCCGGACCTGACGGCGACCGAGCTGGAGGCCTATTTTATCATGATCGAGGCCTACGACGCTCGCGTCCGCTCTGGCGAAGTCATGGATTGGCAAGGCTACGAGAGCAGCAAGTACGGCTACCCGACCTACGAGAACCAGCCTTACGGTTTCAATGAAGCCATCGGCTTCATCCAGGCATCAGCCAGCCATATCGAGTCGATCTGCATCGACAAGGGCATTCCCCTGTCCTCGACTGTCTCGCGGCAGAAGGCCGCCTGAAACAGCTGGATTCGCTGGCGATAGTCTCGCCAGCGAATCTGGACCGAGATTACCTTGCCAGCAAAGCTGTTTACGCAAGAAGATAATTATGGAAATAATTATCGCAGGCGAATATCTGATTTGAATGATCTGCCGCTCTCATGTCGATGGGCAGGCAGGACCGGAGACCCCCATGAAGAAGTCGCGCCGCCAGAGCGCCAAATCCATTCCCGCCGGCACCAGCCCAGTGGATACAAGCGACAACAACGACGATATTTCCGAGCGTATCCGTACGACGCTGGCAAACGCCATCGGCGAAGGCGCGCTCAAGCCGGGCACGAAAATCCTGGAAGAGGCGATCGCCGAGCACTTTGGCGTCAGCCGCACGGTCGTGCGCGGGGCACTCGGCGTTCTTGAAAGCGACCATCTGCTGGAGCGAAAGAGAAACCGAGGTACCTTTGTGGCCGAGCCGAGTATCGAGCAGGCTAAAAGCCTGTTCGAGGCACGCCGCAAAATCGAGGGGATGCTGCTCGATTTCGTGGTGGAGCGGGCAACGGACGAGCAGCTCGATGCACTGCAGAGGCTGACGGATGAGGAAGAGCACATCCATCATCATGGCGATGAGAAATCCAAGACCGTGTTGTCCGGCAAGTTCCACATCGCCTTGGCGGAGATTGCCGGCAATGCCGTTCTGACCGAGATGCTGGCCAAGATCGTGGCGCGCCTTTCGCTGGTCATGGCCCTTTACGAGGAAGACCGAAAGGATGATTGCGGTGCTGACCACCACCGCATGATCGTGGCCGCCGTGAAGGCCAAGGATGCCACTAAAGCGAAAGAGCTGATGGACCACCACCTCGCCGACATCGAAGAGCGCGTCAAGCTGACGGAGGGACAGGGCGACCGGCACACGTTCCTGGCGGTGCTTGAAAACTTCTCCTGAGCTGTGTCGCCAGTCATCCTTCGGCTGAATTTGTTGTAAAGTGCCGAGGGTGGACAAAACAGTCGATTGCGCTTGAAAGGAACCGAACAGCCGGCCCCTAAGTCGACTTTGCTAAATCCTTGAGAAATATTCTTTTTCGTGGTCGCTCTAATGGGATTTTATCTCGTGACACGAACCGCAGACCCAGTCATTGCGCTATCGAGCTGTGCAGCGGATCTGCTAATAGCCGGCTTCAGCCAGCTGCATTTCGGGGTACTGTAATATAATGCGGCGTACCCTATCGCTAATACCGGCTGGGGAGCCTCGTTTGGAGAGCATGTAATCGAGGCATTCAAGGATAGCTTTCAGCTTGTTTGGCGCCGCTGTCGGAACGCTCGCACTTCTTAATCGACTTGGCTGCTTTTGTAAGCTGCGATTGAAAAGCCGGTCATGGTGAGCGCAGATGTTACGTAAATCCACAAGGGCTTCGATCCAGCTAGTGAAAACCTGATCCGAACCCACTCCGAATTGAGCCGCAATGTTTGTTTTGATTGAACCTTCGAGGCATTGAAAAATCCGCGAAGACGCTCCGAATGTCAGAAATTCCTTCATCGTCCAGATCGGCGGCAGAACAGGGGTGCTATACGTGTCCCGATAGTGCTTCGCCCTCCGGTCCTTGGAAGCCCCATACACCTTGGCGAAGGTCTGAAGGGCATTGAGATTTGCACTCGAATCCTTGAATGCACTTGCATGGTAGTAGGGATGACTGCCGAACCCCGCGCTCAAAGCCTCTGACATGCTGTTGCGTAACAGCAGTTCGAACTGCCCGACGGTAAGAAAGCAGGCGTCACGCAACTCGGCATCGCATTCATATAGGCTGATGATGTCGTGATACTTCGTGCCGGCTATAAAGGGCTTGCCCGTGACGTTCGTCTGCCTGCGGCTCAGAAAATAAATGCGAAGACGTTCATAGCCGATGGCCTCAATTTTCCGGGCAGCGACATTCGGGCGGCTTATAACCAGCCCCTTTGCCCTCAGATGGGCAATCCTCTGCGCCGCCGTCGCGTGCGCCTTGACGTAAGGAATAAGTGCCATGAAATAAGAAGGGCCACCCTTTTGCACTTCCCGAAGGAGTCGTGTGGCAGCCCATGACGCTCCCTACATAGCCCTCTTGGGCAAAAGTTTCAAGCAATATCCACTCACCTCTTTTTGGGTAAGAGCGGATTGGTTGGCGCGCAGTCATGCTAAGATCAAGGTGGCACTCTCACAGGTTCTAGACCAGATCACAACGTCTTCGCCTTGATAGGAATCGAACCATTGCCCCTTACTCATAGAGCGCCTTTTCCAACGAAAACAACGGATCGAGGCATTTTGTGAGCAGATGTCCCCCCCAACTACGTTCATATCCTATGTTCGACTGAGCATGCATTATCCTTCGACATCGTGTAGCCGGTTCCATTTCGAGAACGTAGTTATACCGGGTATGTCCGCCCTAGCCTGTCCCGGCAAAATTGCAATATATTCGAGTGAGTGTCCGTCAGGATCATTGAAGTAAACGCTGGAGGCTGGCATCCAGGGAAACACGATGGGCTCCTGGATTTCGTCTCCTGCGCCATTTCGAGGAACAATGCCCTTTGAGCGCAAGTAGGCAGGAGCCTCCGTGACTTCATCGATCGTCGTCTGAAAAGCGATGTGCAGCTTCATTCGTAAGGGAGAGCTCTGGATGGACCAGAGACCGAGCATGGATCGTTCACGCCCGCCGATCCACAGGAACGCCACGTTTCGCTCCGGGATAGTGTGCGCCAATTCCAGACCTACGGTATTTTGGTAGAAATCAATGGAGCGACCAAGATCCGAAACGGTCAGGTGGGTTTCGTAAAGTCCTTTAATTGAGATCACGGATCAACTCCTTGTCTGTCGTACTGAACGCCGTTGCCGACGCTTGATTGATGAGCTGATACGGTTCATACGACCTCAACTATGGTTGAGGTCAAGGGCCATGACGACACAAATAGATATTCATCGGGAGCTTGCGGTGGGCGAGGTTGCCAGGCGCAGTGGCGTTGCCGTGTCCACCATCCACTTTTATGAGGCGAAAGGGCTGTTGTCGGCCTCGCGTAATTCCGGCAATCAAAGGCGCTATCCGCGAGAGGTTTTACGCCGCATTGCTATCATCAAAATCGCCCAGCAGGCCGGCATCCCGCTTGCTGAAATTCGTCATGCGTTGTTGTCGCTGCCGAATGGGCGAACGCCGAATGCGGAAGATTGGAAAAATCTGGCGGATTTGTGGAGAGCAGCGCTTCAAAAGCGGATGGACAAGCTCACGCAATTGAGAGACAACCTTGAAGGATGTATCGGGTGCGGGTGCCTATCCGTCAAGGACTGTCCTTTGCGCAACCCTGGCGACATACTCGGCGCCAGCGGCAATGGAGCGGTCCTCCTTGAATAGAGCAGCCGAGCCACTGAGCTGCAGACTTTCCGCGCTTACGATCAGCAGTTCGGCGGCGAAATGAGCTTCGTTCGGGGAGCGGCGCTGCCAATATATTCACTCCTCGCAGATGATGGCCCGTCTCGCGCCACGCTCTCGGGGCATTCCATGGTAGACCCGCAATGGAAGCGGAGGCTTATGGGCTTCCGCATAGCAATAAGCTGACGAGCCCAACGCCTGCATTCATAGCAAGCGGTATCAGGACGGTCGGAACGCTTCCGGAGATCTGCACCATCAGTATGTTTTGACCTACTATCGCGGCACCCGCTGCGACCAGCATGAAGAATACGCCGAGGTCCAACATCGCGCTCAACCTTCGTAAGGTATTTTCCTGGCATCGAGAATGATTTGCATGAACGCGAGATCAAGCCATATACCGAACTTGGTTCCAACCTCTTTAAGGTTGCCGACAGTCTCGAAGCCAAGCTTCTCGTGAAGCTTTATTGAAGAGACATTCCGCGCCTCGATCCCGGCCACCATAACATGCTTGCCAAGTTCTCTTGCGCGAATTATCAGCGCCCGCATAAGAGCTTCGCCAATACCCCTGCCGCGTTGCTCGATACCCACATAGACCGAGTGTTCAACAGTATGGCGATAGCCATCGAATGCTCTCCAATCTCCGAACGAAGCGTAGCCAAGAACTTGGCCGTCATCTTCAGCGGCAACCAAAACCGGATAGCCGAGCCGCTCCCGATCCGCCAACCATGCCGCACGATTGGAAGCGTCCACCTGCGCGTCGTTCCAGATCGCAGTGGTGTTCACGACCGCATGGTTGTAGATATCTGCAATGGCCCTAACATCCGCCGGAGCAGCGTCTCGAATTTCCATATTGCCCTCAATTCGTCTACTATGTAGTTACGTATCGCTACCATAGTAGACGATTGGCGACAAGCCAGTTAGTGCTGCTTCGAGGCAGCGAAATGCAACGTTGCTGAAACGGTGTGTGAGAATTCGGCTAGCGACCTACGAGGTAGTCAGCACAGCAACAGCGTAGGTGCAGCCCGAATCCGTCTCGTTTATAAAAACGCAGTCCGTGGGTGGGCCAAGCTCCAGGCAATCGCCTTCCATCAGCGCATGCCGAGACCCGCCCTCAACGAACACGAGCTCTCCCGAAAGAACCCAGATGAGCTGTCGAATGAAAGCATAGGCTGCGGCCGGCATCGCCACCTCCGTACCTGCCGGGAGAGTTACGTGTATGATATCGAAAGGAAAATCTGATCGCGGCGATACATGTCGGCGAATGTATCCTGTTGCCGGATCGGTCCAGAGAGGCTGCTCGGCCTTTCGGAGCATACGCCCCTGTTTAATTTCGGCACGGGCCATCAGCGTAGACATGCTCAATCCGAACGCGCCTGAGAGCTTTCCAAGAAGATTGGCCGTCGGACTGCTATTTCCGTGCTCCACCTTATAGATCATGGCGCGAGAGACCGACGCTTTCTCCGCAAGCTCTGAGAGAGACCATCCTCTGCTCTCGCGTTCAATCCGGACGCGGGCACCAATACGACGGTCGACATCATCTTCTTTGCTCATCGTATCACGATAGTAGACAAGCTGGCTGCCTACAATGGGAGTCTGTTGTGGCGACGCTCGAGTTCGCGTTTAAGCGCCCTGCTTCGGAAATTGGACGAAGGTGTCCGACGAGATTACGGGCGCGAAGAAGCGCTTGATGCGTTCCATGTCCGCTTTTTCCCGTTCAGGCATCTGGCAATCCCTTGACCCGGGCGCTGACGTTCAATTGGGTTGTTCCAAGAACATTTGCCGCGTAATGGAAGTTCAGCACCTCGGCGACAAGGACGGCTTGGCGTAACGCAAAGAGGGGAATGCCACGAGGATTATCGTCGTCTATCGACGGTATGCGCTTCTATGTTTGGCTGGAGGTCCAGCGCACCTTGCGTGCTTCTATGGCTCTCTGCCGCCCTCCAATCCAGCCTTTTCTCAAGGCGCTCAGGTGTTTTGGCATGAACGGGCTGACAAGCGCGGCTTGGGAAGGCGAAGCAGTCGTGTTTGGCGAGTCCCGAGAGAGGCCGAACGTCCTCGGCTATTCAGGTCCACCTATCCGCCGCCATCAGGCTCCAATGTCGGCGCGGATCATCCCGAGTTTTGACGACCGACGTTGATATAGTGCGCATTCTTCAATAGTCCTGAGATCCCGCTTAGGGCGAGCGTCAATTCGTCGAACGACGGCCCGCCGAGGCAAAGCCGGATGCCGGTCGTTTGATCCTCGCTTTCGACCATTAGCGATGCAGGGGGCGTAAGCTTGACTCCGTTCGCGGCAGCGGCTGTGACGAGGCTATCGGCGAAATCGCGCGACGCGGGCAGCCAGGCGTGGCACGCTGCCCGATCGGTGATGAGACCGGCGGCGCCGAGAACCGAGGCGGCCAGACGCGATCTGCGCGCAGCTTCATGGACGAGATCCTTTTGAACCGATGCGATGACACCACTCGCCAGCCACTCCTCCACCAGCGCACAGGAAAGAGGTGCCGGCTGCATCGGCATGTCCCGCACGATGTCCTCTGCCGCGTCCATCATAGCGGGCGGTAGCGCCAGCACGCCGATCCGCAATCCCGGCCCAAGCGACTTCGAAAATCCATTGACGTGAAGCGTAATGTCCGGCGCTAAAGCTGCCAGCGGCGGCAGGCCGGACGCGAAGGCATAAACGCCGTCTTCGATGATCCGGGCGCCGGCACGGCAGCAAATATCGACGATCGACTGTCGTCGTGCCGATCCCATTGTCGCGGTGGAAGGATTGTGCAGCGTCGGCGTGAGATAGACTACCTTTTCGCCATCCTTTTCACTAGCGAGGGCTGTCGCAAGCGCTTCCGGGATCATGCCTTCCGCGTCGATTTCAACACCGAGGATCCGGTGTCCTTTGCGCCGGGCGAGTGCAATCGCACCGGGGTAGGTTAGCCTCTCGGTCAGGATAACCCCTTGCCGACCGCAGGCAAGATCGAAAGCCAGTGCGATAGCCTGACGGGCATTGCCTGTAAGGACCACACATGATGGGTCGGCCGGTACGCCCTGTGTTTCCAGCCAGCGTGCCATGAGACGGCGATGTTCAAGGTGCCCGGTAGGCGGCGCATAGAGATTGAGCTGGTCTGCGTCGATCCTCCTGGCGATCCCGGCCAGCGTGCGTGTCAGGAGGCGTTCGGTGAGCATGGCCGGCGGCGTGTTGGACGAAAGGTCGATCTGCCGCCCTTCGTGGGCCTGATGTATTGTCACAAAGGTGCCTCGACCCTTGACGCTCCGCGTCAGGCCGCGCCTCTCAACGATGCCATAGGCTTTGGTTACGGTGCCGAGACCGATCCCGAGTTTCCATGCGAGATCGCGATGGGCTGGCAGACGGTCGCCACCTTTCAATCGCCCTTCAATGATGTCGTCTGCAAGTGCTAGGACCAGCCGGTCAGCGGTGCTGGCTTCGATGTCCGCGAGGCGCGGTGCCCAAGGGGATTGGATGCGCATGCCGGATACCTCAAAAGTGTCATGTGACACTATTCAAATAGCGCACAAGTGTAACAATTGATAGGAGGGCAAGCTCGATCAATTAATGAGCGTACGTCCGCCAAGACGGACGCATGGAGGGCGCATGTTCAGCCATGTCACTGTCGGAACCCGGGGTCCTGAGCGAGCGGGCCGCTTTTATGATGCACTTCTCGCACCGCTCGGGTTGCGGCAACGTGACGTCAACCCCGATGACGGCCCTCTGGCACTATGCTGGGTGTCTGGGGACGCGCCACTCCCGCGCTTCTATGTGTACAGCCCGCACGACGGGCGACCGGCAACGGTTAGCAACGGCAGTATCGCCGCTTTCCTAGCGCCCACAACCGAAGCGGTGAACGCGTCATGGACCTCGGGGCTGGCGAACATCGGCACGGATGAGGGCGTACCGGGCGCCCGTACGCATTATGGCGAGGGGTATTGTGATGCCTATCTGCGCGACCCCGATGTAAACAAGACCCACATCGTCTATCGCGGCGACCTTGATCCGCGTGGGGAGCGGCGGCTACTTGGGGAGACCGTTCGATGATCGCCAGCCAGATCGGGCTCGTCTATGCCACCTATCTCCTCGCGACGGCCAGTCCGGGGCCGAGCAACATGGCGATCATGGCAACGGCGATGCGCGACGGTCGCGGTCCCGCCCTTGCACTGGCGGGCGGCGTCATCACGGGATCGCTCTTCTGGGCGATCCTCGCCGCGACGGGCATGTCCGCAGTGCTGGCGGCCTATGCGGACGCGCTTTTCGTCATCAAAATTCTGGGCGGTGTCTATCTGCTCTATCTGGCGCTTCGCGCGGGACGATCGGCCATGCGCGAGACCTCCGACGTGCTGACGACACGGACCAATGTGCCTCCTCCTCGCTATCGCCAGCTCTATCGACAAGGCATTCTCATGCACATCGGCAATCCAAAGGCGGTCCTCTCATGGATCGCGATCATGTCGCTGGGGCTTCGGAACGATACGCCCTCCGGCGTGCTGCCGACGATCATCGGCGGCTGCGCGCTGCTGGGCGTCTTCGTCTTTGGAGGCTATGCGGTGCTGTTCTCGACTGCGCCGATGATCGCCATTTACGGACGACTGCGACGGTGGATCGAAAGCGGCTTGTGCGCCTTGTTCACTGTTGCGGGTCTGAAGCTGCTCGCGTCTGGGAGGTAAAATCGAATGAGCCTTTCGTTTCAAATGGTCGACGTTTTTGGTTCGGACGCGATCTCCGGTAATCCTCTGGCTGTCATCATCGGTGCGGAGGCTCTTCCCACCGAGGAGATGCAGCGCCTCACGCGCTGGTTCAACCTGTCGGAGACGACCTTCCTGCTGCCGACTATAGATCCGGTCGCCGACTATCGCGTCAGGATATTCACGCTGGATCGGGAGATGCCGTTCGCCGGGCATCCGACACTCGGCACCTGCCACGTTTGGCTGAAGAGCGGCTGGGTGCCGAAAGGCGGATCAAATATCATCCAAGAGTGCGGGGCGGGTCTGGTCAAAATTCGGCGCGATCAGGACCGGCTCTCCTTCGCTGCTCCGCCTCTCATCCGCTCGGGCGCGCCATCCCATGGGGAGCGACTGGAAGCGCAAGAGTTCCTTGGTATCGATAGCCGTGAGATCGTCGATGCTGCCTGGATCGACAACGGTCCGGGGTGGCTCGGCATCCGGCTGGCATCGGCCGAAAAGCTTCTGTCGCTCAAGCCGGCACGGAGCTGGCCGCGGCGGATCGACATCGGCGTGATTGGCCCCCATGCTCTCGGCGGCGATGCCGCCTTCGAGGTTCGTGCCTTCTTCACCGACAATCTGGGAACGATAGTGGAAGATCCGGTTACCGGCAGTCTCAACGCCTCGCTGGCGCAGTGGCTGTTTGCGACCCGCGTGGTGGATACTGACTACATAGCCGCGCAGGGCACCTGTCTCGGTCGTAATGGGCGTGTTCATGTGGGCCGGGATGACGAGGGCCAGGTCTGGATCGGCGGCCAAACCCGCACGCATGTCGAGGGGACGTTGCTCGGTCTTTCCGGTATCGAATAGTGACGCAACCGCCTCTCGCAAAAGCACTCGACTATGTTGGAAAACATCCGTTTGCTCAAATCTGGCAGGTTTTGAGAGCTGCGATATCCTTCGCTACCGATTCAAACACAGGTTTCGAGAACAGATATCCCTGCATGGGTGTTGTCAAGTTCACCGGCTTGCAGTTGCCTACGTTTTGGGTTGGGCGTAAATTTCGGCGATGCAAACACCGGATATCAAGCGTCACCGTTTTGGGCCGCAGATCGTTTCTCACGCGGCCTGGCTTTACCTACCGTTCAACCTGAGCCTTCGTGAAGTTGAGCTAATGCTACTCGAGCGTGAGAGAGATATTTCATATGAGACGATCCGCCGTTGGATCGCCAAGTTCGGACCCCATATCGCCCACAACTTGCGGAGACGGCAGGGCCGCCCCGGCGATGTTTGGCATCTGGACGAGATTGTTGTGAAATGCGCCGGAGATCGGGCCGTAGCCGATCAGTTGCTGAACGTTTGCCAGGATCTGCTTCGTTTCTTTCTGCATCCGGACATCATCGCGATGGAACTTACCCTTGTCGCGCAGGCAGACCATTTTCCGGAGATCGTGCCAGTGCTGGAAGACGTCCGCTTCGGGCCACGAGCCGCCTTTACCCTATTCTTCGCCTTGTCCAGCCGGCAGAGGAGCACGCGATCGTAGCCAATGCGCAATTTCTGTGGGACCTTGCCATAGCGCCGCCCATGCGCGCGTCGGCACTCGGTTTGTCGCCCTGTGAGGCGACGCCGGCTACCCTCTCCATCACTGCGGAACGGATCTCGTTTTTTCTTGCCGGGGCTGGATGGTCCCACGCCCATTCCGCGCCAAGCATTGACAACAGAAACGGCGCCACTCGAAGGAGCAGCGCATGTCTGATCAGAGCCCCCACGGCAGTCTCGCCGTTGAGATCGAAAGCGGCTTCTTCGCCGGCATCGTGACGGATGGGGTGCGAAGCTGGCGCGGCATTCCCTTCGCCGCACCACCGTTAGGGCCCATGCGGTTCAGGGCACCGCAGCCAGCTGCTCCCTGGCAGGATATACGGGCGGCGAACACGGACATATCGCTGAGGAAGATACCCACGCTCGCCTTATACGACGGAGGAACGGGATCTATCGCAGACTGTTCGAGCACCAGGCGTTGGAGCTGACGAAGGGCATAGAGAGCGAAGGTCTGATCGGCTGACAAGAGTCTATTGGCAGCCTTCCCCGGAGGATGGGCTCACCTCGACAGGCGAGGTCGCCAGACGCGCCAGTGATAGCTTTTGGCTCTCAAGACAAGGCTTGCCGAGAGAAGTGGATCGGTTCGTTGAGACGATCACACCGCTATCAGGCGACCTCTCGCCTTGGAGAGGATCGAACCGTCGAGTGCTCAGGCGAAAATGTGCATTTCAACCGCACGAGCCGAAAAACAACCCGTAAAATAGGATATCGGCTCGTCCGCCGGAGCCACATCGATCGCGCTGTATGCCAAGACAGGCTGAGATTTCGAGGACCTGAGAAACTCACATTCATCGGTCGTCGGCATCCTGGCGACGACGATTGTGCTGGCTCTTTGAAAATCGTCAATGTCGAACTGCTTCAGCGCCATACTGATTGAGCCAAGCTCCTCAAAAATCTCTGCGAAACCAGCAAATCTTGTCGCACAGCAATAACGCCTCCCAATCCCGATTGGATGGCCGCTGGCATAAGCACCGATCTCCATCACAATGAGCGGCGCTCTGATCGACAACGCCAGTTGTGCTGCCACCTCTTCAGTTGCCGGTTCCAACCAGCGCCGAAGGACTATTCTTTCCGGAACGGCGCCCACGGCTTCCAGATTTTGGTCAAACCTTACCCTGGTCCCAATGGCATACGGTATCGGTGCATCGGCGACGAAGGTGCCGTTACCATGAAGGATGCGAAGAAGCCCGTCCTTCTCCAGCTCTGCCAGGGCACGCCGGGCCGTCATGCGGTTGATCGCAAACTCTTCGGCAATCTGATGACTTGAAGGCATTCTCTCGCCGGGCCTCAAGACGCCTTCTTCTATCCGTCTACGGATTTTGTGAGCCGTCTGCAGCCATAGCGGTTGCTTCTCAGATTTAGCGTTCGACATTATAAGGCCCATGCCCTTTGTCATTCCAATGTCATGTTGACGATGATAGAGGTATATACCTCTTTAGGGACAATCATACCGTTAAGAGGTCATACGTTCCAGGGCTCTCGATGTTGTCAAACCAGGTTTCAAAAAACTACCTCCTCTGGGATTTTGAGGGAACGCTTGCCGTACGTAAGGGGCGCTATACAAGCGCTTTGGAAGCTGCAGCCACTGTTGCCGATCCCACATTCACCTGTACTGCTGATATCATCAGGCCATTCCTATCAGGTGCCTTCCCCTGGCACCGTGACGAACTTGCGCATTCCTGGGCAGGAAACGCAGATGGATGGTGGAGCCCTATCCTCGCCGCCGCCGAAACGGCTCTTGTCACCCTTGGCATGGAAAAGACTTTGGCCATATCGGTCTCAATAAGATCGCGCGAGATCTATCTGGATCTTGCTGGTTGGCAGGTAGACCCAGACGCCGTCGAGGTATTGGAACACCTGTCTGCCCTCGGTTGGCACCACGCAGTTATTTTCAACTTTGCTCCCGAGCTCCCATCGCTGATGGATGGGTTGGGGCTTAGCATCCATTTCGATAAAGTCTTTTGTTCAGGGCAGATCGGCCTTGAAAAACCATCACCAGCACTTTTCCGATATGCGATTGAATCGCTGGCTCCCGGTCGGGCTCGGTGGATGATTGGCGACAACCCCGACGCGGACATTGCTGGCGGTCAAGCTGCTGGGTTGTCGACCATCCTACTTGGGCGAGACACTCACGATATCGGATTTTCCGCGACAGCCCTGTCCACAATCCCCGCAATTATCCCCAAGGAACACCGACCATGAGCAGCTCTAATCCGGGCCAGTTGTCGATGAAAGACAAGTTGCGTCAGATACCCTCCCTCAAAGGACCGCTTCCTCATATGGACGTGGAGGGGTTTCCCGACACACCGCACGCTGCTTTCACAATATGGCTTGACGATGCCTTGGCTGCTGGCATCAAAGAGCCACATGCGATGACGCTATCCACGGCAGATGAGAACGGCTGGCCGGATGCCCGAGTTATTATTTTAAAAAATGTCGACAAGCGCGGCTGGCACTTCGCAATGAAGGCCGGAAGCCCTAAGGGCAAGCAGATAGGGTCGATGCCAAAGGTCGCCTTGACATTCTATTGGCCCGACCTTGGTCGGCAGGTTCGTATACGTGGCGAGGCCGTCGCGCTTTCTGCCGAAGAATGCGCCGAGGATTTTCTGGACCGACCCGCGGGTTCGAAAGTGAGCGCGATCGCATCGAAGCAAAGCGACGGTCTGAAAGATAGGCAAGAGCTCGAGCGACGTATTGTTGACGCCCGGGCCTTCCTGGCAGCCAACCCTGACCACGTTGCACCGGGTTGGCGCGTGTATGCCGTCTCTCGCGTCGTTGTTGAGTTCTGGCAAGGAGCAACGGATCGTAACCATATCCGTCTGCAGTACGCCCTTGCTGGAGACGGGTTGACTTGGGAAATGAACCGTCTCTGGCCATAAAGGGGGAAAACGATGACGCGTTTATATAGCCTTCCGCTTGATAGGAACCGAACCGCCGACCACTCAGCCGCAAAATTTATTCTTACGAAATCAACCGGATGAAAGCGTAACGCCCATTTATGGAACCTCATGAGTTCGAGAATCGAGTTGAGATTCGGTCATCGGGACATCGACTGGCTCAACGCTAGTTGCCAGACCAAATTTATGGACCCTATTGGAATGCCCCGATCTCTTTCGCGATGTGCTCGGCAATTGCTAAGGATGATGTGGCGCCGGGCGACGGCGCGTTGCGAATATGGGTCACATATCGCGCCTTGCGGATAACGAAATCATCTACCAACCGGCCGTCGTTCTTCATAGCTTGGGCGCGGATACCTCGGGTAGCGGGCACTACCTTTACGTCTGCAAGGGACGGAACATATTTCGCCGCTTCAGCCACGAAGGTGTTCTGGCTGAGAACGGTCTTCAGTTCTCGGATGGCCACCGCCTTGTTGCGGGCCGCAAATTTCCAGAAGCCGGGAAAGGTGACAAAATCGGCGATGTCGCGCAGGTCGAAGCGGCGGCCGGAATAGTTTTCGCGGCCGAGCGAGATGAAGGCATTCGGGCCGATAGTAATCTCGCCGTCGATGCGCTTAGTGAAGTGCACCCCGAGAAAGGGAAAGCGCGGATCCGGAACCGGATAGATCAGCCCCTTTACGTGCTTTCTGAAGGCGGCGTCGACGACGTAGTAGAGGCCGAAGAACGGCACGATGCGCGGTTCGTCCCCGTCACCCGAGGCGCACGCCAGGCGATCCGACTGCAAGCCTGAGCAGGCGATGACATGGTCGTAGGGCTTGTCGTCGAGCCGCCCTTCGGCACCCTCGACATAGGCGCCGTCGCTGCTTTCGGTGATCTTGGCGACCTTCGTCCCGAGCCTGAGGCTGGCGCCCCACTCCTTGATTTCGGCGGCGATGCGCCTGGCTACCACCTCGTAGCTGACTATGGCCGTGCGCGGCGAGTGTAGCGCCCGGATGCCGACGCCGTTCGGCTCGATTTCGCGCATCCGCTCAGGCCCGATCAGGCTGACCCCAGGCACGCCATTGGCGATCGACCGCCTGTGGATCGCCTCCAGCCGCGGCAGTTCTTCGTCCTTGAGCGCCACCACAAGCTTGCCGCATTCGTCATAGGGCAGCGCGTGGGCGACACAGTAGTCGCGAATTAGTTCGGCGCCGCGGGTACAAAGCCGCGCCTTCAGGCTGCCCGGCTCGTAATAGAGGCCAGCATGCACGACGCCAGAATTGTGGCTCGACTGGTGCTGGGCAACATTCGCCTCCTTTTCGAAGACGGTGACGGCAATGCCCGAATGATCCAGCATAACCTGTCGGGCCACGGCAAGGCCGTTGATGCCCGCTCCGATCACTGCAATTCGCCTGGACATGGTCTTTTCCGGTACCTCTTCTGGTGGTGGTTCGAAAAACATGCGTTGCCTGCCCCATCGAAAAGATGCAGCCAAGCCCAGAGTTACGTGTTCGATGAACAGCTCATCCGCCTTATCTACGGAACAGCGCAGGCGCGGCTAACGCTCTGTTTCACCGCAATTCATAGCGGAATTCAGAGTTAAATTCTCCGAGCTCTTTTCACCACCTACTTTGAGCTAATGGCCCCAGCAGCGTTATCGATCAATCTACTCATCCATCGACCTGATCCGCTTTGGATACACGCCCTTTGTCGGCGCATTTGAGAAGCTTTGCAGCGTCTGTCCACCATCCACCAGCCACGCCGCGCCACTGACGTGGCGCGCCCCATCCGAGGCCAAGAACAGAACGATTTCTGCCACGTCTTCCGGCTGACCGATCCGCCGGAGCGGAATCCGCTCAGCGAAATGCTCGACCGCCGATTTAATGTCTTCATCCCCTCGCATGCCGGGCACACCGAGCGTCGTCTCAATCACACCGGGGCATACCGCGTTCACTCGTATACCATAGCGCGCCAGATCCAGGGCGGCGACTTTGGTCAGGCCGACGACGGCGCTCTTGGTGGCGGCATAGCCAGCGCCTCCAGAAAGGACGTCCCATCCGGCCATTGATGATCCCATGTTCACGATCTTGCCGGCAATCTGCAGTTTTACCATCGCCGCTGCCGCAAACTTCAACACAAGAAACATGCTACGAAGATTGGCGTTGACAATGGCGTCCCAGTCCGACGCCTCGAGCAGATGTACCGGCGCGACGATGCCCGAAATGCCCGCATTGTTGAAGACGACGTCGATACGACCGAATGTCCTGAGAGCGAGATCGACCGCTCCCTTCGCCGCGGTCTCGTCGGACAAGTTGCCAGCAACAATTGCCAGTCGGTCCCCGACCCCGAACATTGACGCCTTACTTTCCAATGTCTGCCCGTCGATATCTGCCAGCACGACGTTCGCGCCGCGCTCGAGAAACATCCTGGCGGCCGTACTGCCTATGACCCCGCCACCGCCGGTGACAAGCACTGTCTTGCCTGCAAAATCCTGTACGAATGTCATTTCGATGCACGCCTCTTCTTGATTCAGATCTCGTGTGCAACCAGCGGGTCAGGGTAAGAACGCCAGGAATAACGTGGCTGAAACCCCAGAAGATCCTTCGCCAACGCATTCGACAGGAGGCTACCGTGATCATCTAGATATTCCCGCAGTTCCAAATCCGGATAGTGCGTCTCGAGCAGTTGATGTGACGGCGTTTCACTATAGGTATCGTCGGCCGAAATGAAGATGCGTTCATGACCTGTCGCCTCTGCTCTGGCAGCCCGGACGAAAGCCTCTGCGGCATCCCTTGCGTCGATATAGGCCCAAAGATCCAGAGGCGCATCAGAGCTCTGGCGGCGCGGCCCGACATCCCGGAAGAAACTCTCCGGTGTTTGTATCCAGGGCATCCGGATGCTCATTGCCGTCCCGCCGGTGCGTCTGACCCAGGCTTCAACCATCTCCTCACCCAGCCATTTTGTCACGGCATAGATGTCCTGCGGCTGGGCTCTGTGGGACTGGTCGATTGGCAGAAAATCGAGCTGCACCGGAGCCGGCGCAAACGGCAGGCCGATGATGCTAAAGGATGAGGCAAACAACAGTTTCTTTATGCCGGCCGTTTCCATGGCGGTCAGCACGTTGAACATCAGGGCCATGTTCGTTCTGAAGACATCATCTGTCGCGTAGCCTACGGGGCGCGGTATCGATGCGATATGCGCCACGCAATCAACGTCCCTGATCAGTGCCGTCGCTGTAGGAAGGTCGCAAAGGTTGGCCCCGACTATATCGCCGCTTTCGTTGCCGACGATGTCCATGGCCGTAACGGCAAAGCCGGCGGCACGATAAGCCTCCACCACATGGCGGCCAAGCAGTCCAGCAGCCCCCGTCACCAAGATATGCATCCCTGCATTTACCTCCGCCGACCCCGCGTCGCAGAGCAAGTTAAGCGAAAAATCCGTCCGTAGTCCAACAATATTTCTGATTGCACCCTGCTTGACAAACGTTGAATTTGCGGCTCAGTTTAGTTCGTCCACGAACTATATAGATCGACCTGCGCTGACTGGGATGCGCTTGAAACGGCGGTTCGGGCTAACAAACAACAACAGAGTGGGAACGATCATGATTTCGATTTTCAGGAAAGTGCTTGCCAGTTCGGCGATGATCGCCACTCTGGCCTTCGGAGCAACGGCTGCGGATGCCGCTCAGCTCAAGGTCGCGGCGATTTCGGGATATTTCTCGCAGGGCTTCGGCATTTCGATCGTCAATGGCTTAGACAAGGCCAAGAAGGATCTCGGCATCGAGCTGAAGATCGTTGACACCGGTAATCGCGCGCTCGACTATGAGGAGCAATTCAACAACCTGGCCAAGGATGGCAATTACGATGTCATCTTCGTCATGGGCTGGGAATTGGTCGACGCGCTCCAGAAGTCGCATGCCGCCTACCCAAAGCAACGCTTTGTCTTCATTGATGGCGTGCTCGATAGCCCGACGATGACCTATGTCAAATTTTCAGAGGAAGAGGGTTCATACCTCGCGGGCGGCCTTGCGGGCATGTTGACAGCGGAAAAAGTTGACGGCTTCGCCGACTCTTCGCAAGTCGGCTTCATCGGCGGCCGCGACATCCCCGTCATTCATAACTTTCTTATGGGTATGGAGCAGGGCGTCGCCAAAGCTTCCAAGGACGTGAAGGTCAACAGTGTGTTTGCTGGCACCTTCGACGATCCGGCCAAGGGCAGCGAAGTGGCGATGGCTATGTACGGTCAGGACATCGATATAATCTACCAGGCAGCGGGGCCGACTGGTGAGGGTGTTCTTCAAGCCGCCAAGGCCGCCAACAAATACGCGATCGGCGTTGACATCGACCAATGCGCCACCGCACCGGGCAACATCTTGGCATCCATGATGAAACGTGGCGACATCGCAGTCTACAACATGATCAAAGGCCAGGTCAGTGGCGACGATCCTATTAAGGACGGCTCCGTACTCTACGGCATCAAGTCAGGCGGCGTCGAGCTGAAGGTTTGTGATCAGGTCAAGGACAAGATCCCGACCGATGTCATGACCAAGCTTGAAGCTATGCGCAAGGGCGTCGCCGACGGCACGATCTCCGTGGCTCTAAACAAGTAGAGCAAAGCCCAGGGTCTGATCGGGTCTCCAGTTCGGAATCTTGGTCCAACTTGGCGCGGCGATTCTATTCGCGCCAAGTCCCTCCTTTTTGATTTAGGTCAATGGCCGTTGAAAACGATGAGAGCTTGATGGCTTACGCGATCGAAATGTCCGGCGTCACAAAACGCTTCGGCCCGCAGACGGCCAACAGCGACGTCAATCTCGCGGTTCGCAAGGGCGAGATCCATGCGCTGGTCGGGGAGAACGGTGCTGGAAAGACGACGTTGATGAATGTCCTCTTCGGCCTCTACCAGCCAGACGCAGGGGTTCTGAGCATTGATGGTGAACCGGTGGTGATGGATTCGCCGCGCAAGGCGATCGCGCTCGGTCTCGGCATGGTGCACCAGCACTTCAAGCTGGTGCCGTCGCTGACCGTTGCCGAAAACATTTTTCTCGGCATGGAAATCACCAAAGGCGGTCTCATCGATCGCAAAGCGCAGAGCGCACGGGTCCGCGAACTGTCGACAGCCTTCGGCCTTCAGGTCGATCCGGATCGTCGCGTTGCAGAGCTCTCGGTTGGTATCGAGCAAAGGGTCGAGATACTCAAAGTGCTCGCCCGCGGTGCGAAGATTGTCATTTTGGACGAACCCACAGCCGTACTGACGCCGCAGGAAAGCCGGGACCTATTCCGAATCCTGCGATCCTTTACGGAAAAAGGCATGACGGTGATCTTCATCTCGCATCACCTGTCGGAAGTGATGGAGGTCTCCGACACGATCACGGTGCTTCGCGACGGCCGCGTGGTCGGCACCAGGCCGACCAGCGAAGTCTCGGAAGACGAGCTCGTCCGGATGATGGTCGGCCGGGCCGTCAATTTCGATCGCCGGCCGCGAGGCGCGGTGACGGGAGAGCCGGTGCTTGATCTGCGCGAGGTCTGTGCCCGCGACGATCGCGGCCTGCCGACGCTGAGCGACATCAATTTCAAGGTCAGGGCCGGCGAGATCATCGGCATCGTTGGCGTCGATGGCAATGGCCAGACCGAACTGGCGGAAGTGATTTCAGGCCTACGCCAACCGAGCCACGGCGTCATCCAACTATGCCAGACGCCCGTGCAGGGGCAGGATCCGCTAACCGTTCGCATCGCCGGGCTCTCGCATGTGCCAGGTAACAGATTGGTGCGCGGCGTTGATGCCTCGGCTTCCATCGCGTCGAACATCCTGATGGGACGGCAGCACTCAGCGCCGTTTGCCAAGTGCGGCTTCATTCGCTGGACGCATGTCAAGCAGCAAGCCGAACGGCTGATCAAGCAGTTTGACATCCGTGCGACCGGCCATCGAGCCGCGGTCAGGACGCTATCCGGCGGCAATATGCAAAAGGTCGTGTTGGCCCGTGAATTCTCCCGTGGAGCACCCTTCCTGCTCATTGATCAGCCGACACGCGGCGTGGACATCGGTGCCATGGAAGGAATCCACGACGAGATCATCCGGCAACGGCAAATCGGCGCCGCAATACTGCTGATCTCCGTGCAGCTGGACGAAGTTCTCAAGCTGGCCGATCGTATCCTGGTGATGTTTGCCGGGCGTATCGTCGGAGAAGTCGATCCGGACAACACGACCGAGGACGAGATCGGATTCCTGATGGCCGGACGCCAGGCCGGTGAAATGAAGGTGGCCTCATGACCGCGAGCCGCGACGACGCACAAACGGTCCTGGTCGCACCAAAGCGCCGTATGAAATTCCCCGACTGGGCCGAGGGCATGTTCGGCCAAATGCTGGCTATCGGCATCTCGCTAATCGGCGGTGCGATCATCATCATTGCCGTCGGCGAAAATCCCACGCATGTGTTCGCGACGTTATTGCGCGGCGCGTTCGGCAATAGCGAACGCATCGCTGGCTCGCTGCTTCAGGCGACCCCCATCATCATCTGCGGTGTGGCAGCCTGCATTGCCTTGCGTGGCGGACTGTTCAATATCGGCGTCGAAGGCCAGCTCTATGTCGGTGGTTTTGCCGCCGCCTGGGTCGGTTTCGGCTTTACTCTGCCGCCGGTCATTCATTTGCTGGTTGCGCTGGCGGCAGCCGTCCTTACGGGTGCACTCTGGGTCGCGATACCGGCCTTCTTCCGGGCCCGCTACGGCACCAACGAGGTCGTCTCGACCATCCTGGCCAATTACGTTGCCGTGCTGTTGACGTCCTATCTGACGATCAGCGTCTTCAAGCGCCCGGGCGGCTGGTCGGAAACGGCGCCCATTGCAGCCACCGCCGAGCTGCCGCATCTGATGAACGATTCCCGTGTCAATCTCGGGCTGTTGATTGGCATCGCGCTTGCCTTTGGCCTGCAGCTGTTCCTAAAGCGGACCAGCGCCGGCTACTCGATGAGCGCCATGGGGGCCAATTTGAAGTTCGCCGAATATGGCGGCGTTAAAGTCAAGCGCAACATCCTCGTCATCCTTTTGGTGTCAGGCGCAGTCGGCGGGCTGGCCGGCGGTGTCGAGACGCTCGGCGTGCACCATCGCTTCATGGAAGGCTTTGCGCCGGGCTTCGGTTTCGATGGCGTGATCGCCGCCCTTCTTGCCAATGGCAGCCCGATCGGCATGGTCGGCGTGGCGCTATTCTTCGGTGCGCTCAGGGCAGGATCGCTGCTGATGGAGGTGGAGACGACGGCGTCGCGCGAAATCATCACGGTGATCCAGGCCTTGATCATTCTCTGCGTTTCGGCGCAGATTCTAGTGCGCCGCCGCCGCGACAGCCGTCAGGGAGAGCGTCGATGGAAATTCTAGAAAAGATCTTCAATCTGGCGCTGATTGCCGCAACCTTGCGCACGACCGCGCCCATCCTGTTGGTCGCGCTCGGCGGCACCTTCACCACCAAGGCCGGCATCTTCAACATCGGCCTTGAGGGACAGATGCTGATGGGTGCCTTCTGCGCCGTACTCGGTTCAATCTGGACCGGCTCGGCGCTGGGCGGCGTGCTATGCGGCGTGCTAGCGGCCGTGACCATGGCCGGACTGTTCTCGCTGCTGGTCGTCACATTACGGGCCAACGAGGTTGTCGTCGGCCTGGCGCTCAACATCCTCGCCGGCGGCCTGACGATCTCGCTCACCAAGGCGATCTTCGGCGTGCGTGGATCAATTGTCCGCGGCGACATTGTCGGGCTGCCGCGGATCGACATTCCTGGCATCGCCATGCTGGGCCAAGTTGGCCGCGCGCTGTCCGGTTACACGCCACTCGTCTATTTCGCCTTCATCGCCGTCTTCCTTGTCTGGCTGATCCTCTATCGCACGCGTCTCGGCCTCTATATCCGCGTCGTCGGCGAGAAGCCGGAGGCAGCCGAGGCGATCGGCATCCCATCAGCGCGGATGCAGCACATTGCTTCGCTGCTCTGCGGCGTGCTCGCGGGCCTGGCCGGTGCGCATCTGTCGCTCGGCTATATCACCATGTTTGCCGAGAACATGTCGTCGGGCCGCGGTTTCATGGCCGTCGCCGTGCTGATCTTTTCAAATGGCGACCCGCTGAAGGTGCTGTTCGGCTGCCTGCTGTTCGGCTTTTCCGACGCCGCCTCGCTGCGGCTACAGACCTTCGGCGTCTCTTCCTACCTCGTGCTGATGGTGCCCTATCTGGTGTCGCTGTTGGCACTGTTCGGGCTGACCTACCGCCAGCGGCCAAAGGTCGTCCGGGAAACGCTTGAAAGCTTCTCTCTTCTCAAACGGGCGTAAGGCCACGGAGCCATGATGGAACGAATAATTTTGGATGTGGACTCGGCCGGTGACGACATCCTTGCCATCCTCTTTGCGCTCGGATGCGAAGGTATCTCACTGGAGGGCGTCACTGCCTGCACCGGGGCGGCCGGCGACATCGAGCAGGTTACCAACGTCGTCCTCAACACGCTATCGCTGGCAGGCCGCGACGATATCCCGGTCGCCGCTGGCGCCTTCCGTCCAATCGTCGGCAATTCGGCCGCTGACATGCTGGCGCCCGTGAATTTCGAAAAGCAGTTGCAGGCGCGCTTTGGCGACCGGCTGAGGGACTTCAATCCGAAGGCCCCTCCCCCGAAACGCCAGGCGATGCAAAAGCACGCCACGGACTTCATCATCGATACCGTGCGGGCCAATCCCGGCGAGATCTCGATCGTCGCAACCGGACCACAAACGAATGTTGCCCTGGCGCTGCGCATGGCCCCCGATATCGCCGGTTTGGTCAAGCAGATCGTCGTCCTCGGCGGCTGCTTCCAGACGCCCGGCAACATGACACCGGTCTCCGAATACAACATCTGGGCCGACCCGGAAGCGGCACGCGTGGTGCTTGCCAGCGGCGCGCCAGTCATCCTCGTCCCGCTCGACGTCTGCGAGGACAACCGCGTCGCTGCCTCCATGCTGACGCGCGACGACCTGAACGATCTCGGATCGCTCTATCCCGACAGCACCGTGGTGTCCTACGTCCAGAGGACGTTTCCGATCTACATCGACATCTGGCGGGAGTTCTTCAAGCTCGTCGGCTTTCCGCTCGATGACGCGATCGCGGTGAGTGCAGTGCTGCATCCAGAATTCTTCTCCATGACAGAGCCGCTGTTCGTAGATGTTGCCCTCAGCGAACGCTTGGTGCGCGGCCAAACGGTGGCATTCCGCGGCCGACAGATACTGCCGTTTTCCGGACCTGCGACGACCCGCATCTGCCAGGACCTCGACGGCAAGAAATTCCTGAAATTGTTTAAGAGCGCCATTGGCGCATTGGCATAGGAAAATGATGATGAAGAAAATCCCTGTGCTCATAGACTGCGATCCAGGTCATGACGACGCCATCGCCCTGGTCATGGCGCATCGCTCTCCAGCCATCGACCTTCTCGGGGTAACGACGGTCTGCGGCAATGCCACCCTTGACCGCACCACCACCAATGCGCGGAGGATTCTCGAGTTCATCGGCGCGACCGATGTGCCGATCGCAGCCGGCTGTGTTTCGCCGCTGGCGCGCTCCCTCGTGCTCGGCACAGCTGACGGGCCGAGTGGCCTCGATGGCACGACCTATCTGCCCGAGGCGTCGATGCCGCTCGTCGACATGCATGGCGTCGACTTCATCGCCAAGGTGCTGTCCGAGGCGGAAGAACCGGTGGTTCTGGTGCCGACGGGACCCTTGACCAATATCGGTATGTTTCTGCTGAAATATCCGCAGCTGAAGCACAAGATCGCCAGGATCGTGCTGATGGGCGGCGCCTTCTACCGGCGGACGGAATACATCACTCCGACCGAGTTCAATATCTTCTGCGACCCCGAGGCCGCTAGAATCGTGCTGGAAAGCGGGCTCGACATCACCATGGTCGGTCTCGACGTCACTATGCACGTGCTGGTCGAAGAGGAGCAGTTCGCCGAGTTGCGGAAAATCGACACCAAGCTCGGTGAGGTCGTTCTGGACTGGCTGAAATTTTATGAGAAGCTGCATCGCGGCCAGATGGGCGTCGGCGGCGCGCTACACGACCCGCTGGCGCTGGCGGTGGTCATCGATCCGACCTTGATTGAAACGCGCGACGCTCATGTCGAGATCGACCTGACCGGGACGCATACTTTCGGCGCCACGGTTGCCGACTACTGGAACCTGCGCGGACTGGGGACCAACTGCAAGGTGGCCAGCCGTGTCGATTCAGACCGCTTCTTCGAACTGATGTACACGCTGCTGCGCGACTGACCCGCCACGAACCACGGAGTTTTTCGGATGACCGACGTATTTTCCGCCCACCGCCACGATGACGCAGCGATACTCGACCCGACCAAGACGGCAGTCATCGTCATCGACATGATCAACGAGTTCTGCAAGCCCGGCGGACGGATGGTGTTGCCCGGCTATGAAACACTGATGCCGCAGCAGAAGGCACTGATCACTGCTGCCCGAGCCAATGGCGTGCCGGTGATCTTCGTCGTCGATTCCCATCGCAAGAACATGCGGCGAGATCGCGAATGGGTGAAGCGCACGCCGCATGGCGTCGAGAATACCTGGGCGACGCAGGTCATAGACGATCTCGAAGTGCAGGACGAAGACATCGTCGTCGTCAAGCACCGCTATTCGGCCTTCTTCCAGACCGACCTCGATCTCGTGCTGAAAGACATGCTGATCTCGCAGCTCGTCGTCTTTGGTGTCGTCACCAACATCTGCGTGCGATCGACCGTGCATGACGGCTTTTTCCAGGGCTACGATATCGTCGTGCCGCACGACGCCTGTGCCGCGACCGGACCACGCGAACATGTTTCGACGCTTTACGATATTGCCACCCATTTCGGCACGGTCTCCGACACCGAGACGGTAACCGCGGCCTTGGCCGGTAAAATCGCGATTTCCAACCAGATTTTCGAAGCATAAGCGATGGGAACCCTCGAGACCCAGGATCGAACTCCGAAGGGTGGCAAGTGTTCGCGCGAGCAACCCGCGGATAACGCGCCGAGATCGCGGGAGGCGATAGACCTGCGGCTCGCCGAAATCGGCTACAAGCTCGAGGAGCACAATGCCCATATCATCCGGCTCGCGCATCAGAGAGCCACGGCGATCTTCCAGAAAGCATTCGAAGGTTATGCGCTGACTCCACCGCAATCGGCGATCCTCGCGACCCTTTTGCGCTATGGACCGATGTCGCAGATCAATCTCGGCCGCCTGACGGCGATCGACACTGCGACATTGAGCCCTATGCTGCAGCGACTGCAGGATCCGGGCCTCCTGCAACGCGTCCCATCGGATGAGGACCAGCGTGTCAATTTGGTTGCCCTCACCGAAAAGGGTATCGATTTCGCATTGGAAACCTTGCCGATCGCAAAGCGGGTTAGCGACGAGGTGCTGGCACCGCTGAAACCCAGGGACCAGCGACGATTCCTCGCAATGCTGGCACTCCTAAAGTGATCCTGGGTTATTTCCTTAAGGATTGACGACCGTTCGATAAAAAACCGGCGCTCAACAGGTCGACCAAAGACTTGCGTTACCGCAGTCCATCCTTTCCTATTACGTCCGCGCGCTGCAGCCCACCGACACGTGGCAGGGGCCGCCCACCGGTCGTCAAGGCGATGGCGATGACGATCTCATTGGCTTTCGGTGCACCGGGTATACGGACCTCGACGCCGTCGAAGTGACTGCGGACATAGACCGCATCTTTGTAGCCAAGCGGAATGTCGAAGATGGCGCCCGGACCTGCCCGCTTCTTGGAGGACGGAATGATAGACGCGCCGCCAGCCAGTGCAGCGCGGATCGGTGCCCCAAGCTTCGGGTGCAGGAAGGCCGCCGCATGCTCCAGCTCGCCATCCTCGCCAACGGCAGCCGCTTTGCCAAAACTGTGGATGGCTGAGGCAGGTACACCGAGCAGAGCAATTGTCCTTTGCACCAGCATCTCACTAAGCGGCGTCGCCAGGTCATAGAGCGGAGATAGGTCGGCGACGAAGGCGCCGGCATAGGGATTTTTGACAACCGCGGCAGCAACCGCGCGCCGGACGGGCGGCTGTACCACTTGCCCCTGCTCGCTCAGCGTCTCCTCGACGAAGGTGACGATCCGCCTGATCTCAAGGTTCATCGCAGCCCATCCTCGCCCTTGATGTCGGCAACTGCCAAGCCGCCAAGCCGCGAATGAACCCGGGGACCCGTCGTCATGGCAAGGACGAAGACGATCTCATTGCGCTTCGGGGCGTCCGGGATGCCTACTTCGATTGCGTCAAAGTGGCTCCGGACATAGGAGGCATTGATGTGAGTGATCGGCACGTCGAGCCTTGCTCCCAGCCCGCCGACCTTCTTGGCCGAAGGGACGATTGCCTTCGCGTTGCCCAGAACCTCACGCATCGAATAACCGCCAGGCACATGCCAAAGGGCGCCGTGCTCCAGCTCACCGGCCTCACCGACGATCGAGCCTTTGCCGTAACCCTCGATAACCGCGACATCACCGCCAAGCGCTGCCAGCAGGCGCTGTGCCATATCGAGGCCAAGAGGCTTCAGCGTGTCCATGTAGCCGGTAATATCCTCGACATATCCGCCGGCGAACGGATTTGCGACGACCGCCATGATGACGCCGCGCCGCGGCGGCGTGTCGGCCACCGGGCCACCGTCATGGAAGATCTCCTCGATCTGAAGGTAGAATTTGCGAACTTCGACGGGCAGCATTCAATTTTCTCCTGTTTCTGATCCTGTCAGGCGACGTGGCGGGTCGGGTTGCGAAGTGCCTCTGTCTCGTCGGCAACGACTTTTCCGGTCGAGGGGTCGATGACCACCCGAAACAGCTTCCGCACGTCTTCTATGCTGTAGTAGCCAAGTCCGACATCAGTCAGCACATCGGCGACATCACGCTCGAATGGCGATCCGTAGCCACCGCCGCCGGGTGTCTCCACACGCACGCGGTCTCCCTTGCGCAGCGCAATGTCCTGCTCCTTGGTGATGTGCGGCGGTCGATATTCGACGCCGTTCCGGATGACGACGATGCTGCCTGGTTCGCCATCGCGACCGCCGAGGACGCCCTGCGGTCCGACGCGTCCGTGATCCATCACGAAGGAGGCGCTAGCCTCGCCGCGCAGCAATTCTACCTCGTAGGTCAGGCCAAAGCCGCCGCGGGTCTTGCCGGCACCGCCGGAGGCCTCGCGCAGAGAATATTCAGTAAACAGCACCGGGAAGACCTGTTCGGTGATTTCAACGGGCGGCGACTTGGAAATCCCGATCGTCGAGCAGCCATTCGTCAGCCCGTCGCCGGCGATGTTGCCGCCATAGCCACCGCCCGAAATCTGGTACATGACATAGTCGCGACCGACCTCCGGATCGTGGCCGCCGAGGGCGAAATTGCCGCTCGAGCCGGCAGGCGCTGCTGTCACCAGCTCGGGCAGCGCGTGCACTAGCGCCGAGAACACGGCTTCAGCAATGCGTTGGGAAACTTCTGCCGCACAGCCCGAGACCGGCCGCGGGTATTTCGCGTGCAGAAAGGTTCCGGCCGGATCCTTGATGATCAGCGGCTCGAAGGCGCCCGCACTCAAGGGAATGTCCGGAAAGATGTGACGGATCGCCAGATACACCGAGGAATGCGTCGTCGCCAGAACGCAATTCATCGGGCCCTTGCAAGGTGGGCTTGATCCTTCGAAGTCAAAAATCAGCGTGTCGTCGTCGGTCTTGGTGACCAGCAGCGAAATCTTCAGCGGCTCGTTGACGATACCATCGGAATCGATAAAGGCGGCGCCGCGATAGGTGCCGGTGGCGATCCTGCGGATAGAGGCGCGCATCTGCGCGGCAGAGCGAACGCGCAATTCGGCTATCGCATCGATCACCGTTTGATCGCCATAGCGATCGAGCAGTGCATGCAGGCGCTCGGAACCGACCCGCAAGGCTGCGGCCTGCGCCCGGATGTCACCTATCCTTTGATCGGCGATGCGGATGTTGGAGCAGATGATCGCATAAATCTCCGAATCGAGCATACCCTTCTTGAAGAGTTTCACGGGAGGCAGACGCAGACCTTCCTGCTCGACGGATGTCGCCGACGCGGAAAACCCCCCAGGCACAGCACCGCCGATGTCCGGCCAGTGGCCGATGTTGGAGAGCCAGCAGAAGATCTTGCCGTTGCGGTAGAAGGGCATCGCGAAGCGGACGTCCATGAGGTGCGTGCCGCCAAGGTAGGGATCGTTGACCACATAGATGTCGTGCTCCTCCGGCGGCAGACAACGGCCGTCGCGGATGAACTCGATGATCGTCTTTGTCGATGCCTGCATGGTACCGACGAAGACCGGAAGGCCACCGATGCCCTGGGCGATCAACGAGCCGTCGTCGGCGGCATAGATGCCATCGGAACGGTCATCAGCTTCGGAAATGATCGGCGAGAAGGCCGCGCGCGAAAAGGTATGATCCATCTCGTCACAAACCTGCTGCAGCCCGGCCTGGATGACAGTCAGGGTGATGGCGTTGATACCGCTCATGCTCGTTGCCCCACGGTGATGATTATATTGCCTTGCGCGTCGCCTTCAGCGACATCGCCGGGATTGATGACGGTTGTGGCATCGAGCTGCTCAAGGATGGCCGGACCCTCGATCCGAGCGTCAATCGGCAACTTCTCACGCCCGTAAACCGGCGTCTGGCGCCATGCGCCGCCAAAACGGACCGGCCGCGTTTCCACCAGTGCCTCTTCCACTGTCGCCGCTCTTCCTGCCATGGGGATTAGGTTCTCTAGGCTGACCTCACGGCGGATGCCGATGACCGAGGTGTTGATGCTGACGATTCTTGCCCGGACTTCCGGAAGGCGCACGCGGAAGCGATCGTAATAGGCTTCCTCGAACAGCAGCTGCATTGTCTGCATGTCTGCGGCGCCCTCCGGCAGCTTGACGCGGATCAGATGCGTCTGACCGGAGAACTGCATGTCGGCGCTGTGCTCGACGACGATCTGAACCGGCTTGACGGCTTCCCTGCCAATCGCCTGCAGTCCCATGGCCGTCCGGCTTTCGACCAGCTCGTCGATCAGTGCCGGATCGGTCTCGACAACCAAGCGGTTGACCGTCGTCACGTAGTCGTGGCGAAGATCTGCGACGACACAGCCGATGGCATTGGTCAGGCCCGGCCTTGCCGGCACGAATACTTTCGGGATGGAAAGCTCGCGGGCAATCGCCGAGGCGTGTAGCGGACCGGCACCACCGAAGGCAAACAGTACGAAATCGCGCGGATCGTTACCCCTGTCGACAGACACCATCCTGATGGCGCCGGCCATCTTGAGATTGGCGATCTCGACCACTGCTTCAGCGGCCTCTATGGCATCAAGCTCGAGTTTGCCGCCCACCTCGGCTGCAAAAGCACTAGCGATCCGCTCCACCGAGACAGGCTGATCCACCGCGAGAAGCTTCTTCACGCTCAAGCGGCCAAGCAGTAGATTGGCATCGGAAATGGTCGGCCGCGTACCGCCGCGACCGTAGCACATCGGCCCCGGCCAGGAGCCCGCACTCTGTGGCCCGACCTGCAGCAGCCCTGCGTCATTGACGGCGGCAATCGAACCGCCACCGGCGCCGACCGTATGGACATCGACCATCGGCACATGGATCGGCATCGCATATTCGATATCGATCTCGTTGGACACTAGTGGCTTGTTGTCGCGGATCAGCGCCACGTCTGTCGACGTGCCACCCATGTCATAGGTGATCAACCGGTCATAGCCGGCGCGCTTGGCGGTGTAGGCGGCGGCGATGACGCCGGACGCTGGACCCGACATGACAGTCTTGGCGGCTTCCCGGGTCACGAGACGTGACGAGATCGTCCCGCCATTGCCGTTCATGACTAGCAGATCCCTGTCATATCCGCTGTCCTGCAGCGCCGTGCGCAGACCTTGCAGGTAGCGTTCCAGCACCGGCTGGACTGCGGCGTTCACCGAGGCCGTCACCCCGCGCTCGAACTCACGGGCTTCGGACAGCAGGGCGTGGCCGCTCGTCACATAGACATTCGGCCACAGGGAGTTGGCGATTTCCACTGCACGCTGTTCGTGGACCGGGTTCTTGTAGGAATGCAGGAAATGGATGACCAGAGACTCGCAGCCGGCGTCAATCAGGGTGACGATGGCATCGCGCAGTTGCTCCTCGTCGAGCTGTACGCGGATCTTGCCGCTGGCCTCCATCCGCTCATCAACTTCGAGACGCAGGTCGCGGGGAATGAGCGGCACGAAGGTCCCGAACAGGCCATAGGGCGTCGGACGGGTGCGGCGGCCGAGCTCGATGACGTCGCGAAATCCACGGGTGGTGATCATTCCGACCTTCGCGATGCGGCGCTGCAGCAGCGCGTTGGTCGTCACCGTTGTACCATGCACGATCATGTCGATTTTCGCGATGGGATAGCCCGCCTGCGCCAACGCATTCAACACGCCCTTAGACTGGTCCCCCGGCGTTGACGGGGTTTTCGCCAAGACGACCTTGCCCGCCTTCTCATCTATGATGATCAGGTCGGTAAAGGTGCCGCCAACATCGATCCCGGCGACAATCCGGTCATTCAAGGTATTCGCTCCCGGTGCCATAGGCCCCCCTGACTGGTCGTATTGGAATGAGAATGGAAATCGGCGACGGCAGTCTACGCGCCGTTGCAGGTAGGGCCTTGCACTTCCAGGCCCGCGATCTGGCAGTGGCTCACCACAGCGGTCGCAAGAACGCACCCCAGTAAAATGTTCGATCCGACATCAATGACTTCCATGCACGACTTCCTTCCGGCGCGGCGACGACAATCTCCGCTCCGGCCACAGAAATTGAATGGCCAACTCGAGAAGTTTGCGCCCATCCGGCTGCAAAACTCGTTGATACTCATACAATCCAATCTAATTGCTGGCCTTTGTCAATAAGCCATTTTCATATTTCGATAGATCGCAATTCTCGATTTCAATTGCCGGGTTCTTGCTGTAGCGCTCTTCACAGAAACGGCTTTTGATGGCTATTCCATCGACAGAGTTGGTCGTGATGTGCATGACGGAGGAGGATCGCGGATGGCATCGGTAAGGAATGACAAGACGAGCGCAAATGCGCCGCAGCCCCATTCACCGCAGGAGATCGCGGCGCTTTACGATGCGTCGGGCTACGATCTCGATACCCATCCGGCCCATATGATCCGTCGCGCCCATCAGCGCGCGACGACCTGCTTCCAGAATGCCATGACAGGCTACGATCTGACGCCGACCCAGCACGCAGCCCTTGCAACGCTGCTTAAACACGGCGAATTGTCGCAAAACCATCTCGGTCGCATCACCGCGATGGATCGCTCGACCATCAGCATTGTCGTACGCAAGCTGATGGAGAGCGGCCTCGTGCAAAGCTCGCCGTCCAGCACCGACCAAAGGCTGTCCGTGCTAAGCCTGACGCCTGTGGGCATCGAATACACCCTGCCGCTGCTTAAGCTCAGCATCGACTCCGTGGAGCAATTTTTGGCGCCGCTGTCGTCGCGAGAGCGATCAACTTTTGTCAAGCTGCTTGGAAAACTGACGGACGCAGAGTGAAATCAAGCAGCGCATGCCAGCATGGCAGCAGCACGATTGATCCTGGCAACGCCTTGAAATATCGTTGACAATCGAACGAGTCTGAAGAGCAGCGGCGGTAGCGGCGCGCGTGGATTCTTGCAAGCTGACATGCGAATCGCCAAAGGCTTGCACATCGATAAAAATCTTAGCTTCGAAGTGCTTGACAAGTGCAAACGCTTGATCCTTATTTGTATGACCATCAACGATATGGTCGAGATGCAAAGGCATCGAAATAAAGCAAAAAAGGGGTTCTATCATGCTGACTTCTTTGCATTCCTCCTATTTTATGACGCACCGAAATCGGAAGTTGACGGCGCGTATCCTTAGCGTCACCCTCAGCCTTTCCGCTATTGCTCTTCCGATATCCGCCGAGGCGGCGGGCGTCACGCTGAAAGTATTCGGCGGCTCCTCCCTTGACGTTTTGGCGCCTCGAGAAAAACCTGAGGTCCAGACCAAGATCCGCGACGAAATCATCTCCGGATTCCTCAAGGCGCATCCGGAAGTAGCCAGCATCGAATGGGATGCGCAGGGGCCGCAAGCCGGTTCGCTGCAGCGTATGATGACCGCCAAGCTGTCGGGCCAGGAAATGGATCTGGTTGCCTGCTCGGCCTTCTGGGTCAATGGAGCCTATGTACGCCGCGGTCTGCTGAAGCCGATAACCGACGATGTGAAGCCGTTCGCCGCCAATGTCGACGCCACCAGCTTTGGAGCATTTACGGTCAACGGCAAGATCTACGGCGTGCCGATCAGTTCGCTGTCAACATCGACGATCTTCTACAATGTCGGTCTGTTCAAGAAGCTCGGCATTCCGACGCCTCCGACCTATGAAGACCTCAAGGCGGCGGTGCCGAAGCTCAAGGCAGCCGGCGTCATCCCGCTTCTGCACCAGGGCGCCAATTCGGTCATGTGGCCGATGTGGTATTTCGAGACCCTGTCTCAATCGAGCGGCGACGCGGTGAGCCTCACCCAACAGCAACTCGAAGGCAATGAACCGTTCGATGATGCCAAGAGCATCGAAGCCTTTCAGTTGATCAAGCAATGGACAGACGACGGCATTCTGTCCAAGGATTCGCTTTCCGTCGACATGGAGGGCATGAGGGCCGCTTTCGCCAGCGGCAAGAGCGCGATGTATTATGGCGGCACTTGGGAAGTTCCGTCCCTAAAGGATAGCGTCAAGAACTTTACCTGGGGCGTCTTCCCCTTCCCGAAGATGCCTGGAACGCCCGGGGCGCCTAAGCATGGCGGCGGCGCCGACAACGGCATGTGCCTTAGCGCCTCCATTCCGGACGAAAAGGTCAAGCCTGCACTCGACTTCATTGCCTATCTGACAAAGCCTGATATCGCAAAAATCTATCTGGACGCAGACCAGCCGATCGCCACATCGATCAAGGGTGTCGATGGCGTTGACGAACCCTATGCCAAGGAACTGCGCGCGAACACGTTCCCCGATACTGTCAAATTCCTCGACTGGGTCTGGCCGAGCGAAGTCACGAGCGCCGTGGCATCGGGTATCGCCGGCGTCGTAGGCGGCACCACGACGCCCCAGGACGCGGCAAAGAGTGTCGAGGCGGCCTTCAAGCAACTGGTGGATGACGGCAACTGGCCGCCGAAGGACTGACACACGTCCCGAGCATGCGAACGGCGCGGGATCTCTTCGCGCCGCCGCCCTCTTCCTGCAGCCGCGGCCTGACACGGCGCCGTTGCGCATCTACGCACACTCTCGTCGCAGTGACGAGCCTATCCGCCTTAGCACGAAAGGCCCAGGCCATGACCCGTTCCGCCAGACAGCGTTTTTCCATCGGTTATCATCTCAACAGCTGGGACCTCACCGGTCAGCCTCTGCGGCCCGCGCTTGAATTTCTAGCCGGTCAAGGTTTCAACTGGTTCGAGATCCTCGCTTTCACCAGCCTGTCCGATCAGTTCGCCCGGAAATACATGCAGCTCGGCAACCTTGCCCCTCCCGGCGTGACCACCGATACCGACATTTTGCGCCGTTATGCGCTTCTATCCGAGGCGCAAAGCGATCTCGGCATCGGGCTGTCGTCGCTCTATGTCAATGCCACCTTCGTCAACCCGGTGCTGTGGGAATACGAACGCGGTTGCCTGATCTCGCTCGCTCGCATTCTGAAAGGCTTCGGTGCACCGGTTCTCGTGCTCGGCGGCGGGCCATCCGAGGCATCGGGCAACAAGCACACAGCGGATGACTACAAGGCGTTTTGCCGAGCCCTCGAGGATATCGGGCGGCGAACGGCCGATCTCGGCATCGCCACGGTCTATCATCCGCATCTCGACACCTTCATCGAGCGTCGCGATCAGCTCGACCGGATGATGGACGAGCTGGATACGCGACACGCCGGCCTTTGCATCGACCCCGCCCACCTAGCCCAGACGCACTCCGATCCGGTGGACGCGCTAAAGACCTATGTGTCGGCGGTGCGCTACATGCATCTCAAGGACACCAAGGTCGACGACAGCCTCGTCGGCCCGGAGCGCTACGCTGCTTTCTGCGAGTTGGGCGCCGGGGTCGTCGATTTGCCCGGATTGGCCGACGTCCTGATCGACGCCGACTATGACGGCCTCGCCATCGTCGAGCTGGATGCCTCGCAGAAGACCGCCGAGCAGAGCGCCATCGAGAGCATCGCCTACCTCACGGAAACGCTCGGCCTTTCTCTCAACCCCCTCAAGGGCTGAGGAAGAAGCGCCGTGGCCACCTCGCCCAAACGACGCATCCGGCTCGACAGCGACCCGATCGTGGCGACATTGATGCTGGTGCCGGCAGTGGCGCTGCTCGGGCTGTTCTTCATTTGGCCATTCTTTCGGGGCCTGTGGATCAGCCTGACGCGCTGGGATGGTTTTTCCAATCCGACTTTCGTCGGTCTGACCAATTACCTCAGACTGCTGCACGACCACGTGTTTCTCGGCGCTATCGAGAACAACCTGATCTTCGTCGTTCTGATCCTGATCTTCAAGAATACGCTCGGTCTAGGCCTGGCTATGCTGCTCGATAGAGCGATTTTTCTGCGCGGACCAATCCGCGCAGCCGTGTTCATTCCCGTCACCCTATCTTTCGCGGCAACCGGGTTGCTCTGGTCGTGGATCTACAATCCGGTTTTCGGCCTTCTCAATGCCGCACTCGATCTGGTCGGCCTTTCCTGGCTTAAGCAGTCGTGGCTCGGCGATGCGGATATCGCGCTCTACTCGATCGTCGCGGTCGATATCTGGAAATGGCTCGGCTTCCATGCGGTGATCTATCTTGCCGGACTGCAGACGATACCGCAGGAGCTCTACGAGGCGGCCCGCATGGATGGCGCCAAGGCATTTTCTCGCTTTCGTCACCTGACCCTGCCGTTGATGATGCCGGTCGTTCTGATTAACGTGATCCTTGGTCTCTCCGGAGCCTTCGTGCGCAACTTCGACATTGTTCAGGTTCTGACGCAGGGCGGACCAAATCATGCCACGGAGGTCGTCATGACGCTGATGGTCAAAACCGCTTTCCAGGATGGCAATATGGGCTACGCCAGTGCCATGGGCTATGCGCTATTCCTGATCGTAGCACTGGGCTGCGTCGCACTTCTCGGACTAATGCGCCGCGCAAAGGTGGACATGTGACCATGACCCTCGATCCAGCCATTTCTCCCGATATCGATGGCGAAAGCCGAAGACGGACGCGGCATCTGCGCTGGAGGGAGCGCCTTGCCGGTCGGTCGGTCGCCGAACTGGTCTTTGTCTATGGTGTACTGGCCATCGTTTTGGTGGAAACGCTCTATCCCCTGGTGTGGGTGCTGTTCGGCTCATTCAAGACCAAAGACGAGGTGATCGCCAATGTCTGGGGACCTCCATCCAGTTTCATCTGGCAAAATTATGTCGAGGCCTGGCGCGTCTCCGGGATGGGCGACCGCATCCTTAACAGCATCATTGTCACCGGTGTCGCACTTGTGGTGGTGCTGATGGCAGCGACGCCTGCTGCCTATGCCCTGTCACGGCTGACATTTCGCGGACGCAACCTCATCCTCGCGCTGATTGTCTCGGCGATGCTCGTGCCGCCGCAGGTCATGGCCATTCCGCTGTTCATGACAGCGCGCGATCTGGGCTTGATCAACAGCCGTCTGGGCGTGGCGCTTATTCATGCGGCAGCTAATCTGCCGCTGTCCATCTTCATCCTACGCAGCTTCTTCCTGTCGCTCCCGATTGAACTCGAGGATGCGGGGCGCATGGATGGTGCGAACCGCCTTCAGATCCTTTGGTTGATCATGCTACCGCTGGTGCGCCCCGGCCTGGCGCTGGTGATCATCTTCGGCTTCATCGAGATCTGGAACGACTTCTTCCTCTCCTTCCTGCTTCTGCGTGAGCCTGCAGTACAGACCATTCCGCTTGGGCTTGTGGCATTCTTCCAGCAATACGGCTCGATGTGGAATCTCTATTTTGCCGCCCTGACGATCACAACCCTGCCGGTGATCGCCGTCTTTGTGCTGATGCAGCGGCAGTTCATCGCCGGTCTGACCGCCGGCGCCGTCAAGTCCTGAGAGAAAGTCCATATCAATGAGCTCACCTTCTTCCAAAGTTCCTATCGGCGTCGGCGTCATCGGTTGCGGCGAGATCGCCCAGCTCATGCACCTGCCGATTCTCCAGGAACTCACAACGCTGAAGATCGCCGCGATCTGCGACTTGTCTCAGACGGTGCTGGATACGCTCGGAACGCAGTACGGCGTGGCGGCACGTTACCGGGACTATCGCGACCTTTTGAACGACCCGACCGTCGACGCGGTAGTCATCTGCACCTACGATCATGGCCCTGTAGTATCGGCGGCCATCGCAGCCGGTAAGCATATTATAGTTGAAAAACCCTTGGCCTTCACCGCGGAAGAGGCCCGCCCGCTTGTCGCGGCGGCTGAAGCCAGCGGGCTTGTCGCCATCGTCGGCTACATGAAGCTCTATGATCCGGGCTACCGGATCGGCCTCGAGCAGCTTGCCCGGATCGGTCGGCCGAAGATGATCCACATGCACGACTTTGCCGGTCGTTTCGATCGCTACCAGCAACTTTATACCCAAGTTCGGGGCAAGGACGTCGACACGGCTCTGATCGCCAAGACGCAGTCGGATGTCGCCTCTGACGTCCGACGCTTCCTAGCATTACAGTTGCGTATTTTTACAAGTTCTGAATCTATAGGCCTCCATGATTCGGA
>NZ_SCFL01000134.1:0-212 GCF_007000305.1 Rhizobium sp. rho-13.1 | reverse complement strand
TTGGGATTTCCGTTTGGAAACAATGCCGGCATCATAATTTCATCCCCGTGCTTTCGGCCTGATCTATAATCACCCCGTTCCACCATCGGATACACCGGTCTGCGTTGCCGGCGAGGTGGGACCGGGTCTTGGAGGGGTTGCCGTCTACGCAGGCACGTCTTCAAGGGTCCGCAGAAGTGGATCCCTTCGGGCCCCTAGGCTCGGCGTGCCTG
>NZ_SCFL01000133.1:0-213 GCF_007000305.1 Rhizobium sp. rho-13.1 | reverse complement strand
GCCTCTGGGTCCGTCTGTCGATCACCGAGACCCCGGAGTTCAGCGAAGCCGTCGCTCGCAAGGAGCGCGTTGCCGTTCCCGTGGTCGAGATCCTGAAGAACCACAAGCGCAGCCTGGTCCTCGGCACCTTCGTGGCGCTGGCAACTTTCGTGCTCTTTTACATCGGCACGGCCTACCTGCTGTCCTACAACGTCAAGGTCCTGAAGATCAGCT
>NZ_SCFL01000132.1:0-214 GCF_007000305.1 Rhizobium sp. rho-13.1 | reverse complement strand
ATCACCGATAAGCTGATTTGAGAAGATTGAATCGTAAAAACGGCGACAGGCTTTAAAATGTAGATTGAGACCCGTCGCTGATCGGCTGATCGTCAAGCGTGTGTCGACAATAGTCGACCTCAACCGTTGACCAAGCTTTCCCTTCTCGATCTTCGGTAAGCATTCGCCGAGGACCGCAGGTTCAGCTTTTCTTTCGCGATCGGCGCTTCCACTT
>NZ_SCFL01000131.1:0-216 GCF_007000305.1 Rhizobium sp. rho-13.1 | reverse complement strand
TTCCCGCTTCTGATCAGAACCCTTGACCTCAGGATCGCAATCGCATTCGGGCTGGTCTGCTATTCGGTCAGCTGTTACCTGGACACGAGCCTCACCGCAGCTACCAATGGCGGAGACTTCGGTTTCTCGCAGCTACTGCGAGGGCTCGGGCAGACGTTCACCCTTGTCTTCCTGAACCAGGCGATGACGAGCTCCGTACCTCGCGAGCAGGCGCAG
>NZ_SCFL01000130.1:0-216 GCF_007000305.1 Rhizobium sp. rho-13.1 | reverse complement strand
GGCCTGTCAGGATCAGGTTCTCGTTTGCCTTCAGCCATGCGCCCTGCGCCAAGGACAAGACATTGCGACGATCAAGGCCGCGGTGAGATCTAAAATCGATGTCTTCGATCGAGGCATTGGCAAATCGAAGCTTTGCTGTGGCGAGCCGATTGGTCAGCCGTCGGTCGGTTCGTAGTGCGATCTCGCGGTCGAGCATCAGGCCAAGCCGTTCGTCAA
>NZ_SCFL01000129.1:0-219 GCF_007000305.1 Rhizobium sp. rho-13.1 | reverse complement strand
TCGCCGAGCCAACCACCCCGAACTCGCCATCCCGTTCGTCCATGCCGGTGCGCGCGCCGACATCATCCTTCTGCCAGGCCTTGATGGTTGTGACCAAGCGGCTAACCGGCCGACGCACGAGCTGGGTGCTTGTGAACCAGGCTAGAAAATAGGCAGCAATGACGCCCAGGAAAACGATCGCCAGACTGATGTAGGTCGAGCGGTTCAGGTCGGCATAGA
>NZ_SCFL01000128.1:0-219 GCF_007000305.1 Rhizobium sp. rho-13.1 | reverse complement strand
TCGACCAGCCGCGTTCGAGAGCGACATCGTAGGGCAACAGAACCGTATTCAACCTCTTTACCAACTTCAACGCCGCTTCGCGCGTGACGATGTAGCATGCAGCCGAGCCCTGGGGACCGTGCAGGCAGCGGCCGACGACATCGCCGAGGGTGGTCATAGCGACGGGTCTGAAACCGACCTTTCGGTGATTTGCGAGCTTGATGACGCTGCCCTCGGTGC
>NZ_SCFL01000012.1:0-145242 GCF_007000305.1 Rhizobium sp. rho-13.1 | reverse complement strand
ACCATCAAATCCTCAAACGTACTTTCGGGATCATTTGAATGAGGGGATTCCTGAGATGTGTGACCAGAAAATACGGCATTGCTCACCTGTCGAAATCTGCTCTTACACAGTATGGCTGCGGTAGTACATGTCGAATGATATGCGCGGATTTATTCGGGGCGGACTCGATAGCTACACTATTTGATAAATTCGCAGCCAATTAACGGCCTTCCCCAGTGGAACAGTCAGCCAACATAGAAGGGTGGAAATTAGTAGATTGAAAAGGGCCCGCCGGGCAGTGGATGGCGGGCCCTCTTTGGCACAGACGCGCTACAAATTGTGACATCGGCACTGTAACCTGCGATGGTTAACAAATTTCGGACGACTATTGGGGAAAGCGCTATCGAATATGCGATAGTTACAGCTAGCGCTCGCCAAAGCGATCAAGCATTTCTCGCAGCTGCTGGTTCTGCTGAACCAGATGCGCCTGTAGCTTCACGGCTGGTTGGCCGGCAACCTGCTTATCTCAGCTATCACGGCTCTGTCGCCCGTCAGCCACGCCCAGTTGGCTCCGAAGCCTTTCGTAATGTGCGCGTTTTGCTTCGTACATCTTGAGGTCTGCGCGTTTAACGACGTCTTCCATGGAGTCGTCGGCGAGACTGGTTGCGACACCGCATGAGATGCTGAGGGGCATGCTGGAATAAAACTGGTTGTTGATCGACAGCAGTTCGTTGATGGTTTCAACGGCTATGCTTGCGGCCTTGGCGTCTGCGCCTGGCATCAGAACTGCGAACTCGTCGCCGCCGATGCGACAGGCATGGTTGGGGGGTGAAATCGCGCCGCTCAGAATTTCGCCGAACCGCCTCAGCAGAGCGTCACCCACGTCATGCCCGTACTCGTCATTGGCGCGTTTCAGGCCGTTGAGGTCGATGATGATGGCCGAGACGGGTTGAAGCGATTTCCGCTCCAGACGGCTCAATTCTTCGCTGTAAAAAGCGCGATTGTAGAGCTTTGTCAGGACATCGTGTTTGCCGAGATATTCGAGATAGGCTTCCGCCTTCTTGCGGGCAGTAATGTCAGCGAGTGCGACCTGCACCCTCGACCAATCGCGTTCGTAACCGGGGAAGACGGAAAAGTGCAGCAGGATGTGACGGGGCGACCCATCGAGCGCATAATTGACGACCTCGCGATGGTGATGCAGGTTGCCATTCCACAACTCCATCAGTTGCTCCCGAAACGGCTTTTCCATATCGTCCCGGAAAATCTCGGTGATCCGCTGAAGAAGTTGCGACCGATCCGCCGCGCAGAAGAGATCGAGTGTCGCCTGATTGACGTCCAGCACGCGGATCTCGCTCATGCATTGCCTGACGAATTCCGGATGGACGTCCATGAAAGTGCGGAAATCCGTTATCCCGCGATCCCGTATGGTTTCCAGCAATGTCCTGATCTGGCTGAAGTCTTCAATCCAGAGAGATACGGGAGAATGTTCAAAAATCCCTTCGGCGTAGCTGCGTTGCGCAATCTCTGCGCGGCGGGCCGTCTCACGGTCCGTGACGTCTTCAGTCGTCAGCAACACCCTTGAGAGCGTCTCTTCGGCGCCCGGCATAATCATGCCGCGAAGCTGAATATCAAGCCTTCGGCCAGTCAGGGTGTAATTCACCGTCGCGCTTGAAAACGATGGCTTGCCGTCAAAAAGCGCTGCAAGCTCGTTCACATGCGTCTCGAGCATGTCGTCACGAAACACGGTGGCCATATTCGCCCGGAGATGTTCGACGTCTCTGGCCTCGACCAGATCGAGCGTCCACCTGTTCACGTCGAGGAGGCGAATGCGCCTGGAGCATTCGGCGACACGGGACAGATCCTCTTGCAAGAATCCTCGAATATCGGTTACGCCTTCCAATCGCCAGTCATCGAATAGCTTTTTCACCTCGCTGAAATCTTCGATCCACATGGCGATTGGGGCGAGGTTGAAAAGTTCGGAATCAGGCACAGACGACATCACGTGTCCTTAGCGTCAATCGAGTAGGCTTCGTTTTATACAGTCTGCTATTAACGAACGGTTGGGGACGGCACGATGACGGCTTTTTCCACCACCACCACGCTCTTGGTGTCCGTGGCCGGGATCATCAACCCCGACCAATCCATTTAGGCGGGTCGGCAGCGCTTCCAATGTCAACGGCTTTGCAACGATTTATATTCCTCAAGAAGTTGAGACGCACCCTAGCTCTGGCATGGCCTTTTCAGCGATGCCAGGTGCGCTATGGTAAACACACCCGCATGGACGATAGCCGGGCAGTCGTGCGGCGCAACGAGAGGAAGCGTATATGGCATTGGATGCGGCTGGTATGAGCGCCGAAGGCTTCTCACATGTGCGTGTCATAGTCGGGATGGTTCTTGGCTTAAGTCTGGCGAGATTGGTCAATGGCCTGACGCGCTTCGTGCAGCACCCTGGAAGTATCAAGATCTACCCGATCCATTTGGGCTGGGTCGTTTTCCTTCTCATCACCATCATTCATTTCTGGTGGTACGAATTCAATCTCAGGCTGGTCCCGATATGGACCTTCCCGATTTACTTCTTCCTGATTGTCTATGCGATGCTCTACGCGGCGTTGACAGCCCTGCTTTTCCCCGATCAGATGAGTGAATACAGCGGCTACGAGCAATATTTTGAAGCTCGCAAACGCTGGTTCTATGGCGTTTTCGCCCTGACGTTCATCATCGACCTCGGCGACAGCCTGATAAAGGGATCAGACTATTTTGCAGCCCTCGGAACCGAATATCTTTTTCGCCAGTCCATATTTGCGTTCTGCGCCGTAGCCGCGATGTTCGTGCCTGGCAAAGGTTTCCAGGCACTGTTTCTCATCGTCGGAACGCTCTACCAGATCAGCTGGATTCTGAGAGTTTACGATCTGCTCTAACGGCAATCCTCGTCACGAAAACCCAAGACCACCGCGTTCTGGCCGAGCGGGAGATCATGTCGCAGCATCAGCCTATTTTGATGCCTAACTGTTTGAACTGAAATGCTGCAATCGCCATTCGATCCACGCGCATGGACCGCCCGGGTTTGTCGCAGGACCCACCACGAGAGACGCAGGGTCTATGTCCCCGCAAGACGGCGAACAAATTTTCTCCTGAAGTCTCCGTGCCGTGCGAACGGTGCCAGAGCAGGTCACATGACGCCCGGCATCCGTCGCAGTGCACTGCCCTTTCCTTTATCGCAGAATAGATCGGCCGCTCGGCACAGACGCTCAAGGCGTGGACGAAGAAGGCACAGGTCGAGGGAGGCAAGCGGGCAGGCCTGCCAAACGACGTGACCGAGACGGTGAAGGCTCCGGAACGGGAGAGCCGGGGGAGGTCGTCACGAGAACGAGAATTTGCGCAAAGCCTCTACAAATTTTGGATTGGACCTATCCCCGCAGCCCAGCCTTTGGTCACAATCGGACAATGTTCGATTTTCCCAAGCGGTAAAGCAACTAGATGAGGACATGAAACGGGAAGCTGCGCCCCAGCGACGAAGTCACCGATAAACATCGTCCCCGTCTGTTGAATTTAAGTGAGATGTTGGCGCTCCCTCCGGTCTTTGTCATGACCGGCATGCTCGGACTGGTCGCAGCCGTTCTTTGGGCGACGATCTACAGGATCCTCGACACTTCAAAGGCACCAATCAAGCCGAACTTAATCTCATCAAAGAGAGGGGAGGGGTGCCGGAACTGAGCGACCGACTACAAAGCGAGCAGGCAGGAAGGAGTGCATTTTCGTGGCACGACCTGAAATTTGTCCTGAGCAAGAAGAAGCTGTGGGGGATCTACATCGGACAATTCAGCTATCTGGCATCGGCCAATTTTTTCTTGAGGTGGTTTCCGACCTACCTTGTTCAATATCGCCACCTGGATTTTATCAAGGCGGGATTTTACGCATCAGTACCGTTTCTTGCACGGTTTGCTGGCGTGTTGGTGTCGGGCTTCCTGTCAGATGCGCTGCTTCGGGCAAAATTCAGCCTCAGTGCATCGCGCAAAATTCCGGTCCTCACCGGCATCGCTTTGTCCATACTGATCATTGGTGCTCAGTTCGATGATAGCCCGCCGTTGATTATCCTCTTTTTGGCAATCGCGTTCTTTGGCACCGGCATGGCTTCGATCACCTGGTCTTACGTTTCAGCGCTGGCGCCGGAGCGCCTTGCCTCCATCGAGGCGGCGGCCGTAAAAATGCAAACCCGTCCACTCCGCTAGCGGCATGTCGCTCGAGATAGGTAATCGACAACAGAAACCGGTGGATGCTGACGGCTTTTACCGAATGTCGGATCCGGCTTGCGCCCCTCAGGTGCCGACGGCTGTGATCCGCGAACAATCGCCGGCCCCGAGCACATCAGGAGCCGCGTGGACATCGCTTGCAGTCCAACTGCGGATGTCAAACGTCGGCGGAAGTCAGAAAGTTGGTCAACCAGTTACCAGGTATCGGGCTTGGGGCATATGAACTGGTTTGCCAATTCCCGCACGCTTGAAATCAGGCACTTCAAATCGGGCTCGTGGACGGCTGCCGCGGCTGCGCCGGGGGAAAACCAGCGAAGTTCCCGCTCATCCTTCTGAGGGAACTGGCTGTCCAGTTCGAGAACGTTGAGAAGATGGACCTGAACAACGGTCAGGACGCTCTCCTCCTCACTCAGCTTTTTCTTGTAGGTGTAGTAGCCGCAAGGCTTCTTGCGAACGCGCCCTCGTACCCCGGCTTCGTGCCATGCCTCACGCTGGGCGACTTCGTGAGGTTTTTTCTTGGCAAAGCCCCAGCCTTTCGGGATGATCCAGCGGCCAGAATTACGGCTCGTAATCAGCAGGACCTGAATGGGCTCTTCCCAGCCGGGCACGAGCCTGAAGCAAAGGGCAGCATATTGCTTGTCGGTAGGCGACGATCGCTGCGCGCATCGTCGGCGTTTTTTCTTCTCATTCAGCATTGGTCCGGGAACTCAACGAGAAAGACCTTATCGGCAAGCATCGGATTGCCGGTTGGGACGAAGTCACGGTGCCTGCGCTTAAAAGCGATTGCTTGAACAAAAAGGGTCAATGCACCGACCATGCCTCCGTCCACGATTGCCATCATGCGGGGCCTTGCGCGGCATCGCTTGTCAACCAGGCCTTGAATGCCTCAACTTCGTCTGTCTGGATTGCGCCGACCCCGGCTTCCTTCAGCGCGCCCCAAACCTGACTTGGTTCGCTTAACGCCCGTGTGTCGTTGTAGGCGAGGCAATGGGAGACATCGAGCGTGTTGATCCATAGCCGGATGTTCTGGCGCTCCAGTTCTTCGCGGCCTGCGGCGAGATCGGCAATGTCGGAAAATTTTACTTCTATCATCGGCGCGCGAAGCCGTTCGATACGGCGGAGATCCTCCGCAAATTTGCCGTTTGGACGCACCTGGAACATCGGCATATGTGGAATACGTCCGAACCAGTCCTGGTCGATGAGCGCGAAACGGTCCGCCGTCGGATCAATATCCGTCTTTACCAGAACTTGTCTCTCCATTCCGAGCCTCAGCACCGTACTCATGACGAGCGGCAGATCACGGATGAACTTCGTATCGATATTGATGGCAATGCGTCCGCGCGCTTCTTCGAGCATTTCTGCAAGGGTTGGCACGCACTCTTCGGTGGCGGTTGCATGCGCTCCACCGGCGCCAGCGCGCAGCATGGCGCGACGGAGGGAGGAAAACGGCATGTTGCCAACTTTCCCCGTTGCCGTTGTCGTTCGATCGAGAGTTTCGTCATGAATGACCACAAGCACCCCGTCGGCGGACGACTGGGCGTCGATTTCCACCATCTCGACGCCGAGCGCGATTGCAGCACGAATGGAGGCAAGCGAGTTTTCCGCCGTCGTCTTCCAGACGCCCCGATGGGCGATGGTCAGGATCGCGGGGTTGCTGCGCGTCGTCATCTCGAGGACGTCGCCGTGGAAAGCAGGAATACGGTCAGTGGCAGGCGCGTGTTGCATAGTTTTCGACTTTCGACAGGTTGGGACGCATCAGATCTTGCCCATGCCCGCTGCCATCAGGTCGTCGCGCAGGATGCGTCCGGCAATGATGAAAACGATGAGCGCAGGCAGGAGGAGGATGAAGGAGATGATAGAGGCCAGCGGGAGCTGTATCGAATAGGGATCGAGATACATGTAGAGCTTGATCGGCAGCGTCTCGACGACCGGCGCGCCGACGATGAAGGACTTGTCGAATTCCTCGAAACTGCCGATGAACGACATCAGTCCACCGGCGAGAAGCCCGGGGACGGCAAGTGGCAGTATGATGTGGGCAACGATGCCGGCAGTGCCCGCGCCAAGCGAGCGTGCGGCATGGATCACGTCGTCAGGAATGGTTTCGAGCGTTGCGCTCATCAGCCGGATCATCAGCGGCAAGGTGCCGACGATCTGCACGAGGACCACGCCTAAGATGGAGTAAGAGAGCCCGAGCGTCATGAAGAGCTTCCCGATGCCGATCGCCACAACGAGGCCCGGAATGATGATCGGCGCAAGAATGAAGATCTCCACCAACCGCTTGAGGCGGAATGGAAAGCGGGCCATCGCCCAAGCCGTGGGGAGCGCCAGGAAGGCGGTTGCCGATGTCACGACCACGGCAATCAGGATACTGTTGATTGCGGCCCGCAGAAGGCCCGGATCTGACAGGATGATCGTCCAGCGGCTTGCGGTATAGTTCCGCGGCACGACAAGCGGCGGCTGCCATCCGTCCGCAATGCTCCAAAGGAACATCAGTGCCAGTGGCAGCGCAATGGCAAGAAAAAGGGCGCCGTAAAGGCCGATCGCCACCGGGAGACGATCTTCCTGTGTGAAGTAGCGGCGACGGCGCGGTGGTGCCGCGGCAATGGAGAGCGTCATTGATGGCCTCCCTTCGCATTTCCAGCGCCGATACGATCGGTCAGCGCGTAATAGGCCATCAGGACCAGAACCGCGAAGAGGCTCAGCAACATGCCCATCGCATAGACCTGCGGAAAATGTCCCTGATTGAACTCGTTGACCATCAGGACCGAGAGCGGCCGGGCAACGGGCGGACCGACGATATCGGGAATGGCATATGAGCCCATCGAGCCGATGAAGGTCAGAAGAATTGCAGCTGTGATACCGGGCATGGCAAGCGGCACCTCGACGAACAGGAACGTCTTGATCCGCGATGCGCCGAGGGTTCGCGATGCAAAACGGATATCTTCGGGAATGGCCGCGAAAGCGCTGGTGATGATCAAGGTCATGAACGGGATCTGTTTCCAGACGCTGGCCAGAATGACGCCAACACCCCAGTCGTCGCGCACCAGCTTGGGAAGACCGAGGCCAAAAGGTGCGATGACACGATCGACAAAGCCGCCGCGTTCGAACATCACGATGACCATCAAGCCGACGATAATGCCGGGCACCGCCATGGGAAGTTTGTACAGGCCGCTGAAAAGCTTGCGTCCGAGAAAGCTCCTGCGGATCAAAAGAGCGAGTGGCACCGACACGAGAATGGAAACGATAACGGGTGCGACGCCGTAATAGATCGACGTCTTGAGGCCGCGCAGCATGGACGGCCTGGTAAATATCCGAACATACCACTGCAGCGTCAACACTCCGTCGTCATTGAGAAAGCTGCCAACCAAGGTGGAAAACAGCGGCCCGCCAAAGAAGAGCAGCAAATAGCCAACGCCCGGCGCCAGCAACAGCGGCACAAAGAAGCGCCGGTCTCGAAGAAGAACGCCCATCATGCCGCTTCCCTTGCTGGCCGGTCATCGAGACGATGGGCGACGTCGGGAAGAGCGAGCGCAACCCTGCTGCCGACCTCGATCAGGTTGTCGGCCCCGGCCTTGCTGACCTTGATCACCTGGCCGGCAATCGAGATGGTGTAGAGCGCGCTGGCACCCAGGAAGGAAAGGGCGGTGACAGTGCCGGGTCCCTCGGCGTCGACAATGATTTTGATATTTTCCGGTCGCACGGAAATCTGGGCCGCGCCCGCAGACCCGGAATCGAGCAACACCGACTGCCCCCAGGGAAGCCGCGCATGTCTGCCATCGGCATGGACGGCGATGATGTTGGTCTGGCCGAGGAAGCCTGCCGTGAATGCGTGCCTCGGCGAGCGGTAGAGATCGAGCGGCGTGCCAATCTCCACCACCCGGCCTTCGTTCATCACGACGATGCGGTCCGACATCGCCATCGCTTCGGCCTGGTCGTGGGTGACATAGAGGCTGGTGGTGCCGATGCGCCTGTGCAGTTCGACCAGTTCGTGGCGCAGCATTTCGCGCAGCTTGGCGTCGAGGTTCGACAGTGGCTCATCGAACAGCAGCAAGCCGGGCTGCATGACAATGGCCCGTGCCAGGGCAACGCGCTGCTGCTGCCCGCCCGAAAGCTGACGCGGCATGCGATCGACAAGTCCGGTCAGGTTGCAGATCTCGAGCGCATGGGCAATGCGGCGCTCGCGCTCCCCTGGGGGTACCTTTTTCATCCTTAGCCCGAAACCGAGATTTTTCGCCACCGACATGTGGGGAAACAGTGCGTAGGACTGAAAGACCATCGCTATGTCACGCGCTTCCGGCGGCGCCGTATCGATCCGCCGCCCGGCCAGGTGAACTTTTCCGCTGCTCGGTGTCGTGATGCCCGCCAGAATGCGAAGGAGCGTCGACTTCCCGCATCCAGACGGTCCGAGAATGGTTACAAATTCGCCCCGCTCAACGCTGATCGAAACCGGATGCAACGCCCGGCTCAGGCCGTAGGCCTTGGATATATCGGTGATTTCGAGTTCGCTCATGGCTATCTACTCCGGCCGGGGGCGATGCTGGTCCTTGATCGACGGAGATCACAGCACGGCTGATGGGCCGATCTGAGATGTCTCCGGTCGGTTGGCCGCTACTGGTTGAGCACTTTTTCGTCCAGTGCCTCGCCGAGCGCGGTCGACATATCCCAGAAGGCTGGCACCGAGAGGCGCGGATAGACGCTGGCCGGCAGCATGTGGGTTTGGGCGGATGCGGAGATCAGGTTGTCCGTCACGTCGGTGCGAGGGGACCGCGAGGCCTTGTTTTCCAACTTCCAAAGCTGGAATTCCTTGCTCATCGCCATGTCGACCAGCAGGAGTGCTGCCGCAACATGCTTGGCGTTGGCTGGCACGATCATGGCGTCGCCCGAACCGACCTGGCCTTTTTCCAGCAAGGTGAGGCGAAAGGTATCAGGCAGTTGTTTCGTCGAGAGGAAGGTCATCACCTGGTCTTCCCAGACCGTGCCCATGTACAACTGTTGATTATTGATCAGGTTGAGTGTGTCGGCATTGCCATTGGTGAGTTCGGCGACGGACAGCAGGCGGCGGTAGTAGCTCCACACCGGATCGAGACAATCCGATTTCATAGCCCAATCTTCGGCTTCCTGAGCGGTCTGGGCATAGTTGGTCAATTGCTTGCGGCAATCACCGGTGAGGTAGCTGAGCGCCACGGAGTAGATGAACCCGCTGCCGGATCCACCCTTGGACGGAAGGGTGACGCCAAGACGTTTTGGATGCTTCTCGGCCCACACGAGCAGTTCGTCGAAATTCTTCGGGACTTCCTCCGGCTTGACGAAAGCAGCGTCATAGCCGATCGCCGTCTGATTGAGGTGAACCAACGGAAAGCTGCCGCCGTGCGGTTTGCCGAAAACAGTGTCGGCAAGCGTCGGATCGTAGCTCCTCATATTCGGCAAGATCTTGGTCAGCGCAATATTGCCTATCACGCCTTTCGAAGAGAGAAGCGGAAAGCTTCCCCCTCCTGTGAAATAGGCATCCACAGGCGCATCCTGCCCGGCCTGCTGAACGACAATGAGTTGCTGGTTGGCCTGCTCGCCATTGACGTCGTGATATTCGACGTTGATGCCATATTTGGCTTTGAAGCGGGTGATCAGTTCCTGCCACGTATCGCTGAAGCTGCCAGCGAAATTGTACATCGTTACCGTACCCTCGGCCTTCGCGGCGGGAACAATGATGTCGTAGAAATTGTCGCGGGTCACCTTTGCCAGATCGAAGTCGAGATTTTTCATATTCGTATCTGCTGCTATACAAGGCGAAGCAAACATCGCCAGTAAGGCAATCGCACAGGACTTCAATGACATGGGTTCCCCTCAGCCGCATTGGAAGATGGGGCTAAATACTACACATTAGGTGTAATATTTATGACAGTTTCGTGAAGTCTGCTTGAGAGCGATACTCACCGTTGCAGATAATAAGCCTACCGGTTAATCCAGACGCCATGGTTTCAGCAACAGACGCCTCTTTTGAGCTCGATCGCCGCCCTCTCGCCAGCGATAATGAGCGATTGATACTTGATATCGTCAGACGGCACGGGCCGATCGCGCGTGCGACAATTACTGCGCACACAAACCTGGCCCAGCAATCGGTTCACCGGCTGGTCGAGGGGCTGATTGAGCGCGGGTTGCTCCAGACCGGCAAACCGCTACGAGGCAGCCGGGGCCAGCCAAGCCCGACGATTGAACTGGTCAAGACCGCAGTCTTTTCGATCGGGATATCCATCAATACCGATTCGGCGGTGTTGTGCATCTCGGACTTCGGCTGTGGCGTCGTTGCCCAGGAGAAGCTTTCAATCGCACCGCATGACCGGACGGAAACACTGGTCGCCCTGACCCGGACACTGGATGCGTTGCTTGTGAAGCACGCAATTGCGCGCGAACGGCTGATTGGCCTCGGCTTTTCCATGTCCGGCTTTTTCGTTTCGAAAAACCACATTTTCAATGCACCGGAACCATTGCGGCAATGGTCCCTGATCGATCTTCAGCCGATCATGGAAAGTGCATTCCGATTGCCTGTCTGGTTGGAGAATAATGGAACCACGGGCGCGATCGGCGAGAGCCTTCGCGGCGTCGGTCTGTGGTGCCAGACATTTGCCTATCTCTCGTTCAATTACGGATTCGGCGGCGGCCTCATCCTCGATGGCAAGCCATTCCATGGTTTCTATGGAAACGCTGGCGAATTGAGCGGCATTTACAACGCGGATGAGGCAGCGCGCAGGCCGGCGCTTCAGTATCTCATGCAAAGGCTGCTGGAGAACGGCGTTGATGTCTCGTCGGTGGAGATGCTCTGCGAAACGTTCGATCCGGCGTGGCCGGGCGTCAGCGACTGGCTGACGGAAGTAATGCCGCAACTCAATCGGCTCATCGCAAGCTTGATTGCGGTCATCGACCCCCAGGCGATCGTGCTCGGCGGCCAGTTGCCTCGCGCGCTCGGAAACATGATGATCGAACGCGCCGTCATGCCCTCGACGCGCAAGCACCGCTACGACATTGGACCGCAGGAGGCCAAACTTCTCCTTAGCCAGACCGATGGCGATGCAGCAGCTCTCGGCGCCACCCTATTGCCGCTCAAAGTCCGATATTTCCTTTAGAGACTATCTCAAAGCCTCGAGCATCCCGACCCGCGCCACGTATCTAGCCCGTCAGCGCTGCATGGACGGATAGTCGCTTGCGAACGCATAAAGGACCGCCGGCGCGAGCCAATCAGCGTTCGACGGCAGGCCAGACTCGAAGCCATCTGATGATGGATCGGCCTCATGCGGCCATAAATTGTAGTCCGCTCACCCGGTTTCTCGTTGCCTGCCGGGTCGCACGTTGCAAATGAGCAATGTCCCAACATCGCTTTGTACCTAAATTGCATCACCGAGTAAGTCGGCGTATTTTCTGTGTAACGGCTGGCGTTTCAGCGGATCGTGCAATGCCCAAATGCATCCGATATGCGTTGGCGCTCGCGACCCGGTTTGTAATCACTCCCCCGCGCAAATCTGTTTGACGCGCATTTTCACTTGTCGGCAGGCTCATTATTAGCCTGCTACATTTATGGGGGTTGATACGTGAATATGGTAAAACCGCTTCTGGGCTTTGGGTCCGCGCTCTTTGCAATCTCCCTTGCCCACGCTGCCAAGGCAGCCGATGCAGCAATTGCTGCAGAGCCCGAGCAGCTTGAATATGTTCGTCTCTGCGACGCCTATGGCGCAGGCTATTTCTTCATTCCAGGCACTGAAACCTGCCTCAAGATCAGTGGCACGGTGCGAACCGAGGGAAAATGGCATAATCCGTATAACCCGGGAACGGGTGGCGACTACGGCACGCTTTGGCACTCGCGCGCCCAGATCGCGGTCGATACCGCATCGGATACCGAATACGGCGCGCTGAAGACAGACAGCATCTACCGCTTCGACTGGCAGGAAGGCGTGACAACCGATAAACTGGTCTGGGCCAATATCAGTCTGGCTGGCTTTACCATTGGCAAGATAGATTCGGCATATAACCTTTACATGGGTTACGCCGGAAACGTCATGAACGACGATATCGTCTATGACGGCCCGCCCGAAATCAACCAGATTACCTACAACTACGATGCCGGAAACGGCATCACGGCTGTCGTTTCGCTGGAAGATACGAACTCTGGCGCTGACCTGTCCGCCTATAACGGCGCCTGGGTCCAGTCCAAGACCAACGAATATATTCCGAACGCCGTTGCCGGTATTGGTTTTAAATCCGGTGCCTGGCAGATCCGCTTTGTCGGTGGTTACGATGCTATCGTTGAAGAAGGAGCCGTCAAAGCGCGCGTCGATGCAGATTTCGGCATCTTTAAAGCGTTTCTGATGGGCGGTTGGAACACGGACGGCAACAAGCTCAACAAATATGCCGGCTCGAACCTTGATCCGTCGGCTTGCCCGGCTGGCCATGCCGAACTGTGCGGCTGGGGCGACTGGGCATTGTGGACCGGCGTCACTCTGCCGATCGACGAGAAACTGCAGGCAAATGGCCAGGTAGCCTTCACCGACTCGAAAATCCTTCAGGTGACAACCAATATTCGGTGGAGCCCGGTTAAAAACATGCTGGTCGAGCCGGAAGTTACCTATACCAAGTTCGACTCGGTAAATCAGGAGCAATGGGCTGGCATCCTGCGCCTGCAACGCAGCTTCTAGTGCGACGACAATTACTCTGAGACAAACAGGAGAAGCCTGGCATTTCGCCCGGCTTCTCCAACACGCTTCGAGCCGAAGTCTGCAACTTTGTTGTTCTGACCAACAGCGCTCGATGTGCCGCTTACGACTTTCATACGAGTGCCGAGATGGAATGGTAAAACTGCTCTCGGCGCGCAGAGATGCCTACATCCTCTGTTCCTGATGGCTCACCTGAGCGGAGATGCAAAATGAAATCAAATGAAGTCGCCAACTGCTGGGAGGCCAACGCCGAAGCCTGGACCCGGCTGACCCGTGCTGGCTATGATGTCTATCGCGACGTTCTCAATACGCCGGCTTTCCTGGATATGCTCCCTCCGGTGGCTAACCTGAAGGGGCTGGACCTGGGCTGTGGCGAAGGGACGAACACGCGTGCGGTCGCACGTCTCGGTGCACACCTTACCGGGCTCGATATCGCGCCAACTTTCATCCGACATGCCCGCGAGGCGGAGCAGCAGGATCCCATCGGTATCGACTACGTGCTGGGCGATGGCCTGACGATCGATTTTCCGGATGCGAGCTTCGATTTTGTCGTCGCCTTCATGTCGATGATGGATATGGCAGATCAACGAGCGGTCTTCTCCGAGGTGCAAAGGGTATTGAAGCCGGGTGGATTCTTCCAGTTCTCGATTTTACACCCATGCTTTGTACCGCCAACCCGGAAGAATATTCGCAACGAAGCAGGCGAACCCATCGCTGTGCAGGTCGCGGACTATTTTGAAGAACCGGACGGCCAGATTGAGCGATGGACCTTCTCCGCGATACCCGCAGAACAGCGAGTGACGGAGAAGCCCTTCGAGGTACCGAGATTTCATCGAACGTTGACCACTTGGGTATCGATGATCGTCGAAGCCGGGCTGCAAATTGAAGCGTTTGGCGAACCTCGCGCAACCAAACAAGTCGCCAAATCTCAGCCATCTGTGGCGGACACGCGCATTGCCCCACTCTTTCTCCACATCAGAGCACGAAAGCCGTAGGCTCGTCGTTGACCGATCCTGGGACGAGAACATCAGCACGCCGGATCTGCCTACGGTTTCGCAATGAACCCTCTTGCATGGCGGTGATGCGGCAGGGGCCGTTTCGCTACAAATCCTGCGATTTTGGTCGTTCGAGCTTCGTCCAGCTGGACTTCGAGGCAAGGCGGTTGATCGGGCGTTCCACCAGCAGGTAACAGACTTCTGCGATGGCAAGGGCAGCGACGATTGAAACGATGGCGTTCATGTGGCCCAACCGGTCGAACTTGAGGACGGCGGCGAGCACGATGCCGTGGGTGAGATAGAGCGAATAGGACGCATCGCCGAGTTTCTCCAGAGGCGACAGCAGGCGCGCGGGCCAGCGCCCGCAATCCTCGAGCGCAATGCAGCTTGCAAGCAGCAGCCCGGCGGGTAGCCCCCAGACGATAATGCGGTAGGGCGTCATGTCGATGTGGGCAAAGGCTGTTGCGGCCAGGAGGACGACGCTGCCGGCCAGGCCTATCAGTGCGACGCCAGCGGGGATGGGTTTGCGCAACTGTGAAATGCCGAGACCGAGGACAAACTCCAGCAGCATCGGCGTGGTCCACTGGATCATGGCGGGCGCCTGCCAGTCGTAGAGGCCGAGGGCGACCAGTGCGCAGAGCAGGGCGGAGGCGACCACAATCGGACGGGTGGTGAAAAGCGCTGCCGCAAAGACGGCATAAAACAGCATTTCGAGGTTCAGCGTCCAGCCCGGCACGAACAGCGGCCAGATGTGACCGCCGGGGTCGAAATGCGGAATGAACAGCATCGACAGGATGATCCGCCGGGCATCGAACGAGAAGTTTGACAGTAGGCCGAGGGCCGATGCGCCGCAGACGGCAAAGGTGACGAGCCAGTAGAGCGGGGCTATCCTCAGCAATCTTCTGGCCAGGAAAACACGCGGCGTCTCGCGCGTCCCGACGGTGCCCATGATGAAGCCCGAGATCAAAAAGAATATGTCGATGCCAGCTCCACCAGCATCAAAAGCGCCGTCGCTTAAATGATAGAAAAGGACAAGAAGGGCTGCAATTGCCCTCAGGCTCTGTACAGAACGTAATTTTTCCAAAATGAAATCCAGGTACGGTTGCTCTTCAAAGACGACCGATAGCCCCGTGACGTGACCATATTGTGCTGTTCTGTCATTGGGGTGGCGGTGGCTGATTTTGCCACCATCGCCCGTTGCGTCATGCCATCCTCGTTGACTGGTGTAGCATGGTGGTCAGTTTGACCAGCTGAAAGCCTCGCCACGGCTCGTCTTCGAGCCAACTAATGGTCTATCGCGTGATAAACAGTGAGGCGAAGAATAGGCTGTGAAAGCCTGCCTTTCTCACATGACGAGGATGGCATCACACACACCAGATACGTTGTTCGAGTTTATCAAGCTGCTCCCGATCGGGTGCAGACCACTACGGTATTATTCAATTGTGCGACTTATGATCCCGTACAGGATCAATGACTGAGTTGCTCCCATACGGGATCAATGTCCATTGATTTGGCGGACCTCCGCTGCTATGTTCCCGCTCGGGAGCGAAATATGGCAAAGAACCCTAAATTTCCGAAGAAACAGCACGCTCTTGTTGGCACTGATAATGTCCAGGATTTGGCGCGACGGCTGGCGGCCGGCGAAGCTTCTGCCGATGTGATCAAACGCATCAACGAAAGTATGGCCGCCCATAGCAGCATCATCAAAACGATATCGTCGGCCGGAGAGATCGCCAAGGTATTATCGCAGATCAGCGAGACCGGGAAGATCATGGAGAGGTTCAAGGTCTCGCCCCCAAAGGTCGATCTTAAGCTCCCCGATCCTTCGCAAAGGATACAGGCCTCGCTACCGCGGCCTCTCGACGACTTGCCGTCGTATATCCCGCCAACGATGGCGGACACCTGCCCGGACGTGCCTCACTCAAACCTTTCAAGCGCACCCAAGAAAGCCACGCAGATCAACACGCCGGGCGATCTCGGCCAAATGATACGCCGTGCCCGAGAAACGCGCGGGCTTTCCCAGCAAGCCTTTGCGGACCTAGCCGGCGTTGGTCGACGGTTCATTTCCGAACTTGAAAACGGCAAGGCAACGCTCGAATTCGACAAGGTGCTGACGGTGCTGCGGGCCGCCGGCATCTCGATGTTTGCAAGAGACCGATGACGTCGATGGATGTTCTGGCTCTTGATGTTCGCCTCGACGGCTACGACCACCCTGTCGGCATTCTGGTACGCGATCCAAACGGCGCAATCGCATTCGCCTATCGCAGCGACTATGTTTCCCGTAGCGATGCCACGCCGTTGTCGCTATCCTTACCGCTTGGGACAAATCCATTTGAAGATTTGGTTGCTCGGCCATTCTTCGACAATCTGCTACAAGAGCGGGACAGCGCGTTGTCGGACATCATGGCGCGCGAGGGACTGTCGCGTGACGATGTTGTGGGGCTTCTGTACCATCTCGGCAAGGATTGCGCCGGTGCGCTCTCCATCCTGCCGGCCGGCGCGGCACCGACAAAGGTGCCCGGCGAATACGGAAAAGATTACCTTCCGCTCGACCTCAACCGCCTTGAGGCGATCGTCGATGCGCTACACAAGCGCAAACGCTTGCCTGCTGGAATAGAAGACCCGTCGCCCCTGGCAGGCATGCAGAGCAAGATCGCTCTGACACTCCTGCCGGACGGATCACTTGCCGAGCCTGTTCCAGGCTCAGGCGCACCGACCACACATATCCTCAAGGTGCCGGACCAGGACCATCTGCAAGACGCCCTTCTTGAGAACGAGGCAATGCGCCTGTCGCGGTCGCTCGGTTCCGATACCGCCGACACGGTGGTTTTGCCACTCGGCGGGCTTAATACGCTGCTTGTGACCCGATTTGACCGGGCCCTTAACCAGCAAAACCGCATCGTCCGAATCCATCAAGAGGACTTTGCCCAGGCCTTGGGCTTGCCTGCGTCCCTGAAATACGAACGACGTGGGGCAGGCAACCGCCGCTTCGACGTGTCTGCGATCCGACGAGTCCTCGAAGCGACGATTGATCCGGCCGGCGCCAAGGAGATTTTCATCCGGGCGACACTGTTTGATCTCCTGGTCGGCAACGCCGACGGTCATGCCAAGAACTTCGCCCTGCTTTACGAGCGGGGAGGTCGCATACGCATGGCGCCACGCTATGACATCCTGCCAACTCGACTGGATGAGGCTTTAACGGATGAGCTCGCCTATCGGATCGGCGAAGCGGAGACGCTCGACGAGATAACGACCGACAATTTCGACTTATTCCTCAAGACGCTTGGTGTCGATGGTGCCGCCGCGCGCCGGCGCATCCGCGTCAACTACACCACATCCATTGGCGGCGAGCTTGACGACCATCTAGACGATCTTGGACAACGCGGCCTGAAACGGCTTGCGGATCTCATCGCATCGAACATCAGGACGCTTTTCGATGCGTTCGGACTGGAGGTTCCAGAGAAAGCGAGGGATCGCGATGCCTTTATCGGCAGAGGTGGCGGATGGCTGTTAAGTTGATTGCGGCGGCATAGCCTTGACGACGGCGGCGGTGAAGTAGCGTCGTTTCGACACTGGCCAACAAGAGCCTTTGGCAAGCCACGCAGCTCTCAGCTAATCGCTCAGACGCGCAGGCAGAACTCCGTGACCCGGGATGCAGAACTTTGATGTGTTCGACCAGCCAGGCCTCATGCGGGATTTCGTAGGGGCAGAATAGCGGGCGCCGACATCGTCGGGCAGAGTACGAAAAGACGGAAATTGTCCCACTTTTGGCGGTGGAAAAGCCAAATAAAAGTCAAAGAAAATATGATTTTGGTGAGATGGTGGGCGATGACGGACTCGAACCGCCGACATCCTCGGTGTAAACGAGGCGCTCTACCAACTGAGCTAATCGCCCGTCGCATTCGCTGGGAAACTTCCAGCTGCGTTCGGTGGCCGCTTTCTAGTCTTTGCGAAAAAAATCTGCAAGAGCGAATGTTCATAATTCTCGGCTTTTTTTCGGGTGGTGACAGCGGTCGGTCGCAAATTCCCTCGCCTGTCAGGGCGACCGTCTATCGCCACTCGGCCGGTCATACAGTGGCCTCCCGATCAGGGGATCCGGTGGTTCCGGCGGCCCAGCTTATCGGAAGATATCCTGCACCAGCATGGACGTTTCCGGAACCAGCGTTACGATCATCAGCGTCACCCAGAGTGCGAGCATGAACGGCCAGATCGACTTTACCACCGTGCTGACCGGTACTTCGCCGATGGCGCAGCCGAGGTAGAATGCTGCTCCAACCGGTGGTGTGTTGAGGCCGATGGTCGAGTTCAAGAGTACAATGATGCCGAACTGGACGGGATCCATGCCGTAATGGGTGACGATCGGCAGGAAGATCGGCGTGCACACCAGGATATGGGCGGCCATATCGAGGAAGATGCCGAAGATGAACAGCGCGATGTTGACGAGGATGAAGATCACCCAGGGCTGCGTGCTGATATGGCTGAGCGCATCGCCGGCCATGTCGGCAACGCCGTAGATGCTCATGAGGTAGCCGAACATGGTGGAAATGCCGATCAGAAGCAGCACCACGCCCGTGGTTTTCGTCGCCTTGGCCACCGCCTTCAGGAAGCTCTCAAAGGACAACGTGCGATAGACGAACACCGTCAACAAAAGGGCATAGAGTACGGCGACGGCGCCAGCTTCTGCGGCGGTAAAGACGCCCGAAAGGATGCCGCCGACGATGATGACGATGATGAAGAGGCCGGGCACGGCTGCCGCAAGGCTTCGCCAGACTTCGGTCCAGCCGGGGAAGACGCCCTTGGCATAGCCGCGCGACCGCGCCACGAAGTAGGCGGTCATCAGGTTGGCGATGGTGAGAATCAGGGCGGGAATCGCGCCGGCCATGATCAGCGAATTCATCGAGACGAGGCCGCCGGCCGCCAGCGAATAGATGATCATGTTGTGGCTTGTCGGCATGAGAGCGCCGACGAGAGAGGAATAGGTGGTGACGTTGACCGCATAATCGGCATCGATGCCTTCGCGCTTCATCAGCGGAATGAGCGCCGAGCCCATGGCGGAGACGTCGGCGACAGGCGATCCGGAAACGCCCCCGAACATCGTGCAGGCTACGACATTGGTCATGCCGAGACCGCCCCTGACATGGCCGACCATCGCCTTAGAGGCGCGGATGATGCGGTCGGCAATGCCGCCATACATCATCAGCTCACCGGTGAAGATAAAGAACGGGATCGTCAGGAAGGAGAATGTCCCCATGCCAGACGCCATGCGCTGGAAGACGACCGCCAGTGGCAGGCCCTCATAAAGCACGGTGGCAATGGAGGAGAGGCCGATGGCAAAGACCACCGGCATGCCGAGTATCAGGCCTACGACGAAGGTCGCGCAGAGAATGATCAATGCCATGAGGGGATTACCTTGATTTTCAGGATGGCGGCGATGATGCGTTCGACGGCGAATAGGGCGATCAAAAGGCCGCCGGCGGCCAGCGGCACGTAACTCCAAGCCTGTGAAATCGGCAGGCCGGCATTGAGGTAGGGTGCCATCTCCACCGCAAGCTCGGCGCCGCTGTAGGCCATCGACAATCCGAAGACGATCATGCCGAGATAGACGATGATCTCTGCAGCCATCCGAAATGGCTCGGGCGCCAGATTGAGCAGCGAATCCATGCCGATATGCCGCCCGTCGCGCACGCCGACGGCCGCCGCAAAGCAGGTGACATAGAGAATGACGACCAGCGCGAAGATTTCCGTCCAGGCCGGCGAGTCGTTCAGCACGTAGCGCCCGAAGATCTGGTAGAGGACGGCCGCAACGATCAGCAGCGTACCGAGCACCGCAAATTTCAGGCAGATCCGCGAGAGCCAGGCGTTGAAGGCGAAGAAGCGGCCAAGCGGGCCCGTCGTATTGACGGTCGTCCGGATCGTCTCGGCACGCGCGGGGTCGATGGGCGGTGCATGCGGATGCGCAGCCATGGGCGGTCTCCTCGGATGATGATCGTCAGGCGGAGTGGATAGCCGTCACCGCCACGCAGTGGTCAGGGCCGACGCGCTGTCACGCGCCGGCGGAGACGTTATTTCGTGGCCTTGATGGCGGTGATCATGTCCTTCAGGGCGGGATCGGTGACGAACTGATCGTAGATCGGCTTCATCGCGGCCTCGAACGGTGTCTTGTCGATGGTGATGACCTCGACGCCGGATGCCTTGACCTTCTCTTCGGACGTCGTTTCCATGGCGTCCCAGAGCTGGCGCATATAGGTGACCGATTGTTTGGCGAGCTGGCGGACCTGCGTCTGTTCGGCCGGTGTGAAGCTGTCGTAGACGCGCTTCGACATCAACAGGACATCCGGGGACATCGAGTGTTCGGTGAGCGAGTAATACTTCGCCAGCTCATAGTGGTGGAAGTTGTAGTAGCTCGGCCAGTTGTTTTCGGCACCGTCGATCAGCCCCGTCTTCAGGCCGGTATAGACTTCACCCGTCGGCATAGGCGTGGCGTTGGCGCCGAGCGCCTTCATCATCGCCACCCAGACATCCGACTGCTGGACGCGGATCTTCATGCCCTTCAGGTCTTCCATCTTGCGCACCGGCTTGGTGGTGTAGAAGGAACGCGAGCCGGAATCGTAGAAGGCAAGGCCGACCAGTCCGTGGGCATCGCAATCGGCGAGGATCTTGTCGCCGATCGGCCCGTCGAGCACTGTGCGCATCTGCGCCTTGTCGTGGAACATGAAGGGCAGGACCGGCACCATCATCGCCGGGCAAATGGTGTTCAGCGTTCCGGCATTGACGCGGATGAAGTCCAGCGCGCCGAGCTTGACCTGCTCGATCGTGTCCTTCTCGCTGCCGAGCTGCGAGTTCGGGAACACCTTGATGGTATATTTTCCGTCCGACGCCTTGCTGAGCGCGTCGCTCATGAACTGCACGGCTTTGACGGTCGGGTAGTCCGGTGCCTGGACGTCGGCCGAGCGGAACTGGCGCGCCTGTGCCGGCGCGAACGTGCCGAGTGCCAGCAGGCCGGCAAAGGCAGCAGTGATGATCTTGCTGTGCGTCATTGTTTCTCTCTCTCCCAGTACGAAACAAAATGGCCGTGCGCTTTGGCTCTGTCAGAGAGCGAGGCGCCGGTTAGGCGTAGAAATCGATGTTGCAGGGGATCGGGACGTTCAAACGCTACTCGACGCCCCGCTGTCCTCCCATGCCGATGCCGAAACCTCCCCGTTCCGGCAAAACCTCAAGCCACCGTGCCGTTGGCAGGCAAAAATCCAAAAAGCTGCTGCGGATTATCGACCAATGCCAGCTTTCGGGCATGGTCATCCGAAAGCCAGCCAAGCACGGTATCCGCCAGCGCAGCATCGTCAGGATATTGCTCCTGCTCCCGCGCCAGATTGTGCGGCCAGTTGGTGCCCCAGACGATCCGCTCCGGCGCATGGGTTGCGATTGCACGGGCGACCGCCGCGATATCGGCAAAGTCAGGACCGCCGGATTTCGACGATTCATAGCAGCCGGCAAACTTAAACCAGCAACGGCCGCCATCGATGAGCCGCTTCAGCGCTGCGACCTCTGGTCCGTCAGGCGCCGCGCCCGCAAAAAACTTGCCGTGATGATCGAGAACCCACCGTGATTTCAGCGTCGCGAGCCGCGGTTCATGGCTGATGATGTCGCTGCCGTCGAACTGTATCGCCAGCATCCAGCCCCGGACATTTGCCTTTGCGTCAATATCCTCGAGAGCCTCCAGCCCGATCCCCCCGCCAGGCAGATCCATGATCCGCGCTCCCACGACGCCGGCCTTAGCGAGCGCGTCGAGTTCGGCGTCGGTCGTGTCTGCATCGATGACCGCAACGCCGCGAGCGCTGCTGCCCATTTCGGCCAGGCAGGCCATCAGGTTGCCATTGGCGCGCTGGTGGGAATTGCCCTGCGTGATCACCACGCGCTCGATGCCGAGCCACCCCATCAGCTGACGATATTGCGATGGTGTCGGCAGGTCGTCGGCGGGCAGAGGCGGTCCGCCGGGAAGTGCCGGGAAGCCGGGCAGGTACATATGCGTCTGGCTGTCGATCGCACCGGCGGGAAGGGCGATGCGCGGCTTGCGGCCGGAGAGGGGGCGGACGAGCATGTCAGTCGTCTCCCATGCGGAACTCGGCGAGTGCCGCGCGGTCGATCTCGATGCCGAGCCCCGGACCATCCGGTATCGCCACGACGCCGTCGACGTGTTCGATGGGCGTCGTGATGACGGCCTGGCGGAAAGGATTGTCGGTGCGGTCGAATTCGAGGATCGGCTCGATAGGATTGACCCGCACCGGGTTGGGGATCATCGACGCCATGAACTGCAGTGCTGCGGCGATATGGACCGCAGTGCCCCAGACATGCGGCACGACGCGCACGCCATGCAGCGCCGCCATGTCGGCGATGCGGCGGGCTTCGGTGAAACCGCCTACGCCGCAAAGGTCCGGCTGGATGATGTCGATGGCGCGGCTCTCGATGGGCTCCTGCATGCCCCAGCGCGTGTGCCAGGTCTCGCCTCCCGCCACCGGGATAGGCTGGCCTGCGCGCACCGCGCGATAGGCGCCCAGTTGTTCCGGCACGACGGGCTCCTCGAACCAGTCGATGCCGTGTTCGGCGGCGCGCTTGCCGAGCGACACTGCCTCGATGACATCGTAGCCGTGGTTGGCGTCGATCATCAGCCGGGTGTGCGGTCCGATGGCTTCGCGCACGGCGCGGATGACGCGCAGGTCCTCCTCGACATCGAAACCGATCTTGATCTTGACCGCATGAAACCCTGCCTTGGCATGGGTTCCCATCTCGTTGGCATTGTCCTCAATCCGGTCGACGCCATCGCGTTTGAAGCTGCCGGTGGCATAAGCGCGGACGCTCTTGCGGAAACGACCGCCCAGAAGGGTGGAGATCGGCACGCCGAAATGCTTACCCTTGATATCCCAGAGCGCAATGTCGATGCCGGACAGGGCGGTAATGGAAAGGCCTCGTTGGCCCTGGTCGCGCAGCGCGTTGTAGAGGACCGCCCAGATCTTTTCGGTCTCCAGTGGATCGGCACCGATCAGCCGGCTTGTATAGGCAGCCACAACTGCCGCATTCGGTCGCGCGGGGCCGAGGCATTCGCCCCATCCGATCGTGCCGTCGTCGCAAACGATCTCGACGAGCATATGCGCGCGGCGGTCGAAGCGCATCGATGCACTTTCGAAGGGCACCGGCAGGCGGTATTCGAGCAGGTGCGTGTTGACGGCAGCGATCTTCATCGGCCTAGCGCTTCCAGGGCGAAATGAGCTTCTCGAGCATGGCCTCTTCGTCCCGCGTCAGGTCTTCCAGCGGCGGCCTGACCTTGCCGGCATCGAAACCCTGCAGCCGCACGCCGGCCTTGATGGCAGCGACGGCATAGCCCTTGCGGCGATTGCGGATCGCCATGAACGGATAGAAGAAGTCCTTGAGGATCGTCTCGCAACGGGCACGATCGCCGGAACGGAGTGCTTTGTAAAAGTCGACGGCAAGATCCGGCACGAAGTTGAAGACGGCCGACGAGTAGGTGGTAAAGCCGGCGCCGAGATAGGCTTCGGCGAAAAGCTCGGCCGTCGGCATCCCGCCGAGATAGGTGAGACGATCGCCGAGGGTCGCGGTGATCTGGCGGACGTTGCCGATCTCGCCGGTGCCATCCTTGAAGCCCACCAGATTAGGGCAAGCATCGCAAAGACGCTGCAGGGTGTCGACCGACAGCACCGAGTTGTCGCGGTTATAGACCATGACGCCGATATCGACCGACTGGCAGATGCGCTTGATGTGGGTGAAAAGACCTTCCTGCGGCGCATCGATCAGGTAATGCGGCAGCAGCAGGATGCCATCGGCGCCTGCCTTCTCTACGGCCTGCGCCAGTTCGACGCCGACATGGGCGCCGAAGCCACAGCCGGAGACGATGGCGGTCGAGCCGGCCGCTTCCTTGGCGGCCTTGACGATTGCCGGAATTTCATCGGGCGACAGCGAGAAGAACTCGCCAGTGCCGCCAGCTGCAAAAAGCACCGGCGCATCGTAGCTGGAAAGCCATTCGATGTGGCGCTGATAGCTTTCCGGCTGGAATTTTTCGTCCGCCCCGAAATGGGTGACGGGAAAGGATAGAAGGCCGGCACCAAGCGCGGTCTTGATTTCTTGTGGTGTCATCGGGTTCCCCTCCAGGCTCCTCCAGCTGCATTTGTCGTATAGGCAGCAGAGCCCATTGTCAACAACTCATCATACAGGTTTGCGTTGCCCGCGCAACAGTGTGCGGTAGCGGTCCTGGCTGCCCCTGAGGTGGCGGCGCATGGCGGCCCGGGCGGCTTCCTCGTCGCCGGCAGAAATGGCGGCGACGATCTGTTGATGCTCGTCGTCGATGAGGAGGATGTAGGTCGACTGGTCGGCTTCGTTCTCTCCGTCACGGATGGCAGCACGGGGAATGATGCGCGGTCCGATCATCGACAGGAATTCGCGAAACCGACCGTTATTGGTCGCTTCGGCGATGGCCAGATGCAGCGCGAAGTCGGCCTCGCTGGTCGGCACCCCGGCGTCGAGACAGTCGCGCACGGCGTGGTGGCGCTCGAAGATAGCCTCTTCCTGGGCCGGCGATCGGCGTAGGGCAGCAAGGCCCGCCGCCTCGACTTCGACGGCTGTTCTTAACTCCAGAAGCTCGATAACCGAGGAAACACGGGCGTGATCGAGGCTGCCGAAGGCCTGGATCTGGGCAGGCGGGTCCAGCACGAAGACACCTGCACCCTGTTGCGCCTCGACCAAGCGGTCGGCGCGAAGAGCAGCGATGGCTTCGCGCACCACCGTTCGGCTGACCCCGTGGGTTTCGGTCAGTTGCGCTTCGCTCGGCAGCTTGCTGCCCGGGGGGAACTGGCCGGCGGCGATGGCGCGGCGCAATGTGTCGCTGAGACGGGCCACCAGGGTCTGCGACTTTGCTTCGGTTTGTGACTTAGGCTGTAGGGCCACGCCGTCGGTTCCTTCGATCTGCAAGACTTCTATCGTGGAAATGCCTATATCATATCGGCGACATAAGCCATGACGAAGCTGCATCGTTGACGCAAATCCGCCAACATGTATGATGAGTTGGAATGGGTTTGGAGGAGTTGGATATGAAGAGATTGCTGGTGACCGGCGCTGCCGGCGGTTTGGGCCGGGCAATGCGCACACGTCTGGCGTCGATGGCGGATGTCATCCGGCTGTCGGATATCGTCGAGCTCGGTAAGGCTGAAGCCCACGAGGAAGTGGTGACCTGCGACCTCAGCGATGCCGAGGCCGTCGATCGGCTCGTGGAGGGTTGTGAAGGTATCCTGCATCTGGGCGGCATCTCCGTCGAAGACAAGTTTTCCAAGATCCTGAATGCCAACCTGCTCGGCCTCTACAATCTCTACGAGGCGGCCCGTGCCCACGGAAAGCCGCGCATCCTGTTTGCGAGCTCGAACCACACCGTCGGTTTCTACAGGCAGGATCAGCACCTCGACACAGTCGCGCCGATGCGCCCCGACGGGCTTTATGGCGTGTCGAAATGTTTCGGCGAGGCCCTCGCGCACATGTACTTCGACAAGTTCCAGCAGGAGACTGCCATCGTGCGGATCGGCAGCTGCATGGAAAAGCCATCCAATCATCGGATGCTGTCGACTTGGATGTCCTTTGACGATTTTGCCAGCCTGATCGGCTGCGTCTTTCGCGCGCCGATGCTGGGATGCCCGATCATCTGGGGCGTGTCGGACAATGACAGCCGCTGGTGGGACAATTCCGCCGCCTCCTTCCTGGGTTGGCATCCGAAGGACAATGCCGAGCGCTTTCGTGCCGAGCTGGACGCGGCCGTCGTTCGCCCCGATCCCCGTTCGCCCATGGCCGTCTACCAGGGCGGGCAGTTCACGCAGGATCCGATCTTCGTCGAGGATTGAGGCAACTCTGCCCACCCGCTAAACCCGGCTGCCTCCTCGAGACAGCCCGCAGTCGCGGCCTCTGCTCGCGGCTGTGTCACACGCATGCCGCATTTTTTTTGCGAGCGCTCTCTGCCCCGAGCCCACGCAGACTGCAAAACCTCCAAATCTTTATAGCTTTTTTATATGGGCCGCCGCGATCACGTCTCGAACGTTTATGCGGATCGGGTACATATCATTGGTGCGGGAAGCGCGTGCTTTCTCGCCGGGCGTAAGCCCTGTGGCTCCCTGTTTCTCGACAATCTGAAAGGACATGCGCGCGATGGATATCGCCATGCTTGGCATCGTCATCATCTTTTTCGGGCTTTGTTTTGCCTACACCAAAGCCTGCGACCGTCTCTGAAGAGGAATAACACCCATGCTGTTCGACTACATTTTGAGCGGTGCGGTGACCGTCTTCCTGACGGTCTATCTCACCTATGCCCTCATTCGCCCAGAGCGCTTCTGATCCGCCCGGCGCCGGGACCTGAAAGATAACCCCATGACCCTCAACGGATGGCTTCAGATCCTGCTTTTTTGCGGGATCGTCATAGTGCTCGTCAAACCGCTCGGCGGTTACATGACCCGCGTGTTTGCGGGCGAGCGCACTTACCTCTCGATCGTGCTCGGCCCTGTCGAGCGCGGCCTTTACCGACTTGCTGGCACCAGCGAGCGCGAGGAGCAGCACTGGACCTCCTATGCGTTCTCATTGCTGATGTTCAATCTTCTCGGCGTCGTCGTGCTCTATGCACTGCAACGCTTCCAGGCGGTGCTCCCCTACAATCCCGCCGGCATGGCTACCGTGCCGACAGACCTGTCGTTCAACAACGCCGTGAGCTTTGTCACCAACACCAACTGGCAGAACTACGGCGGCGAAAGCACAATGTCGTACCTGACACAGATGGCAGGCTTCACGGTCCAGAACTTCCTGTCGGCAGCGACCGGCATGGCCATCGCGATGGGCCTCATCAGGGGCTTTTCGCGCGCCTCCGGTAAGGCGATCGGCAATTTCTGGGTCGATATGACCCGCGCCACATTCTACATCCTGCTGCCGATCTGCATCGTCATGACGCTGGTCTTCGTCTATCTCGGCGTGCCGCAGACGCTGGGCGCCTATGTCACGGCAACGACGCTCGAAGGCGCGCAGCAGACCATCGCTGTCGGCCCGGTCGCCTCGCAGCTGGCGATCAAGATGCTCGGCACTAATGGTGGCGGCTTCTTCAATGCCAACTCAGCCCACCCGTTCGAAAATCCGGATGCGATTTCCAATCTCATCCAGATGGTGTCGATCTTTGCCATCGGCGCGGCCCTCACCAATGTCTTCGGCCGGATGGTCGGCAATCAGCGGCAGGGCTGGGCAATCCTCGCAACGATGGGCATCCTGTTTGTCGTCGGTGTCGGTGTCACCTACTGGGCCGAGGCTGCCGGTAATCCCTTGATGCATGCCTTCGGTCTGCAGGGCGGCAACATGGAAGGCAAGGAAGTGCGCTTCGGCGTGGTGCTTTCCTCGCTCTTCGCCGTCATCACCACGGCGGCCTCATGCGGCGCGGTCAACGCCATGCATGGTAGCTTCACGGCGCTCGGAGGCCTTATTCCGCTGATTAACATGCAGCTCGGCGAAGTCATCGTCGGCGGCGTCGGCGCAGGCTTCTACGGCATCGTGCTGTTCGTGATCATCGCCATCTTTGTTGCCGGCCTGATGGTCGGCCGCACGCCGGAATATCTCGGCAAGAAGATCGAGGCCAAGGAAATGAAGATGGCGATCCTTGCCATTCTTTGCCTGCCGACCGCGATGCTGATCTTCACGGCGATTGCCTCCGTGCTTCCGAGCGCCGTTGCCTCCATCGGCACGGCCGGGCCGCATGGCTTCTCGGAGATCCTCTATGCCTACACCTCGACGGCTGCCAATAACGGTTCTGCCTTCGGCGGCCTCTCGGGCAATACGCCCTGGTACAACATCACGCTTGGCATCTCGATGCTGATGGGTCGCTTCCTGGTGATCATCCCGGCTCTGGCGATTGCCGGATCGCTGGTCACCAAGAAGCGGGTCCCGTCGTCCGCCGGGACATTCCCGACCGATGGTCCGCTGTTCGTCGGCCTACTTGTCGGCACGATCGTCATCGTCGGTGGCCTGACCTTCTTCCCGGCGCTGGCGCTCGGACCGGTGGTCGAGCATCTGATGATGATCGCCGGACAGACATTCTGAGGTCTTCCAGATGATCCTGCGACACATGCTGCGCAAACGTACACGCCCTCGCGCCGGTTCGCCGGCACGAGGGCCGGCAGCCACGACCCGCGCCTCGGACGTCATCCTGATGATGATGGCCATCCTGCTGGTCGTGCTTGCCGCTTTCAAAATCCTTCACGGCTGACCGGCCCATCCGATCACGCTTCCTCTTTCGCTGGAGTCTCTCAATGAGCCAGGCAAAATCTGCGAGTATCCTCGATAGTCGCATTCTCATACCCGCCATCGGCGGTGCATTCGCAAAGCTTAACCCGCGTACGCTTTCCAAGAACCCGGTCATGTTTGTCGTTGCGACAGTTTCCCTGCTGACGACGGTGCTGTTCATCCGTGATCTGGCCACCGGCGGAAGCAATCTCGGCTTTTCGCTGCAGGTCAATATTTGGCTCTGGTTCACGGTCCTGTTTGCCAATTTCGCCGAAGCTGTTGCCGAAGGGCGCGGCAAGGCGCAGGCGGCCTCGCTGCGCAAATCGCGCACGGAAACCCAGGCCAAGCTGCTGCAGTCGGGAAGCCGGGATGCCTTCACCATGGTGTCTGGCACGAGCCTCAAGGTCGGCGATGTCGTGCTGGTCGAGGCCGGTGACATCATCCCGTCGGACGGCGAAGTGATCGAAGGCGTTGCCTCCGTCAACGAGGCGGCAATCACCGGCGAATCCGCCCCTGTCATCCGCGAGTCCGGCGGCGACCGTTCGGCTGTGACCGGCGGCACGCAGGTGCTATCCGACCAGATCCGGGTCCGCATCACCGCGGCTGCCGGCTCGACCTTCATCGACCGCATGATCGCCCTGGTGGAAGGCGCCGAACGTCAAAAGACCCCGAACGAGATCGCCCTCAACATCCTGCTCGCCGGGATGACGCTGATCTTCGTTCTCGCTACCGCCACGATCCCGAGCTTTGCCTCCTACGCCGGCGGCTCGATCCCGATCATCATCCTGGTCGCGCTGTTCGTCACGCTCATCCCGACCACCATCGGCGCGCTACTGTCGGCCATCGGCATTGCCGGCATGGACCGTCTGGTCCGCTTCAACGTGCTCGCCATGTCGGGCCGCGCCGTGGAAGCTGCCGGTGACGTCGATACGCTGCTGCTCGACAAGACCGGCACGATCACGCTCGGCAATCGCCAGGCAACATCCTTCAGGCCTGTGCGGGGTGTTACCGAGCAGGATCTTGCCGACGCTGCGCAGCTGGCCTCGCTTGCCGATGAAACGCCGGAAGGCCGCTCGATCGTCGTGCTCGCCAAGGAGAAGTACGCGATCCGTGGCCGCGACATGACGGCGCTGTCGGCCACCTTCGTGCCATTCACGGCGCAGACCCGCATGAGCGGCGTCGATGTCGATGGATCGTCGATCCGCAAGGGTGCCGTCGACTCCGTGCTTGCCTATGTCACCGGCGCCGGTGCGTCTTCCGGCAGTGCCGATCATGACGTCGTGCGCGAGTTGCAGGCTATTGCCGACGAGATCGCAAAATCGGGTGCGACACCGCTGGCCGTTGCCCGCGACGGGCGCCTGCTCGGCGTCATCCAGCTCAAGGACATTGTCAAGGGCGGCATCCGCGAACGCTTTGCCGAACTGCGCCGCATGGGCATCCGCACCGTGATGATCACGGGCGACAATCCGATGACCGCAGCGGCCATCGCTGCCGAAGCCGGTGTCGACGACTTCCTCGCCCAGGCGACGCCTGAAATGAAGCTGGCGCTGATGCGCGAGGAACAGGCCAAGGGCAAGCTCGTCGCCATGTGCGGCGACGGCACCAACGACGCCCCGGCGCTGGCCCAGGCCGATGTCGGCGTGGCTATGAACACCGGCACGGTTGCGGCACGAGAAGCGGGCAACATGGTCGATCTTGACAGCGATCCGACCAAGTTGATCGAGATCGTCGAGATCGGCAAGCAGTTGCTCATGACCCGCGGCGCGCTCACCACCTTCTCGATCGCCAACGACATCGCCAAGTATTTTGCGATCATCCCGGCCATGTTCATCGCCTTCTACCCGCAGCTGAAGGCGCTCAACATCATGGGGCTGGCCTCGACGCAGAGTGCTATCCTGTCAGCGATCATCTTCAACGCATTGATCATCATCGCCCTGATCCCGCTGTCGCTGAAGGGTGTCAAATACCGGCCTATCGGTGCCGGCGCGCTGCTCAGCCGCAATCTGCTCATCTACGGTCTCGGCGGCGTCATCGTGCCTTTCATCGGCATCAAGGCAATCGACATGATCGTCACGGCGCTTGGCCTTGCATAACCCGCGTCGCCACCGCCGCATTCTCGCTTTCACCCCAACCAGGGAGTACTCATAAATGCTGAACCAGCTCCGCCCCGCCATTGTGATGATCGTCGTGACCACGGCTCTCACCGGCCTTCTTTATCCGCTGGCAATGACCGGCGCCGCCCAGGCGCTGTTTCCGACACAGGCCGCCGGCAGTCTTGTCGTCAAGGACGGCAAGGTCATCGGCTCCAGGCTGATCGGACAGGCGTTTGCCAGCGACCGATATTTCCACGGACGTCCGTCTGCTGCCGGCGATGGCTATAATGCTGCCAGTTCCGGGGGCTCCAACCTCGGCCCGACCTCGAAGAAGCTGATCGACCGCGTGAAGGCCGACTATGAGGCCGCCAAGGCTACTAATCCGAATGCAGAGGTGCCCGCCGATCTCGTGACCGCTTCCGGCAGCGGCCTCGATCCGGCCATTTCTCCGGAGGCGGCATACTTTCAGGTACCCCGGATTGCCAAGGCTCGCAACTTGGACGAAGCCAAGGTAAAGACGTTGATTGACACTGTCGTCCAGGGCCGCGAACTCGGCATTCTGGGCGAGGCCACGGTCAACGTTCTGGCTCTCAACCAGGCTCTTGACGCCATGGCCACCTAACAGGCCTTGGCCCGCCCCCGGGCATGGGCCAATTGCGAAAGAACGACGTCATGTCTGCAGGCGACCGCGATCAATTGCTGAGACCTTCACCCGACGCCCTGTTGGAGAAGGCCCGGGCGGAAACACGCGGTCGCCTGAAGATCTTTCTGGGTGCTGCTCCGGGGGTCGGCAAGACCTACGAGATGCTTGTCTCCGGGCGAGCCAAGATCGCCGACGGTTTCGACGTCGTCATCGGCGTCGTCGAGACCCATGGGCGCACGGAAACGCAGGCCCTGCTTTCCGGCTTCGAGATCGTCCCGCGCGTCAAGCTGCCCTACAAGGGGCAGCTGCTCGAGGAGATGGATCTCGACGCTATCCTCGCCCGGCGACCGGACTGGGTGCTGGTCGACGAGCTGGCCCACACCAACGCGGAGGGCAGCCGCCACCCGAAACGCTACCTCGATGTCAAGGAGCTGCTCGACCGCGGGATCAACGTCTACACGACCCTGAACATCCAGCACGTCGAAAGCCTCAACGACGTCGTATCGCAGATCACCCGAATCCGGGTTCGCGAGACAGTTCCGGACTCGATCATCGACATGGCCGACGACGTCGAGATCATCGACTTGACGCCGGACGATCTCATCAAGCGCCTGCACGACGGCAAGGTCTATGTCGCCAAGACGGCGGAGCGGGCGCTGACGAACTATTTTACGCCGGGCAACCTCACGGCCCTGCGTGAACTGGCCTTGCGCCGCACTGCCCAGCGCGTCGACGACCAGCTTTTGACGCACATGCAGGCCAATGCGATTGCCGGGCCCTGGGCCGCCGGCGAGCGTATTCTCGTCTCCGTCGATGAAGATCCGCGCTCGGCATCGCTGGTGCGCTACGGGGCGCGGATGGCATCGCGCCTTCGGGCGCGGTGGTCGGCGGTCTATGTGGAGACAAACCGTTCGATCAATCTCTCGGAGACGGAGCGCGACACGATCGCGGCCACCCTGAGGCTTGCCGAACAGCTGGGCGGCGAGGCGATCACCATTCCGGGGCGGGACGTCGCCGAGGAACTGCTGCAGCACGCCGCCAGCCAGAACGTCACCCATATCGTCACCAGCGCACCGCGCAAGCGGCGCTGGCGGGACACCTTCTTGGGGTCGGCATCGGACGCGCTGATCCGGCGCGCCGGCGATATCAGCGTCCACGTCATTTCCGGCAACGACAAGGATGCGCCGGTGGCAGGACGGGGTGTCGCCAGCGCCACAGCCGTTCCGTCGTTCGACTTGAAAGCCTATCTCCTTGCCACCGGTTATGTCGTCATCGCGCTGATGGTCGGCGCACTCCTCGACCAGTTCCTCGATGTCCGCAACCTGGCACTCGTCTTCCTGATGGCGGTGCTGACCTCGGCTGTCATGCACGGGCTGCGGCCAGCGCTCTATTCATCGGTGCTCGGTTCGCTGGCCTTCAATTTCTTCTTTCTGCCGCCGCGCTACACCTTCACGATCAGCGATCCCGAAAGCGTGCTGGCGCTGTTCTTTTTTTTCGGCGTGGCGATCATCGCCAGCAACCTGACGGCAACGGTGCAACGGCAAGCCGCTGCCGCCCGCCATCGCGCCCGGACCACTGAAGACCTGTATCTGTTTTCGAAGAAGCTCGCCGGCACCGGCACGCTGGACGACGTTCTGTGGGCAACGGCCTTCCAGCTGGCCTCCATGCTCAAGGTTCGCGTCGTGCTGCTGTTGCCGGAAGACGGCACGATTGCCGTCAAGGCGGGCTATCCGCCGGACGACACGCTGGACGACGCCGACATCGCGGCTGCGCGCTGGGCCTGGGATCATAACCACGCCGCCGGTCGCGGCGCCGATACGCTGCCAGGCGCCAAGCGCCTCTATGTTCCGCTGCGCACCGGCCGCTCGGCCGTCGGCGTGATCGGCCTCGACAGCGATCGGCGCGACGGCCCGCTGCTGACGCCGGAGCAGCAGCGCCTGCTGGACGCGCTGGCGGATCAGGCCGCACTCGCCATCGAGCGCATTCAGCTCGTCGGCGACGTCGACCGCGCCAAGCTTGCCGTCGAAGCGGATCGGTTGCGATCGGCATTGCTGACCTCCATTTCCCATGATCTGAAGACGCCGCTGGCGGCCATCCTCGGTGCTGCCGGGACGTTGCGCGACTATCTGGATTCGATGACTGCCGAGGACCGCGCCGACCTACTGTCGACCATCGTTGACGAATCCGAACGGCTGAACCGCTTCATTGCCAACCTTCTCGACATGACGCGCATCGGGTCGGGCGCGATGGAGCCGAACAGTGCGCTGTACTTCATAGAGGATATCGCCGGCAGCGCGCTTCGGCGGAGCGCCAAAATCCTCGCCCACCACCAGACGCAGCTGCAAATTGCCGCAGACCTGCCGATGGTGCGCGTCGATCCGGTGCTTCTCGAGCAGGTGTTCTTCAACCTCCTCGACAACGCCGCAAAATATGCCCCGGAGGGGTCGACCATCAGTATCCGCAGCTGGGCCAATCCCTACAACGTCTTCGTCGAGGTGGCCGACGAGGGACCGGGCATTCCGGGCGATGACCTCGAACGCGTGTTCGACACGTTCTACCGCGTCCGCAAGGGAGACCAGGTGCGCGCCGGGACAGGCCTCGGATTGTCGATCTGCCGCGGCTTCGTCGAGGCGATGGGTGGCACCGTCACGGCAGCAAACCGTATCGACCGGGCAGGCGCCGCCTTCACCATTCGCCTGCCGCGCGCAATCGACGCTCACCCAATGGAAGATCTCAGATGACAGGCGCAGCGATCAAGATCCTCATCGTCGACGATGAACCACCGATCCGTCGGCTCCTGCGCGTCGGGCTGACGGCGCAGGGCTACGATGTCATCGAGGCTGCCGATGCCCTCTCGGCGGCCCGGCTTGTCAAGAACGAGCCGCCTGACCTCATCATCCTCGATCTCGGACTGCCGGACAAACCCGGTCACGAAATGCTGCAGCAATGGCGCGACGAGGGGGTGATCATCCCTGTCGTCATTCTCTCCAGCCGGACGGACGAGGGCGGCATCGTCCAAGCGCTGGAAATCGGCGCTGACGACTATGTGACCAAGCCCTTCGGCGTCAACGAACTTGCCGCCCGCATACGCGTCGCCTTGAGACACCGGCTGCAGCAACAGGGTGAGAAGGCCATTTTCCAGACCGGAGGACTATCCGTCGATCTCGTCAAGCGGATCGTCCGGGTGGATGGCGTCGAGGTCAAATTGTCGCCAAAGGAGTACGACATCCTCCGCGTCATGGCGCAACATGCCGGCAAGGTGCTGACGCATCAGTTCGTCCTGAAACAGGTCTGGGGACCTGCCGCCGACGTGCAGTATCTGCGCGTCTATGTCCGTCAACTCAGGCAGAAGATCGAGGCATCGCCCGACCAGCCGGTTTATATCACCACGGAAACGGGCGTCGGCTACCGGCTGCGGGCACCCGACTGACGCATTGCACGTCTGACATCTGTAATAACGCAGGCAACTTCACCAGCAGCTGGCCCTATACTGTACATAACGTCGCATGTGTCATTTGATAAGGATGCAACTGTCGGTCTTATCATTGGTTCAGTCGGGGCGGAATTGACCGGCGATTGGAGCCGGTGCGAAAATGGGAGAGAGAAATGGAATATCGGCAACTCGGCCGTTCGGGCCTGAAAGTCTCGACGATCACGATGGGCACCATGACCTTCGGCGGTGTCGGCTGGGCGAAGACCGTCGGTGATCTCGGCGTCAACGAGGCGCGGCGCCTCGTCGATATCTGCGTCGATGCCGGCGTCAACCTAATCGACACGGCCGACGCCTATTCGCAAGGTGTCTGCGAGGAAATTCTCGGCGAGATCATCGGTGGGCCCCGCAAGAACGATGTGCTGGTCGCCACCAAGGTGCGCTTCCCGATGGGCGAAGGCCCGAACAGCAGCGGCCTCTCCCGCCAGCACCTGATCGCCGGTTGCGAAGCCAGCCTCAAGCGCATGAAGACCGACGTCATAGACCTCTATCAAGTCCACGAATGGGACGGGACGACGCCGGTCGAGGAAACCATGGAGGCGCTGGATACGCTCGTGCGTCAGGGCAAGGTCCGCTATATCGGCTGCTCCAATTTTTCCGGCTGGCACATCATGAAGGCGCTTGGCGTTGCCGAGCGTGATCGTTACCAGCGCTTTGTCAGCCAGCAGATCCACTACACGCTGGAAAGCCGCGACGCTGAAAACGAACTCATCCCGATCAGCATCGACCAGGGTCTCGGTATCCTGATCTGGAGCCCGATTTCCGGCGGTCTTCTGTCAGGCAAGCATCGCCGCAATCAGGCAGCTCCCGAAGGTACGCGCCAGTTTGCCGGCTGGACCGAACCGCCGATCCGCGACGAAGACCGCCTCTGGAAGATCGTCGACGCGCTGGTCGAAATCGGCGACAGCCGTGGCGTGTCTGCCGCCCAAGTGGCTCTTGCCTGGTTGATCGGCCGCAAGGGCGTGACCTCCGTCATCATCGGCGGCCGCACGGAAGCGCAGTTCAGGGACAACCTTGCTGCTGCCGAACTCAAGCTTACCGACGAGGAGCGGGCAGGGCTCGACAAGGTCAGCCAAGCCTGGCTGCAATACCCCTACTGGCACCAGAAAAACACCGCCACCGATCGCCTGAGCGAAGCCGACCTCAGCCTGATCGCGCCCTATCTGCAGGACGCATGATGATCACGACATCAGAGCCCGGATAGGGTCTGCGCAAACTGCCGGTCAGGCGGGCTCGTCGAGCCGCACGAGGTGACCGGCAGATACTTCGCGGTAGCTGCGTACAGGCGGCTCATAGCCGATGGCACGGATCGGGCTTCTGAGCTCATCCGTCGACATATCCCGCTTGATGCCCCGGCGCGAGGGATCGGGGACTGGAACCGCCGCGATGAGTTTCTTCGTATAGGGATGCTGCGGGTTTTCGAACACCGCCGCGCGCGGTCCGATCTCGACGATCTCACCCAGATACATCACGGCGACACGGTGACTGACGCGCTCGACAACCGCCATGTCGTGGGAGATGAACAGGAAGGCGAGGTGCAGGCTCTGCTGCAGGTCCATCAGTAGATTGCAGACCTGCGCCTTGATGGAGACATCGAGCGCCGAGACGCTCTCGTCGGCGACGATGACCTTCGGATCGAGCGCCAGGGCACGGGCGATGCAGATGCGCTGACGCTGGCCGCCGGAAAACTCGTGCGGGTAGCGGCTCATCATGTCGGCCTTCAGGCCGACACGTTCCAGCAGGTCGGCCGCCTTGTCGCGCGCCTGGGTGCGGGTCGCGAGGCCGTGCTCGATCACGGGCTCGGCGACGGTAAAGCCGATGGTCAGGCGGGGATTGAGGCTGGCGAACGGGTCCTGGAAGATCATCTGGATGCTGCGACGCATCTGGCGAAGGGCCAGTGAATCCAGCTTCATCACGTCGTAGCCGTCGAGATGCACCTCTCCGCCATCGGGCTCTATGAGACGCATGATGGAGCGCCCGGTGGTCGACTTGCCGCAACCGCTTTCGCCGACAAGCGACAGCGTTTCGCCCTGAAAAAGATCGAACGAGACGTTTTCCACCGCATGGATGGCGCCGGTCTTTCGCCCCAGCAGGCCGCCATGGATATCGAAGCGGGTGGTGAGGTTCTTGACGTCGAGGATCGGCGTCTGGCGGCGATCGACGGTGTCTGCCACCTCGCCCGGTTGCTGGAGGACACCGGTTGCCGCATCGACGACGGGGAAACGCAGCGGCCAGGCCTTGTCCGTCATCGAACCGAGGCGGGGGACGGCGGAGAGGAGAGCCCGGGTATAGGGATGCTTGCCGCGATGGAAGATATCGTCGGTCGCGCCGCTCTCGACCGCTTCGCCGCGATACATGACGATGGTGCGGTCGGAAATTTCGGCGACGACGCCCATGTCGTGGGTGATGAAGAGGACGGACATGCCTTCCTCCTCCTGCAGGATCTTGATGAGGTCTAGGATCTGCCCCTGGATCGTTACGTCGAGCGCGGTGGTCGGCTCGTCGGCGATCAACAGCTTCGGCCTCGAGGCCAGCGCCATGGCAATCATCACCCGCTGGCGCATGCCACCAGAGAACTGGTGCGGATACTCATTGAAGCGCGAGGCGGCGTTGGGAATGCGCACCTTCTCAAGGAGGCGAATGGTCTCTGCCTTTGCCTCGGCCTTCGAAATATCGCCGTGGCAGGTGAGTGCTTCCGAGATCTGGCGGCCGATGGTGAAGATCGGATTGAGCGAGGTCATCGGCTCCTGGAAGATCATCGCGACGTCCTTGCCGCGAACGCCTCTCATTTCCTTGTCGGACAGTGAAAGGATATCGCGGCCTCCAAGCAGGATGCTGCCCTCGATCCGGCTGCTGTTGGCAGCAAGCAGGCGCATGATCGACAGCGAGGTCACACTCTTGCCCGACCCGCTTTCCCCGACAATCGCCACGGTTTCACCGGGCATGACATCGAAGGAGATGTCGCGGACGACCGAACGCCACTGGCCATCGACGCGAAAAGAGGTCGTCAGATGGGAGACTGACAGCACCGGCACTGCACCGGTCATGGTCTTCTCAGCGGCTGTATCGGTCATGGAGTACCTCGATATCTGCTATGGGCGGCCGAGTTTCAAACGGATTTCGGCGAGGTGGCAAAGGAGGCCGACGATAGCCCGGCGGCCTTGCGCTCGGCCTCCATCCGCGCAATTTCCGCATCGATTGCGCTGCGGTCGATCATGCCGCTCGGGTTCTCCCGGGTTGGCGCGGTTTCGGCGACGGGCAGGTAGCGCTCCTTTGCCACGGCGTAGAGACGCCGCAGTTCGGCGAGCGGTTCGGCGTGGTCGTCGACGCGGATGTTGAGCCAGGCATAGTCCTGGTCGCGGTAAATCACGAGCGCTGCAGATTGCTGCCCGCGCTTGTCGCCGCCGGCGTCTTCGCCGGCCTGCATCGCTTCCAGCAGCCGTTCGGCCAACGGCGCTCCGGACGTCTTCTTGAATGTCTCGAGCGTTTTGGCGATCACCTGCGGGCCGGACAGCATGTTGCCGGCAACGGAAACGTTCTCGTCGACGAGATGGCCGGCCCAATCGATGCATTTTCCCCCGGTAAAGGCTGCGTTGCGGCCCTTGCCGTCGATCAGGTGCAATTGACGCTGCTCGTGGCCGTCGTCGCGATTTGTGAGTGCAGCAATGGTCTGCTGCGGCGTCTTGCCCTCGGCCAACATGATCAGGCCGTCCGTTCCATAGAGCGGGCTCGAGAAAGCCTGCGTCGCGATGGCGCCGACACCCCCGCGTATATGAGGCACGATGCTGCCGACCGCGAAAAAACGCGTGGCGACGGCGATGGCGAGGTGGCCGGTTTCGGGATCGCGGGTAACGATGGACCAGGTCATATCAACGCCCCACTGCATAGGCTTGCATTAGCCGCGGTGTGGCCGCTGCCCGGAGCAAGCCGCAGGCGTCGCGTCCGGCCGCAGTCAGCCGGCCAACGGTCCACTCGTCCGCAACCGTCAACCGGTGACCCTTGGCGCGCAGGGCTTCCAGCACCTCCGACCCGAAATTCGCCTCCACCGTCAAACCGCCTGGCTCGCGGGTGCGGGGATAGAACGAGCTCGGAAAATGGGTCGTGTGGAACAGCGGCGTGTCGATCGCCTGCTGCAGGTTCATCTTGTGGTGGACGTAGTGCAGGAAGAACACCAGCTGCCACTGGTCTTGCTGGTCGCCACCGGGCGTTCCGAAAGACAGAGCCGGGCGGCCCTCGTGGAGTGCTATCGACGGCGTCAGGGTGGTCCTCGGCCGCTTGCCGGGTGCAAGCGACGAGGGCAGCCCAGGCTTCAGCCAGAACATCTGGGCCCGGGAATTGAGGCAGAAGCCGAGGCCCGGAATGGTCGGAGACGATTGCAGCCAGCCGCCCGAGGGTGTCACGGACACCATGTTGCCCTCGCGGTCGATCACGTCGATATGCACGGTGTCGCCGCGCTTTTCGGTCAGATGCGACATGGTCGGCTCGTAGACGGCGCCCGACTTGGCAGCCGAGTTATCCAGCATGGCCATCGTCGCGTCCCACTGGGCCTCGAAACCCACAAGCTTGCCGGGGCGCAGGTCGATCGAGGCTTCGGGTGCGATCAGCTTGCGACGTTCCGCAGCATAGGCTTCCGACAGGAGGTGGTCGAGCGGTACGTCGCAGAAATCGGGATCGCCGTAGTAGACCTCGCGGTCGGCAAAGGCGAGCTTCATCGCCTCGGTGACGGTGTGGACGAAATCGGCGCCCGCCGGGTCCATCGCGGCGATATCGAAGCCTTTCAACAGCGACAGCGCCTGCAGGAAGACGGGTCCCTGACCCCAGGTGTCGGTCTTTGCCACCGTCCAGCCATGATAGTCGAACGTCTGCGGCGCCTCGACGGTCGCCGACCAGCCGGCCATGTCTTCGCCGGTCAGTACGCCCTTGTGCCTTGTTCCGCTCGCGTCCATCACCGCATTGTTGCGCACGTAGCCATCGATCGCCTCGGCAATGAACCCTTTGTAGAATGCGTCTCGGGCAGCATCGACCTGCGCCTCGCGGCCGCGCTTGCTTTCCGCCTCGGCGATAACCCGGCGCCATGTTTCGGCCAGTGCCGGCTGTCGAAAATTCGAATGTGGCTCCGGATGAGAACCGCCGGGAAGCCAGTGGGCATGGGATGTAGGCCACTCCGTTTCGAAGAATTGGGAAAGGCCCTTGATGGTTGCCGAAACCCGGGGAAGGACTGGATGGCCATTTTCGGCGTAATAAATAGCCGGCTCAAGAACATCGCGGACGGTCATCGTGCCATAGTCGCGCAGCATTAGCATCCAGCCGTCGAAGGCGCCCGGAATGACGGTCGATAGCAGCCCATCGCCGGGAATGAGCGTCAGGCCTTCACTCGTGTAGTGCTCGATGGTGGCGCCGGCCGGGGCGGGACCCTGGGCGCAGATCACCTCCACCTTGCCCTTCTTCTTCGAATAGATCAGCGCCGGCAGATCGCCGCCTGGACCGCACAGATGCGGTTCTATGATCTGCAGGACGAAACCGGTAGCAACAGCGGCGTCGAATGCATTGCCTCCCTTTTCCAGGATGCTCATACCGACCGCCGAGGCGATCCAGTGGGTGGATGTGACAACACCGAAGGTGCCGAGGATCTCGGGGCGCGTGGTAAAAGCGTTCATGGCAAAGTCCTTTGAGAGTTATCAGGCATCGCGCGGGTCGAGGGCATCGCGAAGTCCGTCGCCGAGAAGATTGAAACCGATAACGACGAGGAAGATCGCCGCTCCAGGCCACATGGCCATCCACGGCGCCTGGCCGAGAAAGTTCTTGGCGACGTTGAGCATGGAGCCCCAGCTCGGTGCCGGCGGCTGCTGGCCGAGGCCGAGGAATGAGAGGCTCGCCTCGGCAATGATTGCCGTCGCGATGGTTAGGGTGGCCTGTACGAGGATCGGGGCGAGCACGTTGGGCAGGATGTAGCGGGTGATGATGCTGAAGTGACGAAGACCGATCGAGCGGGCGCCTTCGACATATTCCTCGGTCTTGACGGCCATCACCTGGCCGCGCGTCAGGCGGATGAAGACGGGCATGGCGGAGAGGCCGATGGCAATCATGGCGTTGGTGAGGCTTGGTCCGAGGAAGGCGGCAAGCGCGATGGCCATGATCAGGAAAGGCATGGCGAGAAACGCTTCCGTCACACGCGAGATGATCATGTCGATCCAGCCGCCGAAATAGCCGGAGATAAGGCCGAGCGGCACGCCGATGACGACTGCGATGGCCACCGAGAAGATGCCGGCCATCAGCGACGCCCGCGCGCCCCAGATCATGCGCGAAAGGATGTCGCGACCGATGTCGTCGGTGCCCAGCCAATGGGCCGCTGAGGGTGCCTTGCGGATGGAAGACCAGCTGGTGGCGATAGGATTGGGGATGGGCAGGAGGGGTGCTGCAATCGCCATGACGACAAAGAACAGGATGATGACAAGCCCAATGAGCGCGCCCTTGTTGGCTTTGAGCTTGCGCCATGCGCGGTTGGTCGAGCGCGGGCTGGCGGTTGAAACCGGGATGGAAGCGACGGGGTTGATCGTGCTCATAGGGCGGCCCTTAGTCTCGGATTGAGAAGGACGGAAAACACGTCGGCAACGAGGTTCATGAAAATGAAGCCCACGGCGGTGCAGAGCACCACGCCCTGGACGACCGCATAGTCGCGGTTGAAGACGGCATCGACGATCAGCTTGCCGAAGCCGGGAATGGTGAAGATCTGCTCGGTCAGCACCGCGCCCGCCAGCAGTTCGCCGAACAGCAGGGCACTGACGGTGATGATCGGCAGCAGCGCATTGCGAAACGTATGCTGCAATACCACGGCAGATTCCTTGAGACCCTTGGCGCGCGCCGTTCGGATGTAATCGGCGCTGAGCACGCTCAGCATGGAGGATCGTGTGTGGCGCATCAGGGTTGCCGCCAGCGCATTGCCCAGCACGAAGGCGGGCATCAGCATCGTCTTGATCGATTGCAGCGGATCGTCGAAGAAGGGCTGGTAGCCGGAGGCCGGCAGCCAGCCGAGCTTTACCGAAATCAGCAGGATCAACATGATGCCGAGCCAGAAATTCGGGATCGACAGGCCGCACAACGCGACGATGTTGGCGAAAAAGTCGATGATCGTGTTGCGCTTGACGGCCGCGAGGATGCCCATCGGAATGCCGATGACGACGGCAAAAATCATCGACATGATGGCCAGCTGCAAGGTCACCGGCAGTTTCTGGGCGACCAGGGTGAGGACGGGCTGGTTGGTGCGCAGCGAGATGCCAAGGTCGCCCTTGAGCACCGCGCCCAGCCAGTACCCGTATTGATAGACGACGGGATCGTTCAGCCGGTATTTCTCACGCAGGAATTCTATGACCTGCGGGTCCCGCTCTTCGCCCGCCATGGCAAGGACGGGATCGCCGGGCAAAAGCTTCTGCAGCGAAAAGACGAAGATCGAGATGATGATGAGCGTCGGTATGGCGACGAGCAGTCTCTTTCCGATGTAGGTGTACATGGCCGATCCCAACCTTTTGCATCGGCCGCGCGAGAGTTCCCCGCGCGGCTGGCTCGATTAGCCGCTCTTCTTGACGCCGACCATGCGGATCATGCCATCAGGCGAGGGGACAAAGCCGGTGACGGCCTTGTTGTAGGCCCAGATCCAGGCGGAATGGCCGAGATAGATGATCGGCAATTCATCGTTGAGGATGGCGAGCGCCGCATTGTATTTTTGCTTGCGGACTGCGGCGTCTTGCGACTGGCGAGCTTCGACCAGCAGCTTGTCGACCTCGGGGTTGCTGTACTTGGAATCGTTCAGTCCGGCGCCGGTGGTAACGAACTGCTGGATGTTACCATCCGGATCGGCCCGTCCCGACCAGTCGGAGCGGCTGAGCTGATAGTTTCCGGCCGTCTGGGCATCGAGCAGGGTGGCGAATTCCGTCGGCTTCAGCGTTACGTCGAAGCCGGCTTCGGCGACCATCGACTGGATGATCTGCATCATCTGCAGGGTGACGGGATCGTTGGTGACGGCGATTTCTACGGGCACGCGCTCAAAGCCGGCCGCCTTGATCAGGGCTTTGGCCTTGTCCACATCGCGGGCGGGCACCGGGATATCCTTGTCGAACCAGGGGCTATTGGGCGAAAACGGCTGGTTTCCGGCCAGCGCCGTGCCGTCGAAGACGATCTGCATTGCCGCCTCCCGGTCGATGGCAAGCGAGAATGCCTGGCGCAACCGCTTGTCCTCACCCATCGGGTTCTTGGCGCGCGGACCGTTGCCGATGTTGGCGTAGATGCCGAGCCAGCCCGTGCCGACGGCGTCGGCATAGGCGAGCTTGGGGTCGCCCTTGACCGTCGCCACATCGGTGGCTGAAACGCGCTCGATCATGTCGAGATCGCCCGAGCGCAGATTGGCGAGGCGCACTGTCGTGTCCGGGATCGGAAGATAGGTAATCTTGTCGATGAAGATATTGTCCTTGTTCCAGTAGTCCTGGAACTTCTCAAGCACGATGCGGTCCTGTTGCACCCGCTCGACGAACTTGAACGGGCCGGAGCAGACGGGATGATCTCCGAATTTTGCACCGGCGGCCTTGGCGGCTGTGGGCGACACCATCATGCCGGCGCGGTCGGAGAGCTGGGCAAGCAGTGTCACATCCGGCGCTTTCAGCGTGAACTTCACCTCGTATTCGCTGGTTGCCTCGATGTTGGTGACGGAGGAGAGTTCGCTCTTACGTCGCGATTCCGGCATCGTCTTGTTGCGCTGGATATCGTCTACGACAGCCTGGGCGTTGAAGGGTGTGCCGTCGTGGAACTTGACGCCCTGGCGTAGCGTCATCGTCAGCTCCTTGCCATCAGCCGACCACTTCCAGGCTGTCGCCAGCTGCGGAACGAACTCGAGCTTCGGCGTCACATCGACCAGCTTGTCGCACAAGGCCGTATAGACGATGCGGCCGACGAAGGTACGGGATTGGGCGGGGTCGAGCACATCGGCGTCGTCCTGCAGCCCGATTTTTAGCTCGGCACCGAGCGCCGGCAGGGCGCAGAGGGTGCCGATGGAGAGGAGCGATAGAAATTTGGCGATTTTCATTTTTGTTTCCCCTGTTTATGGCGCGGTCCGGTCAAGGCCGGATCCATCTGTGGTATTCTCAATGCTGCCTCAGGCATCCTCTTGCCGCAGTGCCGGCAGTTGGGCGTCGAAGGAGGTGACGCGGATCAGGCTTTCCTGCAGCAGCAAAAGGTGCTGTCGCATCGCTTCGGCGGCGCCCATCGGGTCGCGTGCCGCGATCGCGTCGATGATGGCCCGATGCTGATCGTGGGTCCGCTCCCGCGTGCGGCTGTTGCTGCGGGCCAATTCGCGAATGGTTTGCCACGCTTCGTCCTGGCGAACGTGATTGATAAAGTCGAAAATCGTCAGGAAGAACTGGTTACCGGCGCTCTGGGCGATCAGCCGGTGCAGGGCGCCGTCCCACAATTCCCGACCGTCCGCATCGTCGCTGCGGTAGATCTTTTGCGCCAGTTCGTACATGCGCCTGATCGAAATGTCCTTGGCGCGGATCGCGGCAAGCTGGGCCAATTGCGGTTCGATCCGCAAGCGGACTTCCATGATTTCCGTAATATCGGTGCTGGCGACGATCGAGCCGACGTGCTCGCTCCAGCCATCGGGGCGCGGTCCGGCATAGGTGCCGGATCCCTGCTTGCGCCAGATCAAACCCTCTGCCTCCAGCACCTCGAGAGCCCTGCGCAGGGCGCGACGGCTGACGTCGAACTGTTCCGACAGCGCCCGCTCGGTGGGCAGCTTGCCGTCTGCATCGAGCTCGCCCGAGTGCAGCAGGCCTCTCAGCCGTTCCAGAGCATAGGTCGAATTTTCCGGCAGGTTGCTCACGGTCATATTCCAGCTCAAGGCGAACCAATGTTTGATTGGTTCCATTCAAGCCACGTTGCAGCGAGGCGTCAAGCGCTTTTTTGTGCATCCATGAAATTGCATAATTATTGGGCTAAGCGCTTAGGCCGCAAATGTGCCCGAGCCGGGTCGGCTCAAGCGTGCTGCCGGGATTGGCTGCCCCGGCAGATGCTGCAGCGCGCTTGGATGGGCGCACGGTGCAAATGACTATTTGTTTTAAAAGACCGAGCCTACTTCCAGCTCTTGCCGTCGGCAGCGGCGCAGCCGTATGGGGGCAGGTTGTTGGAAAACGTCGTCTTCAGGCGCGCGCAGCCCCAGGCGTTGATCGGGGCGGGCATGGAGGAATTGAGCGTGATGCCGACTTCATCATAGGGGCTGTCGGTGTTGGTGACGTAGCGATACCAGCGAAAACCGACCGTCGCGACCAGTGCGATGACGATGACGAGGATCAGGCGAACCAGCATTTTCATAATCTTTTCCTTGCTTCAAAACGCCGCCCTCTAGCAGCCTTGTCGGCAAAGCAAAAGCGTTTGTATCGAACATCGAGGGAACGGCGGCTCCGGCGCCGACAGGCCGGAGCAAGGCCAATAGGCGATGAAATGCTTGGAATTGCCGGTGAAGCGCCTCATCTGGCACATTGTTAAAATAAGATATGCTTTCTTCTGTAATCGATAATCGACAGGTGTTAGCTTGTGATCAGACGCATTGGAGCGTCAGCTTGAACAGATTTCCCATGACAAACTCAACAGAGCAAGAGCGCCTCGAGGCGCTATACAATCTCGGGCTTCTCGATACGCCAGCCAGTGAAAATTTTGATCGCATAACGCGAATGGCAAGCAAAATTTTCAATCTACCGATCGCTGCCGTGTCACTGACAGACGTCGATCGGCAATGGTTCAAATCCCGCGTCGGCGTCGATCACGACTCCATTCCTCGGGATCGCGCGCCGTGCGCGCAAGTGGCGGAATCCAAGGACCTGTTGGTCATTCCGGATATGGCAGGGGACAGTTGCTACCGGGAAAGCGTTCTTGGCAAAAGCGGCATTCGCTTCTATGCCGGCGCCCCTTTGATAACGCGCGAGGGGCACGGCCTCGGCGCCCTCTGCGTCCTTGGAACGGAGCCGCGCACCGCGACGGAGGAAGAGCTTTCGGGCTTGCGGGACCTCGCCGCGATGGTAATGTCGCAAATCGAACTGCAGCATTCCATCGGCCGGATCGACCCGATCAGCGGTCTGCCAAACCGGGTGCAGTTCTTCGACGACCTTTCCGACCTCGTACTGGACGATGCCAGCGGGCTTCAACGTTTTGCCGTTCTGGTCGATCTTGCCGATAGCGCGCAGATCGATACGCTCGCGCGGGTGATGGGTCCGGCCCATGTAGACACCTGCATTCGGGAGGCCGGACGGATCATCCGGTTGTCCCTCGGCCACGCAAGAACCACCTATCACGTGTCATCGACGCAATTCGCTTTCATCGCTCCGAAAGCGGTCCGAAAACAAAAATATCTTGCCAGACTTGGCGTTATGCTGGCGCAGATCGAAGCTGGATTGAGCCTCAGGTTCGTGATGACGCCGGTGATGGGTGTTGCGCCGTTTATCGCCAGAAAAATCATCCCGGCGGAACTTTTGCAGCAATTGAACAGTGCCGCCCAGGATGCACGTAGCATCGAGGCCCGGGTCAGCCTTTTTTCGGCCTCCAGCCACGCCAAGCACGAACGCGCCTTCCGGTTGCTGGAGGATTTCGGCACGGCTCTCGATTCAGACAATCAATTGTCGGTCGTGTTCCAGCCGCGCATAGATCTTGCAAGTGGTCGCTGCGTGGCGGCCGAAGTGCTGTTGCGCTGGCGCCACCCGGACTTTGGCGCCGTCTCGCCCGGCGAGTTTGTGGCGATCGTCGAGCATTCGCCGCATGTGCGGAAAATGACAGCCTGGGTTCTGGATGCCGCCCTTCGCCAGACAAGGGCCTGGAAGGACACCGGCCTGCATATGCCGCTGTCCGTTAACGTCTCTGCAGCCAATCTGGAAGAGGAAGACTTTGCCGAGCAGGTCGGTCTTGCTTTGCGTCGCCACGAAATTTCGGTTGAGATGCTGGAGCTGGAGGTGACGGAAAGCTCGATCATGAAGGACGCGGCAAAGGCAATGGAAAAGCTGCGCTCTCTGGCGGAGGCCGGCATCCGTCTCTCCATCGATGATTTCGGCACCGGCTACAGCAGCTTGTCCTATCTCCAGCTGCTGCCGGCAACCGTCGTCAAGATCGACCGGTCCTTCATCAGAAACCTGGAAGACGGAACGCGCGAGCGCAACCTCGTGCGATCGATGATTTCCCTCAGCCACGACCTCGGCTACCGCGTCGTCGCCGAGGGTGTGGAAACCAGGAAAGCCCGGGACATTCTTGCCGGCATCCATTGCGACGAGGCGCAGGGCTATCTCTTTGCAAAGCCGCTGAAGCCTCGCGAGTTCGAACGCTGGCATGATTCGCAGCAGAAGAGTCTGGCTGCCACCGGCGACACTTATCGGTCGGCTTGAGGCAAGTCCCTGATGTCAATTGCACCCTTGGATGGCGCGGCGCCGCGCCGGTGTTTCTGCCATGGTTGTGACGCGATCCCTAAGGGCGCCCGGATCGTCACGGAGGCCGCTAAGTGTTTGTGTTTTCACTTCTTGTCAATTTACGATATTCCACCACTTTGGAGGTTCTGCTAATTTCTGCAGGGCTGGCTCCGACGGGGCCATGTGACAGAGTGGGGATCAAGGGTGACGGCTTCGTTCGAAGGTATTTCTGGGCTGGCTCTGGAAAAGATGGATGACACGACGTTCGACAGCCTCGCATTCGGGGTGGTCGGCCTCAATGCAGACGGTATCGTCGAACGCTATAATGCGACGGAATCATCTCTTGCCGGGCTTCGTCGGGAAACCGTCCTGGGTTCGGACTTTTTCGATGAAATTGCCCAGTGCATGAATAATTTTCTGGTCGCGCAACGGTTCGAGGACGAAGATCAGATCGACGACATCATTCCTTATGTCCTGACATTGCGTATGCGTCCCACCCCTGTTCGGCTTCGCCTGCTGAAAGGGTCGGATTTGGCGCTGAGATACATTCTGATACTGCGCTGATCGGGCACCGTCATGGAACAGTCGCAAGAGATCGAATACGAAAAGCTTCTGCAATTCGTCTACGCATGTCCCGTCGGCCTTGTCGACATGGCGCGCGACGGCGCGATAAACCTGATGAACCCGCTTGCCATGAAACTCGTCATACCGCTGGCGACAGACGGCATCATGACAAACTTGCTGACGGTGTTTGAAAACACGGCTCCCGAATTGCGCTCGCTGATCCAGGATTTTGCCGGCAGGCGGGGAACGATTTGCGATAACCACCGCATTTACGCTGGGCCGATAGCCGCCGACAAGCCCGACGAGCAGCGCATCCTGAACTGCACCATCGTCAAGCTGAAGGACGAGCGTTACGTGGTGACGCTGACCGATGTGTCGCTTCAGGTCCGCCAGGAGCGACGGCTGAGGGAAGCCGAGACGTGGTTCGGGTCGCTGCTGGAGGGTGTCAAGGATTTCGGCGTCGCATCGCTTGGTACGGATGGCGTGATCGATGCGGTAAATTCCACCCTTCTGGAGCAGACCGGCTTCGACGCGTTCGAGTTGGAGGGGATGCCGATTGGCGATCTGGTCGAGCCGCAGCCGGGCGGACAGGGGGCCTATATGGACCGTCGCCTCGAACACGCACGAAGGGACGGCTGGCATATCGACGAAGGCTGGGGCCTGCGACGCGACGGCGAGCGTTACTGGTGCCAGAGCCTCATCGCCGTATGCGCCGACAAAACGGCTGGCAGCGACACGTCGATCCAGGGATACACCGTCATCATGCGCAAGGTGGAGCGGCGTGACACGGATATGCTGGAACTCAAGCGGCTGTTGCGAACCGACCACCTGACCGGCGCCTACAACCGCGGTGCGTTCTTCGAAGCTGCCGAAAAAGAGTATGTGCTAAGTCGCGGCTCCGGACGATCCTTCGCCATCCTCATGTTCGACATAGACCACTTCAAGCTGATCAACGACAGCTACGGCCACAGCGTCGGCGACGATGTGCTGCGTTCGGTGGCCAACGCATGCCAGACAATGATGCGGCCCGGCGACACGTTTGCGCGCATCGGCGGCGAGGAATTCACAATCCTCCTGCCCGACACGTCTCTGGAGGAATCGGTCGAAATCGCCGAGCGCGTCCGGATCGCCATTGCCTCCGTGCCCGTGAGTGTCGGAGATTCGCTGCTGAAGGTTACGGCAAGCTTCGGCTGTGCAGCCGGTCCCTTGTCAGTCGGAAGTGCGGCAGCACTGCTTGCCGCTGCCGACGGAGCGCTCTACAGGGCCAAGCGCGCGGGCCGCAACCGGACGGAATCCGCACCTATGAAAACCGTGTTGGCCTGATCCTCATGCTCAGCCGCGCTGCGACTGCCCGCGTTCTGCAAAGCCTGATCGAGGCGGAGGTGAAGAGCGCGAGAAACCGGTCAAGCGGAGCCCGCAGCGTGAGAGCCTCCACTGCGGGGTCATGGTCCGAGGACCTGTCCATGGGGCGCGACGACAACGCAGGCCTTGGCTTGGATTCGCTGGAAATGATGATGGTCGGGTCTGCCATCAACGAGATGTTTCACCTCTACGAAGGCGAGCAGGATCTCGATCCGACCGCAATGGACACGTTCGGCGATTGGCTCGATGCTATCGAGGCCGCCTGGGCGGACGGTGTTTCGAAGATGACCTTCCTGACGTCGGGCTCGACAGGCCTGCCGAAGAGATGCGTGCATGGCGCTGCTGTGCTGAACGGGGAGGCTGGATTTCTTGCCGGCCTTTTCACCTCGCGCCGCCGCATCATTGCGCTTGCACCGGCACATCACATCTACGGTTGCCTGCTGACTGCCTTCCTCGCCGACCGGCTTTCTGTGGATGTCATCTCCGGCGCGACCTCATCTCCACGATTTCTGAACAACGGGCTGTTGCCGGGAGACCTTGTCGTCTCCTTCCCAGACAGGTGGGCGGCAATCGATCGCACTGTCTCCACCTGGGTCGCCGACGTCGAAGGTGTCGTGTCTACCGCGCCATGCCCCGCTCCGCTGATGACGTCCCTGATCGATCGCGGGCTTGGCGGCATGACCGAACTCTACGGATCGAGCGAGACGGCGGGGATCGGCTGGCGCCGGCATCCATCCGACCGATACACCTTGATGCCGCACTGGAGTTTCGAAAATGACCGCGGGGAAGTCGCTGCGGGCGTGAGGCTGCGCGGTTTGGACGGAGCGGTCCATGATGTTCCCGACACCATCGAGAGGATAACCGACCGGGCGTTTACCGTCGGCAGCAGGCGCGATGGCGCCGTTCAGATCGGTGGAATAAATGTCTGGCCGCAGCGTATCGCGGCCGTGCTGGAGCAGCATCCCAAGGTACAGGCGGCGTCGGTGCGCGTCGCGCAGATGCCGGCCGGCGCTCGCCTGAAGGCGTTCGTCGTCCCCGTTTCGAGCTGTGCCGAAGAGGAACTTTCATCCGATCTCGAGACGTGGTGCAGGCAGCGGCTTTCAGAAGTGGAATGCCCACGCATCTGGACGTTCGGCGCCACGCTGCCCGTTAATGAATTCGGCAAGGCGGCGGACTGGCGCAACTAGGGCCGGTGGCTGAGAGGAAGATGCTTCTCTCGTGCCCGGTAGAGACTCTCGCAGCAATCCCGTGACGAATTCACGGATTGGTCGCGGCGTGCGTGCCTGATGCAGCGGTGTCGGCGGGCGGCGCGGTGGCGAGGATCTGCGAGGCATTGTTGTCGTCCGATGTCGGTCCTGCGAGCCACCATCCGATGGCGGCTGATGCCACCATCAAGGTGCCCGCAACCAACCATTTCGATTTTCGCCTATCGTTTTCGGGCTTTGCGCCCTTGCCGGTGTCCATGGGGTCGTCCTTTCCAGAATTTAGATGCTGATGATAACGGGGCTGCTTGCCAGCGGCTGATTGCGCCCGCTGAGCGCTTCGACGGATACCCGCAATAAGGGGCGTTCATCGATGCCTTTATCACTGACGAAAGAGCTGTGGTCGCCTGAGGCTATGCTGCCGCCGACCCATAGCGACCACATCACTTTCGTCAAGAGAACATCCGTCAGTGCCGCAGCTTTCTTGAGGACGTCAAGCAACATCGGTGCCGGGAACAAGACAGCGCCGGCCACGGCAGCGACAATCACGGTGCTCAACAGGATCCGCGCCGAACTGCGCTTGCGGTTACGCGGCGCTGCCCCGTTGTTGCGCCGCAGACCGCACTTGGTCATTGCCATCGGTTGGTCCTTTGCAGGTCTTAACAGCCGGGTCTGTCGCTGGCAGAGGCGTTGGCCGTCGGGTGGGGAGGGACATGCCTCAGCACTTCGCCGAGCGATTTCGCCAAGCCCTTCAAGATATCGGGCGGGACATCCTGGAGGGCATCGACATAGGCGCTGGTGGTGGAGGCCTGCAGATGCCGCAGGTTTTCAGCGCCCTTTTCGGTGAGCGAAAGCCGGCCGTTCTCATCGGCAATGCTGCCGCCGTCGCACAGCGACCACATGACTTCCGTCAACAACTCGTCCGTGACCGACGCCGTTCTCTTCAGCGCATCAAAGGTCGTGGGGCCAGAGATGACGAGATGGCGGAGCACGCTGAGTTCGACAAATGTGAATTTGTCGTCCGAGAAGGCCGACGGGATGGTGTCGCAGACAACGCCGGCAACCAACGCGGTTATCCGGTCAAGGCCGATGGCGACGTCAAGCACGGTTCCTTGGTCCAGTTCAGTCATGGTTGGCTCCTGCAAAAGCGGTCGTCTATGTCCGCGGGCCCTTGTCGGTACCCGCATATCCCGCGCCGATTGCAACGTTCAAAGACACGTAATCGGTGGCGCTCTGCTGGATTGCGGCAGCCAGGCTTTCCTTTGCGGTCGCAAGCGAAAGCTGGGCGTCGATGACGTTCAACAGAGACGACGCGCCGTCCTTATAGCTATCGGTCGAGAGTTGCAGGGCCTCCTGGTAGGAATTGACCTGGGCACGCAGGGCGGAGATCGTCTGTGCATCGCGACGAACAGCCGAAAGTGCATTCTCCACGTCTTCGACGGCGGTCAGCACGGTGGACTTCCATGTCAAATAGTCGGCTCGAGCGTTGGATTCGGCGATCTTGACATTGGCGCGTAGCGAACCGCCGTCGAGGATCGGAAGATTGAGCGTCGGCCCGAACGACCATGAGGTCAGGCTGCCATGCGATCCGCTGGATGTGACATAGGAGGGCGAAATCGAGCCGCTGAGCGAGATGCTCGGATAGAGCTTGGCTTCGGCGACGCCGATCTGGGCCGTCGCTGCTGCGAGGTCCCGTTCTGCCTTACGGATGTCCGGGCGGTTGCGGATGAGGTCGGCGGGAACGCCGGTGGCGACATTGCCGCGGAAGACAGGTTGCCTGCCCCCACTGCGCATGTCGGCAATGACGGTTGCCGGGGGCATGTTCAGCAATGTCGCGATGTGATGGACCTGCTGTCGGTAGCTGATTTCGAGGCCCGGCGCTTCGGAAAGCGTCGAATTGACGAGACCTTCGGCCTGTACCACGTCCAGGCGCGAGGCCGCTCCCGCAACCATCTGGAACTTTGTCAGCTCCAGCGTCTTGCGGCGGGAGGCGAGACTATCGGCAGCGATGGAAATGCGCGCCTGATAATAGCGGGCATTGATATAGCTTGTCACCAGATCCTGGAGATAGGTCAGCCGCGTGACGTCGACCGTGGCGTAGGCGGCGTCGAGCGAGTCGAGTGCCCCTTCGCGGGCGCGGCGATACTGGCCGAAAAGATCGAGCAACCAGGATGCCGTCAGGTCGCCGGCAGTCGAGTTCGTGGTGGCCAGCTGGGTGCGTAGCTTGCCTTTTTCGCCGCTGGTGGTGTTCGACCCATCGGCCGAAAGGCTGGGAAGGGCGCCGGCACCGGCAACCGTGACGTCGCCCTGGGCGGCGACCGTGGCCTCGATCGACGACAGGATCGATACGTTCTGGGCGAGGCCGGTGGCGACAAGGCTCTCGAGCTTCTTGTCGTGATAGGCCGACCACCACTGGCGGCCGGCGATGTCTTCGTTGGGCTTCGTGGTCCCTTCCGAGAAAGTAGGAGGCAGCGGCATCACCGGCGGCTTGTGATCAGGACCGCTCACGCAGCCGGCGAGGAGAAGGAGGATGGCGGGGGAGGCCGCGCGGGGAAAAATCATGAAGCTATCTCACGAATTGATCGAACCGAACCGTTCGGTTCGACTCTCGAGTATAGAGTTTGGCCCGTTCCGACAAGGCCGGGCGTGTTGCCATTTTTCGCCCGTGCGTCTGGTGTCTGGGTTAGCGGGGCAGCAATCCGTTGAAAATCATGTCGAAATGCGCCGCGAGAGAGGTCTCCCTGTCGAATGCGCGTCGATCGTCGAAGATCAGCCTGAAAACCATGGCCAGCATGATGGGAGACATCACGACTTCGGCCGTCGAGGCAGGTCCGGTCTTGAACTCGCCGTTGCGCTGGCCCTCATCGATGATGGACTGGGCAAAGCTTATCAGCGGTTCGATGAACCGCCTGTGATTCTCGTCGATCACGTGGGGAAAGCGCGTGCCTTCTGCAATCACAAAGCGCAGGAGTTCCCGCATCCGCCGGCTCCCGAGAAAATTGTCGTAGAGGATCTCGATCAGCGTCCGCAGGCGATTTTCACAGTTTCCCTCGAGCTTCCTACCGCTTGTCAGTATATCTTCAAAAGGCGTGGAGATGTGGTTGATCATGGCTGAGAACAACTCCTCCTTCGTTTCAAAATAGACGTATATCGTCCCCTTCGTAACTCCGACGCGTTCCGCAATGTCTTCAACCCGCGTCGCAACATAGCCGCGCTCGACAAACTCTTCGAAAGCAGCATCGAGAATTTGCTTCGGCCGCCGTGCTTTTTGCTCGGCACGGGTGATTTTTACTTCATTAGTCATTTGTATGTCTCTCTGCTTAACTGTCTGTGGAAATTTGGCGCAAAAATCCATTGACTGTTGAGTTAGTCAATTATATCAAGCGGAGACTGATAACAAGAGGCCACTTCATGAAAAGCGTTTTTAGCATCGCGCTGCTGGCTTCGGCTGCCGCCGTGCTGTGCTCCTGCGACAAACAGCAGAGCAGCGAGGCCAAACCGAAGCTGGTGGAGACGGTCGTCGCTTCAACCGCGCCAATTGCTGCGAGCAATTCCATTACCGGCGAGATAGACGCACGCGTCCAGAGCGACCTTTCGTTCCGGGTGAGCGGACAGATTATCGAGCGGCTCGTCGACGTCGGTTCGGCCGTCAAGGCTGGACAGGTTTTGGCAAGGATCGATCCCGCCGAGCAGAAGGCCGATCTGGCGGTGGCAAAGGCCACCCTTGAATCGGCGCAGGCCGTAGAGACGCAAGCTCAGCTCGCCTACCAGCGCCAGCTCAACCTCTTCAAGACGCAGGTGACCACCAAGGCCTCGCTCGACCAGGCGCAGGAGACGCTACTGACGGCACAGGGGACCACCAAGTCCGACCAGGCCTCGCTCGAGACAGCGCAGGACGCTCTCTCCTATACAGAGTTGCGGGCTGACTCCGATGGCGTGATCACCGCAAGGAATGCCGAAGTTGGTCAGGTCGCCCAGGCAGCATCCGCGGTCTTCACGCTTGCCCATGACGGGCCGCGCGATGCCGTGTTCAACGTCTACGAGTCGCTTTTCCTGAAGAACAAGCCCGTCGACAAGGTCACCATCACGCTGCTCTCCGACCCGACCCGCCATGTCGAGGCATCGATACGCGAGATCTCGCCGACGATCGATTCCACGACGGGGACCATCAAGGTCAAGGTTGGCCTCGAAAATGCTCCGACGATGCCACTGGGAGCACCGGTTGCAGGAACGTTCCGCTCACAGGCCGAGCCGATGATCGAGCTTCCATGGTCTGCAATGGCCTCCAAGGCCGGGCATACGGCTGTCTGGGTGGTCGACCCCGCATCCTCGAAAGTTTCCATCCGTCCCGTCGATGTCTCCACTTATGGAACGGGGAAATTCGGCGTCATCAAGGGCGTCGCGCCCGGCGACATCATCGTCGTCGATGGCACCAAGTTCCTGCGTCCCGACCAGGTCGTTTCCTACGGTAAAGGCGCCGCCCAATGAATTTCCGTCATTACGTCTTACCCATTCTCGGGCTGGCCATGCTGACATCCTGCGAAAAGCAGGAAGCCCACCAGGAGCCCATCCGTCCGGTGCTCTCCATCGTCGCCAAGTCCTCGGAGGCGTCCACGCTTTCGCTGCCGGGCACGGTGGAAGCCAGGATCGAGACGCAGCTCGCCTTTCGCGTGCTCGGCCGGGTCATCGCCCGCAACGTCAGCGTCGGCGACCTCGTCAAAAAGGGTGATGTCGTCGCCGCGATCGATCCGATTTCGCTCGAACTTGCGGTCAGGAGCGCCCAGTCCGATCTGGCAAACAGCCAGGCAACGCTTGCCAATGCCGCGTCCAGCCAGGAGCGCCAGCGCGCTCTAGCGGCCAGCAAGTCGGGAAGCCAGGAATCGCTCGACGAGGCGGTTCAGGCCTATAAGAGCGCCATTGCCGGTGTCGGTAAATCGCAGGCCAGTCTCGACAAGGCGCAGGAACAACTCGGCTACGCCAAGCTGCATGCCGAGTTCGATGGCGTCGTGACGGCAACCTCGGCCGAAGTCGGCCAGGTGGTTTCCGCCGGATCGAGCGTCGTGACGATCGCTCGCCCCGACCAGCGCGATGCGGTGATCGATATCCCGGAAGCAAGCTTCGGCAAGCTCACCGTGGGAGCCCCGTTCCAAGTGGCGCTGCAGCTCGATCCGACCGTGGTCGCCAAAGGCGTGATCCGCGAGGTCGCCCCAGAGGCCGAGTCGCTGACCCGCACAAGCCGAACGAAAATCACGCTCATCGACCCGCCCGACGCATTTCGCATCGGCTCGGTGATCACGGCGTCGGCGACCATTCCTTCCCAGCCGTTCATCGTGCTGCCGTCCTCGGCCATTCTGCTGAAAGACGACAAGCCGAATGTCTGGCTCGTCGATACGGCTGCGGCCAAGGTCTCCCTTCATCCGGTGACGCTTGACGGACCTGTCGTCGACGGCGGCTCCGTGAAGGTCACGGGCGGCATCAATCCTGGCGCACGCGTTGTCGTCGCCGGAGTTCATAAACTGAGCGACGGCCAGGCTGTCCGGATCGATCAAGGTGAAAATCCGTGAAAAAATTCAATCTTTCCGACTGGGCGCTCGAGCACCGTTCGCTCGTCTGGTATTTCATGATCGTCTTCGTGATCGCCGGTGTGTTTTCTTACATCAATCTCGGCCGCGAGGAAGATCCGAACTTCACGATCAAGACGATGATCATCCAGGCCCAGTGGCCGGGTGCATCGGCCGACGAGATGAGCCGGCAGGTCACCGACCGCATCGAGAAGAAACTCGAAGAACTGGATGCGCTCGACGTCACGCGTAGCGAGACCACAGCCGGGCAAAGCACCGTCTTCGTGGATCTGCTCGATACCACCAAGGCCAAAGATGTTGCGGGGATCTGGGTCAAGGTTCGCAACATGATCGCCGACATCAAGGGCGATTTCCCTTCCGGTGTCACGGGACCGACCTTCAACGATACATTTGGCGACGTTTACGGCAACATGTACGCCTTCATGGGCGACGGCCTGACCCAGAGGCAGCTGCGCGATCTCGTCGAGACCGCCCGCTCCAGGATCCTGACCGTCCCGAACGTCGGAAAGGTCGATGTCATCGGGGCGCAGGACGAAGTCGTCTACCTGGAGTTCTCGACCCGCAAGATCGCAGCATTGGGGATCGATCGCCAGTCAATCATCGATACGCTTTCCAACCAGAACGCTGTCACCCAGTCCGGCTTCGTTGATGCCGGGCCGGAGCGGATCGCGTTGCGCGTCGGTGGCCAGTTCACGTCTGAAGAAAGCCTGAAATCCATCAATCTTCGTGTCAACAACCGCTTCTTCCCACTCTCGGACGTTGCCACGATCAAGCGCGGCTATGTCGACCCACCCTCGGCCCTGTTCCGCTACAACGGACAGCCGGCAATCGGCCTCTCGATCGGCATGCGCGCCGGCTCCAACCTCCTGGAGTTCGGCAAGGGTCTCGATCAGAAGATGGATGCCATCATCGCCGACTTGCCAATCGGCGTGGACGTGGCACGCGTTTCCGATCAGCCGGCAGTCGTCGACGAAGCGGTATCGGGCTTCACACGTGCGCTGTTTGAAGCCATCGTCATCGTTCTTGCCATCAGCTTCATCAGCCTTGGCGCCCGCGCGGGCCTGGTGGTGGCGATCTCGATCCCTCTGGTGCTGGCGATCACCTTCCTCGTCATGTCCTACAGCGGCATCTCGCTGCAGCGAATTTCGCTCGGCGCGCTGATCATCGCCCTCGGATTGCTGGTGGACGATGCGATGATCGCGGTGGAAATGATGGTTGCCCGCCTCGAGGAGGGCGACGACCTGAAGACGGCCGCGACCTATGTCTACACTTCGACGGCTTTCCCGATGCTGACCGGGACATTGGTGACTGTGTCCGGATTCATTCCGGTGGGCTTGAACAGCAGTGCTGCCGGCGAATTCACCTTCACCCTGTTTGTCGTCATTGCAGTTTCCCTGGTGGTCTCCTGGATCGTCGCCGTGGTGTTCACGCCGCTCCTCGGCGTCACATTCCTGCCAAAGACCTTGAAGTCCCACCACGACAACAAAGGTCGCGTCGCACGCACGTTTTCCTGGTTGCTGCGGCTCGCCATGCGCTTCCGCTGGATCACCATCGGCCTGACCGTGATTGCCTTTGCACTCTCCGTCGGCGGCATGGGCATCGTGCAGCAGCAATTCTTTCCGTCGTCAGACCGCCCGGAACTCGTCGTCGACTGGAACCTGCCGCATAACAGCTCGATCTCCGAGACCAACAGGCAGATGGCGCAGTTCGAGAAGGAAGCGCTTGTCGGCAACACCGATATCTCGCACTGGACCAGCTACGTCGGCCAGGGCGCACCGCGCTTCATCCTGTCCTTTGACGTCCAGACCCCCGACGTGTCGTTCGGCCAGATGGTGATCGTGACCAAGAGCGTCGAGGTGCGCGACCAGGTGCGCACCAAGCTGCAGGCCTATCTGAACAAGACGTTCCCAGGCACCGACGCATTCGTCAAGCTGCTCGACATCGGGCCTCCCGTCGGAAAGCCTGTCCAGTATCGTGTCAGCGGCCCGGACATCCAGCAGCTGCGCGACATCACCCAACGGTTTGCCAGCATCGTCGGCAACCACCCGCTGCTGAGCAACATGACCTTTGACTGGAACGAACCCTCGCGCGTGGTGAAGGTTGACGTTCTCCAGGACAAGGCCCGCCAGTTGGGCGTGACATCCGCCGATATCGCCACTGCGCTGAACAGCGTCGTGCAGGGGTCTTCGGCCACGCAGATCAGGGACGATATCTACCTGATCGACGTCATCGGCAGGGCTCAGGGTGCTGATCGCGGCTCGATCGAGACGTTGAAAAATCTTCAGCTCCCCGGTACCAGCGGCAACTCCGTTCCACTGTCGGCGGTTGCCAACTTCCACTATGAGCTGGAACAGCCGGAGATATGGAGGCGCGACCGTGTGCCGACAATCATCATCAAGGCAGCGGTGGTCGGTCCGACGCAACCTGCGACCATCGTCCAGGATCTGAAGGGGAAGGTCGACGAATTCCGCAAGACGCTCCCTCCCGGCTACAGCATCGTCGATGGCGGCGCCGTCGAGCAGAGCGCAAAATCGCAAGGGCCGATCGTTGCCGTTGGACCGCTCATGCTGTTTGCCATGGCGACTATCCTGATGCTCCAGTTGCAGAGCTTCAGCCGGCTTTTCCTGGTGTTTGCTGTCGCTCCGACCGCATTGATCGGCGTGGCATCGGCACTGCTCATCAGCAACTCGCCCATGGGCTTCGTGGCGATCCTTGGCATCCTGGCGCTGATCGGCATCCTTATCCGCAACTCAGTCATCCTGGTGGTGCAGATCGAGCACCTCAGAAGCGAGGGGCGGCCTCCATGGTTTGCCGTCATCGAGGCGACCGAACATCGTATGCGGCCGATCATGTTGACGGCGGCGGCGGCCACCCTAGCTCTCATCCCGATCTCCCGCGAGATCTTCTGGGGACCGATGGCTTACGCCATGATGGGCGGCATCGTCGTCGGCACCGTCCTGACGCTGCTGTTCCTGCCGGCACTCTATGTGGCCTGGTTCCGCATCCGTCGGGAAGAAGAGCCGGCCAGGCACGAGCCCGCCGCCGGATAACCGACTTTGCTGCGAGCGCCGGTGTTTTCGTCGGCGCTCACCTATCTCACGAATGATGCCGTCGAGAGCGGTGTCGCGCCAACAAGGGCCGTGCCTCCATGATGTTTCCAGACAGATCGTACCGCCGCGCGGTGCAATTGACGGTCGTAATGGCTATAGGCCTTTCCGGCTGTGCGTCCCGGCCATCCGCCGCCGTTCTCGACCCAGCACGGCTGACCAACCTCCCGCAAAAACGCATCGTTCTCTTGACTGCGACAAACCGCAACGCGCTCGGGCCTTCAAAGGGTTACGGGGTCAACTGGTCCGAGACCGTCGCCTATCAGAGCTATGAGATGTCGGTGCCGCCAGCCCATAAGGTCTCGGCGATCGAGTACCCCACGGATCGCCCGGATCCGCAAAAGCAATTCGTGGTGACGAAACGTCAAGACCTGTCCGAGGGCGATTTCACCGCCGCTGCGGCTCGTTCCGTCGGCAGCGACGGAAGCGTCGAAGTCTATGTTCATGGCTACAATAATTCTTTCCAGGAAGCGCTTTATCGGGAAGCACAAATGATTACCGATTCAGGGCTCGACAGTCCCATCATGTTTTCTTGGCCGTCGCAGGCATCGGTCGTCGGATATGTGGCTGACAAGGACGCTGTGCTCTATTCCCGGCATGATCTTGAAACTGTCGTCAAAGCCCTTTCATCGGCAGACAAAGTCAAGCGCATCGTTCTTTTCGGCCACAGCATGGGCGGCTTTCTCGTCATGGAGGTTGTGCGCCAATTGAGGCTCGAGCATCGTGAGGACGTCATCGCCAAGTTGCAGGTGGTGCTTGCCTCGCCCGACATCGACCTCGACGTCTTCAAGTCGCAGATGAAGGAGATCGGCAAACTGCCTTCTCCGCTCACCCTGCTGATCTCCAAGGACGACCGCGCCCTTGAGGTATCCAGCCTTCTGGGTGCTGAGCGACCGCGGATCGGACGGCTGGATATCAGCGATCCGATTATTCAGCAGGAGGCCGTCAAGAACCACATCCGGGTTGTCGACCTGAGCTCCCTGAAGGCCACCGACGGCGTGGGACATGACAGGTTTGCATCGCTTGCCCGGTTCGGTCGGCAGCTTGAAATGCTGGACAGAAAGCCATCGGCTGCGCGGGTTGGCGCATTCGTCTTCGACGCGGCAGGCTTTGCGGTATCGAGCCCGTTCAAACTGGCCTCGAGCGTCGTGACGCCGCGGTAACGTCGCTGCGGGCGGGCACCTCATTTGAATAGGAGGTCCTTGTGGACGCTGCTTATGTTTCGGCCTTTTTCGGCCTGGCTGGTGCATTGGTGGGTTCTGTCACGTCATTCACCACGTCCTGGATCACCCTGTCGTCACAGGTGAAAGAGAAACGGCGCGAGGCCAATCGCACCCGTCGTGAAGCGCTTTTCGAAGGGTTCCTGTCGGAGGCTGCCAGATTATATGGTGATGCTCTCAGTCACGAGAAGGACGATATAGGCGATATCGTCATGATCTATGCGATCCTCGCCCGCATGCACCTGGTGGCGTCAAAGGCTGTCACCGACGCCGGCGAGCGGGTCATGGACGCCATCGTCGGCGAGTACATGACGCCGAACCGGAGCCTGTCAGAGCTCCGTCTTCTTGCTCGCAGCGGTCATATGAACGTCCTCGAAGAGTTCGCTGTCGCGTGTCGCAAGGAGCTGGATGCTTTCTAGGGCCGCAAATCCGAAAACGCGATTGCGAGACCGCCTATGCTTCAAGCAGCGCGACATGCGGAGCGGCAGTTTTCGGTATCGAGCCTGAAAGCCGCGGATCGGCGATGATTTCGACCATAAATTGAAACGGCTTAAAACCAGACCTACAGTAAAATGCGTAAGCTGATGGATGATCGAAGTGGCAGGTATGCAACCATAGGCGATCGATGTCCCTCGACCAGGCGGCGTTCAGCGCACTGGCCATCAGGTATCGTCCGCCACCTCGGCCGATAGCGCTGGCCACAAGCCCGCAATAGACGATTTCGCACTGGCCCGCTTCGCGAAAGTCGAGTTCAAGGAAGCCGATCTTCTGCGAACCGGCTTCGAGATAGTAGGTCTCGACATCGCGATCCGCGAGGGTTGCGGTGAGTTCGTCGTCCGGCATCTCGAGACGCGATACCCACAGCCAGTTTTCGCCGACCGCTCGGTATAGTGCACGATATTCGCCGAGGGACGGCGATTTCCAGCGCTGAAATGACATGCCGTCTTGCTCCGGGACGCTGATTTCCGGGCGCTGGCGCATCTCCAGACACGTGACGACGCTTGCAATCTGGCCAGGCGATACGGTCGAGTAGCCAGGCGGCAGCGGCGGCTTCAGTTCCATCAGTCATATTCCTTGTCGCGTACGGGGTAGAATGCGCTGCCCGTTAAAATTAACCTTAATTGATGATGAACAAAGTTTTGGCTAAGTCCCATGGATACCATAGGGCATTATAGGAAGTGATCACCGGGACGCCAGCGCGTTTCCAACAGCATCGAGGTCTCCATGAGCCGCCGTGCAAATCATTATGCCGAACTGTCAGGCCGCATCGTGTCGGCAGCGAAATTTTGCGAATTCCTTGACGCGGGGGGACGGGTGATGACGGGGGAGGACAGCAGCGGCTGGCGCGATGTCACGGCTGATGTCTTGCACAAGGAACGCATCAAGGTGCGAGAGCTCGAACGTATCCGCTCGCTTCTCTACTCCGACATGGTCCGAAAGGACAATGAGCCGAGCTTTATGATGCACTGACGTTGACAGACGCAAGCCCCCAGTGAATGGGGGCTCGGAACGAGCATGCGGCTGGGACGTCGCATTATCGTCCGGTTGCACCCAGCTGCGATCTGAACCGGGTTCCCGAATGTCCGGTCCTGGCGCGCGCGCGAAACTGCAGAATCTCTGCTCCGTCAACTGATGCCCGCGTTTTCATCATCATTTCGTATTCCGCAACAGCCTTGCACCACGTTTCGTGATCCCTGCCGTTCGGTCTGCCGGCCTCCTCCCAGAGGGCGTAAGCGCGTTTGCTGATCCATCCGTCCCTGTCGATATTCATCCTCTCCTCCTCCTTGGCCAGAATCAACCAGCAACTGTGGTTTCAGTTCCCGGAGGACTGGGGAACCATTGGGCAGAACACAGGTTGGAGCTGTGTAATTGCTGTGGACACGATGGAGGTAAGAGATGGCCAACCCGGACAACCCAAGCAAAGCCAAGGCTGCCGATGTCCAAGAAGACGCCGCCGGCCAATACCGCAAGCTCATCAAATCAAGCGACAACAATGGTGTCGCAAGTGCCAAGCCGCGTGTCCTCACGGGCTCGGACGACGCCACGGTCAACAAGGCACCCGATGGCAAGGAGCGGAAGAAAGACTGGGAGCTGAACTATGACCCCGCCGACATGGACGAAGGTAAGTTCAGGGGTTAACGGCTGGGTTTGGGGCGCTTGCATTCGCCAAGTTGCCCGGACCGGACGGAGGCAGCGATGCGTTCGATTGCGCACACTGGTATTCACCCGGTTACAATATTGACCCGGTTTCGGCCGCTAGCCTTGGCGAGGTACAAGTGTTGGTCCGCAATGGAAAACAGTTCGTCGTACGAAGCGGGGCGTTGGAAGGTGACGCCTCCGACGCTCACCGAAAGCGGGTTTGTGTCGTTTCCGGCGGGAAACTGGGCGTTTCGGATTGTCGACCGAATACGCTCGGCGATCTTGGATGCCTCCGTCACCGCCGCACCTGGCAGAAAAACGCCGAACTCCTCGCCGCCAACCCTGCCGACAAGGTCCGCTGGTCCGAGGCAAAGCTTAATGCTCTGCGAGATGATCTTCAGAGCTTCGTCGCCCTTTTGATGCCCGAAAGTATCGTTGATAGCTTTGAAATGGTCGGCGTCTATCAAGAGGAGTGAACCGGAACGCAGCGTAACCTGCTCCTCGGCTCTTGCCAGATAGCTTTCGACCAGAAGAGTGAATGCGCCTCGGTTTAGGACCGCTGTTAAGCTGTCTGTCGATGCTGTGATGGTCAGTTCGCGGTGGGAGATTGCGAGTTGCTGAACTTTCCTCAACAAGAGAAAAAGCAATGGGCCAGCCAAGCATACGGGCAGAAGGATATCCACGACAAGCGAGCGGTTTATTGCCTCGTCCGTCAAGTTCACGAAATTGAACGAGTCAACGAACACTGAAATGCCTACGCACGCCAGTGTGATGGAGATCGTGCCAGCGATGACCCGCGTCCAGCCGGTTGGCGTCCAGTCCAGTTTCATTCAGAAGTCCTAGTACAATTTCGGCAAGGCGGCATTTATTCGGCAAGGATATATGCATCATAGCTTTAATTCATTAAGCAAATTTGCAGGCCGACGTTGAGCTATGCCCGCCATAACGGTGTGGCTGCGTGCGTCAGAGGGATTATCGAGCGACCGCAGCACCAGAGTTTTTTTAAACATCAGAAGCAATGGGAACAGTCGGCATCCCTTCTATCCGTCAGCATTAATCCGCATTCAGAAAGTCGAGGAGTTTGCTCGCTCGGTGGTGTTTGTAACACTGGCCAATCACAGCGCTAGTGGCAACGTCCAACGCAGCAAACAGCTGCGACGTGCCACTACGAACATCGTGTCCCATGTTGTGGTGTAGCTCCGGCTGTCGCCGTGCCTTCCGGACAGAGCCGGGAATGGATCAGCTTGCGTCTGGCAGGCTAATGAGCGGATCATCGCTCATTGTGGCGATGGTCTCAAGTGTCATGTATCGGGATCGCTGAACGACCCACTCGTCATTTTGCTCAAGCAGTAAGGGCACCGACCAATCTGACGATGGCATCGTGTTGGGGAAGATGCCGACGACCTCAGTGCGCCGTTTGATCTCACCATTGAGGCGCTCGATCGGGTTTGTCGAATGAAGCTTTGCCCAATGCTGTCTGGGAAAGGTCATGTAGGCGAGCACGTCATGCTCAGCGCTATCGATGATATTGGACATTTTCGACACCTTCGACCTGATCTGGTCGGCGACATTGCGCCACTGGTGCTTGCAGCTTCGGGAGTGTCATGGGCAAGGGCCGTTGCGATGAAGGCGGACACGACACGCCGTCCGCTCTTTCCGGCATTGGCCAGGGCGTTACGCACGAAGTGGAAGACGGCACCTCTGCCAAGTGGCGGAGAGCACCTTCGACGCGGCTGCCTTGATACCCTCGTGCGCATCGGAGACGGCCAGCTTCACGCCCCGCAGGCCCATCAGTGGTATCCTTCAGGTTGGCTCTAAGCAACCCGACCCTAACGGAACACACTGGCGCCTCGTCAGCGACACCACGGTGGGGGACACGATCGCTACGAATGTGGGTGTGGGTTCGCGCCTCAGCGACGCCCGTCAGCGCAAGTGCTGGAAAATGCCATGGTGATCCCCCGCATCCACGCGGGGATTGATAAATTCCTCCCAATATTGGTCTGCTTCCGGTGGGTCCAAGCCCTCGTCTCTGCTTATTGTTTCACCATCTTCCATTAATCGGCCTACGCCGCCTCGCGATCTGTATTCTTTTGCAATTTCTAGGTCTCGTTCTTCGGACATCTGAATCTGCTCCGCAATGATGGAATTTCCGCCTTGTCGAGCGAACGCTCGGCACGTGGTAGAGTGATGAAGGTCGTTCGGCGAGTGCATCGCGCTCGGCTCAACGCCTAGAACGCGCTAAGCCCAACGGGCGAAGGTCTGATGGGTTCCGGCTTAAATACAAAAACAAGCCCGGCCATAGAGGTAGCCAAAACACCGAGCTTTCGGGTCGGCTAGCACTATGGGCGCCATCCAAACAGCGATCGTGCCCGATTTCTGTCCTGGTGATAAGAAAATTCAACACGGCCTTTCAGGTGGATCATCCTCCTTCGGTTCAGTGCGTGTCACCTCTCCGGCATCGATCTGAAGCGAATGAGGTGTTTGTGTCGACGAATCTGAGATTCAAGAACGTTTCCATCTTCATGCTCAGCGTCACCCTCGGCATGAGAAGGCGATCACCTGTCTGAGGCGCCCCGTCTGGAAGTCAGATGTCGATACCGAACCCAGGATCGAAGGTCTGGTAGCATTCCTGGCCGAGGTAACCAGAACCCGCGTCGATCCCACGACGTGGTCCGGCCTGCTATGCAGGCGACGTGGAGCTAAATTTCAGGTCGCGGGAGGCTGCCTTCATGTATCCCAAGTTCCAGGCGTCAGCCGCCGATAGCGGGTCTGCCCGCTGCCGGTCCTCGCCCGAACGCTGGCTCGGCGCGTTGAGAGGCAAGAGCACGAGGCTGCCGTCGCCGCCCTTGCAAACGCTGTCTTCGAGGAACCGTCGGCTGACACCGTGCTTCTGGACCGTGTGAACCGGATGCAAGGGATTGAACGGCAGCTTGGAATCCTTAGGCAGCCTGTACTCGTCAAGCTCCGCCGCCTTGTCCTCCAGAGTATGCAAGTTTTCGCTTCCCTTGTCGTGACGGCAACCCCGATGCTACCCCGCAGGAAGGCGCGGCAGGACGCGTGGTTCCCGGCGCAGAAGCCGACCGGCATGCGGAGTGCCACGTTCCCGTCCAGAAGTCGAAGACTTGGAAGGGCGCCGATTGTCAAAACGTCCCCAGCGACCACACAGGACCGGGCAAGCCCTTCGACAGAAGACTTCAGCTAAGGGCCAAATGCTCCGCGTGCAGGATGACATTTGTGAACGCCTATTGAGAAGAAGCACGCCGCGCGGCGGCGCAAGAGCGATTTGTTGCACAGCACAACATTTCATAACTTTACAAAAAAACATAAATATGTGAAGTAAACGCGGTCGATAACGATGCGAGCGTAGTCCAGTGACCCAGTTGAAATTCGCCACCCGCCTCAATTCATTTGCTTCCCGGCCGCAGGCGGAATGGCCGGACCTTTCCGGCAAGCCAACCGTTTCGCAGATGGTCGCCCGGGCCGCGAAGGTGAAGGGCCTGACGGATCTGGATCTCAACTACCCCGACCACGTTTCGGAAAATCCCCGCGAGCTGGCCAAAAAGATCAACGATCTCGGCCTTTCCATCAACGGCTTTGCTATGCGCTACTATACCAACCCGGCTTTCAAGATCGGCGCTTTCACCAATCCTGACGCTGCGGTCCGTCGTGAAGCGATCGAACTGACCAAAAAAGGCATCGACGCAACGCGTGAAGCCGGTAGCAACCTGATGACCATCTGGCTTGGCCAGGACGGTTTCGACTACGCGTTCCAGGCCGACTACGCCACGCTGTGGAAATACGAATTGGACGGTATTCGTGAAGTCTGCGAGCATGACAAGGATTGCCTGATCAGCATCGAGTACAAGCCGAACGAGCCCCGTTCCTATAGCCTGATGCCCGACTGCGCGACGACGCTGCTGGCGATCAAGGACGTCGATATGCCAAACCTCGGCGTCACGCTCGACTTCGCCCACGTGCTCTATGCCGACGAGCAGCCGGCCTTCGCGGCAGCATTGATCGCCCGCTACAGCCGCGTGCTCGGTGTGCACCTGAACGATGGCTACGCCAAGCGCGACGACGGCCTGATGGTGGGCGCGGTTCATACGCTGCAGACCATCGAGCTGCTGCGCCAGATCCGCAAGGACGGCTATGACGGCGCCATCTATTTCGACACGTTCCCAGACATGACCGGGCTCGATCCGGTTCACGAATGCGAGGTGAATATCCAGACCGTGCAGCGGATGCTGAAGGTCGTGGATCGCCTCGAGCAGGACAATCGCCTGTCCGGCGCGATTGACCGACAGGATGCTGTTTCCGCTCAAGCCGTCATCCAGGAATTGATGTTCGGCGCGGGAGCATAACGCAATCTCCGCAGCGCAGACGCTGCTGTTTCCATTTCATATTCGGGAGGAACCGATGAAGACTTTTCTGAAAACCACGCTTGCCGGCGGTTTGGCGGCGACCTTGCTGTTCAGCGCCGCCATGGCACAGGAACTGGCGCCCTTGAATTCGGACACCGAGAAGGACCGTATCGACTGGTCGCAGCTCGATGCGAAGCTAGGCCCGCTGCCCAAGCCAGCCGCTGGCACCAAGGCTGGCGCCGTCTCCAAGACGCTGACCAACGAATACTGGCGCTCGCTCGGCGATGGCTACAAGAAGTTCGGCGAAAAGATGGGCGTTTCCGTCGCCTACCAGGCAGCCCAGAGCGAGGGTGACCAGCTCGGCCAGCTGACGATTGCCGAAGGCTTGATTACGCAGGGCTTCAACGTGCTGCTGGTATCGCCCCAGACCGATGCCAACCTGCAGCCGGTAATGGAGCAGGCAAAAGCGGCCAATGTTCCAGTGGTCAACGTCAACGATGCCGTCATTCCACAGGCGGAACACTATGTCGGCAACGTCCAGCGCGATAATGGCGCCCGCGTCGCCAAGTGGTTCATCGAGAACCGCCCTGAAGGTGGCAAGGTTGCCATCGTCGAAGGCCAGGCCGGTGTCTACGCTGCCGTGCAGCGCACCGACGGCTTCAAGTCGACGATCACCCAGAACGGCAAGTTCCAGGTGGTTGCCAGCGTTCCAGGCAACTGGGATCGCCAGACGTCCTACGACGCTGCCACCAACATCCTGCAGCAGCATCCCGATCTGATCGGCTTTTATGCCAACAATGACGGCATGGCGCTCGGCATCGTCGAGGCCGTCAAGTCGGCCGGTCTCCAAGGCAAGGTCGCAGTCTTCGGCACCGACGGCATTTCGGACGCCTACAAGTCGATCAAGGCCGGCGAACTCACCGGCACCGTCGACAGCTTCCCGGTTCTAACCGGCGAAGTCGCTCTGGAAACCGCCCTGCGGCTTGTTGCCGGCCAGAAGGTTCCGCGCGTCGTCGCAACGCCCCAGGCGCTGATCACCAAGGACAACATCGCACGCTACCAGGGTGACGACACCGCCATCCGCGCCGTCCTGATGGAAGACGCGGCCAAGGCTCCCTGACATTCAGCGGCCAGTTATCCGACGCCGGCCAGCAATGGCCGGCGTCTCCGAGTACAAGAGGTGCCGAGACATGACGCAGACGCCCAGACTAAGATTTGAATCCATATCCAAGTCGTTCCCCGGCGTCCTTGCCCTGTCGGACATATCCTTCGATGTTCCGCCGGGCGAAATCCACGGGCTTCTCGGGGAAAACGGCGCCGGAAAATCCACGCTTCTTCGCATCTTGTCCGGCGTGTTCCGGCCAACCAGCGGCAGCGTATTCGTTGATGGCGAGGCGGTCTCCTTCCGCAACCCGTCCGACGCCCGCCTGGCCGGCATTGCCATGATCCACCAGGAACTGCAGCAGGTGCCGCATCTCAGCGTCGCCCAGAACATGTTTCTCGGCCATCCCCTGACCAAGGCCGGCGGCATTTTCGTCGCACGGCACGAGCAGGAACGCAGGGCCGCCGAAGCGCTGGCGATGATCGACCCGACCATCGATCCGGCAGCGCCGATATCGACGCTGAAGGTCGCCCAGCGCCAGATCGTCGAGATCGGCCGTGCGCTGCTCGACCGCGCCAAGATCATCGCAATGGACGAACCGACTTCGAGCCTGACACCCAGCGAGTTCGAAAAGCTCGCCGAGGTCATCGCCAATCTTGCCGCGACCGGCGTCTCGATCATCTACGTCTCGCACAAGATGGACGAAGTGTTCCAGATCTGTCAGGGCGCCAGCGTCATGCGCGATGGCAAGCTGGTCGGTCGCGTCGATATCCGCACGGCATCCCACCAGGATGTCATCACCATGATGGTCGGCCGCCAGCTGATGCAGGAAAAGCATGTGTCGCATGCCACGACCACGGTGAAGCTCGAGGCCAAGAGCCTGTCTTCGGCGACCAAGATTAGCGATGCCTCGTTTCGGCTGCACCGGGGCGAAGTGCTCGGCGTGGCCGGGCTCGTCGGCTCCGGACGCACCGAACTGCTGCGCCTGCTCGCCGGCGTTGACCGTATCATCTCGGGCTCGGTCGAAATCGACGGGAAGCCGCTTCCTCTGCGCAGCCCGCGCGACGCCATCGCTGCCGGCATCGGCCTTGTGCCAGAAGAGCGCAAGCGCGAAGGCATCATTCCCGGTCGCTCGGTGACCAACAATATGGCGCTTGCGTCCTTGGGCAGCTTTTCAAAGGCGGGTATCATCCGCAATGGCAAGCTTCGGGCGACTGCGACCGACCTGCTGCGCCGTGTCAACCTGCGGCCTTTCCAGCTGGACCGGCCCATTCGGCTATTCAGCGGCGGTAACCAGCAGAAGGCAATCATTGCGCGCTGGCTGGCGGCCAAATCGCACATATTGTTGTTCGACGAACCCACGCGCGGCATCGATGTCGGAGCGAAGTCGGAAATCTACCAGCTGATCGAGGCCCTGGCCGCCGACGGTCACTCGATCATCGTTGTCTCCTCCGAGCTGCCAGAAGTCATTCGTCTCTCCGACCGGGTGCTTGTCATGCGCGAGGGGCGGATTGCCGCCGAGATCGAGCGCGCCGATCTGTCCGAAAGCGCCATCGTCGCCCATGCCATTCCCGGCGTCAGTCAATCCCCCATGTCAGCTCCGGCTGCGTGAGCGCTGAAAAGTATAGGAGCTCAACATGAACCATACGTCACCCGCCGATGCGACAAAGCTTTCCTCCGGGTTCGGCCGCTTCTCCTTTTCGCTGCGTGACGCCGGCACCCTGATCGGACTGATCGTCATTCTGGCGGTGTTTGCAGCGATCGTCCCGGGCTTCATCTCCGAACGCAACCTCGTCAATATCCTGCAGCAGTCCAGCATCAATGCCTGCCTCGCGCTCGGCATGACCCTGGTCATCATCTCCGGCGGCATCGATCTTTCGGTGGGCCCGACGGCTGCCATCGCGGCCGTGATATCGGCAACAATGCTGCTTTCCGGCGTTCCGATCCCGCTGGCGATCCTTGCCGGCATCGGCATCGGCGCCGTCTGCGGTTTCATCAACGGCGTGCTTGTGGCCTATGTCGGGCTGCAGCCGTTCATCGTCACGCTCGGTACGCTCAGCACCTACAGGGCGATTGCGCTGATCTACACCGGCGGCAATCCCGTGCTCGGCATTCCTGTCGGCTTCCGCAGCCTGTTCAATGGCAACCTCCTGGGCTTGCCGACGCCTGTCTGGATCGTCGCAGTCGTGGCAGTTGCGGCATGGATCCTGTTGAAAAAGACGCCGATCGGCGAATATCTCCTGGCCGTTGGCGGCAACGAGGAAGCAGCCTACGTCGCCGGCGTCCCCATCGCCCGCACCAAGATCACCGCCTATGTCATCTCCGGCGCGCTTGCGGCCCTGGCTGCCCTGATCCTTGTCGGCCGCCTCGGTGCTGCCGAACCGATCCTCGGCAATCTCTGGGAACTCGACGCGATTGCGGCCTCTGCCATTGGCGGCGCTTCGCTGATGGGCGGCAAGGGGAGCGTGCTTGGGACAATCCTCGGGGCGATCATCCTCGGCGCGATGCGCAACGGTCTTACCCTGATGAATGTGCAGGCCTTCTATCAACTGCTCGCCACTGGCCTTATAATCCTTGTCGCAATGATGATCGATCGCGCCACAAGGGGACGAGGATGAATACCGAAAGCTTCGATACTAAGGCTGTTGGCCCACGCATCCGAATGATGATGCCGCTGCTGACGCCACTCGAAGCAAAGGTCGTCGATACCGTCTTTGCCCTCCGTGACTTCAGCGACAGCACGTCGCTGAAGCAGATCGCCGACGATGCCGGCGTCTCGGAAGCCATGGTGGTGAAAATCACCAAGAAGCTCGGATTTGCAGGGTACCGTGATTTCCGCACCGCCGTTAGCCAGTACAACCGCCAGCCGACGGCGGAGATGCATCAGGAACTGTCGGCAGACGATACGTCTCAGGAAATTGTCCAGAAGGTGTTCCGAACATCCATCAATGCGCTTGAGGAAACGCTGTCGATCCTCGACATGGAGGCGTTCGATCGGGCCTCCGACCTCATACACCGCGCAAGGCAGCGCGATTTCTACGGCGTCGGCGGATCGGCACAGATTGCCCGGGATGTTGCGCACAAATTCCTGCGGATCGGCGTGCGGGCGAATATGTTCGACGACAGCCACATGATGCTGATGTCGGCCTCGTTGCTCGGCGACGGCGATATCGCCATCGGGTTTTCCCATTCGGGAAATACGACGGCAGTGATCGAGGCGATCCAGCTTGCGCGCCGCAACGGCGCCCGGACGATTGCCATCACCAACTACAATTCTTCTGCCCTGGCGCAATCTGCAGACGTGGTGCTGTGTTCGACCGCACAGGGTTCGCCGCTGATGGGTGAAAATGCTGCAGCCCGCATAGCGCAGTTGAATATCCTCGACGCCATCTTCGTGTCGGTCGCCCAACGCGATTATCAGGCTGCCGAACGAAACCTCGACCGGACCATGTCCGCAGTTACATCCAAACGGAAAGAGCGACCTTTATGACGTCTTTGCCCCTCGTGACCGTGTTCGGAAGCCTGCATTACGATATCGCCGTCAATGGACCTGCGCGACCGCGCAAGGGCGAAACCATCACAGGCGTGTCGTGGCACCCGAAGAGCGGCGGTAAAGGGGGCAACCAGGCAGTGTCTGCCGCCCGCACCGGCGTTGCGACCGCCATGATCGGCGCTGTCGCCGATGACGATTTCGGCCATGCGCTGCTTGCCAACCTCGAGCGTAAAAAGGTCGACGCCCGGTTCGTACGGCGAAAAGCGTCGCTGTCCACCGGCATGAGTGTCGCGATCTTCGACGCCGACGGCGACTACGGTGCCGTCATCGTCTCCGGCAGCAATCTGACGCTCGGCGATGACGATATCGCCGCTGCTGCGAACGTGCTGCAAAAGACAACGGTCCTGGTCCTGCAGAACGAGGTGCCGGATGCGGCCAACGTCGCTGCAGCGCGGGCCGTCAGGAATGCGGGCGGCCTGGTGCTTCTCAATGCAGCCCCGGCGCGCGCCCTGTCGGACGAGCTCCAGTCTCTTGTCGATGTCATCGTCGTCAACGGGATCGAGGCGGAAATGCTGGCAGGCGTGCCGGTGGTCGAGACGCTGGAAGGCGCTCTCGCCGCCGCGCGGCTCTTGTCGAAAAGCTTCCGGCAGGCGGTGGTGACCGCCGGCGGAGCAGGGGTTGCCTATGCGGACGCCGATGGCAAGGAGGCTTTCATGGCCGCCCTGCCGATCAAGGTCGAGAGCACCCACGGTGCGGGCGACGAATTCATCGGCGTGCTGGCCGCAGGCATGGCGTCGGGCAATGAGATCGAGATCGCGCTGCGTCACGCCAACGAGGCGGCCGCTTTGCTGGTCTCGACGCCTGAGAGCGAGCGGGGCTAGATGACGCCCTTGGTCAGAATAAAGCAGCCGTAAGGTCCGGGATCGGACGTCCTGACGATGGCAAAGGCGCGCTTGGCGACATCATAGAACGCAAATCGCTCCAGCGCCTCGACGGTGATGGGCCGGCCTTGCGCCGCATCGAAGACTGCCTGCATCACCGGAAAGATCGGCATCTGACCGTCGGGATCGCCGACCACCTGCATGCGCTTGACGGGGGCATCGACGAAAGTATCCAGCGGCATCAGCGTCAAAATTGCTTCAGTCGCCCGCGCCAGACCGCATCCCGATATGTTCAGCAACTGGCCATGGGTCGTCTGCCGTGCGATCGTCTGGGCCGGATGGTTGATATCGCAGACGACAAGCGTATCGCCGTGACCCATCAGCATCAAAACGTGGATGAGTTCCGCGCTGATGACCGGATCTATGCCTTTGAGCATGGCTGTTCCTTCCCGAAAAAGCTTTCCATGACTTCACGAAGTACACAATAATCGTGATGCATGCAATCCGGGCCCAGTGTGCACCGCAGTGAAATCCAGGTTATCCATTTTCCTGCATCTGCAATGAGGTTAAGATCGAAAAAAGAACCTTTTCAAGAGAGACATTTAGGCAATAAACTCAATTCACCAAACTTTTACACTTTACAGTTCGAATTTTACGTGTGAAGTTTTGGCTATGTGATTGAGCCTCCCAGGGCAGACTGCACGGGGCGGGTGTCGGTGATCCGGCGCTCGCCACCGCAGGTAGCCGAGACCGATCGCATGCTGCGGGGAGAGCGCGGCTCAATGGGCAGGAGATTTGTTTTTGGCATCGATGAATATCGTCAATGTCGGTAAGGCCTACGGTAGCCTGACGGTTATCCACGGCGTTTCCGTTGAAATCCCGGACGGCGAATTCGTCGTTCTGGTCGGGCCGTCCGGCTGCGGAAAATCGACCTTGCTGCGCATGGTCGCTGGCCTTGAGCCCATCAGCTTCGGTGACATCGAGATCGACGGGAAGGTGGTGAACAACCTGCCGCCCAAGGATCGCGACATCGCCATGGTGTTCCAGAGCTACGCGCTCTATCCCCACAAGACCGTGGCCGACAATATGGGTTTCGCGCTGAAGATGCGCGGCGAGCGCAAGGCCGATATCGACGCCCGCGTCCGCAAGGCAGCCGAAATCCTCGATCTTGTGCCCTATCTTTCCCGCTATCCGCGCCAGCTTTCCGGGGGCCAGCGGCAGCGTGTGGCCATGGGACGTGCCATCGTGCGGGATCCCAAGGTGTTCCTTTTCGACGAGCCGCTCTCTAACCTCGATGCCAAGTTGCGCGTCCAGATGCGCGCCGAGATCAAGGAACTGCAGCGCCGCCTTGCGACGACGATGATCTACGTGACCCACGACCAGGTGGAGGCCATGACCATGGCCGACCGCATCGTCGTCCTCCGGGATGGCAGGGTCGAGCAGATCGGCTCGCCACTGACGCTCTACGACAAGCCGGCCAACACTTTCGTCGCCGGCTTCATCGGCTCGCCGTCGATGAACCTCGTAAGGGGCCATATCCATGCGGGCGCAGAGCCGTTCTTCGAAACCGACGAGGGCATCCGGCTTCCGCTCTCCGGGGCACCGGCAGGGTCCGATCGAACGCCTGCCTATTACGGGATCCGACCGGAGCATTTCGTGCTCGGCGGCGACGTCAGGGCTGATCTCACCATTGTTGAATCAACCGGCTCCGAGACGCAGGTCTTTGCACGGCTCGGGCAGCAGAAGATCATCGGCGTCTTTCGCGACCGCGTCGAGGCTGCACACGGCCAGCCCTTTGCGATGACGCCCAATCCGGCGATGGTGCATCTTTTCGATGCGCAGAGCGGCTTGCGTCTCGACTGAGTTTTCATGAATGCGCTCCGAGGGGGAGCGCCAGACGCCACGATGCGTGGCAACTTCACGGGAGGAGAGAGAAATGAAAGTTGGCGATTACGAACGAATGATGGCCATGGCGCTGAGCCGCCGCGCCATTTTGAAAACCAGCGCGGGCCTTGGGGCACTTGCTGCCGCTGGCAGCGTGCTTGCACCATTCGGCAATGCCTTTGCGGCCGACGCGTCGCTGCGCTCGCAGATCCTGCAGGTGCCGGGTGTCGGCAAGGGGTCGCCGACCGATGCCGACTGGCAGAAGGTCGGCCAGATGTGCCTCGATGCGACCAAGGCCAACGTCAAGCAGGGTGAGTTCGCCGGTGTCCAGCTCTCCTTCATGGGGCTCAACAACCAGAACCTCCACAACCTCCTCTTCCGCGGCTTCCTGAAGCCCTGGGAAGACTATACCGGCGCCAAGATCACCTGGATCGACCTTGCGCAGGCCGACTATAATCCGCGCCTGCAGCAGGCGATTGCCACCGGCACCGTTGACTTCGACATTCTCGAAATGGGCGCACCGTTCGAGGGTGACGTCTGCGGCAAGGGCCTTGCCTCCGTCATGCCCGACTGGGTCAAGGCGCAGATCGACATGGACGATTACGTCGACTATTTAAAGGCGCCGGTTGGCACCTGGGATGGCAAAACCTACCGCGTCTCCGTCGACGGCGACTGCCACAACTTCAACTACCGCACCGACTATTTCACCGACGCCGACCTTGCCAAGGCCTGGAAGAGCGAAGGCCATGAAGGCGAGTGGGGCGTGCCGAAGACCTGGCAGAAGGTCCAAGAAGTCACCAAGTTCCTGAAGGGCAAGAAGATCGCCGGCGCCGATGCCATCGGCTACCTCGATGCGCCCAAGGCCTGGGGCGGTTTCGGCTTCTACTTCCTCGGCAGCCGCGCCACCGCCTATGCCAAGCACCCGGACGACAAGGCCTGGCTGTTCGACATCGACACGATGAAGCCACGCATCAACAACCCGGCCTGGGTGCGCGCAATCCAGGACGTGGTCGATGCGTTGCCATCCGAATCGGGCGACCAGCTGAACGCCGATCCAGGCACGACGGCCTTCCAGCAGTTCCTTGCCGGCACCGGCTCGATGATCTCCTGGTGGGGCGACGTCGGCCAGAGCGCGCAGACCAGCGACAGTTCCGTGGTCGGCACGACGGTCGCCTTCGACATCCTGCCCGGATCGGACGATGTCTACAACGCCAAGACCGGCACATGGGACAAACTCGCCAGCGGGCCGAACTATGCGCCGAACATGGCCTATCTCGGCTGGGGCGTCTACGTGATGGCCCGGGTGGACAGCGACGAGAAGAAGAAGAAGGCCGCCTGGAGCGCTGCTGCCCATCTCGGCGGCAAGGACCTGGCACTCTGGACCGCCGCCTATCCTTCCGGCTTCCAGTGTTACCGCAAGAGTCAGTTCGACATCAAGGAATGGGTCGCGGCCGGCTACGAGGAGGCCTACATCTCCAACTACCTCGCCTCGCAGTCGAACTCCTACAACCACCCGAATGCGGCAATCGAACCCCGCATTCCCGGCATCTTCCAGTACTACAGCGTTGCGGAAGATGAGCTGGCCAAGGTGTTCGCCGGTCAGGTGAAGCCTCAGGACGGCGCCGATGCGATCGCGGCGGCGTGGGAGAAGATCACCGACCAGCTCGGGCGCGAAAAACAGATCGCGCTCTACAAGGCCTCGCTCGGCGTCTGATTTCGCCGGAGAAGCCTACGCCGTCAGGCGCCGCTGCGTGCGTTGCCTGACGGACTGCCGGACCGGAGTCCGGCCGGCTGCAGAATTTGTCCGGGTTAGCCAGGGATGTGCTTATGTCGCATGCGAATATGCCGGTTATCGGCACGATCGAGCCGGTGGGGGCGCCTAGCCCGTCCGCGCGGCAGGGCCGCCTTCTGCTGATCGGGGCGAGCGTCCTGCTGGTGGCCGTGCTCATCCTGCAGATCCTCGATGCGTCCGGCGTGACGGCCATTGGGCTCGTCAGCTGGCGACCGCTGGTCTATGCCTATGTCGTCTGGTCGGTGGCGCTCTGTGCAGCCCAGGTGATGATCCGTGGCGAAGCCGGACAACGGGCCGCATTCGTGCTTCCGGCAGTCCTGTTCACCGTGGCGATGGTGATCTTCCCGACGGTTTTCGGGCTCTACATCGCCTTCACCGACTGGAACCTCAGCGCTGCGAACGGCAGACAGTTCAACGGCCTCGACAACCTCCGCACCCTGTTTGCGGATGCCTATTTCTGGAATGCGCTGCTGAACATGGTCTATTATGTTCTCTCCGTGCTGGTGCAGTACACGATCGCCTTCGGACTGGCGCTGCTGCTCAATGCCGAGATCCGGGCTCGCAAGTTTTTCCGCGTCGCGTTCCTGCTGCCACTGATGCTGAGCCCGGTTGCCGTCAGTTGGATGATCGGCAAATCGCTGATGGAATATCGCTTTGGCCCGGCGGCAACGCTGGCGCGTCATCTCGGCTGGGAAAATCCCGCCTTCTTCTCGACCCCGGCGCTGGCCCGCGCCTCGATCATGGCGATGGATGGATGGGTTTCCATCCCGTTCATGATGATCCTGCTTTTGGCTGGCCTCCAGGCCCTGCCATCCGAGGTCAAGGAAGCGGCCAAGGTGGATGGCGCCTCGGGCTGGCAAAGCTTCAAGGAAATTACCTTTCCGCTAATGCTGCCGGTCAGCCTGACGGTCGTCATCCTGCGCGTCATCTTCGAACTCAAGCTCGCCGATATCGTCATCAATGTCACCGCGGGCGGGCCGGGCGGCGCCACCGATACGGTCTCGAGCTTCATCTTCCGCGAATACCGGGATCGCTCGAATGTCGGCTACGGCACGATGCTCGCGGAATTCTACCTCGTCGTCATCATCATCTTCGTCTCGCTGATCCTGAAATTGGCGAGCCGGTGGATGCAACGTGCAAATTGAGGGCAGACCGATGTCGACAAGCCAACCCCTTCACGCGCCCACCGAAAGGCAGCCCGGCCTCTGGGCTCGGCGCCCGGCGTTTCTTACCAGCAGCCTTCTGATCTATGCCGCACTGGTGTTCTGGGCATTCATCTCACTCTTTCCGATCTACTGGACCATCACCACGTCGTTCAAGACAGCTGTGAATGTGACGCAGGGCAATATGATCCCCTTCGTCGACTTCACCCCGGACTGGAAAGGCTGGCGCTCGCTCGGCCTGTCGCCGGACACGATCTTCGTGCAGTCGACCGTGCGCGACGAGTTCATGATGCGGTTCCTGAACAGCATCATCGCATCGTCCGGCGGGGCACTGCTTGCGGTCATCATCGGCTCGCTCGCCGCCTATGGGCTCAGCCGGTTTTCCTACCGGTTTCTCTGGATGCGCAACAAGGATATCTCCTTCTTCTTCCTGTCGCAACTGATCCTGCCGCCGGTGGTTCTCGCCATGCCTTTCCTCGTGCTCTACAAGCACCTGATGCTGCTCGACACGCTGGTCGGCCTCATCCTCATCTATACGCTGATGGTGCTGCCGATCGTCATCTGGATCATGCGCGACCAGTTCGACACGATCCCGGTCGAGCTGGAACAGGCAGCCCTGGTCGACGGCTGCTCCATCTGGGGCGCCTTCGTGCGCATCGTCCTGCCGATTGCGTTGCCCGGCATGGTGGCGGCTTTCATCCTGTCCGTCATTCTCTGCTGGAACGAATATTTCTTTGCAGCCCTGCTGACCAGTTCCAGCGCCAAGACCCTGCCGGTCATGGTGGCGAGCCAGACGGGGTCGCAGGGGATCAACTGGTGGTCGATGGCCGCCATCTCGACCGCCGCGATCCTGCCGCTGATCCTCATCGGTATTTTCCTCGAGCGCTACATCGTCAAGGGCCTGACGGCAGGTGCCGTCAAGTAACCGGCTTGCGTCGAAGCTGGCAGTTGCGAGACGGGCGATAGGACGGATATGATCCGGCGCGGACACTGAACGTCGACAAGGGGTGGTCATGGTGGGAACAGGCGTTACGATCCTCGGCATCTTTGTGGCCGACACAGCTTATCTGGCACACCGGATGCCGGATGTCGGCGAAACCATCAAGGGCAGCGGCTTTGCCGTCGGCCCCGGCGGAAAAGGCTCGAACCAGGCGGTCGCGGCCGCCAAGGCCGGTGCCGAGGTCTCGTTCATCTCCAAGATCGGCCGCGATACATTCGGCGATCTTGCGCAGAAAACCTATGCCGATGCCGGGGTTAAGCCGCTGCTGGTGATCATGGACGACGAGCCGACGGGCGCGGCCTTCATCTATGTCAACGACAGCACCGGCGACAACGCCATCATCGTCTATCCGGGCGCTGCCGGGACCATCGGGGTCGATGATGTCGAGGCGGCGCGCGAGGCGATCCGCCAGTCGGCCGTGTTTGTCACGCAACTCGAGCAGCCGGCCGTCGCCGCCTTGCATGCCCTTGCGATTGCCCGCGCTGCCCGCGTCACAACGATCTTCAATCCGGCACCCGCCGAAACTTTTCCCGAGGCGATGCTCGACCTGTGCGACTATATCATCCCGAACGAGACGGAGGCTGCAGCCCTCGTCGGCTTTTCCCTCGACACGATCGCGGATGCGAAGCGGGCCGGCGAAGCGCTGGTCGCGCGCGGTGTCGGTGCCGCCGTCATTACGCTCGGCGGGCGTGGCGTCTATTACCATGACGCAGGCACATCCGTGCATGTTCCGGCCATGAACTACGGACCGGTGATCGACACAACGGGCGCAGGCGATGCGTTCGTCGGCGGTTTTGCTGCCGCGATATCGCGCGGTTCGGCGCCGCTCGATGCCGTCAGCTTCGGCTGCGCCACCGCCGGCATCGCGGTGACGCGACGCGGAACGGCGCCCGCCATGCCGACGCGCAGCGAGATCGAGGCGCTGCTTGCTTCGACAAAGTAGATGCTGGTGTAACGTCCCGTCGTCCAGGCCGCAGCCTCAGGATCTGACTGTGGGCCCAGTCCACTGCGCGCGGGAAAACTCGCGCGTGAAATGCTCGATCACGGCCTTGACCCTGAGAGGCCGCAAGGGGCTGGGCGGAGTGACGAGGTAGAGACCCAGCGATGTCGCCGACCACTCCGGCAGGCCTGTTTCGAGCTTGCCCGCCTCGAGGTCGCGCCACACCATGAAATCCGGCTGCAGGGCGAGCCCTTGGCCGGCCAGCAAGGCGGGGTTCAAGATGTCGACATTATCCGTCCACATGGAGACCGGCGGCGCGACGATCTGCTCGCCAAGGACGGGATGCGTGAATTTCCAAACCCCTCTGGAGGGGCCGCCCGTATAGGCAAGCGCCCGATGGTCTGCAAGCTCGCCGGGAGTTTTGGGGCGTCCGTATCTGTCGAAATAGTCCGGCGACCCCACCAAAAGGATCCGCACGGTGGCAAGGCGTCTGGCAAGCAGCGACGAATCCTCCAGGCTGGCGATGCGGAGTGCGAGATCGTAGCCCTCGGCGATCAGATCGACCTTGCGATCGCTCAGCGAGAATTCCAGCGTGATCTCCGGATAGGCTTTTAGAAGGGGCGGCAAGGTCGCCCCGAGATACGCCGTGCCGAACGACAGCGGTGCGCTGACCCGCACGAGGCCGCGCGGCATATCCGTCTGCTCCGACGCCTCTTCTTCCAGCGCCCGGGCCTCATGAAGGATGCGGGTCGCACGTTCGAGCGACGACCGCCCGGCCTGGGTGACCGAAAGGCGCCTGGACGTGCGGGCGAACAGCGAGAAACCCAGCCGCTGTTCCAGCCGGGAAATCGCCTTTGAGACGGTCGGGTTCGACAGGCCCAGCTCTTCCGCCGCCCGCGAGAATGAACCGAGTTCGGCGACTTTGGCGAAGATGGCCCAGGCTTCCAGATCGGGGAGTCGCGTTTTCATTGTCATTTCAGGAAACAATATGTTTCCAATGTTTCTATTTCGTCAAGTGGAAATCAAGGTCATCTTCAGGGTGTCGGAAAAACGCGGTTCCTAACCAGCCGCCCGGCCGCCAACGACCCGAGCACATCATCATCTGAAACCCCAACATTGGAGACGACCATGCCCACGATCACCACACAGGACGGAACCGAAATCTTCTACAAGGACTGGGGTTCTCGGGATGCCCAAGTCATCATGTTCCACCACGGCTGGCCGCTCTCCTCAGACGACTGGGATGGGCAGATGATGTTCTTCCTCGACAAGGGATACCGGGTCATCGCCCACGACCGCCGCGGCCATGGACGCTCCTCGCAGATCGGCACCGGCCACACTATGGACACCTATGTTGCCGACGTCATGGCGCTCACCGATGCCCTCGACCTACAAGATGCCATCCATGTCGGCCATTCCACGGGTGGCGGCGAGGTTGCCCGCTATGTGGCCAATGCCAAGGCCGGGCGCGTCTCCAAGGCTGTCCTTATCAGCGCTGTTGCGCCGATCATGGTCAAGACGGACCGCAATCCGGATGGCGTGCCCATGGATGTCTTCGACTTCGTTCGCGACCAGACGGCCACCAATCGTTCGCAGTTCTTCTACGATTTCACGATGCAGTTTTTCGGCTACAATCGCGAGGGTGCCGATGTGAAGGAAGGCGTCCGTCGCAACTGGTGGCGGCAGGGCATGATGGGAAGCGTGCTCGCCCACTACCAGGGCATTGCGGCCTTCTCGGAGACCGATTTCACCGAAGACCTAAAGAAGATGGCAGTGCCGACGTTGGTGATGCATGGCGAGGACGACCAGGTCGTGCCGTTTGCTACGACCGGCAAGATCTCGGCTTCGATCGTTCGGGGCGCCGTCCTCAAATCCTATGCCGGTTATCCGCACGGCATGCCAACGACCCATGCCGATGTCATCAATGCCGATCTGCTGGCCTTCGTCCGGAGCTGATCCCCGATGCCATCTTGGGTCCTTCTGAGCCACGATGGCATTCCAATCCTATCAAGGAAATTTCCCATGTGCATGCAAACGACAAGAGCTCGGGCCCTGCGACTGACTGTGGCTGTGGCAATGCTTGCCTTGCCGCCCTTAGCGGCTTTTGCTGACGACGCCGGCGTTGCCGTAGGTCCGCAATACGACACGACCCACGTCTATCTCGACGTTGGTGACGTCGATCGTTTCATTGCCAGCTTCACGGCGACATTTGGCGGCACATCGACGAAGCAGGTGGTCGCGACGGTAACGCCGACGCCGAGCTCCACGACATCGCAGCTGATCCAGACGTCGGCAGGGCTGGTTTCTCTTTTCGGCTTCAAGACGCCGATACCCTATCCATTCGGCACCGAGCGGACCGGCTATCTGGTCAAGGATCTCGACAGCGCCATTGCCGCGGCCCGGAAAGCAGGCGCCGCCGTCGTTGTCGACAGTTATCCCGATCCGATTGGCCGGGATGCCATCGTTCAATGGCCGGGTGGCGTCAACATGCAGCTTTACTGGCATACCAAGGCACCTGCCTATGCGCCGCTTCAAACGGTTCCCGAAAATCGCGTCTACCTGTCTCCAGACGTTGCGGATGTCTTTGTCGCGGATTTCGTAAAATTCTCGCAAGGCAGGGTAGTGTCCGATACCAGTGACGCGGCGGGTACCGACATCGGCCGTGACCGCGCCGACACGTATCGCCGCATCCAGCTGGAATCGGCCTTTGGAACAGTGACGGTGCTGGTGACCGATGGTCATCTGCCTTACCCCTTCGGCCGGGAGACGACAGGCTACGAGGTGACCGACCTTGAGGCAACGCTTGGGAAAGCGACGGCATCGGGTGCGACAATCCTCGTGCCGCCATTCGCAGCCAACGGACGGGAGGCAGCGATGGTGGAGTTTCCAGGAGGCTATATCAGTGAAATACACAGCGTTGCAGAACGATAGGTTCGACCGGTTAAGAAAGCCTCCGCACGAGCACGGACACCGGCCCGCAGCGCTTCTCCGAAAGCGAGATCAGCAAGCTCATGATCGACAAGTTCGAGCAGCCCGGTAGGCGGCTTTCGAAAAGCACATGCGAGACGAGGACATCCGCCTCGGCCGCGTCCAGGAGCTCACCAGGTCGCTAAAGGGTCCTGCCGAAGGGCAGCCGGTCTGCGCCCCGGTCTCGAAGCAGAGCAGGTCCGAAAGGGTCGATTGCGTGCGCTCGATCTGGGACGAGAGGGCCGCGTCCTTCCTCACATACATATAGAGGAACAGCTCCTGGCGCGGGAGCAGCATGGTGATGCCGTCCAGACCCCCCAAGGCGTGCTCCGCCAGGCTCACGAGGGCGCGCACCATGTCGCCCGCAACGGGCAAGTTCCAGGCTCAGACCGAACCCTTACTATAAAGATCCTGTCATTGCAAAACCGAGGGTCAAAGGAGGGGGTATGTCAGAAAAGGTAACCCGTGCCGTGAAGGGCAGGGCGTGCCTATGGCCATTGTCCGGCGAGGAGAGGCTCAAACGCGCTGCTTCCTTTCCAACCCGCTATCTGCCTCTCGATCGGTACCCTTTTCTGCTCCCCAGCGTAATTATGTTGAAAGTTTATGGGCCATCCTTAGGCTGACCAGCCGAGTCGTCTGTTTTGAAATTTTTTGGAGGAGGTTTTCATGCGGTTGCTTTTGCCTGTTCTCTCGATTGCCGGATGCCTGATCGGCATACCCGCGTCTGCTGTCGATCTGCCGGCGGCGGCGCCCTCGGACCGTCCGTTGAAAGAGTTCGTGACCTCGGTCGAGAAAGACGGATCGATCATCTTCCGCTTGTATGCGCCGTCGGCCAAATCCGTGTCTGTGGTGCTGGGGACCGGCGATCCAATGCCAATGCAGCGTAGCGACACCGGCGTGTGGTCTATGCAAAGCGAACCGCTGAAGCCCAATCTCTATGAATACTACTTTAACGTCGACGGGTTCCGCAGCATCGATACCGGCAGCAATGCGCCCAAACCGCAGCGGCAAGTCAATAGCAGCCTCATTCTGGTGCCCGGCAGTATTCTCGACACCCGCAATGTCGCACACGGCGATCTAAGGCTCGTAACGCTGCATTCGAAGGCTCTGAAATCCGAGCGGCAGATGTATGTCTATACGCCGCCCGGCTACAGCGACGCCTCCAAGCGGCTCCCCGTGCTCTATCTTTATCACGGCTTCGGCGACACCGCCGCGTCCTGGATTAGCCAGGGCAGGGCGCCGCAGATCCTCGACAATCTCATGGCGGAAAACAAGATCCGGCCGATGATCGTCGTTATTCCGGACACGGAGACCGATGTGGATGAGGCCATCGCCGAGAATTTCCCCGCCGCAGACCGGCGCAAGACATTCTATCCCGTCAATGCTGAGGCAGCGGACCGCGAGCTGATGGAAGACCTCATTCCCTATATGAAAAGCCATTACCGGGTTCGCAACGACGCCGACGGCCGGGCCGTGGCCGGTCTGTCGCAGGGCGGATACCAGGCGCTTGTCTCCGGCTTTTCGCATCTCGGCACCTTCGGCTGGGTGGCGACCTTCAGCGGCGTGTCGACCACGACTGTGCCTAACAAGGCCGTTGACGATGCCTTGAACGATCCTGCCAGGATCAACAGGAACCTGCGCAATTTCACCGTGACGGTCGGCACCAAGGATCAGGTGACCGGCAAGGACATCGCCGGCCTCAAAGCGACATTGGACAAGAACAAGATCGCTTATGAATACCACGAATATCCTGGCCTGCAGCACGAGATGGATGTGTGGCGGCCGTCATTCGTGACGTTCCTGGAGAGGCTGTTCAGGAAATAACGACCTGCAGACTTTCGGGCACGAATATCGAAACGGAGGGCATTGTCCGGCGGATGACGGAATGTTGAACGAGAAACCTCGCTTTGCGGTGCGAGGAAAAATGCAAATGTCTGCTGCGTAAAGATCGCATTCAGTCTTTTTTGCTAATCTGGTGTTAGTAATTGGCGCCGGCGCGGTCATTCGCCCGTCTCCATGGGCGATTGTCTTGCGTACGGGTTCTCATGCGTTCATTCATTTTGTCAGCAATCGTCTCGGCCTGCGTGCTTTTGTCCGGCTGCACATCGCGTTCGGCGCCCGAGGCTGCCGCCGCCGCTGTCCCCTCACAGGAGACGACGGGTTCGATCACCCGACCATCGGCCGTGGTGCCGCCGGCCAATGTCGGGCAGTCCGCGCCGAAGGTCGTGGCCGCGCGCGGCCAGTCGAATTTGGCAGGGGCAATGCCGGAACCATTGGGCTTTGCCTCTCCTTCCGGCAACATCGGCCTGCCAGTGCCGGGCTCGCGGCCCGCGCTCCAGGTGGCGATGGCGATGCCGGAGATGCCTTCCGCCGCACGCTCCGCCGGGCAGATCTACGGCCATCGGTTCAGGGATGCCAAGCCGATGAATTTCGGGCGATCCAACCCGCGCAAGCTCGAGGTCCACGGCGTCGACGTTTCGCGCTGGCAGGGCGATATCGACTGGGACCGGCTGCGCACGCAAGGGGCGAACTTCGCCTATATCAAGGCCACCGATGGCGGCGACCATCTCGACCCGATGTTCAAGACCAACTGGCGCAAGGCCAAGGAAGCCGGCGTGCGCCGCGGCGCCTACCACTTCTTCTACTGGTGCCGCACGGCCGGCGAGCAGGCAGACTGGTTCATCCGCAACGTACCCCGCGAGGCCAATGCGCTGCCGCCCGTCATCGATGTCGAATGGAACGGCCAATCGGCCTGCAAGCAGCGGATTTCACGGGCAAAAGTGCTCGAAAAGATCCAGGTTTTCGCCGAGAAACTGGAGCGCCATTATGGCCGCCGGCCGATCATCTACACGGCGCCGGATTTCTATCGCGACAACCTGCAGGGCGAACTGCTGGATTATCCCTTCTGGCTGCGCTCCGTTGCCGCTCATCCGTCGGAACTCTATCCCGGGCGCAAATGGCTGTTCTGGCAATATTCCGGCTCCGGCCTGACGGACGGCGTGCGTGGCAAGATCGACCTCAACGTGTTCCACGGCAGCGGCGGCGAGTGGCAGAACTGGGTCGCGTCGCGATGAGCGTCACCGGCGCCCCGTGGCGTCGGCATGCTCAGAAGTCGGCAACCTTGCCCCAGACCGATTTGCTCAACCGCGCGGGGTCGTAAGGTACCGGGTCTACCAGCGGCGGCGTTCCGGCAATGATATCAGCCACCAGATGGCCAGCGCCCGGTCCGATGCCGAAGCCATGGCCGCTGAGGCCGGCCGCGAGGATCAGCCCGGGGAGGCTCGCAATTTCGCCGATGGCGGGAACCCCGTCCGGCGTGCTGTCGATGTAGCCGGCCCAGGCGCTCTCTTGGCCGATATCCTTTAGTCCCGGCAGAAGCTTTCGGGCCCGCCGCAGCGTCTCGTCGATCTGCGATTGATCCGGCGTCGGGTCGAGGACGCGATTGCGCTCCATCGGGGTGGGGGCGTCGAGCCGCCATTTCGTGACGCTCTCGTGTCCTGATCGCCATCCCTCGGCCCCGCCCAGCGCCAGGCTGCGGCGGCGCTTGGCAAACATCGGCACGAACTCGCGGGCAAAGCGCACCTGTTGCGCCGTCGGATCGACACGCGCCCGGCCGCTGATGGCCAGCGTGTAACCGCCATTGCCCCGGCGCGTCACCGAAACCTCGGCAGTGTGAAGCGCATCTGGAATGCCTTCGGCGCCCGGTCCCACCGACAGAATCGACGACCGGACCGAGGCTTGCGGAAAGCGGATGCCGAGCTGGCGGCAGAAGGAGGAGGCCCAGGCGCCGCCGGCCAGCACAACGGTCTTTGTTCGGATGGTGCCGGCCTCTGTGATCACGCCGCTGACGCGCCCGGCCTCGGTTTCAACGCCCCGCGCAGCACAGAGCTGGTGGACGGAACCGCCGGCCGCGATGATGCCGCGTGCCACGATCGGTGCCGCACGGGCCGGGTCGGCGATGCCGTCGCTCGGCGAAAATACGCCGCCTTTCCAGCGCTTGCCGGTTGCCTGTCCGCGCTGTGTGGCCTCATCGGCAGTGAGCACGTGGGTCGTGACCCCGACGGTTGCCGCAAAATCGCGCCAGCGGGCCCAGCCGGCTATCTCGGCTTCGTTGTCGCTCAGATAAAGCAGCCCGCACTTGGTGAAGCCGACGTCCTCGCCGAGATCGCCGGCAAGCTTGTCCCACAGGGCGAGACTTTTCGTCGCCATCGGCAATTCGCGGGCATCTCGATTTTGCTGGCGGCACCATCCCCAGTTTCGGCTGGATTGCTCCGCGCCGATGTAGCCCTTTTCGACAAGTGCGACGCGAAAGCCGCGACGGGCGAGATAATATGCCGAGAAGGCGCCGACGACGCCTCCGCCGATAACGACGACATCCGCTTCCGCAGGCAAATCCGGTGTTGTCTCGATCTTGAAAAGCGGCGCGGGCATGCGATTTCTCCAATGAAGACATAATTATAGCCAGAGGCTTGCGCTAGCGTTTGCCGCAGAGCATGGCCAATCAGCATTTCATGGCGTGACTGCCGTCGCTGGAAGATTATTCTGCTTAACTTGTCAATTGCGCGATTTGCAGGGCGAGAGCGGCCTTGCCCGGCTTGATGCATTTTTCATTCCGCATAATATGCTGCAGCAAGCGCGGTGAATGAGCACCGGACGTCATGGAGCGCTGATGAAACTCGACCGGATCGACATCAAGATTCTCTCCGAACTGCAGAAGAACGGCCGCATCACCAATGTAGAGCTGGCGGATCTGGTCAACCTGTCGCCCAGTCCCTGCCTGATGCGGGTCAAGAAGCTGCAGGCGGAAGGCTATATCGTCAGCTACTCGGCACAGATCAACGTTGCCAAGCTCGGGCAGACCCTGACGGTCTTTACGGAAGTGACGTTAAAGAACCATCGGCAGATCGATTTCGCCCGGTTTCTGGCGGCCATCGAGAAGGTCGACTCCGTCATCGAGTGCCATCTGGTCTCGGGCGGATACGATTATCTCATCAAGTTCGTCACCGGCAGCATCACCGAATACCAGACGATCATGGAACGCCTCATCGACATGGATATCGGCATCGACAAATATTTCAGCTTCGTCGTGCTGAAATCGCCGATTACCCGGTCGCATATGCCGCTGACCAGCCTTTTCCCGATGTAGCCGGCCGCCGATCTCAGCGCTTTGCAAAGGCCGCAACGAGTTCAGGGTCCCGCTCGAGGCCGTCGAGCCAGGTGGGATCGAGCTTCGGCACCGAGGAATAAAGCAGCCGCGAATAGGGATGTCCGCCGGGATTGCCGAAGTCGGACGGCGCGATCTGTTCGATCTTTTCGCCGGCATACATCACCGCGATCTCGTCGCAGATCGCCTGCACGACCGAGAGATCATGGCTGATGAAGATGTAGGACAGCCCGAGCTCGGTCTGCAGCTCTTTCAGCAGATCGATGATCGCCGCAGCCACGACGGTGTCGAGCGCCGAGGTGATCTCGTCGCAAAGAATGAGTTTGGGCTCGGCCGCAAGCGCTCTTGCCAGATTGATGCGTTGTTTCTGCCCGCCCGACAATTCGGCAGGTCGCCGGGATTTCACGCTGCGCGGCAGATGCACCATGTCGAGCAGCTGGTCGATGCGGGCTTGCCGCTGGCCCTTCGCCATGCCGTGATAGAAGGCAAGCGGTCGCTCCAGAATGTCTGAAATCGATTTGGACGGGTTGAGCGCGGTGTCTGCGAACTGGAAGACGATCTGCAGCTTGCGCAATTCGTCGCGATGGCGGCTGGCAGCGTTTGGCGCCAGTTCCTTGCCGTCGAAAATGATATGGCCGGACGCCGGCGACAGGATGCCGGCAATTGCCCGGGCCAATGTCGACTTTCCGCAGCCGGATTCCCCAACGATGCCGAGGTTCTGGCCGTAGTCGAGTTTCAGGCTGACGGATTTCAGCGCCAGAGCCAGCGGCAATCCATTCGGCTGGATCGGGCCATAGCCGGCCGACAACGCATCCACCTCCAGCAGCGGCTGTCGCGCCGACTGCTCTACTGGGGCCGGTGGGATCCGCAGGGTCGGCTTGAAGGCTGCCACGAGTTGGCGCGTGTAGGGGTGCTGCGGCGATGCCAGGATTTGCGCCGTTTTGCCGATTTCCTGGATTTCACCTTCCTTCAGAACGACGATGCGATCGGCGATCTGGGCAACGACGGCAAGGTCGTGGGAAACATAGACGCCGGCAAGGCCGCCCTTTTTCATGACCGACTTGAAGGCCCTGAGCACGTCGATCTGGGTCGTCACATCGAGCGCCGTTGTCGGTTCGTCGAAGATCACCAGCTTCGGATTGCCGATCAGCGCCATGGCGGCCGAGAGCCGCTGCAACTGGCCGCCGGAGACCTGGTGCGGATAGCGCGCGCCGATGGTCTCGGCGTCGGGCAGGGCCAGCGCCTTGAACAGTTCGACCGCCCGCGAACGGGCCTGGTCGATGGACATCAGCTTGTGGATGCGCACGACCTCGATCACCTGATCCATGATCGTCTGCGCCGGATTGAAGGCTGCGGCAGCACTTTGCGGCACGTATGCGACTTGCGTGCCGCGCAGGCTGGCGAGGCGCTTTTCGGGCAGGGCGGCCATGTCGTTGCCGGACAACAGGACCGAACCGCCACTGATGCGACAGCCCGGACGCGTATGGCCCATCATCGTCAGGGCAATGGTCGTCTTGCCCGAACCGCTTTCGCCGATCAGCGCGACGATCTCGCCCTCGGCGATATTGAAACTCACATCGCGGATGATTGCCACGGTGCGGTTGGCATCGGTCTTTGCCTCGACCTCGAGATTGCGGACTTCGACAAGGTTTGCCATCACATGCTCCGGTCTCTGATTTTATGCGGCAGGTTGTCGATCAGAAGATTGACGCTGATGGTGAGGCTGGCGATGGCGATCGACGGAAAGATCACCGCAGGGGCTGCAAAAGGCAGGCCGCCGATGTTTTCGCGCACAAGCGCGCCCCAGTCGGCGTTCGGCGGCTGAACGCCGAGGCCGAGGAAGGACAGGCCCGAAAGCAGCAGAACAATGAACACGAAGCGCAGGCCGAGATCGGCAAGCACGGGGCCGAGGATGTTCGGCAGGATTTCCGAACCGATCAGGTAGATGGTCTTCTCGCCGCGGGCCCGGGCGACAGTGACATAGTCCATCGTATTGATGTTGACGGCGAGCGCCCGGCTGAAGCGATAGGCGCCTGGCGTGTAGATCACGGCCAGGGTGACGATGAGCACCGGTATGGAGGAGCCGACAGCGGCAACGACGACGAGCCCGAAGAGCTTGCTCGGAATGGAGCTCAAGGCGTCGAGAAATCGGGAGAGGCACGTGTCGAACCATCCTCCGGCAACGGCGGCACTCATGCCGAGCGCGACGCCGGTGAAACAGGCGACAGCCACGGCGGCAAGCGATATGCCCACAGTGTAGCGCGCGCCCATCAAGATACGCGACAGGATGTCTCGGCCGAGATAATCGGTGCCGAGCAGGAATTTTGCGGAGATCGGTCCGAAGTAGTCGTAGTCGACGATATCGGCGATAGAATAGGGGATCAGCAGGGGCGCGAAAATAGCGACCAGTGACCAGGTAAGGATGATGGTCAGCCCGAGGACGCCGACGATGTTGAAGCGGTAGCCGAAACGTGCCGGGGATACGGAGAAATTTGCCATGGTCAGCGCAGCCTCGGGTTGGACATGATGGCGATGATGTCGGCAATCGTGATCAGGATCAGGTAACCGAAACAGAAGATCATCGAACAGGTCTGGATGAGCGGGAGGTCGCGCGTCGCCACCGCATCCACCATCATCTTGGCAATGCCGGGATAGTTGAAAATCGTCTCGACGATGATGACGCCGCCGAGCAGGTAGGACAGCGACAGCGCGACGGCATTGACGATCGGTCCTAGCGCGTTGGGAAGCGCGTGCTTCAACACGATCCTCGTTCGCGAGGCCCCTTTCAGAAGCGCCATTTCGATGTAGGGCGTTCCGAGCGTTTCGATCACCGCTGCCCGCGTCATGCGGATCATCTGCGCCGAGATGACGAAGCTCAGCGTGATCACCGGCATGGCAAAGACCCGCAGAAGCTCGCCGAAGCTGTGGACCTCATTGGCGAAGGAGAGCGCCGGAAGCCACTTCAGATACACCGCGAAGACGAGTACGGCTGACGTCGCGACCATGAATTCGGGCACGGAAATAACGGCTATGGTCACCGTGGTGACGATCCGGTCGAAGATCGAGCCCCGTGCAATCGCCGAGGTTATGCCCAGTGTCAGGGCCAGCGGCACGGAGAACAGGGCAGTGGCAGTCGCCAGTTTCAGCGTGCTGAGGAAGCGCGGACCGATCAGCTTTGCGATGGGCATGTTGTTGGCATAGGAGATGCCGAGATCGCCGGTGACGAAACCGCCGAGCCAGTGGATGAACCGGTAGAATGCAGGGTCGTCGAGATGCATCGCGGTCCGCAAACCCGCCACGGCTTCCGGTGTCGCTGCCTGACCGAGAAGGATCTGGGCGACATCGCCCGGCAGCATCTCGGTTGCGAAAAACACGGTGAAGGACACGATCAGCAAGGTGACGACAGCCACGAGCAATCGGTTGATCACCAACACGAGGACGTGGAGGTTCATGGGCGCTCCGCAGGGGGACGGTGCTTTCAAAGCACTGTAGCATGGAGGGGGGCCGGAGACACGATGGATCTCCGGCCGGCTTCATGGCGGTGCTAGGCCTCGAGCCAGACATACTCTGCGAACGCATATCCCATCATGCCGCCGAGCGGATTGGATTCCAGCCCCTTGAGCTTGGAGGAAATGGCGTCGACATTCGAGATGAAGGCGGGAATGGCGGTGCCGGCCTCTTCCGCGATCATCACCTGCATCGCATTGTATATTTCCTTGCGCTTGGCCTGGTCCAGCATGCCGCGCGCTTCGATCATCATCGTGTCGAACTTGGGCGACTTGTACTGGCTCTCGTTCCAAGGGGCGTCGGAGGAATAGAGGAGCGAGAACAGGATATCCGGCGTCGGGCGTGGATTGATGTTGCCGAAATGAATCGGCGCCTTCAGCCAGTAGTTCGACCAATAGCCGTCGGAGGGAACGCGCTGCACGTCGAGCTTCATGCCGATCTCGGCGCCGGCTGCCTGGGCGACCATGGCCATGTCGATCGACGAGGTGGCCGCATCCGAGGCCACGACGGGGATCGATTGTCCCAGCACGCCGGCCTTCTGGAAGTGGAACTTTGCCTTTTCGGGGTCGAAGGCTTTCGGCTTCAGATCGGCGTTGTAATAGATGCTGGCCGGGGAAATCGGCTGGTCGTTGCCGATCTCGGCCAGGCCGCGCAGCACGGATTTCTGGATCTGCTCCCTGTTGAGCAGGTATTTCATGCCGGTGACGAAGTCGGCCTTGTTGCCCGGGCTCATGTCGAGGCGCATGTTGAGGTTGGTGTAGTTGCCCGATGTCGTCTTGGAGATGGCGACGGAGGGCTGGGTTTCGAGCAAGCGCATGGAGCGCGGATTGATCGAGGCTGCGAGCTGGATGTCGCCGGAAATCAGCGCATTGACGCGGGCGCTATCGTCGGAGATGGCGAAGAACTCGAAGCTGTCGAGGTGCGGGCCGCCCTGCTTCCAGTAGTTCTTGTTCTTGGTTGCAAGGGATCGCACGCCGGGCTCGAAGACTTCGCAAACAAACGCGCCGGTGCCGTTTGCCTTGGAGAAATCGGTCGTGCCGTCGGCCAGGATCATGAAGTGATGCATGGCGAGAATGGTCGGCAGGTCGGCATTGGCGCTGGCGAGCGTGATCTCTACGGTGAGGTCGTCGACGGCCTTGAAACCGGTCATCTGCTTGGCGATCGAATTGACCTTCGATCCGACGGCCGGGTCGAGGTGGCGCTTCAGCGAGTAGACGACGTCGGCGGCCTTCAGCGTCTTACCGTCGTGGAACGTGACCCCCTTGCGCAATTTGACGGTCCAAACCTTTGCGTCCGAGCTTTCGACGCTCTCGGCAAGTTCCATCTGCGTTACGCCGGCCTTGTCGAGGAATGTCAGCCGGTTGTAGAAGGCGCAGCAACGGACGTAGTCGGTCGACAGCGATGCCTTGGCCGGGTCGAGCGTATCTGCCGTCGAAGCCGACCAGCCGGCTGCTTTCAGCGATCCGCCGGAAACAGGCGTGGCGGCAATCGCGCTATTGGCGCGGCCGAGGATCAGGCTGCCGGCAGTGGCGGCAAGGCCTCCGGCCATCATCATCTTCAGAAGATCGCGGCGGCTTGCACCACGGCGAATGGCGTTCTCGACCATGGCATCGTCGGAAGACGTCCAGTTTAAAAATTTATTGTCAGACATGCGCATTCCCCTTTTATTGATTGTGTGAAGGCATTGCCGTGTCCGTCCGGGGCTCGTTGAAGCCTCAGGCGGCGTTCGTCTGTTCCACGGCATCCGCAAGCGCTGCCATGGAGGTAAAGTGGAAATCCGGCTTGGTGAAGGCTACAGGCTCGATCGTGCCGCCATAGCCCTTCTGGGCGTGGCGTCGCTCGATCCAGCAGTTTGCTATGCCAAGCTGCCTGGAGATCCCGATGTCGTGATACTGGCTCTGCGCGACATGCGGGATGTCGGCGCGGGAGCCGCCTTCGGACGTTATGGAGGCGAGGACATGCTCGAAAAATGCCGGGTCTGGCTTTTCCGTGCCCGTGTCGTCGGCGGTAAAACCCTTGAAGAACGGATTGCCGAGCGCTTGCGAAAAGCACTCGAACGCCCAGCGCTGGGCATTTGTCATGGCGATGAGCTTGAAGCGCTTGGCGAGGCGGGCCATTGCATCGGCGCTGTCGGGAAATGCCATCCACGTCTTTGCCGAGTCACGCAGCCGCTCACCCAACCGGGCCTCCGCCGGCAGTCCGAGCGCCGGTGCAATGACCATGTAGACACGCACGAGATCATCCGGGAAAAGCCCGACATCCGGCATGTAGCGGGCATTGCGATAAAGGCTGAGCGCCGTTTCGCCATCGACGGACTTGCCGTTCTCGGCGGCAATTTCCTGCAGGCAGCCGATCAGCCCGCCCTCGAAGTCGATCAGCGTGCCGACCACGTCGAAGGTCAGATATTTGAAGCTTTCAAATGTCTTTTCCAAGCCTCTAGTCCTTTCTCGGTGGACCCTTGGTCCTCCTCTGCAGCGTCCTAACAGAACGATATGCTGTGTGCATTTCAGGCGATACGACCCTGTTGAGACTGCCTGATCGCTTTGTTTGCGGCTTTTGACCGCCGGTTGAAGGACAGTGTCTCAGTTAACGGGCACCGAATGCGCTTAAAGACGGAAGTGCCACGGCAGAAAATTCCGAATATTCAGCCACCGCGGTATTTCGGCCCGCATGATTCTCGCTCATGGGGAACCGGTGATCTCACGCCATGGCGGCACGGATATCCGGATCTTCCAGCGTCTGGTCCAGCGTTTTGCGCGTACGCTCGACGATGGCATCGATTTCGGCCTCCGTGCAGCAGAGCGGCGGCGCATAGCCGAGAATGCCGTTGCCGAAGGCGCGCACGACCAGCCCGTTATCCCAGGCGCGGTCGAAGATGCGGCGCGACGGGTCCGCCGCTGCCGGCAGCGGGGTCTTGCGCTCCTTGTCGGTGACAAGTTCGAGCGCCGCCAGCATTCCGCGACCGCGGACCTCGCCGACCAGCGGATGACTGGCGAGGCTGTGCAGGCCCTCCATCAGGCGGGCACCGGCCTTGCGGCCGTTGTCCAGCAACCCGCCCTCATAGAGACGCAAGACTTCGAGGCCGACGGCGGCGCTGACCGGATGGGCGGAATAGGTATAGCCATGTCCGACTGCAGCGCTGCCGGCGCCGTCGGCGATGGTCTGGTAGATCTTGTCGGTCATGAATACGGCGCCCATCGGCACATAGCCTGAGGTCAGCCCCTTGGCGACGGTCATGAAATCCGGAACGATGTCCTCCTCGCTGCAGGCAAACAGCGGTCCGGTGCGGCCGAAACCGGTGATGACTTCGTCGGCGATGAACAGAATGTCGAGTTCGGTGCAGAGATCGCGCATCGCCTTGATCCAGCCTTTCGGCGGCACGATGACGCCTCCGGACCCCTGGATCGGCTCGACATAGAATGCAGCGACGCGGTCCGCGCCGAGGACCTCGACCTTGGCACGTAGTGCAGCTGTCGACGCGGCAATGATCGCCGCATCGTCGCTGCCGACCGGGTTGCGATAGGCGTAATGCGACGGGATTTTATGCTGCCAGTCGAACGGGATGCCGAAGCCTGCATGAAACACCGGCAGGGCCGTCAGCCCGGCGCCGACCGTCGATGAACCGTGGTAGCCCTGTTCGACGGAGATGAACTGGTCTTTCGCGGGCGTGCCCTTGGCATGGTAATAATAGCGGATGAAACGCACCGTGCTGTCGATGGCATCGGATCCGCCGAGCGTGAAGTAGACATGGTTGAGATCGCCGGGCGTCCGATCGGCAAGTTCGGCGGCAAGACGGATGGCGGGTTCTGAACCGAGGCTGAAATAGCCGGTGGCGTAGGGCAGCTCGCGCATCTGCTGCGCGGCGGCCTCGACGATGCTTTCCTGGCCGTAGCCGGCATTGACGCACCACAGGCCGGCAAAACCATCGATAAGCTGATGGCCCGAGGCATCCGTGACCGTCGCACCCTTGCCGGATTTCAGAACCCGCACGCCGATTTTCTCGTGGGTCCTGTAGGACGCGACCGGATGGACGAGATGGGCTCGGTCGAGTTCGATGAGTGAGTTGCTCAGCATGGTCGTCTCCTGATTTAGCCAAGCGCCTGGCTTGCAAGGGCAAAGGTTTGAAACGCGGATGTCCCGGTGGAAGGCTTGGCGCTGCGCCGCATGGCGATGCCGCCGCCGACATTGGCAAGGCCCTGCGCCTCCAGCCACGATGCCAGACCGCAGACCTTTGTGGTGTCGACCCGGACGAATTGCCCGTGGCGGGCTTCGATGAGACCGGCGATCAGGGTCTTGGCCTCGTCAGCATGTGCGGCCACCACGGGACCGATGACCTCGCCGTGACCGAACGCGCGCAGGGCGGCAAAGGCGGTGATCTTGCCGGCGGGGCGCAGGACGGCGATCCGGCCGGCCTGGTGCAGCGCCTCTATAAGGTCGAAGCGTTCGAGGCCGGAGGCTGACTGGTCCAGCGTTGCGCAATCGGCAAGGTCTTCGACACTTGCCCAGTCAACGCTGGCTTCACCATTTCCAGCACCCAGGGCGCCCTGATGCTGGAGGATCCGGCCGGTCTCCTTGAAGCCAAGCTTGGTGTAGAGCGGCAGGCCTTCCTTTGTGGCGTTCAGGCGGCACTCGCGATCGCCACATTCGGCGAGCGCCATATCCATCAGCCGCCGTCCGATGCCACGGCCGCGCATCGCCTCGTCAACGATGACCATGTTGATGGTGGCGGCCGCAGCCCCGTAGAGGGTCACAAACGTGGTGCCGACCACGCGCCCGTTCTCGATGGCCACGAAGCCGACGCTGAGCGAGAGCACCATCGCCCAGTCTTCCAGGCGGTGCGGCCAGCCGGCCTGACGCGAGAGCGTCAGCGCGCCTTCGAGATGGTCGGCAGAAAACTTCACGATGTCGATGTGGCTTGGGTCGATGTGGCTGGGGTCGATCTGGTCTGGCGGCATTCTCTTGTTCCGGATAATCCTGTCCTGTCTTCATTGATAGCGCCGGCGTGCAGGTAGAACCTCCTGACCATGGGGTTGGCGGCAACATGTTTGCATCGTCTTTCCGGAGGGGCGCCGCATCTTATGCCGTGGGTCGAGCCATGCCGGGCGACAGGGACGACCGGCCGGGACAGCCGGCGCAACTCTCTGCCAAACGGCTATTGAGATACGCAACAATCTGCTTTCAGTCACAGCAATTGCGGTCAACGACATATCCGGGACGCGACTATGATCGGGTCAACAAGGCGCCGGGCACTGGCGCCAATATCCCGTCACCAGCCCAAAACCAGTAAGGAATTTGAGAGCGATGTCCCAGTTTCGGCCCAAATACATCACCTTCGACTGCTACGGAACGCTGACCCATTTCCAGATGGCGGAGGCGGCCGAGAAGATCTATGGCGGCCAACTCGAAGCCGCCGCCATGAAGCAGTTCATCAAGAATTTCGCCGCCTATCGCCTCGACGAGATCCTCGGGGACTGGAAGCCCTACAACGAAGTCATCCACAATGCCGTCGAGCGCACCTGCAAGAGGAACGGCGTCGCCTTCAACGATGCGGATGCGCGCTCAATCTACGAGACAGTGCCGAGCTGGGGACCGCACGCCGACGTTCCGGCTGGCCTTGCCAAGGTTGCCAAGGAAATTCCGCTGGTTATCCTGTCGAACGCCATGAACGAGCAGATTATGTCGAACGTCGAAAAGCTCGGCGCGCCATTCCATGCGGTCTACACCGCTGAGCAGGCCAATGCCTACAAGCCGCGCTTCCAGGCATTCGAATATATGTTCGACATGCTCGGCTGCGGTCCGGAAGATGTTCTGCATTGCTCGTCGTCGTTCCGCTACGATCTGATGTCGGCCCACGATCTCGGCATCAAGAACAAGGTCTGGGTCAACCGTGGCCATGAGCCGGCCAATCCTTATTATGAATATACCGAGATCAAGGACATTTCGGGCCTGCCCGGCGTCGTCGGGCTCTGACGGGGATGGCGATGCAGTTCAAGTCCTACTGGCACGATACAGCGCCCGCTTTCGCGGCGGCCAGCAAAGGCCCGGTCGAAGGCCATTACGATGTGGCCGTGATCGGCGGCGGTTTCGGTGGCCTGTCGGCAGCCCGGCACCTGGCGAAGGCCGGGGTCAAGGTCGTCGTCCTCGAGGCGGCCCATGTCGGCGCGGGCGCATCGGGTCGCAACGGTGGACACCTCAACAACGGCATCGCCCACGGTTTTGCCTCTGCCCGGAAGGAACTCGGGGCGGAACGGGCGAAGGCGCTCTACCGCGCCTTCGACGCTTCCATCGATACCATTGAGCGCATCGTTACGGAGGAGGGCATCGACTGCAATTTTCGCCGTGCCGGCAAGCTGAAGCTCGCCTCGAAGCCGGAGCATTTCAAATCGATCGCCGCCAATTTCGAGCTCGTCAACCGAGACGTCGATCCCGACACGGCCCTGTTGACGGCGACTGACCTGCGGCACGAGATCGGCTCGAATGCCTTCCACGGCGCCATGCTGTCGAAAAAGAGCGCCATGATGCACATGGGCCGCTACGTCGCGGGGCTTGCCAACGCCGCCGTGCGCCATGGCGCGGTGATCTTCGAGAATTCCGCGGTGACGGACCGCAAGGTGGCAGGCGCCAGGCATACGCTGACCACAGCGCGTGGCAGCGTCACCGCCGATGCAGTCTTTGTGGCAACGGGTGCCTATACCTCCGGTCCCTTCGGCTATTTCCGGCGCCGCATCGTCTCGGTTGGAAGCTTCCTGCTGGCCACCCGGCCGCTGACCGATGCCGAGGTCGCCGACGTCATGCCGGGCAACCGCACCTGCGTCACCTCGCTCAACATCGGCAACTACTTCCGCCTGTCGCCGGACCAGCGGCTGATCTTCGGCGGCCGTGCCCGGTTTTCGGCATCGTCGGATCAACGCTCAGACGACAAGAGCGGCGCCATCCTGAAGGCGAGCCTGCGCCAGATCTTTCCGCAGCTGGGTCAGGTCGAGATCGATTATTGCTGGGGTGGCCTCGTCGACATGACCAAGGATCGCTTCCCGCGCGCCGGCTTTGCCGACGGTGTCTGGTATGCCATGGGTTATTCCGGCCACGGAGCGCAGATGGCAAGCCACATGGGGATCGTCATCGCCGACGCGATCATGGGCAAAGCCGACCGTAACCCAGTCTCCGGTCTTGAATGGCCCGCTATCGCCGGCCATTTCGGCAAGCCATGGTTCCTGCCGATGGTCGGGCTCTACTACAAGACGCTCGACCGGTTCCAGTAAACCAAAGATCTCACGAACAGGGACGGAGAGTGATCTCCGCCCCTGTTCGCGTCCGTGTCAGCCAAGTCCACCGATGTGGAAGCTCTTCATTTCGAGATATTCCTCGATCCCGCATTGTCCGCCCTCGCGGCCGATGCCGGATTGCTTGACGCCGCCGAAGGGCGCGACCTCCATCGAGACGGAGCCGGTGTTGAGGCCAACCATCCCGAATTCGAGCGCCTCCGCCACCCGCCATGAGCGTCGCAGGCTCTCGGTGTAGAAATAGGACGCCAGGCCGAACGGGGTGGCGTTGGCGATTTCGATGGCTTCCTCTTCGGTGTCGAACCGGAACAGAGGAGCGACTGGACCGAATGTCTCCTCGTTGGCCAGCAGCATGTCCGTTGTGGCGCCACCAAGCACGACAGGGACGGCATATTGCTTGCCATCTGGCATTGCAGGTCTCTCGGAAATGATGCGAGCGCCCTTGGCAAGTGCATCCTCGATATGGCGATCGATCTTGTCGATGGCCGCCTTGTTGATCATCGGTCCGATATCCACGGGTTCGCCGGCCCCGGGGCCGACCTTCATGACGGAGACCCGGGCCGCCAGCTTTTGGGCAAACGTGTCATAGATGCCGGATTGCACGAGAATGCGGTTGGAGCAGACGCAGGTCTGCCCGCCGTTGCGGAACTTGGACGCAAGCGCGCCGTCGATCGCCAGATCGATATCGGCATCGTCAAAGACGATGAACGGCGCGTTGCCGCCGAGTTCCAGGCTGAGGCGCTTGATGCTGTCGGCGGCGCCCCGCATCAAAAGCGAGCCGACGCGGGTCGATCCGGTGAAGGATATCTTGCGCACGATCTCGTTCGCCATCATCTCATTGCCGATCTCGGCCGGCATGCCCGTGACGATATTGATGACACCTGCCGGGATGCCGGCACGCTCGGCCAGCACGCCAAGGGCCAGCGCGGAAAATGGCGTGAATTCAGAAGGCTTGACGACCACGGTGCAGCCGGCCGCAAGCGCTGGAGCGACCTTGCGGGTAATCATGGCGTTCGGGAAATTCCACGGCGTGATGATGGCGCAGACGCCGACGGCCTCCTTCAGCACGATGATCCGGCGATCTGCCGTGGGCGATGGGACGGTCGTTCCGCCGACGCGGCGGGCTTCCTCGGCAAACCACTTGACGAAGGATGCGCCATAGCGGATTTCGCCCAGCGCTTCCGCCAGCGGCTTGCCCTGCTCGAGGGTCAGGATCATGGCGAGATCCTGCTCGTTTTCGAGGATCAGGCGGTGCCAGGCTTCCAAGAGCGCTGCCCGTGCCGCATGGGTCTTGGCCTTCCAGGGGGCGAAGGCTGCCCGCGCTGCTGCGATTGCCTCGCGTGTTTCATCGCCGCTGACATCGGGAACGTGCCCGATAATACCTTGCGTCGCCGGATTGGTGACCGGCACCGACGAACCGGAGGCAGCGTTGCGCCAGATGCCGTCAATGACGCATTGCTGCCGGAAGAGGTTGTTGTCCTTCAGAGTGTCCATTTTGGCGTTCCTTCTCGTCAGCAAAGCGTCGAAAGCACAGCGGCAGTGATCGCGTCGGTTTTGTCGCGGCCCGGCCTTGTGCCGATGCCGCTTGCGGTCGCAGTTTCGATGGCCTTGATGATCCCGGCTGCCGCGGCGGGCTCGCCGAGATGCTCCAGCATCATTGCCGCCGACCAGATGGTGGCAATCGGGTTGGCAATGCCGAGATGGGCGATATCGGGCGCCGATCCATGCACCGGCTCGAACATCGATGGCGCGGTGCGATCGGGATTGATGTTGGCGGAGGCTGCAAAGCCGAGGCCGCCCTGGATGGCGGCGCCGAGATCGGTCAGGATATCGCCGAACAGGTTGGACGCAACGACGACATCGAGACTGTCCGGTGCCATCACCATGCGCGCCGCCATCGCATCGATGTGATAGTTTTTCACCTCGACATCCGGATACTCGGCGGACAGTTGCGCAGTCACTTCGTCCCAGAACACCATCGAGTATTTCTGCGCATTCGACTTGGTGACGGAGGCCAGCATCTTGCGGCGCAGGCGGGCCTGCTCGAAGCCGAAGCGCAGGATGCGCTCCACACCCTTGCGGGTGAAGATCGACGTCTCGACGGCGACTTCGTCGGGCGTGCCGACATGCACGCGGCCGCCGGCACCGGAATATTCGCCCTCGGTGTTTTCGCGGATGCAGAGGATATCGAAGTCCGTCGACTTCAACGGACCTTCGACGCCCGGTAGAAGACGATGCGGACGGATGTTGGCATATTGCACGAAGGCCTTGCGGATCGGCAGCAGCAGGCCGTGCAGCGATACGGAATCGGGCACCTCCGCCGGCCAGCCGACGGCACCCAGCAGGATGGCATCGTGTTTGCGAAGGGTCTCGATACCGTCTGCGGGCATCATCGCGCCGGCTTCCTTGTAAAAGGCGCAGGACCAAGGAAAGGTCGTGCCCTCCAGCTTGAAGCCCGCCTGCTTCGAGGCTGCCTCCAGCACCTGCCAGGCGGCGTCGATGACGGGAACGCCGATGCCGTCGCCGGGGATCAGGGCTATGGAATAGGTCTTCATGGATTTTTCCTTTACAGGTCGATCAGGACGCTTTTGGATTTCCGATTGGCGAGGTAAGCATCGCGGCCGAGATCCTTGCCGATGCCGGAGCTTTTGTAGCCGCCTGTCGGAAGGATGTGGTCGCGCGAACGCCCGTAGCGATTCACCCAGATCGTACCGGCCTGCAGTCGCTTCGTCACCCGGATTGCTCGCGACAGGTCGGTCGTGAAAACGCCGGCCGCAAGCCCGTAGGTCGGGTGGTCGGCGAGCGCCAAGGCCTCTTCCTCTTCTACGAATGTCTGGATCGTCAGCACCGGGCCGAAGATTTCCTCGGTCACGGCAGGGGAGGATGGGGTGACGCCTGCGATCAGTGTCGGTGCATAGAAATATCCGTCGCGCTCCAGCATCTGGCCGCCACGCAGGCATTCGGCACCCTCGGCGACCGATGCGCGGACGATGCTGTCGATGCGGCCGATCTGGCGCTCGGAAATGATCGGCGAATATTGCGTCTTTTCGTCCCATGTCGGGCCTGGGGTAATGTCGTCCATGGCTGATGTCAGCGCATCGACCAGCTGAGCCGCCACCGACTGGTGGACGATCAGCCGCGATCCGGCGACGCAGGCCTGCCCGGCATTCGACAGGATGCCCTGCGCCACGGCCTTTGCGGTGCGGGCAATGTCGGCATCGGCAAAGACCAGCTGCGGGCTCTTGCCACCGAGCTCGAGCGTCATCGGTTTGATGCCCGTTCGAGCGATGTTGGCCATGATGGCACGTCCGGCCGCTGTCGAGCCGGTGAAGCTGATCTTGCCGATCTCCGGGTGGCCGGTGATTGCAGTCCCGGTCGTCGCGCCATCGCCGAGCACGATGTTGATAAGGCCAGCGGGCAGGCCGGCGCGCACCGAGAGCTCGGCAAGATAGAGCGTCGAAAACGGCGTGAGTTCGGATGGTTTGAGCACCACGGCATTGCCCGCAGCCAGCGCCGGCCCGAGTTTCCAGGCGGCCATCGACAGGGGAAAGTTCCAGGGGGTGATCGCGCCGACCACGCCATAGGGTTCGGACATGATCATGCCGAGGCTGTCCTTGCTCGTCGGCACGAGATCGCTGCCCTCCTTGTCGGCGAACTCGGCAAAAAAGCGGATCTGTTCGGCGCTGATGGCGATATCGCCCTGGATGAGGTGGCCGACGGGGCGCGTCGAGGCGATTGCCTCAATCCTTGCCAATGTTTCCGCCTCGGCCTCGATCAGGTCGGCCCAGCGATGCATCATCCGCGTGCGTTCGCGCGGCCTCACATCTGCCCAGCCGCTTTCCTTCAACGCGCGTTTTGCGCCCTGAACGGCCTCGTCGACAAGATCAGCCCCGGCTATGGGGCAATCGGCGAACGCGGCGCCGTCGGAGGGGCGGTGCATGGCGATTTCACCCTTTGCCGCGATCATCCGCCCGCCGATGAAATGTCCGTGGGGAAGCTGCACGGAATCGGGATTGAAGCTCAGCGACATGGCATTTCCTCTGGGCGTTGGCAGACCACCGAAACTAGCGGTCATTGCCGCGCAGTTTGCGTCGACTGTGGCCCGGGCGGCGATGGAATCTCCCGTTTACCGGTGCGTTCGCAGCGCATTCTTCGGCGGCTTTGAGCGCGGCGATATCGTGCCGCGCGCACTGGCGAGAGATGCTGTCCCGCAGGGGAAAATTCAGTTGACGGTGACGTAGATCTTGCGGACGGTCTCGATCGTACGCCAGATGCCGACGAAGCCGGGCTTCATGACAAAACTGTCGCCGGCGCGATAGGTATAGGTCTCGCCGTCCTTCTCGACGATTTCAACAACGCCGGTTATGAGGTGGCAGAACTCGTAGGTCGTCCCCTTGATCGAATGGGTCTCGCCGGGGGTCGCTTCCCATACGCCGGTCAGCACGCTGTCGTCGCGCGAGGCGTCCTGCGGCCAGGTCTTGAAGGACGGATCGCCGGAGATCAGACGCTCGGCCGTCGGCTTCGATTCGCGCGGAGCCGTGGTCGGGTTGGTGTCGATAAGCTTGAGAAGAGACATGCGTTTTCTTTCCTTTTTAGTGTCAGTAGCCGCGCTTGCGGTCGACGAGGCCGATCGGGTCCTTCCCGGCCTCGTGACGGTGGATGTTGGCGATGACGGCCTTGGCGGCAGTCTCGGGTTGGGTGACGCTGGCGATATGCGGCGTCAGGATGATCTTCGGGTGTTGCCAGAGGGGATCGCTGGCGGGGAGGGGTTCAGGATCGGTAACGTCGAGCACCGCACCGGAAAGGTGCGCGCTGTCCAGCGCGTCGATCAATGCCTGTTGATCGAGCTGCGGCCCGCGACCCGCATGGATCAGCGATGCCCCGGCCGGCAGCTTCGAAAAGAGGTCCGTATTGAGCAAGCCCCGGGTCTGCGGCGTCAGCGGCAGGAGGCAGATCAGAATATCAGTGCGCGCCAGAAATGTATCGAGCTGGTCTTCGCCATGGAAGCACGCGACGCCTTCGATCTCACGAGGCGAGCGGCTCCACCCCGCCAGCGAAAAGCCGAATGGCCCGAGGCGCTCCAGTACCGCCTTTCCGAGCAGTCCGAGACCGAGCACACCGACACGCTGGTCTGGCGCTTGACGCACTGGGCGGGATTTCCAAACGCCCTGTTGCTGCTGTGCGAGATAGCCCGGCAGGTCCCGGTGCAAGGCCAGTACGGCGAGCGTCACATATTCCTGCATCATCCGCACGATCCCGTCCTCGACCATCCGCACCAGCTTGACGCTGTCCGGCAGGGCCTGAACGTCAAACTGATCCACCCCGGCGCCGATGGAAAACAGCACTTCGAGATTGGTGTAGCGCTTAAGGTCGTCGGGCGCGGTCCAGGTCAGCAGGTAGCGCACGTCTTCTGGAGCAACCGACTTCGCATCGGTAACAAACGGCAGACGAGGCAGCTCGCGGGCGAACTCTGCGGCAAATATCCGGGCGCGCGCTGCGTCCGAGTTGAATAGAAAGGCCATTCGATTGTCCCGCTCGTTGTTGTGGGAGGTGTCGATCAACTGCCAAGGCAATCGGTGGAGATCGCGCTCAGGCGCATGATCGCCGTCCGAGGTCTTCGATCATCTTCCGGCAAGCTGCGAGTTCGCTTACTTCGATATACTCGTCGGCCTTGTGGGCGCGACCGATATCGCCCGGCCCGCAGATGATCGCATCCATGCCGGCGGCCTGATATACTCCGGCCTCGGTGCCGTAGCTGACGGCGGCAAGCGGGGGTTTTCCCGTCAAGGCTTCTAGGAGGCCTGCCAAGAGGGCGTCGGCGGCAAGCGACAAGGCTGGATATTCGCTGAGCAGGTCCCAGCGGGTGGTGAAGCCTTGTGTTTCCAGGGCGAGCAGGGCGGCCTTAATCGGCTGCAACAGTGTCGAGGGCGAAACGCCCGCTATGGCGCGCGCCTCTATGTCGGCGGTGCAGAAATCCGGGATAATGTTGACAGCCTGGCCACCGCTGATAACGCCGACCTGCAGCGAGGAGTAGGGCGGCTCGAAGTTGCTGTCGAAGGGACCATTTGCAAGTCGCGCGGCTGTTGCACCTGCCTCGCCGAGCACCGATGCCATCGCATGGATGGAATTCGCGCCGAGATCCGGACGCGAGGAATGGCCGGTGAGGCCGCGGATCTCGATGCGGGCGGCAGCCTTGCCCTTGTGGGCGCGGATCGCACGCAGGCCGCTGGGTTCGCCGATGATGCAGCCCTGAGGTTTGGCGCAGAGGTCGGGCAGCAACCGAAGCAGATGCGGCACGCCTCGGCAACCGGCCTCTTCGTCATAGGAGAAGGCCAGATGCACCGGCTGCGTCAGGGGCATGGCTGCCAGCGCCGGGAGGGCTGCGAGGGCGCAGGCTAGGAAACCCTTCATGTCGCTGGTGCCACGTCCGTAGAGCCTGTCTCCGTCTGCGCGCAGACGGAAAGGATCGGAGGTCCAACCCTGTTCACCGGCCGGTACCACATCCATGTGCCCGGAGAGAAGGATGCCCGGGACGTCTCTCGGGCCAATCGTCGCAAAGAGATTGGCGCGGTCGCCCTCCGGCCCCATCGCCACCGTCACGTTGGCGCCGCAGCTCTCTGCATGGCGACGGATCCACGCGACGATGTCATGGTTGGCAGTGCCGACCACACAGGGGAAGGCGACCAGCCGTTCAAGAATGTCCTGCTCATGCATCGCGCAACCGTCCCTCGTGTGTCGACCGCAGCATAGGGAGACATTCCGGCACGGGTCCCCCGAAGGTTCGTCCGCTGCAGCGCAAACTGCTGAAAAAGACCGTATTTGAAGCGAAATCTTCGGTGTCGAATGGCGGAAAATCGACAGTTCAAGATGGATGTTACGGGGTGGTGACGATTGTCGTCGCCCGCCCGGCTCTCTATCTTGGAGTGCGGGCGACGGAGGGGGAATTGACCACAGAAGAAACGATGCGGCTGGAGTCCTTTGACCTGCAGCTTTGCGACATCGCCGGAACCGATCCCGAAAAGCTGCATGCGTTGTCGCTTGCCGTCGGCTGGCCGCACCGGGTGAAGGATTGGCTGATGCTGCGCGAGATCGGGTCCGGCGTGGTGGCGCAGGACGAGATCGGCCGTGCAATCGGCTCGGCCATGTGGTTTCCGTTGTCGGACGATTTTGTCACGGTCGGCATGGTCATTACCTCGCCGAGGCTGCAGGCGCATGGCCATGGCCGCTGGCTGATGGACCATGTCTTGAGACAAACCGGGTCGCGTCCGCTGCGCCTCAATGCGACACGGGCGGCGCGGCGGCTCTATCTTTCCATGGGCTTCACAGCAGAAAGAACCGTCTATCAGTGCCAGGGAACCGCGGTGCTATCTGGCGAGCCGCCGCTCCCAGAGCAGGCTATTCTGCGCGCTGTGACGCTGGACGATCTGGCGGAAATTGCAGCGCTCGACCGCGCCGCCTATGGCACCGACAGGGCAGCGCTGCTTGGCCGTCTGCTGCATGCTTCCAAGGGCGTGGCGCTGATACGCGGCGGCCGGATCGCCGCATTTTCCCTCGCACGCAATTTCGGCCGGGGCACCGTGATCGGTCCGGTCGTGGCCGTCGATGACGCCGATGCGATCGCCGTGACTGCCCCGCACGTGAAAGCCCATGCCGGCGCCTTCCTGCGCATCGATACGCGCCAGGCGATGGGTGACTTTGCCGAGTTCCTGACGCAATCGGGGATGCCGGTCTTCGATACGGTCACCAGCATGTCGCTTGGCGGTCGCTGGTTGCTGGATCGCCCGGGCGATGAACCCCGCCCAACGATCTACGGACTGGTCAGCCAAGCCCTGGGCTGACCAACTCCGGCGAGGTCTAAAGCCTCTGGTTCTCAGGTGCCGGCATAGCCGACGACACCCTTGATCTCGGTAAACTCGTGGATGCCGAACTTGCCGTACTCACGGCCATTGCCGGATTGCTTGTAGCCGCCGAACGGTGCGGCGCCATCCCAGGCAGAATTATTGATACGCACAATTCCCGCTCGCAGCTTTCGTGACAGGGCGCGTGCCTCGCTTGCGTCCCCCTGGATGTAGGCGGCAAGGCCGTACGGCGTGTCGTTGGCAATGGCGACTGCCTCATCCTCGGTTTCATAGCCGATCATGACCAGCACAGGACCAAAGATCTCCTCCCGCGCAATCGTCATGTCGTTGGCGACCTTCGCAAAGACGGTCGGCTTGATGTAGTAGCCGACGTCCAGGTGAACCGGCCGATCATTGCCGCCGGCAATCAGCTCGGCGCCCTCGTTGATCCCCTTGCGGATGAGGTTCTGGATCTTGTCGAACTGCTGCTGGCTGACCACAGGCCCCATCGTCGTTGACGGGTCCGCCGGCGACCCGACGACGATTTCACCGGCGGCTTTTGCCGCTGCCGCGATGGCATCGTCCATCCGTTCCATCGGCACGAGCAAGCGCGTCGGCGCATTGCAGGACTGGCCGGAATTATCGAAGCATCGGCGCACGCCCATCGTCACCGCCGCGCTAAGGTCAGCGCTTCTAAGGACGATGTTCGGTGACTTTCCGCCGAGTTCCTGATGCACGCGCTTGACGGTGGGGGCCGCTGCTGTCGCCACCGATATCCCCGCTCGGGTGGAGCCGGTGAACGATATCATGTCGACATCGGGGTGGCTGGCAAGGATCGTGCCGACTGTCGGGCCATCGCCGTGGATGAGGTTGAAAACACCGGCGGGAACACCTGCCTCGTGCATGATTTCTGCAAACAGGATCGCATTCAGCGGCGCGATCTCCGAGGGCTTCAGCACCATGGTGCAGCCGGTGGCCAGCGCCGGCGCGGCCTTGGAGGCAATCTGGTTGATCGGCCAGTTCCAGGGCGTAATCATCGCGACGACGCCGATCGGCTCGTGGATAATGCGCGTGTCGCCTTGCATGTATTCCCAATCGAAGCTTTCGAATGCGCGAATTGTTTCTGCAAAATGGGCAGCCCCAAGGATTGCCTGTGACTGGCGTGCAAGTGCTGTCGGTGCGCCCATCTCCCGCGAGATGACGTCGCCGATCTCGTCGTTGCGACGCTTGAGGACCTCGAGCACCCGCCTGAGCAGGGCAAGACGCTGCTCTCTCGAGGTTTGCGAGAAGGATGGGAAGGCCTGCCTCGCAGCCGCTATCGCCCTTTCGGCGTCGGCAGCATTGCCCATTGCAATCGTCGCGAATGCCTGTTCCGTTGCGGGGTCGGTGACATCGATAGTGGCCTTACCGACGGGGTCCACCCATGCACCGCCGATATAGAATTTGTCCGTATTCTTCATCTCGTGCTCCCGCATCAAGGCGCCCCCGCAACCGGGTATTGCATAGGTCGCAGTTTAAGGCGGGCTGGCGGCAGGTCTTGCCGAAAGCTTGCCCGCTGCGGCCAAATCTGCCGATCGACGGCGCTGTTCAGGCCAATGGTTTCGACAGGGCTTCGATCCGCCAGGGGTCAGCTGCGGAGCTTCAGTTTGTCCCAGATCCTCACGAGGTCGGTCACGGACTTGACGTTCATCTTGCGCATGAGCTGGCCACGTCGCACCTTAACGGTGATTTCGCTGACCCCGAGCTGCCCGGCGATCTGTTTGTTGAGCAAGCCCTTAACGACCAATTCCATGACAGCCTGCTCCGACGTGGTGAGGCTCTGCCAGAGCTCGCGCAGTTTTGCCGATACGATTTCCTCTTTTCGCTGCAGACGGTGTCTGTCTATGCCCAGCTGGATCGCATCAAGGAGGTCCTGATCGCGAAAGGGTTTCGTCAGGAACTCGATGGCCCCGTTCTTCATCGCCTTGACCGACATGGCGATATCGCCGTGTCCGGTGATGAAAATCACGGGCAGCGTAATTCCCATAGCCGTCATGCGTTGCTGGAATTCAAGGCCGCTTTGCCCGGGCATTCGAACGTCGAGGACGAGACAGCCAGGCGCGTCTGCTATCGGTGCGCTCAGAAATTCGTGTACGGAACCATAGGTCAAGACCGCCAGCCCCACGGATGCAAGCAGATCCTCCAGTGCGGTGCGCACGGATACGTCATCGTCGACCACATAGACGACCGGATCGTCCAAAATATCGAACTGGCCGAGCCCGATCATGATTGATCGTCCTCCCTGGCCGGCAGGCTGAACTGGACGGTGGTGCCCATGCGCGGCGCTGATGTCACCGAGATGCGTCCACCATGCGCTTCTATGATGGAACGACTTATGGAGAGGCCGATGCCCATGCCACTTTCCTTGGTCGTCCAGAACGCCTCGAACAAATGATCGATTGTCGATTGCTTCATTCCGATGCCGGAATCGGCAACGATAAAGGTGGCGCCTGTCGCATCGTCATAGGACGAGGAGATGGCCAGCTCCCTTTTGAAGCTCGGGACATCGGTCATCGCTTCGATGGCATTCAGCAGCAAATTGCTGATCACTTGCTGTATCTGGATTTTGTCTGCCATGACCATTGCCATGTCTTGCGCAAGATCGAGCCGCAGCACGACGCTGTTGCGCTCCATCTCGTGACGGGCCATTTCGATTGCTTCCGTTGCGGCCGCGTTGAGGTCGAAGCTTTCCCGATGGGGCACGTCGTTTTTCGCCAGCCCTCTCACCCGCACGATGACGTCGCTGGCGCGCTTGGCATCACCGACAATTCGCTCGGCCGCTTGCCGCGCTCTTTCGAGATTGGGCGGCGAATGGTCCAGCCAGCGGCGGCACGCATCGGCGCTGGTCGTCACTGCGGCGAGCGGCTGGTTGATCTCGTGGGCGATCGAGGCCGTCAATTCTCCCAGCCGTGTCAGACGTGCCATCCGGCCGAACTGCTCCTGCGCGTCATAGACTGCGGCCTGGGCAGCGACAGTCTTGAGGCCCAGGTAGGTGGTGATGCCGATGGCGCATGCGCTGATGCCACAGTTGAACAGTCCGGCCTCGAAAGACCCATGCCGGGTCAGGAGCAGGCTAACGACAGTCAGGCAAATGCACAGCACTGCGAGCGCGATAACCCCCCGTGTCGAGAGAAATCCAATGGCGATCAGGATGACTGCAATATAAAAAACCGCAAAGGCGATTTCGAAGTCCGTCACCGTGTCGGCTATAAAGATCGATATCATCAGCAAGACGATGAACGCCGCCCTCAACCGTGGCCTTTTCTGCCGTTTCAAAAATATAGCGTGCATCATTGTCCGGCAGCCATGCCCAATTCTTCGCTCTGTTTTCGCGGCATTTTTCGTCGCTTTAAGCTCAAGCCTTCAGAAAATCTCATGAATGCCAGGCGTGTGAAAAAGCGCGCGCCCTTTCATGCTCAGTAGACGACTTGTGTCCGATCGAACAGCCAGTGGTCAGATCAATTCTCCCGGATATACCATGGTATAGGGTTCCTATGCCTAAGCGTCGCCCCGCTAACCATCAATTCGGATGGCCCGGGCAGGCAAGCTATTCTATGTGTCATCTGTCCCGGTTGGACGCGTCGAAAGCCGTGCATTCGTACAGCAGACAAGGTTCGAGCCGTTTTCCCCGCAGTATGCGGTCGTCGGACCCGGGGGATGACAGCGATGTGATCTTCCGGGCAAGCATGCCGTCTTTCTGCAACCAACCCCGGATGGTCGCTCGACCGTCTGGCGATCGCAGCGGCTGCAACTGCCGCTTTTGGACGTTCAACGCATTGGCTCTCGAAACAGGAGCGACCCATGAAATTGCAGAAACTTGCGCCGCTCGCCATTCGCCGGTCGCTGATGCCCAGCCATTGGGATGTCATGGCGCTGCTCCTCGTCGTTGGTGCCATCGTGCTCTTCGCCTATGGCGCAAGGGTAACGACGGTTCCGCTTTCGGCCCTCGACGTCGCGCCACTTTCGCTCGATCCGGCCAACCTGCCGATCTATGCCCTGCGCACCGTTTTGCGGATGCTGCTGGCAATCGTGTTCTCGCTGGCTTTCACCTTCGTCTATGCCGCACTTGCGGCCAAAAGCCGACGGGCAGAGATGGTGCTGATCCCGATCCTCGACATCCTGCAATCGGTTCCGATCCTGGGCTTCCTGACTTTCACCGTGACCTTTTTCCTCAATCTCTTTCCCGGAAGCGTGCTCGGCGCCGAACTTGCCTGCGTGTTTGCGATCTTCACCAGCCAGGCCTGGAACATGACCTTCAGTCTCTACCAGTCCATGCGCAACCAGCCCAAGGATCTGGAAGAGGTTGCACGCGGTTTCCACCTGAGCGGATGGCAGCGCTTCTGGCGTCTCGACGTGCCATTTGCCATGCCGGGGCTCGTCTGGAACACCATGATGTCGATGTCCGGCGGCTGGTTTTTCGTCGTTGCCTCGGAGGCGATCACGGTCGGCAACACCACGATAACCCTGCCCGGGATAGGGTCCTATGTGGCGCTGGCCATCAAGCAGCAGAACATCATGGCGATATTCTATGCCGTCATCGCCATGCTTTGCGTCATCGTGCTCTACGACCAGCTGATGTTCCGGCCGCTGGTGGCCTGGGCCGACAAGTTTCGTTTCGAAACCACAACCTCGGGCGTCGCGCCGACATCCTGGATGCTGGACCTGTTAAGCAAATCGCGCGTCACGCGCATTGCCATGGCTCCCTTTCGCTGGATGTCGCGGCAGGTGTGGAATTTTCGCCTGCCCAACCTGGTGCCGGTTGGCTCGAAGGCGAGGGGCGTTGCACGATCGCGTGCGGTAGACTGGATCTGGATCGCTACCATCATCGCCGCAGCAACCTGGGGAGGCTTTCTCAGCCTAGACTATCTGCGCGCCAACATCGGTTGGTCGGATGTGTCGACCGCAGTTCTATATGGTTCGATCACGCTCCTGCGCGTCGTTGTCCTGATGACCATCGCTACTCTCATCTGGGTGCCGATCGGCGTATGGATCGGTCTCCGCCCTAAACTTGCCGAAAAGGTGCAGCCGCTGGCACAGTTTCTGGCAGCTTTCCCCGCCAACATCGCTTTCCCCGTCTTCGTGGTGGTGATCGTCCGGTTCGGGCTCAACGCCAACATCTGGCTGAGCCCGCTGATGATCCTCGGCACGCAGTGGTATATCCTGTTCAACGTCATTGCCGGCGCCAGCGCCTTTCCGAGCGATCTCAAGGAGGCCGCCCGCAGCTTCCACATTTCCGGCTGGCGCTGGTGGATCAAAGTCATCCTGCCCGGTGTCTTCCCCTACTACATCACCGGTGCCATTACGGCCTCCGGCGGGTCCTGGAACGCCAGCATCGTTGCCGAGGTCGCCAGCTGGGGCGATACCCAGCTGACGACCCCCGGCCTCGGTTCCTACATCGCCAATGCGACCGTGAACGGCGATTTCCCGCGTGTCGTCCTCGGCATTGTCGTGATGTGCACCTTTGTCACCCTGTTCAACCGCCTGCTCTGGAGGCCGCTTTACGCCTTCGGCGAACGCCACCTGCGGCTCGGCTGATCCACCTCCTATCGTAAGGGACAAATCCTATGCTCGACCAAACCGCCAAGGCGTCGCTGATCGATATCAGCAAGGTCTGCCGCTCCTTCCCAAAGGCCAACGGCAATGATGTCGTCGTTCTCGACAATGTCGACGTGACCATCTCGCAAGGCGAGATCGTCGGACTGCTCGGCCGCTCCGGCTCCGGCAAATCGACGCTGTTGCGTATTATCGCGGGGCTGCTTCCGCCCTCGTCCGGCGAGGCCACGTATCGCGGCCACCCGATCGCCGGGCCACCCGTGGGTATCTCGATGGTGTTCCAGTCTTTTGCGCTCTTTCCCTGGCTGGCTGTGCTGCAGAATGTCGAGCTTGGCCTCGAGGCGAAGGGTGTCGACCGGTCGGAACGGCGATCGCTGGCCTTGGCTGCCATCGACCTGATCGGCCTCGACGGCTTCGAGAATGCCTATCCGAAAGAGTTGTCCGGCGGCATGCGCCAGCGCGTCGGCTTTGCGCGGGCGCTTGTCGTCCATCCGGACCTGCTGTTGATGGACGAGCCTTTCTCCGCACTCGACGTCCTCACCGCCGAGACATTGCGCACGGACATGATCGACCTCTGGATCGAGGGCCGGCTGCCCATCAAGTCGGTGCTGATGGTGACCCACAATATCGAGGAGGCCGTCCTCATGTGCGACCGCATCCTGGTGTTCTCGTCGAACCCCGGCCGGGTCGCTCGCGAGGTAAAAATCGACCTGATGCACCCGAGGAACCGCCTCGATCCGGTGTTCCGGCAGCTGGTCGACAGTATCTATGCGCTGATGACCCAGAGAGCCGAGCCGCGAGCAACCGAGATGGAGGGCATTCCGGGAACCGGGATGGGCATGGTGCTCGAACCGGTATCGACCAATATCCTGTCCGGACTGATAGAGGCGCTGGCAGGGGCACCCTATCACGGGCGGGCAGACCTTCCCGTTCTTGCAGAAACCCTGCAGCTCGAGGCGAATGAGCTCTTTCATCTCGGCGAAGCCCTTCAACTCTTGCGCTTTGCCCACCTCAGCGAAGGCGACCTCGTGCTCACCGAAGCCGGAACCAAATTTGCCCATCTCGCCACCGACGCCCGCAAGAAGCTCTTCGCCGAACATCTGGTCACCTACGTGCCGCTGATGGGCCTCATCAGGCGCGTGCTCGACGAACGCACCACCCACACAGCCCCGGCAGCCCGTTTCCGCAACGAGCTTGAAGACTACATGACGGCCTCTCGCGCAGACGAAACCCTCAGGACCATCGTTTCATGGGCAAGGTATGCAGAGCTGTTTGCCTACGACGAACGCAATGAGATGTTCAGCCTTGAAGATCCGGAGTGAAAAAATGGCATTCCGCCAAGTGCGCAAGTGTGACATTGATCATAACCTCATCCTATCGCGACGATCAATAAATCCAACTTAAATTTATCGCAGTGTTGCGCTAAGTTCCGCCCCGACAGACGGGAACAGTCTTTTGAAAATTTCGGGTTTCATGCGGAATTTTCATACGAGCCCAAACTGTTGAAATTCGATGCTCCAACGCGGGCGCATTTTTTCGAGGAGAAAATCATGGACCATGAACCAGCCAGCGCTCAGGGCGCCAAATGTCCCGTAGCGCATGCGCCGGCGCCGAAAAGGCGCTCCAACCGCGATTGGTGGCCCAACCAGTTGGACGTCCAGATCCTTCACCACGGTGCCGGCCGCGCCGATCCTCTCGGCAAGGATTTCAACTACGCCGAAGAATTCAAGACACTCGATCTTGCCGCTGTGAAGGCCGATCTCCATGCATTGATGACGGACAGCCAGGATTGGTGGCCCGCTGATTTCGGCCACTATGGCGGTCTTTTCATCCGCTTGGCCTGGCACAGCGCCGGCACCTATCGTGTAACCGATGGCCGCGGCGGCGCCGGCGCCGGCCAGCAGCGTTTCGCGCCTTTGAACAGCTGGCCGGACAACGTCAATCTCGACAAGGCCCGACGTCTGATTTGGCCGATCAAGCAGAAGTACGGCAACAAGCTTTCCTGGGCAGACCTCTATATTCTGACGGGAAACGTTGCGCTCGAATCCATGGGCTTCAAGACCTTTGGTTTTGCCGGTGGCCGCGCCGATGTGTGGGAGCCTGAGGAACTGTTCTGGGGGCCGGAGGGCTCGTGGCTCGGCGACGAGCGCTACAGTGGAGAGCGGGAGCTGGCCGAGCCGCTGGGCGCGGTACAGATGGGTCTGATCTACGTCAATCCCGAAGGTCCGAACGGTAATCCCGATGCCCTTGCCTCCGCCCGTGACATCCGCGAAACCTTTGCCAGGATGGCAATGAATGACGAGGAAACCGTCGCACTGATCGCAGGTGGCCATACCTTTGGCAAAACCCACGGTGCAGGCGATCCTTCCTTCGTCGGCATCGACCCGGAAGGCGGCGAACTCGAGGCCCAGGGGCTTGGCTGGACCAGCAAGTTCAACACCGGCGTCGGTGCCGACGCGATCGGTAGCGGCCTCGAAGTCATCTGGACGCAGACGCCGACACAGTGGAGCAACCACTATTTCGAGAACCTGTTCGGTTTCGAATGGGAGCTGACCACAAGTCCGGCCGGTGCCAAGCAATGGGTCGCAAAGAACGCCGAAGCCTCAATCCCGGACCCGTTCGATCCGTCGAAAAAGCGTCTTCCAACCATGCTGACCAGCGATCTGGCGCTGCGTGTCGATCCTGCCTACGAGAAAATCTCCCGGCGCTTCCTGGAAAACCCCGCTGAGTTCGCCGATGCGTTTGCCCGGGCCTGGTTCAAGCTCACCCATCGTGACATGGGACCGAAGATCCGCTACCTCGGGCCGGAAGTTCCGGCGGAAGATCTGATCTGGCAGGACGTTATTCCAGCCGTGGACCACGTTTTGGTGGATGACGCAGACATCGCCAGCCTGAAGGCCAAGGTGCTTGCCTCTGGTCTTACTGTTCAGGAACTTGCATCGACCGCCTGGGCTTCCGCCTCGACATTCCGCGGCTCTGACAAGCGCGGCGGTGCCAACGGCGCCCGCATCCGGCTTGCGCCGCAAAAAGACTGGGAGGTGAACCAGCCGGCGCAGCTGGCGAAGGTTTTGGCAGTTTTGGAGGGCATCAAAGCCGACTTCGACAGGGCTCAGTCGGGTGGTAAAAAGATCTCTCTGGCGGATCTGATCGTCCTTGCAGGCTCTGCCGGTATCGAAAAGGCTGCCAAGGCAGGTGGTCACGATATCACAGTGCCCTTTACCCCCGGCCGCATGGACGCATCGCAGGAACAGACGGATGCGGCCTCCTTCGCGGCGCTGCGACCACGCGCTGACGGCTTCCGCAATTATATCGCCGGCCGGCAATATATGAGGCCGGAAGAAGCACTGGTCGATCGTTCGCAACTGCTGACGCTGACCGCACCAGAGATGGCGCTTCTGGTTGGCGGGCTTCGGGTTCTCAAGGTGGGACAGCCGGAGCATGGCGTGTTCACCGACAGACCGGAGACCTTGACCAACGACTTCTTCATCAACCTTCTCGACATGAACACGGTATGGTCACCTGTCGAGGGTTCGGAAGGCGTATACGAAGGTCGGGACCGCAAGACGGGCGCACGGCGTTGGACGGGAACGCGTGTGGACCTGATTTTCGGTTCTCATTCGCAGCTCCGGGCGATTTGCGAAGTCTATGCGCAGTCCGATTCCGCCGAAAAATTCCTGCGGGACTTCGTCGCCGCCTGGACGCGGGTCATGAACGCAGACCGTTTCGATCTCAAGAAATAATAGCTGCGTATTCGTCTACCACGAAGGGGAAGGGCCACCGAGGCCTTTCCCCTTTGCGCTTTATGATGCAGTCGAGAGACACTTTGAACTGCCCGCGTCACATCATTTTGTTCCAGCATGACCTGCTCGGTCCGAAATTCGCATAGCGTTTAAGAAACAACATCACCGCGTCATCGCGAACACCGTCGCTGATGCAGTTGTTCGCCGGCAGGCCACCTTCCCTTGTCGGACCGACACACCGCAGGGGACCGCTCCCGCAGCCCCGTTGCAAGGCAGTGCAGCGCATTCCCAAGAACGCGGCATCCTCGGGGAGGGGAACCGTTTGTTTATAACGGGATCGAACCCCAATTTGCCCTGAACAGAGAACTCCAGGCCGATAGGCAGTTCCCAACGCGAGCACAGCTATGCGCACTTGTCACACCCGCCGCCGAAATGCTGCCAACGACGCTGTACACACTGCAGAATCGGCTTTACCTGCTTGAGATTGCAGAGAGGCGTGACACACGGCGTGACAGTGCTCATTCACTCCCATTAAGCTGTGGAGAACGCCTTGCTGGTGGCACGCTATTTGTTAATATGCGAACATTCGTATGAGACATCCCATATAGAGCCTCCCATGCACCAGCGCCGGCTTGAAAAATTCTACCAGGCCAATCCAAGGGGTCTGAAGTCGGCTGCGGGCGAAGCGTCGGCTTCCGTGACCGGTACGGGCTGCCAGGACCCGGGTCTTGTCGGTGGATTGGATTCCCAGCTGACCGGTGAACAGGAGCGGCGGTTGCCGGTCTCACCAGGCAGTTCCCAGTAGGCAAATCCCTGACCGGCATGTTTATCGGACAGTCCCGAGCGGACCGGATTTTTTCATAATCGGTCTTCGGTGGCGCATGATTGCCGACATTGCGCCGTGTGTTGAAGATCGGCTCAACCACCCATGCTCGCTTGACGTATCCCACAGAGGGCTTACGGATCTGATCCGGCCTTGATGCAAACCAACGACCCCAGTGCGGCTCGTTTCCTGTGCGGTGTGTAAGTGATGACGACTGTCGATAATGCGGTGCTGGCAACGGCTGAAGGCCAACGACTGCAGGAGATTAAGCGCGGTGTTGCCTGGCGGCGATGGGGCCCATATGTGTCCGAGCGTCAGTGGGGAACGGTTCGCGAAGACTACAGCGCCGACGGCGATGCCTGGAATTTCTTTCCGTTCGATCACGCCCGAAGCCGCGCCTACCGCTGGGGGGAGGACGGGCTTGCGGGCTTCTGCGACGAGAGCATGCGCTGGTGTCTGGGGCTGGCACTCTGGAACGGCAAGGACTCGATCCTCAAAGAGAGGCTGTTCGGGCTTGCAAACGCCGAAGGCAACCACGGCGAGGACGTCAAGGAAGTCTATCACTACGTCGACGCGACGCCGACCCATTCCTACCAGAAGATGATCTATCGCTATCCACAGGCGGCTTTCCCCTACGGACAACTCCGCTCCGAGAACGCCAAACGAACGCGGCTCGATCCGGAGTTCGAAATTGCCGATACCGCAATCTTTGCCGAGGGGCGTTATTTCGACGTGAGCATCGAATACGCGAAGGCGGGGCCAGACGACATCCTGATGCATATCGTCGTGGAAAATGCGTCGGATGAGGCTGCTGTGCTTCATCTGCTGCCACAGCTCTGGGCGCGCAACACCTGGTCCTGGTCGGACGATCCAAAGCGTCCGCGGCTGGAGGCGCAGGCGAATGGCGACGTGCTTGCCACCCGGACGGCTAAGAAGACGTGGCGCCTCAGCGTCGACCAGCCCTGCGAACTGTTGTTCTGCGAAAACGACACCAATTCGCCGCTCCTTTTCGGCTCTGAGGCCAGCGGGCGTTTCAAGGATGGGATCAACGATTTCGTCGTCTCCGGTGTTCAATCGGCCGTCGATCGGCAGAGCGGCAGCAAGGTCGCGGCACGACAGATCTTCGAGGTGCCGGCAAAGGGCAGGGTCTCCATGCGCCTTCGCTGGCGGGAAGACGGGCTTTCACCCGAGCCCTTCGGCAATTTTGACGCAATCGTCGAACTCCGGCGGCAGGAGGCGGATGCCTTCTACGACGCGGTGCAAAAGGATATTGCCCAGCAATCTGCCCGGGCGGTGCACCGCCAGGCCATTGCCGGACTGCTGTGGTCGAAGCAGTTTTATTTTCTCGATGTTCCCTGCTGGCTCGACGGCGATCCCAATCTTCCGCCACCGCCCGCAGAGCGTCGGAAGGCGCGCAACGCTGACTGGCGCCATCTTAACAATGCCGACATCATCCTGATGCCGGATGCCTGGGAATATCCCTGGTATGCCGCCTGGGATCTGGCTTTCCATTGTCTGCCGATGGCGCTGGTCGATCCGGATTTTGCCAAGCAGCAGCTGTTGCTGCTCACCCGCGACTGGTTCATGCATCCGTCCGGGCAGTTGCCGGCCTACGAGTGGAATTTCTCCGACGTCAACCCGCCGGTGCAGGCCTGGGCGGCCCTACAGGTCTATGAAATCGACCGCAAGCTGACCGGCATCGACGATATCTCGTTCCTCGAGCGCATCATGCACAAGCTGATGCTCAATTTTACCTGGTGGGTAAACCGCAAGGACTCGGACGGCCGCAACCTCTTTCAAGGCGGCTTCCTCGGGCTCGACAACATCAGCCCGTTCAACCGCTCGGAGACTCTGCCTGACAATATGGTCCTCGATCAGGCCGACGGCACCGCCTGGATGGCGATGTACGCGCTCAACCTGATGAAGATCGCCATCGAGCTGGCGTTGAGCGATCCTGTCTATGAGGACATGGCGAGCAAGTATTTCGAGCATTTCCTGCTGATCGCCGGCGCCGTTGCGGATATTGGCGAAACCGGCGAGGGGCTGTGGAACGAGGAGGACGGCTTCTTCTATGACATGCTGCGCCACACGGACGGATCCTCTGTCCCGATTCGCATCCAGTCGCTGGTCGGCCTCATTCCGATCTTTGCCGTCGAAGTGCTGGACAACGATATTTTCGACAAGCTGCCGTCCTTTGCTGCCCGCTCGCGCTGGCTGCTGCAAAACAGGCCGAAACTTGCCTCCCTGGTTTCGCGCTGGACAGAGCATGGCGAGGGGGAGAGCCACCTTCTGTCGTTGCTGCGCGGTCATCGCTTGAAGGGGCTGCTCAGGCACATGCTCGATGAAAAAGAGTTTCTCTCCGATTTCGGCGTTCGATCCCTGTCGAAAATCTATGGGTCCAACCCTTACCGTTTCCAGGCAAAAGGCATTTCCATCGAGGTACCCTATACGCCGGGGGAGGCGGAGAGCGGTCTTTTCGGTGGCAATTCAAATTGGAGGGGCCCGGTGTGGATGCCGGTCAATTTCCTCTTCATCGACGCGCTGCGTAAATTTCATAGCTATTTCGGGCCGGACTTCCTGGTGGAATGCCCAACCGGGTCAGGCGTTTTCATGAGCCTGGACGGGGTCGCCGACGAACTGAGCAAGCGCCTTGCCCGATTGTTCGGACCCGAAGCGGAGAGCGGCGCTACACCTGCAGGCGATTCTATTCAGGGCTATCAGTTGTTTTACGAATACTTCCATGGCGATACGGGCCGGGGGCTGGGCGCCTCACACCAGACCGGATGGACGGCGCTGATTGCCAACCTCATCTCCACAACCGGGCAAGCCCGATGAAAATAGCCGACGAACGACCGTTCGTCGTTCGTCGGTAAAGGCGAAAAGATGATATTTTCAGTAATCGGAAAAGTTTTAAATTTCCGATGACAGGCGTTCGCCGCATTCAGCTTGGTAGCCAGGCAACAGGGCTTTTAATTGGCCCTTAACCATTTAATTGCATGATCCGCTTCATGAACTCCGTTTTGGTATGCGCAAACACGCCAGCGGCTAGACAAATTTGGGAGCCGAACATGATGAAAAGCTTGATTGGGGCTATTGCCTTGGCCCTGGCTGCGACGACGGCATTCTCTGCCGATCTCTATCAGCCGGAACAGGCCCCGCCGCCGGAAGTTGCCGTTGCGCAATCGAGCGGCTGGTATTTGCGCGGCGATGTCGGCTACGCCTTCAGCGACCTGCGCGGAGCCAACTATTTCCAGGGCTCGAACAGCAACATGCAGGACTTCGATTCTGCCAAGCTCGATGACAGCTTCACGCTCGGTGGTGGCGTCGGCTACCAGATCAACGATTACCTGCGCACAGACGCGACGGTCGACTACCTGTTCAAGTCGGACTTCAAGGGCTCGACAAAGGGCGATTGCGGCGGTTGCGGACCGGATTTCTCGGCCGTTGCCGCGACGTCACGTGACCGCTCTTCTCTGACTGCCGTGAGCTTGCTCGCCAACGCCTATGTCGACATCGGCCACTATGGCGCCTTCACGCCTTACGTCGGCGGCGGTCTTGGCGGCACCTATATCAAATGGGACAAGCTCCACAACACGTCTTGCTCGGATGCCGATTCGTCCTCTTGCGACGAAACCGTGACCCATAACGGCCGTGGCAGCTGGCGCTTCACCTACGCGCTGATGGCCGGTACCGCGATCGATCTGACTTGCAACCTCAAGGCCGACGTCGGCTATCGCTTCCGCCACATCGAAGGTGGCGACATGTTCGGCTTTGCCGAAAATGGTGGTCCTGGCTACGACAAGGGTCTGAACCTACACGAAGCCCGCATCGGTGCGCGCTACAACTTCGGTGGCTGCCAGACGGCCAGCTACATGCCTCCGGCCGAAATCCCGGTCGCCCCGGCTGTCTACAAGTAAACAACTATCTTGATCGTCGAACGCAAAAGCCGCCCGGTCGCTCCGGGCGGCTTTTGCGTTGTCGGCGCGGGCGACCATCCACTGATACCAATCGGCAACAGGCTTGTCTTCGCGACGACGAAGCAAGGCCGATTAAACCTTCATTAACCACGAATTCCCTATGGTTAATGAAATCAAAACGGTTGGCAGATTCGCCTTGGCGCGCGTCTGGCTGGAATGCGGGCCTTGTGCCCGGTGGGGAGTGCTTGCGATGATCCGCTTCGATGCTTTGGCAGCGGCCGTGGTGATGACTGCATCGGCGGCAGGCGCTGCCTTTGGCGGTGATATGCCCCCTGAGATTGCAGTGCCCGAGGTCAGCGTCAAGGAGGCGCAAGGGTTTTACGGCCGTGTCGATCTCGGCTATGCGGTGCAAACCAGCCTGCACGGTGCCCGGCTGCGCAGCTATGACGCCAGCAGCGACGGTTACGACATCGAGCGTTTCGACAAGACCCGCTTTGGCGGCAACGATGTCACCGGTGGCCTTGGCGTCGGTTATCAGTTCAACGATCTCTTTCGTGCCGATGTCACGGGCGACCTGTTCCGCGGCGATTTCAGCGGCAGGTTTTCGACGGCGTCCCCTTGCGCGGATGGTGCAGGGGGAACCGGATGCTCCGGCAGGACCACCGCATCCTTCAAGGCGGGCAGCCTGCTCGCCAATGCCTATGTCGATCTCGGAACGGTCGCCGGTTTCACCCCCTATGTCGGGGGAGGCGTCGGTGCAACCCGGGTAAGCTGGGGTGATGTGCGAACGACAAGCGCCGCTGCGAGCACAAGCATTTCCGGCGATGCTGACTGGCGCTTTACCTACGCATTGATGGCAGGCGTTGCCTATCAGCTGTCACCGAACGTCAAACTCGATCTCGGCTACCGCTACAGTCATGTCGCCGGAGGCGACATGTTCGGCTCTTCCGCTGCCACTACGGCTGCTGGAGCCACTGGCGCCATGGCCCGCCAGGAAGTCCGCGTGGGATTGCGCGTTGCAACCTGGTAGCTTTTTCGGCCGCAGCCGCGACGAAAGATGCGATCGGCACAAGACGTTGGGATGACTTCGGCCGCGCCGCCGTCTACGGGCAGCAACGGGACAACCGCCCAAAGGAAAGACGTTCTAAAAATAATAAGATATTGGTCTCAGACGTAAAGGCCTTCTTTTGCTGCAGCCTGTGCCTATGGCGCCAGAAAGTAAACTGGCCGGCTTTGGATCGTCGTTGGTATGCGAGGAGGTTTGAAAGAGGTGCTGCGCCTCACCGCAGCTTTTCGACAAGACTTTCTGAGATGCTATCACGCTCCGTCACTTTCTTGACATTGTGACCTAGGGTCGGGGCCCTCGCCTTAATATTTCAACCCGCAGACCGTAGCAGTAGAGTTCATCCAAATGGGCGCTGGTGCGAACCCGAGAAACGCGATGCCCTCAGTCATGGCCGTCACCTTGGTCTTTTCCGGCGACCACATTGGCCCTGTCTTTTCGATCAGGTAGCCGGCAAGGGTTCCTCTGCCATTGCTCATCCAGCGATCCAGCCGCGAGGATCACGAGGTCGTCAGCGTAAAGCACCGTCAGAAACATACAGCGACCTGTTATGCGGTCACTGTCCAGGGGGCTCCCCGCTGCTTCCACTCCACTTGCTCTTGCCACGAGCTTCGGCCTTCCAACGGTGATATGTCGACCTGTCATATTTTTCCTCAATCGTGCTCAAGGCGATGTTTGCGACCAAGCGGGGAGACTATACCGGCTTGAGGATTACCGGCCTCCGTCCCCAAGAATAGATCCTCCGCCGAGCGTCGAATTCAAGAATGGTTCCACCAAACGGACACACGGGGGGGCACGATCGAGACAGTGGTGGTGTTTATTGCCGATTTTTGAACACGTTTGGGTCACAAGTCATCGAGGCAAATAGAACGCAGAGACGACTGCCTTTTTCGAGTTGTGCAATCACTCGATACGATCGAACAGGACTACCATCGCATTCTTGGACCGGTAGAGCATGAAAAGCTTTTTGTACTTACAAAACTGGCGAAATGTAGATGACAGCCTCGACTTGCAAGTCCTTGTTGCAAGCCGCTGTTGCGCGGCGATTGACAACTATTACATTTTAATTAAAATTAAATATTGCGCTGCAACACAATTCTTGGCCTGAGAGATTTCACCTTAACGACCACTAGAAATGGTCGAGATCACAGTTGGGGGATTCTACTTGAAGCAGAAGACTCTTGGTTATCGCCTGATGCGTCGCGTCCGTAGCCTGCCGGCGGAGTCAGCAACCCGGCTGCTCGCCATGCCAGCAATCAACAGCAGGTTGACCAGGGCATATGAAGCCGCTCAAATCCGTTACCGCCCTAGCATTCCAAAACTATCGTCACCCGATATGGACATCGTAATTGGCCTTGAACAAAACGGCGTCTACATCACGTCGCTTGAGAAATTGAATTTGCCGGGAACAGATATTCTATGGAACTCGGCGACCGGGATTGCCGAACAATATTCCGCACGGGCTTCCAAAGGCGAGTTTGCCGATGAGTATACGGTTCAGGTTAGTGCTGAGCACATGATGCGGCATCCAGAGATCGTCCGTTTCCCGCTCAATGATCGGATCCTCAACGTCGTCGAGACTTACCTCGGGCTGCCGGCTGCCTACGATACGCTAAACTTCTTTTACACCGTCGCCGATGGCCGTCAGGTTGCAGCGAGAAAGTGGCATCGTGACGTCGAGGATCGTCGAATGGTCAAGATGATCGTGTATCTGCATGATGTAGACCTCGATACCGGGCCGATTGAGATCCTTCATTACCCCTTTCCCGGCAGCGATAAACTCAGGGGTGCCAATTTCCCGGTCCTGACGCACGAGATGTTATTGGATCAGGTGGGGAAGCCACTTGGTAGCGGCGATATGACGACCTGCACCGGAAAGGCCGGGACCGTTATCTTCACGGATGTCGCAAGTCATTACCATCGCGGGCGACCTGCGAAGGCACGCGACCGATGTGCCCTCTTTTACAACTTTTTCTCGCAGAAGCCGCTTAGGCCATTTTTCTGTGGACGCCACGTCTTCTCCCACGAGCAAATTTCCAACCTCGCAAGCGGCCAGACTACGCGCGCTCGCACCTCTATGCTCTGGCGCGCGAACCTGTCTTGGCTGGCACGGGTGGTACCCGCCGCGCCGCTTTAGATAAACCGCTCTGTTGGGCGAAGGTACTGCGACTCCGCAGGCGCCCTCAGTTGGGACTAACCTTGGCTGACATCTGCATGGATCGCCCCTGATGGCCCCGTCATCGCCACGATGGCCGCGCAACTTGCGAAGGGGGACTATGATTGCGTCCTGATCGGTGGCGGCCTGCGGCTGCCGCTCAAAGGTTGCCGTTCTTCGAGGAGGTCGTAAGCGCGATCCACCATGGCGCACCGAAGGCAGCGATCGTATTCACCGCCCGTCTCCAGGATACGGCGGAGGCTGGGGTGCGGTTGATCGGCGCGGATGGAGCGCAAGATCACGTCGTCGATCAGACCGGCTAGGCCCTCCCAATCCGTCCTCGGCAAGTTTCGAGCGCGCGAGCGGACCGTAGCTACCGTCGATTTGTTCCGCGAAGGGCTGAGCGATGCTTCCTCGTCCATCAACAGAACTTTGGAGGTTGACACGTAAATACTGGTATTTAGAGCGACCGGCGCCACCGGCCAGTCAATCGTCGGCAGGGCCGCCGCAAAGGGATGCTACGTCGTCGCACTCGTTCACTCCAAGTTAGAAGCCGCGGATACTACCGGCGCGAAAGTGATAACAAGCGAGGCCCGCGATCCTGTCGCTTTGACCTCGTGCCAGCGCTGGCGACGATGCAGTGGTTAGTTCGCTGGGTACCGCCGTAAGCCTGTTCAGGGAGGTAACGCTTCTCTCTATGGTGAAGCGCAACCTGGTGGTGTGATGTAGAAGCAGAACATTCGTCGCTTTGGTGTGCATCATTGGGCTGGAGGCCGGTGATATACGCCGCCACGGCTGATTCTTCTGCCGTTCCTCTTAAATGTTCTCGAGCACACGAAATAGCTCGAGTGCGCTTTTTTGCCAGGAAAAGGCAGCGATCCGACCTTCAGCCGCGCGTCTTAAGGGGGCGATGTCAGCTTCGCTGCTTAAGACAACATTCATCTTCTCGGCGATGGCATCGACGTCAAAGGGATTGAAGTAAAGGGCTGCATCCCCGCATACTTCCCGCATGACTGGAATATCGGAGGCAATTACCGTGCATCCCACGCTCATAGCTTCAAGCGGTGGTATTCCAAATCCTTCGTACGTGCTTGGAAAAACGAGGGCTGCGGCCTGGGTATAGAGCGCTTTGACGTGCTCATCCGACAGGCGCCCAGTCCTGATCAAATTTGCCGGCATATCAACGCCTAGACCTTCCGAAAAGGCTTTGGCAGCCGACCCAACAATGACGAAGCACGCGTCCTTGCGGGTGATCTGGCGGAAAGCGTTAATCGCGCGGATGAGGTTTTTGTTGGGCGCGGGAGAGCCGACGAAGAGCAGATAGGGGCGGTTGTGCAGGTCGAGCGTATCAAGGACGGAGTTGTCTGCTTCAATCCGTTGAAAATGATCGACTGCGTTGGGAATGACCGCCATTCCGGCGGCGGATCGACCGAGCACCGAGATCAATTCAGACTTGGAAAATTCAGAGACTGTCGCCAAATTCGAGCGCCGCGCGAGGATCCGACCAAGCGCCTGGTGTAGTGTCCGATACGATCGGGAAAATCCCTCAGGAAGGCGGTACACAAGTGCATCGTGCAATACAGTCAACTGGCGTGAATGCATGACAGGGCCCGAATTGCAGAGGTTAATAAGTATTCCCGTGCGGCTGGCGCGGAACAGGTCAAGTTGCTCCCAAAGATGGCCCTTGCGTGTGCCAGTCTGTCTGATCTCGATGTTACGAAAGCCGCGGCTACCATCGGGCTGTTCCGGTGTTAGTATAATCCACTTCGTCGCAACCGGGCTCCCGCCAAGCACGTCGTCGACAGCGTGTAGAAGCTCACTGGCAAAACGCTCAACACCCGTAACAGGCCGGTGAAGGAATCGACCATTTATGTAAATATTAGTGGATGTTGTCATATAGCCAAGGTCCTATTAAGTACAATGCCCTGAAATGAAGCAGTCTTGCCGATGCGAATGGACAGACTAGCCGATATGTGATTTTCCTAAAATTTCGGATACATTGTGAAAACAAGCCGATAAGTAGCTTAAAAAACCCGCCCGTCAATGATAGCAAGATTGGACCACTAAATTCATGCGTATTGCGATCTGCAACGCACTTTATCCCACACCTGAAGACCCACTGATTTTTGGCGGAGCTGAGGTTTTCGTGAGGGAGCTGGCTGAGAATTTGGTGCGCCGCGGAAACAGCGTTGTTGTTCTTCGAGCATCGCTTACGGGAATTCGCAAGACGGAAACCGTAAACGGCGTAACGGTTGAATTCATTCCAGTGCGCAACCTTTACGTGCCTTTTCAGGAGAAAAAAAATATCCTCGTACAACTCGCCTGGCATGCGATTGACGACAATCTCAGAGCTGATAGCGCGACACGCGACGTTCTGGCAGCGTTCAAACCTGACATTTTTCACTCGAATACACTGAACGGCCTGAGCACCGATGTTTGGCGAACCGCCAAAGAACTAGGGATCCCAATTGTCCACACGCTGCATGACTACTATCTCTTCTGTCCGCGCTGCTCGTGCTTTCGCCATGGTCAGGCGTGCAGCCACACCTGCCATTCATGCCACCTTCTGACCCCGAACCGTCGTCGTCGTACAGATCTAGTCGATCGGGTCACCAGTGTAAGCCAGCGGACGTTACAGTTGCATTTCGATAAGGGAATCTTCACCAAGACACGGCACTCAGTCATCCGCAATGTGGCGAACGCAAATATTAGCTTTTCCTCCCAGATCCCCTCCGAAGGCCCGCTTTTGGTTGGCTATCTCGGCCGGTTTTCCGAGGAAAAGGGTATCAAACTTCTCATCGACGCTATCGCTCAACTTCCCAGAGAGAAGATCCGCGTTAGCCTCGCAGGTAGGGCGACGGAAAACGACCGAAATTTCCTCCGCTCCCGCGCCCCACAGGCGGACATTGAATTCCTGGGCTTTGTCACCCCGGCAGATTTTTACAACAAGGTGCAAGTGGTCGTTGTTCCTTCCATCTGGGAGGAGCCGGGTTCGCTGGTCTTGCTGGATGCTCTGGCCGCAGGTCGCCCCGTTATCGGGACGAAATTCGGCGGCAGCCCGGAGATGATCGAAGACAACGTGACAGGCTGGGTTGTCGAGCCAACACCAGCAAGCCTGAAGGCTATCCTAAGCAAGCTTATCGACAAGCCGGACATGCTGGTGTCCGCCCATCGCTGCCTTGAAGCGCAACGGGAAAACACGCGAGATTTCTCAGACATGGTTGACGATTACACTGCCATCTACAGATCACTTAGCGCTTAATCTGACGCCAATGCGTTCGATGATAAAACAGCCAAGCTAAGGCCCGAAGGCGAATGCCCGACCCGATGTTTTCGTCGGAGATAATTAATTTTAGAGCACACTGCCGCTAAGGTACTGGTGTTCTCGAAGGTCTAGAAACTTGCCGGTCGTCTTTACGCGTTTGCCGGTGGAGCCGCCGGCTGTGTATCGACGCTAGGCTGCGCGTCGATGGATGGTTCTAGGCTGCGGATTGGCTTTGGCTTGTCGAACCAGCGCAAAAGCAAAGAATTGATAGGTTTCTCGACAAGGAAGTGGACACCCAGTGAAACAATAACCGCGGCGACGAGTGCTATGCAGAACGCAACGGTTGGCGGAATGCCGACCGTACTGGCCACGATCATGACGGCTTTAGCTGCGAAGGCATGTGTCAGATAAAGGGCATAAGAAGCATCTCCACCGACCGCCAACGCTCTCGAGAACCGGCTTTTTGGAACGTAGCGGCAAAGAGTCCAGGTTCCCATGATGAGAATAGCCGAGATGCCACCCGTGACGGCGCGTGGCAAATAGCTGTAACTGTCCGTCTGATAGAACACGACTGCCAGGACAAGAGCGGCGACCGTCGTGACAATCGTCGTTGAAACTGAAACGGCGACGTTTTTCAGGAAAAGGTGAGCAAGAAAAATTCCCATCAAGAATTCCAAGATGAGAGACCATCCCCAGAATTTCAGCAGCCAATGCTCGGGTGAGGCGAGCGCCGAAATTAGCCATAGCGCAAAAAAGCCGACGGTAAGCAATAAAAGTCCGATGCGCCTGGGGAGTGTCAATGCAACCGCAAAGCAGAAGTAGAAGACCATCTCGAGGTTGAGGGTCCAACCCAGCGTAAAGACCGGGAAGACCTCGCCATTGGCGTTCGGCCAAGGAAAAAAAAGGTAAGAAGCAAGAATGTGAATGGGGTCGACGGCATTATGATTGATGAGATGAGATGCGGCCAAAATGGAAACCAGCATCATAGTTGTGCAGATCCAATAGAGCGGAACGATACGGATCAAGCGTCTTTTGAGGAAAGTCCACCAGATAAGTGGCCTTTCGAAACGATCATGCATCGTGAAATACATGATAAAGCCACTGATAACAAAGAAAATATCAACACCAAGTCCCCAGTCGAGCGGATATCGCATCGTAAAGGGCAATCCCTTGGAGCGCGCCATTTCTTCAGTTGCAACACCCACATGAGCGATCGCGACCAGCAGCGCCGCATAAAAGCGCAAGATTTGCACTTTCATCAAATATCTCGATGCCATTTACACTCCGATCCGGCCAAACGCTAAGTGGGCGGCAACTCCAGGCTTCAATATGATGCTGTTTTTACCGTACGCCCATTCCCACTGGTACAGCAAAACGGCGAAGCTCGATTTTCATCGGTTCGACCTATGCTCTTTGCCTACGATTTTTTGCCAGCTCGCCCTGAGCCACGGTCACTACGCTGAACTGACTCGAATAGACTTCATCAACCTGGTGAACCATACGGTCAGAGGTGTACGTCGCCAGGAAACGCCTGTGTCCGATTTCGCCCTTCTCGCGAAGGCTATCCTTGTCGAGAGTCTTTAGAAAGGCGTGCAGTGCGGCATCATCCTCCGGCGGAAACGCGTAGCCGAAGTTTCCGCCGTCAACGATGTCCTTTAGACCTCCAACGGTTGACGCTGCAACCGGCTTTCCAAGGCGCATTGCTTCGATGGCAACCAGACCGAAACCCTCCCACCGCGAAGGGACAATCAGTATGTCGCAACTCTTCATCTGTGCCGAGACCTCTTTTCTGTCCAACCATCCCAGCTTTTCCACGCCTGCGGGCAGCGTAGTTGGCAATAGGTTGGATCCAACTGCCGCGTCGCCCGCTAGTCGCAGCACCAGGCGATCGTCAAGTCCTTCTACGGCCTTAAGGAGGACGTCTACACCCTTCTGGTAGTCCAGCCTGCCGGCATAAAGAACCTTGATCCGGTCGTCGTCCCAAATGGCGGGGTCGATCGAGGGGGCCTCTTTCCGAATGCCGTTTGGGATGAGCGCCAGCCTACTCGCGGGTATTCCCAGTTCGAGTGCACGGTCATATTCGTGACGGGATATGACGATGATCCGATCGGCCATGCGGGCCAGCATGCGCTCGACCTTTTCGGCGATCTTTTGGATCCGACCGGTCCCCTTCATGTCTACGGACCACCCATGCGGGCAAAAAATAATTTTTGTGCGCCAGATCCGAAGGACCCTGACCACGACCCCGGCCACGGTTGAATGAGCGTGGACGATATCGGGTTTAAAAGAAAAAATACTCTTCAGATAATGCCCGCTGAGAAATATAGCCCCTGTCAGCCGCGTTGGCCGCGGGAAGGTGATGATCCTGGCTCCCGAATTAATGATGCCTTCCTCGATGAAATCGATATGCGTTTCGGGCACCAGCAGTGCGACATTTTCTGCGCCATATCGCTCGACCTGTGGAGGGATGAGTTCGGCGAGATACGAACCTGTCCCACCGATTATGCTCTCACAGACATGAAGAATTTTCATTTGGCTCCGGCAGGTTATTTTGCCTGCAGTTGAGTGACAGCGACAGACTTATACCTGATCGCGACAAACCAGGATTTGGTCTGCAAGCAAGGTAGCGGAGCCGTAAAACCTAATTCTATTCATGAACCAGCACTTATATTCGGCGGATAACGAATTGGTCACCTATCTACAGCGCCCGCAAAGAGAAATCTGCCGATATATGCTGCATTGCAGTACCTTTTGGTAAGTCGGAGTTGAAAGGATGTCAATATTTACTCGTGTTCATTAACGATTAACCATTAATTGCTCTCGATTGGAAGCCTCCATGAGACGGCGAAGTGTAAGTGTGTTCCCTGACATCGCCTATCCGAACAGGTTCAACGAGCGCTCGGTGCCGCATGCTGGTCGACTTTAAATTCGCGAATGTCCTCCATGAAGCGGAGGAATTTTGCTCCGAGGTAATCCTGATCAAACTCTTGCGCGCGATTTGCGGCATTTTGCTTGTAGCGCTGCACACGATCCGGCTCCGACAAAACAATTTCCATGGCTTTTCTCCAGGCCGCAACATTGCCGGGCTCAATCAGCATACCATTTTCATCGTCCTGAACGAGTTCTGGAATTCCACCCACCCTGCTGCCCAAAACAGGAACACTCATTCCCAAAGCCTGGATGACAACCCCTGGCGAATTTTCCAGCCATACTGATGGAATGCAAAGCATGTCACTTGCGGCTATATGGTTGATAGCGGTCTGCAGTGGCACATGGCCGGTAAACTCGATCCAATCGTGGTGGCCGAAACGATCGCGCATTTCAGCCTCTTCCTTGCCAGCTCCAACGATTTTCAAAGAGAAATCTCGTACTCTACTCAGTGCTTCGGCGGCTTCCAACAAAACCGTCACACCCTTGGAGGATTCAATCCTGCCGACGTAAATAAAGCGCATTTTGTCAGAATCCTGACGCTCGATCGTTGGCAGGGGATATTTATTGGCATTGAGAATATGAGCCATCGGATAATCGCTCAAAGGCTGAAATCGGGCATTCTGCTCCAAATTGGCGCGTGAGGGCGAGCAGAAACCGATGCGTCTCACCGAGCGGATGCCACGACGCTTGTAACGCGAGGAAAGAAGGCATCCCGTACACTGTGTTTCGCAGGTCTTATTGTTAATGAACATAGACATGCGAAAACAGCTTAAAGCCATATCCGGCATGACATACATAACAGGGATGTCGCGCTTGCCCAGTTCTTGAAGGATGCCATGGCCGAGACCTGTCAGATAATGAATGTTGCAGAAATCCGGCTGGAACTCGTCGATAACGCGCGCAACCATGGAGGCATTTCGCGGATCGAGATGGTCCTGCAGATGCCACAGGGGCTTCAATAACTTGCTGACGTTGCGGCCCTGCTGGAAGATTGGATAGGGTCGCGGCATATGAAGACGCCAAATTTTCATGCCTCCCACCATTTCGCCGTCCAGCACATCGGTTTGCGACTTGGCCGCTGTGACAACGCCAATCTCGTGACCCTGCTTCAGAAGCCATGACGCGAGGTTGAATGCGGAAATTTCTCCTCCGCCCGCCACATTAGGGGGAAACATCGATGAAAGGACTAGGATACGCATTGACACCTCATCTATTTACGACGGTGCCGAACGGTTGGCGTAGTCGAATCTTATAGCGAAACTACAAAACAAAACATGATCTAGGAAGTTTTCATGAACGGTTTTCCCAGCAATAAAGAGCGATTGGCAATTTTTAATATCTTGTCAAACCTTATTTCCAAACGACAATTTCCGTAGAATGTAAATTGATCCGGTGGAATTGCAATTTCTTTATTTGCATTGCAACATTTCCATGTAATCAGCAGTCCCAGTGGTTAGAGAGAGCATGCCTGCCTCTTTCTCTCTACTTACCAATGCGGGCGACAACGGTGCTTCTCGCCTATGTCGGCTGCAAGAACATGAACCAGGACTGTATCCCGTCGCTGCGAAAGGACTATTCATGCGTTTTCTTATCACCGGAACAGCCGGGTTCATCGGCTTCCATCTCGCAAGGCGATTGCTGGACGAAGGTCATTTCGTGGTCGGATTTGACGGTATGACCGCCTACTACGATACTGCGCTGAAAGAGAAGCGGCATGCCATGCTGTCCAGATCAAATGCCTTTAAGCCTTTTATTGGCCTCTTGGAGGATCGGGTGGCGTTAGACCGCGCAGTCGAAATGGCTGAGCCTGAGGTTATTATTCACCTCGCCGCCCAGGCCGGTGTTCGATACAGTCTGGAAAATCCGAAATCTTATGTTGATTCAAATGTTGTCGGATCATTCAATATCTTGGAGGTTGCTCGGGCGATAAAGCCGAAGCATCTCCTGCTAGCCTCAACATCGTCAGTGTACGGGGCTAATGAAAAGGTGCCGTTTGCCGAGAGCGATAAGGCCGACGAGCAGATGACCATCTACGCTGCGACCAAAAAGTCGATGGAACTGATGGCTCACAGCTATGCCCATCTGTTCGACATCCCAACCACAGCCTTCCGATTTTTTACGGTGTACGGTCCGTGGGGACGCCCAGACATGGCTTTGTTCAAATTTGTTGATGCAATTCGCAACGATCTCCCCATTGACGTCTATGGAGAAGGGAAGATGAGTCGAGACTTCACTTACATCGACGATCTTATCGAAGGCATTGTGCGGCTTGTTGATGTTCAACCAAATGAATCCAATCGGGTTCAGTCCGAGACAGTTATCGACACGCTTTCCAGACACGCGCCGTTCCGCGTTGTGAATATCGGTGGTGGGAACCCTATCGAACTCATGCGTTTCGTCGAAACTGTGGAAGAAAGCATGGGCAAGTCGGCCAGCCGCAACATGTTGCCGATGCAACCCGGCGATGTGCCCCGTACCTTCGCATCTCCGGAATTGCTGATTTCGCTGACCGGTTTCCGTCCGATGATCGGTCTAGAAATTGGCGTCCAAAAGTTTGTCGAATGGTATAAAGAGCACTACTAGGGGATAGCGGTGACGTGGAACATCAAGGCTCCCAAATCTTGATCGATTCAACACGATCCCAAAACTGCCAACAAGCGCCTGCGGGTCTCCAACGCGCGAGCTTTTGTGCTGGCAATAACGACTTGCTCAGCGGCAATTTTGATCACTTCTGGATGGTCATTGGATCCCAAGCTTTGCCAACTCACGGGACTCATCTTGTGTAACGAGGCCACCAGAATATTGCGCGAGTATTGCGAGAGACAATTTCGGGTGATCGAGATCATACATGAGCCCAAACCGCCTTTCGATCGGCGAGGTCTGCTGCGGCAAATCGATCAACGTATAGGCTTCCACACCTTCAATATCTGCATCGGTTTGGTTCGCTATCGCGGACAGAATGTTGTTGAAGCTTCGCAAGCACTCGGTGTTTAGGTTCCCTCCCGGCACATTCTGATAGTCGCGATCATAGATCTCTCCACAATTCGTCTCATTTATAATGATTGGGCGATGGAAAGAAGCCAAGACCTTAAATAGATTGACTTTTTCTTCACTTCCATTCCAATGCGCTGTCATGTCCGTTCCGAGTTTTTCGTAGTAGTGATAAGATATAACGTCGAAGGCAACCCGTTGATCAATCATGAAATTTAGAAAACCAAATTGGAGTTGCGCTACGTTGAGAACGCTTCGTAGATGAGTTCCAAACTCTTTGTTTACTGCAACTATTGCATCTGACTGGCCGCGTAGCAAAGACGCCCAGTCAAGCATTCTTGGCGTATTGAAAGTTTGTGCTTTCCAACTCTCGGGAGGGCCTATGTCCTTGTTTCCGTTGTCGAAACGTGTTTTTAGGTCGATTTCATTACCCATTTCCCAATCGGTTATATCTGCTCTGAAGCGCTGAACGACCTCATATGTCCTGGCATAAGCGTCGTCGTAGATTGCCTTCCTTCTCGTGGGCACCCCCTCTGATTTTCCGAGACTATCTTCCCATTGAAAAGCCGTGAATAGTATAGGCTTGAGTTTGATGTTATATTTTTTTGCGCCAGATATCATCTCAGCGAGATTGTTCGCAGCGTCAGGTGTCGTGGCTGTCAGATTGAGGTTAATGCGATAAGTGGTAAGACCTCTCTGCTTCATAACGGCAAAAGCTTTAAGGTAGTCACGGTTATTTTCCAAAACTGATGGACCGTTGACCCCCCATGTCATTTTGCTTTTTGCTTGACTTGTTGCAGGTGCTAACAAAGTCGCGCCTACGATAAAGGAAGTCAGTAATATAAACTTGTTCATCTCGCTTCTAACCTTCATTTGCAAGCCACTTGAGAAATTTTATTCGATCACTAGGAGTCGAAACGACGTTAAAGCCTCGCATTCCATACTCATTTAACGGATCCATCAAGCAGCAAGATGGATATCAGCTCGACTTGCCACTTTTTCTTGCAGGTTGTTGCAAGCTCTCACAACGTGATGCCCAATTAGGTGGGCTGAACGTCGTCATGGTTTGCATCCGCGACGTGACGCACCCGTCGCGGACATCATATCACAGTCTTCGTTGGCAGCACTTTATCGGCTGGATTGGGCGACCACTTCGCCTGCTATCCGCTTGAGCGCTTCCATACTGATGGCAATGACTACGCTTACAGGAAATGCACTGGATCGGCCCTTCGCCTACCGTACCTTAATCCACCAGGCCTGTGCGTGAGGCAAGCCCGGCCGTTAGGGTGCGCTTAACGAGGATCTGTTTGAAGAAGATCTTGTAATGACGAATAATCGGATCATCATCAGTAACAAAGCTGTCAACAGAGCAGCCACACCCGTCCCGATTAATCCCATGATATAAATGGAGATGCCTGCAATGCATATCGACATGCAAACACCCAGAATGTTGATCGCAGCGTAATGCTTATCTTTCTCTAAGCTCGATAAACCAATATTCAAAAGGTCGGAACACGATCTAACGATTGCAGCGCAGAGCAGCAAAACAAAAAGTCCGCGGTGCTGGCCCAGGTCGCTCATCGACATGGAAGATATCAAGATCTCAGCGGCAATAAAAATGCCGATTCCGAGGAGGCTGGCAAAAAGAATCGTCCTGCCTAATTCGCGGCGGAAAATCACTTGCCATTCGTTGGCCGATCCCTGTTTGGAGGCGCGAAACAATCGGGGTAGTGCGAGCTGGATAACCGCAGTCTGCATTAGGGTCTGTAGGGCATTGCCGATCGACCAAAAGAACGTGTAGATGCCTGTCAGCGTGAGACCCAGTAGATATGACACAATATAACGGTCAGCATAGGCGAGACCAACAATGCTAAGGTCGCTTCCGTAGATATGCCAGGAATAACGCAGTCGTTCCTTAAGCCAATCATATTGGAAGGGTCCCAAGAAAGCCTGCCTAATAGGCCAGTCACGTAGGAAGTAGACAAGCGCCGCCGCCGCCAGAACATAGCTACCGATCCAAAACATAAATAGCACATCAAGCGACCGCAGTGCAGGGAAAGCAATTCCGACACCGATCGCGAACGGCACCCAAAATGCGGATCTCAAGAATACAATCATATTCGCTTGAAGAGGCATCTCGGCCGATATGAGGGGAAGATGGATATCCAACCCGTAAGTTTCCAGCCAAAGCAATGCGATAATTAAGCCGTGTAAAAAGGTAACCGGGAAGCCGATTGCGAATGACACCAGCAGACCTATCACGGTTGCGACGGCCAGCGAGATCGTCGTTACGAGCAACCTCGTTTTCATCCGACTGGCAACAAAAACCTGCGTCTTGCCGACTATTTCACGCGAAACAAAATAATTTAATCCCCAGCCCAGTAAAGCTGGTGTTATGCCGATTGCGCCTATCGTCAGTCCGTAAACACCTGTCGCCTCATAACCAAGAAATTTGACGATGTAAAATGACAGAAGAAAGCGCAGGACCAGAGTCGACGCACGAAAGCCGAGATTTCCCAAGCTAGCAAGTTTTCTGAAATAATGCATTGTAGCGTCGCTCTCTTTAACTATCCCGGAGTGAAGCCAGCGGCGCTGGGTAAATATCGGTTTTATTGCGCGGGCGTGCTACAGAAATTTTACGATATTGCACAAGCTTGCGCGCATTTTTATACCTTGTGAAAATCTCTGCAGGCCTCACCTCCGTCAGCGGAGGGGCTGCGTTGCGGAAAAGAGAGCGACTACACGCGATTGCGCTTGGTATGGTCGATTTGGTCACAGCTTCGACCAACGAGGCCTATGAGATTGCTTCATATCCGTTCGGAACGACGAAGAAGAATTCTAGCTGGTGCACCTATCGCAACTGAGTTGGGCGGAACATCGCGCAGCACTACTGAATTTGCACCAATGGAAGAATTCTCGCCAACTGTGAGCGGTCCCAGGACTACTGCACCGGCACCAAAACTAACGTTGTTGTGAATGATTGTGCCCTCGGGACTGGAATCTCCGCGTTTACCAATCGTGACATTTTGCAGTATTGAAACGTTGCGACCGATTTTGGCCACACCCACGACAATTCCAAAAGGATGGGGAACGTAAAGGCCGCCACCAAATTCCGCTCCGAGAGCCAACTCAGAACTGAAAATGAGACAGGTCAGCCACCACAAGATACGTCGCAGCAGCCGACCGATCAGAGGTATCTCTCTGAGAATGTCCTGGATTCTACGGGACATTACGAACTGAAAACCCGGGGTGAGCAGGCAAAGGCGGGCCACAAAGAGGAGAGAAACTACGCTTCCTTCCTTGGCCGCGAAGATTTTTATGTCCGCTTTAATCCGTTGAAACGACGATTCTGGCGAATTCATTGGGGATTCGACTTCCACGGTAATACAGATCACCCTCTTAACTATGCGGTCGTCCGAGACGTATCGCAAATGTTATGCTTAGAACTTATCGATCGGCTGATAATTAGCCGCGAAGACGAACACGCTACTGTAAACCTAGAAGGCCTAACTGTTCCTATCAACTAACGCGTCATTGCCTACAAGTGTTTTTATCAGTTTTTTCAATTTCCCCCGTCTGAACTGCACATGTTCATCCCATGCGCGTCTCGTATGAAGCCGAATCGAGGCAGGCTTTCGTTCACTCGAGAGTTGTCCAATTAGCTCGACCAATGCCTGGGGATTGTCGATGTCGAGGTTAGCGCTGACCCCCATAAAATCGAAACCGCTCAATGATTCCTTAGTCGCGAAGACCGCACTTCCTGCTGAAAACGCTTCGAGAAGTTTTATCTTCAACCCGCTTCCATGAATTACGGGGCTCACCGCAGAAAGACAGTTTTCGAGAAGGAAACGTAGCTCGTCGTCTGTAGCAAATCCAAACGAGACTATGGAGTTTCCATCTGCATACCGTTCCGTATTTTTTCCGATCAGTCCTAGTGTTACGTTTGGATGTCTCTCTTTGAGCACTGGGAGCAGGGAGTTTACGAGCCACTCAATTGCAAATCGATTGGGCGCAAAATCAGGGCCCCCAACAAAGATGATATGCTGCGAAAAGTCACCATTAAGAAACCGGTTGTAGGTTTTTCCGTCATGCAATTTGTGCTCCAGCGTCGGGCAAAGGGCAGTCATTTTACGTTTGCCGAGGAATGAATAACGCTCGTTGTCGGACGATGAAATGAAAACAACGTGAGCGGCTTTTAAAATCAATAAAGCTTCAATAATGAAAAGTTGAAAAGCCTGCGCGACGAGAAAGAGCTTTTTAGCCGGGCTTTTGGCAAGCTTTGCCCCATCCAACTGCGTCTTTGGTGTCAAATTGTGGCATATGTAGAGGAGCTTGGCTTTCGTGGTCAACAAGCGAAACAGTGGAATATTCGCTAAGCTCTGCAAGTGATCGACGATAATCATGTCGGGCCCTGTCGCCAGGTCTCGTTTGAACTGCTGTTCGCAAGCGTGGGAGGAAAACCCGAGATTCATCAGCGCGCGGAAGCGCAAGAGATGAGTGAGGCGCTTCAGAGCGTAGGAGCCTTTGCCAGTCTTTTTAAGGTTATCTGACTGAAAGACTTTCACGTGCTGAAAGCGATCATCTTCAAGAGGAATGAGCGCATTGTCGAAAGCGGTTAGTCGGAAAGCTGGCGGGCACGCATCCTCCACGATCTCGTAAAGATGCTCACGCAGGACCACGTCCATACCCGACTTTGGTTGAAATGGATTTCCCACGCCGTAGTAGAATACCTTCTTCACGATTTTCGGCCCTATCTTCATCATTTTGTATGGAGTACGCACGAATGCTGGAAATTCCCGTAATTGGCTTGCGTTTTTACCAAGGTGAATACTGCCGTGCGGCGATGGTGTATTTCCCGTGATTTCTTCCGATTCATGCGTCATTCGATCAATTTGGGTCGCACCCGGTTACAAGATTGCAGTGCAATTCGTGTGAGCGGACGCACAATAGACGATAGGCTTCACCGGTAATTTGTTGCAATGTAATTCGACTTTGAAAGCGGAAACGTCGATTATTTTGTTCTCCGGTAAGTAACCTGTCGCAAGCGGTTGGTCCAGGACCGCAATTTTCGCCAATTGAAGACCTTCCAGCATCTGAGATACGACCGGGACAGTATCTAACATATTGTCGGTACGTCAGCTTGCGATTCCTTTTCAATAGGATAGAGCTTCAATCCACGCTAGGCCGGCCGCTCATCAAGGGTATCAACATGAATTCAAATGCACTCGGGCGAAACCTTTCCATATACCTGGACCTCCTAAGGTTAGTCGCGGCCCTAGCGGTTTTTCTGGCACATTCCAACGATTTTCTCTTGCATCTCGATAGGCCCGGTCTGTCTTTTCTGCTAGGGCAGGGCGGCCCTGCGGTTGCGATTTTCTTTGTGCTCTCGGGCTTCATGATGTCTTACGTGACGTCGGTCAAGGAGAAGGACGCGCATGCCTATGTAAGTGCACGCTTAGCTAGGCTTTACTCCGTGGTGCTTCTGGCAATTGCGGTGACCTATATTGTCGACGCATTGGGTGTTTTGATGCACTTGGATTACTACAAAGGGGATTTCAAAACAGCGGCGCTTGTCCACCCGGCGTCCTGGGACGCGTTGCTGCGATATTTGACCTTCACGAATCAACTCTGGTTTACCCATGCTGTTTTCGGATCCAATGAGCCATATTGGTCACTGGGGTTCGAGGTGCCGTATTATGTGGTGTTTGGGCTTATCATTTTTTTGCCGCCCAAATGGAGCTATATTGCCTCGATCGCCTGGGCTGCAATTTGCGGGCCGAAGATTGTCATGTATTTACCGGTATGGTTGTGCGGCGTAGCGCTGCATCGGCTGATCGCTTCGGATCGGAAGCCTTTTTCCGCTGTTGGCGCTAGTTTGCTTCTTGCAGCCACACCGGTATTGTATGTGCTGAACGCCCGCTATCTTTACCCGCATGCAACCAGCATGTTTTCAACCTCGACGGTCTTCCAGGAAGCGTTCAATTTTGTTTTTTTCAATATTGTCGGGGCTATCTGCGCGCTCAATATTCTGGCTTATCACGATCTTGCAGGAGAGAAGAAAATCTGGAATCCAGCTGTGAGTCGCTCCGTCCGATGGCTGGCCGGCGCAAGCTTCACTCTTTATCTTGTTCACCTTCCAATAATCGTGTTTTTTTCGAGCTTCACCGTTTGGTTGCAGCGCCCACTCGTTAGTGGGATTTGTTTCTGTCTGCTGACCCTTGTCATTGTATTGCTGCTAGCGGAATGTGGCGAACGCAGGAAAGCCGCTTATGCAGCGGTCGTGAGACGGCTGATTCCGCGAAAGCGTTCATAGCTCAAGGGAGAAGTATCGCAAGATTGCAAGCCGGCAACCGTGGCTTAAGGAATGAGAATATTATTTACATGATGGTATTACTACCCATGAGCGGCGTCAATTGCCAGATTGGCGAGCGTATGCAGGCGGTCTAAAAATGTATTTCATGTGCTTCATCATCGGTCTCTCGACCATCAGGTGGAAAATGATACCCACCAACAGCGCCACCGTTGCGACGGTGACAAAAACAAGCTGGCGTGGCAAGTCGTAGTGGGATGATACCCAAACTGCAACTTTGCACATTACCGAGATCGCCGCAAAATGAATAAGGTAGATCGAATACGAAGCCGCACCCAAAAAATTCAACCATTTAGGGACCACGAGTAGTCCGGATAGCTCCAATTTTGAGGCAGCGCATAAAAACATCGCACTGGCGATACCATATGCGAAAATAGTCGGGTAACTATAGCCAAGCGCATTGCCGCCGACTTCCATTGTCCACGTAAATGCCAAAGTAGCGGCTCCGACGAGCAGTATTAATTTTGCCGAATTTGATGACAAGTGCTCCACGGCAACCGCACTCAGACCGCCAAAAATAAAAAGAATGTTGTACGGTGAAACGAGGACACGGAATGGCCCCACATCACCCCAAGCAAGAAGAGGCGCTAGACCCCATGCGAGCAAGATAGAGAGACCTATTTTCGGGCGCCAAATAGCGAGCCCACAAATTAAATAGAAAAGTATTTCGTGTCGAAGCGTCCATTCAACAGTCAGCAGCGGCTCAGAAAGTAGGACCGGGGCAGCCGTTATGTCCATCAATAGATTTGGAAGTGTTGGAAGAGATTTGATGCCTGATGCAAGATTTAGGCAAAACATGAAAAGTAGCGCGACCCAAAGTAACGGATAAATACGGATGAACCTTTTATAGAAAAATGATGCGACCTTCTCCTTTTCACCAAGATCATTACGATGAACAGTCACCATCAAATAACCGCTTAACGCAAAGAAATACATGACGCCGAAATGCCCTGCTTTGAACAAACTAAATGTATGCACGCCGTAATATTTCGGTAAGGAGAGTGTTATCTCTGTGTGGTATAGTAGCACAAAGATAGCCGCTATTGCTCTGCCGGCTTGCAATGTCTGCAGGCGCGAACCTTTGACAGCATCGGCGGGCATTTTCACGTTTTTCACCTCGTTTTGTTAGATTGATCTGCGGGATGACTGAAGCGGCGAACCACTTTCGTTGTTAGCGCAAAGTTATCGAGGGCGGCGCTCGCTTATTCGACGCGAGGCCGCACTTGTTGGTAACCGGGTTTTTCTACGTGATAAGGTTTTGCGTGGTATTCGTCGATGTACTTCCCCCAGGCTTTCGACGAGAAATTTCCTGAATAGATGATTCCAAAAAGTAGCAGCGAGCTCGCTGGGCCGTAGCAAAGAATTGTCACACCGAAAAAATTCATGGCAATTGTCGATATGACGATGATCGGATCTGTGGGTTTTTGTGTCCTGAAATGTCGAAGTAGAAACAACAGAAACGGGATACCGAACATAAGATATGTGCCGTAGTAGAAGTTATCTACAGGGACAGAGTATTGCTGCACGTCGGTTGGGAATAGCTGCATAGGGTAGTTGAAGCATCCCAGGCCGCAGCCTGTAACAAATCCCGGTGGAAAGAGATCTGCCATATAAACCACTGGCAGGACCCAACTATTATTTATTCGATCCTGCATACTGTACAACGTTAGCGAAATGTCTGCGAGATTAACGCCGTTAAGTAGTACAATCAGTAAAAATGGTATAAATATAGATATATAGGAGTACCGCGCTACGGTTCGTAGAAGATTGGACTCTCTACGGTCCCCCAATAGCCATCCAAATGCTAGCAACGCAGCAATGAATCCGATGACCATGAGGCTTGTTTTGCTTGTACTTAGATATGTAATATATAGAGCTATCGCGCCTGCCGTAAGCCGAACTGCGAGCTTAAAGTTGACCGCAACTACGATAAAGCCGGCCATGACGAAGAATGAAGCCATGGTGCTGTCAGCCGCGAAACCGCCCAGCCGCGCGGTCCCGCCAAGCACCCACCATTGCTTTCCAGCTGTCCGCTCGCCACCGCCTAAGCCTTCGTAGGCGAACCCTTCCCACGCGAGTGGGCCAAAGGAATTCCAAAGAATACCGATACAGGAGAATGCAAATACGATGTAAAAAAGGTAACGGATCGACCGCATTTCGTTCAGCGGTCGCATGCAAAAACAAAAACCAACAAACACAGGCGCCAACATCTTGACGCCAGACGCGACAACAATGAAATCTTTAAAGAAAATGTACGCGATTACGGCGGAGATCAGCACCCAGATCAGAAGAAGTATTGCGACGATATTTTTTGCGACAATTGCGTATCTCGCTACAAAAATTCCGACGCACAAGAACGCCAGCACGTCAGGGAGAAACCACAAACTGTTCGCACCCACAATTTGAAGCGCGTACCGTATAAATCCCGCGAAGCAATCGCGGAAGTAATACATATACATAACAGTTATTTCGACCGTAGGTGAAAATATTAGATAATGCAGTAAGCCCGGTTTACTTGTATATCTCGCCCGGAGCGCGCCTGCGTTTGAGTCAAAGCTGAAAGCCACAAATTCTCCAAAAGTCGCCGTGCAAGGAAACCAACATCAAATTCATCGACGATATCGGCGCAATAAGATGAGCGTTACATACATCATCACTTGACGGCGTTCAATAAGCGTCTTGATTCTTGCTTGCGTGACGCCCTTGGCTTTACGACGGGCGCTTGTGCTGACCTTTAAAAGCCGGTTGGCTTGTTGAGCGCTGCGATGCGCCCGAAACAAACGGCTGGAGTGTTTACGATGATGCGTTCCGAGTGAACTGCGCAGTCGGAAGCAATCTTCCGATGGCCGTATGGTTAGCGCTCTGACACTCGCACATGCAAAGCATAGCGTGATCGTCGGTCTATGTAGCGAAAACAGAGTCAAGTCAGCCAATCTTGGCGAAAGCTGCCTTTGCCGATTTTCGCGACGCTGCTCTGCAATAACGGCCGTGAAGTCTTTCCGTGTCTCTGATCTGCTCGGTGGGACGAATTTTGCAGGTGGATGAAAGCTATTCCTAGGCGAAGAGGAACATGTCGCTGTGGACATTGGCAAGCTGCGTACCGGTCAAGAGTATGCTGTTATCATGGTCGACTGTGATAAGTACGTCGCCGCCCGACTGTGAAAGGTTCAGGTCAGAATAGGCATGGGCAAGGGCATTAGTGATGACTATGTGATCGGTTGTCGGTGCCGACGTATCGAAGCTGTAGACCTTGTCATGGCCGCCGGTGAATTGAATCTTCTCGTCGTCGGCGTAGAGATAGAATGTATCATTGCCACGGCCGCCGGTCATGGTCTGCGAATTGGTCAATGCCCATGCGGTGGTCGTGCCGTCCTGATGGGCAACATTGAATTTCTGAAGGACGTTGGCGCTGCTGTAGGACTCGTGGCGGACGTCGCCGGTTCCATCCTGCAGGTTGACGGTAACCTCCTTCGTCTTGTCAGCATGGACGGTGGTGGTATTCACGGCGTGGCCTGTTGCGTTGTAGCTGGTCGCCACCGTTGTGCCATCGGTTGCAAAGGACTTGGTGTAGTCAAGCGTCCCGTCGGCATGATCGCGCTCAATCGACGTAAAATTGCCGTGGGCATCGACGGATTGGCGCTGCGTCGCGAAACTCTGGCCTGTCACGTTGTAGCTGTAGGTGTCCCGGCTGCCATCCGCGTGCAGTACCCACATCGTGGTTTTTGCGCCGTTTGTATAGGCTGTCGTTTCGGTGCTGCCATCGATGTGCTGCTCGAAGTCGCGTGTCAGCATGCCGGCCTGGTTGTAGGACAGCGTCGAATGGTTGCCGGCGACATCTGTGGTGGCTTGCGTCAACTTGTGGCCGGTTGCGTCATAATATGTCAAAACCTTGGTGCCCCCGATATTGTTCACCTCGGTATAATCGAGGCTGCCGTCGGCATGGGTGCGCACGACGGAGAACACGAAGCCGTTGGCATAGGCCTTTTGAATCTGCGTTGTGTAGGTGGTTCCCGTCAGATTGTAAGCCTGGAATTCATTGGTATGATCGGCATGGTTGATCACGGTGTTCGTTTTGATGCCATTGCTGTATGTCGAGTTGCTGATGTCGCCGTTCGCTGCCTCGGCGAGGACGTGAGTCAACTGTCCAGCGGCATTGTACGATAGCGTCGTCCGGTCCCCATCGGCCTCTGTAGTCGCCTGCAGCTTTTTATGGCCTGTGGCGTCGTAGTAGGTCAGGACCTGGCTGCCATCGGTATTGTGTAACTCGGTATAGTCGAGACTACCATCGGCGTGGGCGCGGACAACAGAATAGACAACGCCGTTTACGCCGACCTTCTGGATCTGCGTCGTATAGCTGGCACCCGTGACCTGGTAATTTTGAAACTCGCTGGTGCCATCGGCGTGCTGAAGCGCGATCAGCGTCTTGACGCCATTGGTGTAAACCGTCGTGGTGGTCTCGCCGCTTGGGAGCTTCACGGAGGTTTGGGTGAGATGGCCGGCTGTGTCGTAAGTTGATGTCGTGCTCGTGCCAGTGGCGGTCACCGTCAGATTTGCCACCTTGTGGCCGGCGGCGTCATAGGTGTTGATCGTCTTGGAACCGTCTGCGGCGTCCGTCTCCGATGAAATTAGCGAGCCGTCCGCGCGGTTGGCAACTTGCGAGCGCAGATGCCCCGTGGCGTCATAATAGCTGACAATTTTGCTCCCGTCCGCTTTAGTGAAGGCAGTGTAATCAAGGCTGCCGTCGGCATGGCTACGGACAACGGAGAACACGGCGCCTTTTGCATCGGTCTTCTGGATCTGCGTGGTATAGCTAGCGCCGGTCACATTGTAGTTCTGGAACTCGTTTGTTCCATCGGCGTGGTGGATATAGACATTGGTGACCACACCGTTGAGATATGAGGCGACCGACGTCTCACCGTTGGGATTGATGATCTGCAACTGGGTTGGCTTGCCGCTGGCGTCGAAAGCTGTGATTGTGCGGATGCCGCCGACTGCCACCGCATCTGTCTGGGTAAGAATGCCAGACTTGTAGGTATTGTAGGCGGTCGACCCATCGGCCCAGACCGTTGATGCCGTTTGCACGACTCCGTTGGCAAGCGCCGCGTCAGTCGTCGAAACCAGCTTTCCAGCCGAGGTGAAGGTCTGGGTTTCCTGCCAGGTCGGCTGGCCATAGCTGACCGAAAACGTGAAGTTGCCCTGGATTTTCGACAGCGTTTCCTTGTCATGGACGATCATATACTGCATCGTCGCGGCCGATGAGACGTGAAGGTCGGAGCCACCGGTCAGGGTGATCGACTGCAGACCCGTGGCGCTTTCGAGCGTGCCGATGGTGGTGACCAGTTCGGCCGCAGTCATCGTCAAGTGTCCGGCGACGTGTGTTGAGGCGTCAACGACTGCGGTATTAGAGCCGATCTCGACAATCAACGGGCTGTCGCTGAGCGGCACCTTGATCTCGCTAACATTGTGATAGACGGCGATCGGTGCGGTACCGAGAAGCGGGTTGTAAACGTAAACGACCGCCTGGGTAGAGCCGAGTGATACGGAAACCGATGTCGGCGCATTGCCGATATCGCTGTCTGTCTTGTCGTTCCAGACGGTTTTGTCCGTCCAGAGCACGATGTCATAGATGCCACCGGCCTTTGTCATTGTCATGGAGTGGGCGTTGCTTGGGAGATTACTAAGCGTGGCCGGTGCCGCGGTTTCTGACGGTGCGCCCTGATATGACAGAATAGTTGTAAGATTATGGAGCGCAATCGCTGCGATCTTCGGTGTCCCATCCTCATTGAAGATGCCGAAGTGCTGCTCGGCCGCGCTCGTGGTGGTCGAAGCCGTATCGAAGAGCTCATAAAGAAAGGTCTTGCTTGCGCCGTTTTGGTATGCATTGAGCAGATTGTCGAGGACCAACTTAGCCTGTGCCAATTCGCTAACGCCGAGGTTGGGGCTCGACTGAAGCGTTGTATACCCGGTTTCGGTTACGACCAAAGGATCGCCGGCTGCGGCTGCTTTCGCCAACGCGATAGAGTACTCCATTGTCGCATCGGCTGAATTGCTGGTGTTTGTATAGGCGTGGACGTTCGCGTAGTCGGAATAGGCGGCAAGGTTGCCCAGGGCTTTGTAGTCGGCCGTGCTGTCCAGGCCAAGGGTGAGGTTGTAGACGGGTACATGGGCAAGCGCGGCGTCGGCTTTGACTGCCCCAAAAAGCGCCGCCTGAAATTGACCAGCGGCGGCCATTGAAGAACTGCCGTTGTAGCTGAAGGCCTGGATGTTAGCCTCGTTTATGCCTTCGATTGCAGAAATGCTACCAGGATTGACCGCCAGAAATGTTCGCAACGCGGTGACGTAGTCGGTCAAAGCGGCGCTGCTGGCAGCGGGTAGATCAGACGAGGTGACGAAATCGAACTTGATCCCCGCGGCGGCAAGCGCGCTGAGGACCGGCGCGTCCACTCCTGTGCTAACAAATGTGTCGCGAACCAGATCGACGCCGATGTATTTTAAACTATCGATAACCATCGCTGAGTTGTTGTAAGAACCTGTACCGAATCCGGAATGGGTGTTGATGCCAATGCTATCCAAGAACGTATTCGCAGTTGTTACTGTGCTGTTAACGGCCATTGGTCGATCCCTTATTGTCCTTAGAACAAGTTCTGCATACAGGAAGACAGAAAAGCTTTAAGTGATTGACTAAAATCTGAACGAAACGGCGAATGAGAAGCCTAGGCAATGAAAAACTGTTGAGTTGCAACGATCTTCGACAACCTAATCCAGCAACTCATAGTAATTATTAATTACCTATATTGGGGTTGAGATCTCAAAGGCAAACCTGTTAAGGATTTATTCAGGCTCGTCTGAGTTGTTTCAGACCGAGAAATTTGAGCAGCTTTGCTGCTTACTATTGTTTTGAGTTGGGGAGCCGACATGGCAGCAAAAATCGTCCCGGTCATCATGGCCGGTGGCAAGGGAACTCGATTG
>NZ_SCFL01000127.1:0-226 GCF_007000305.1 Rhizobium sp. rho-13.1 | reverse complement strand
CCATCGCGTCCCAGTACGAGGTATTGCGCCAGGCTGCTTTCGGCGCAGCGCTGCCGCTTATGGCCCGTAGCGGTCTGATGCTCTTTCTGCGTCGGGGCATGTGGGGATGGGCTCAGGCGCTGACAGCAACAGCAAGCACCCCGCGAGAGCAGCTTTACCCATCGTCAATTGCTTGGCCGCTGCACGGCGGGCACAGCGCCGTTGTTCACGTCCTTGCGACAATCGC
>NZ_SCFL01000126.1:0-231 GCF_007000305.1 Rhizobium sp. rho-13.1 | reverse complement strand
TACATTGTCATCTTGGCCACGTCGGCGTCCGCGATGATGCGGTCTATTCCCGTGGTGTGAAACCCCCCGCTTTTGAACAGGGCATAGGCGGTTTCGATGATGCGCTGGCGTTTGTCACTGGTAGCGGCTTGTGACGGCATGAGCTATATCCCGGGTGGTGAGACAGGTCTGTATCACCACTTTGCGCTTTGTTGCCCGCATCGTCAACTGGGATGGTTGGGCCAATCCCTA
>NZ_SCFL01000125.1:0-235 GCF_007000305.1 Rhizobium sp. rho-13.1 | reverse complement strand
CAAAGTGACTGGTGTTGTCTGTCAACTCACGGCGCCATCTGCTGGATTGCGAGCCCCAAGATAGTAACGCCATGCGCTGCCCCGTCAGGGGCGGCTCCGGGTTTCCAAATCAAATCGTCCAGCCGATGTCCGCCGCTCGTGGGGACATCGGTCCGTTGCCGGACAGAACTGGAAAGCTATCTAGGCCGTGTTGACAAAGTGGATTCCCAAATCGGTCGAGGCATGATTCAAGACT
>NZ_SCFL01000124.1:0-237 GCF_007000305.1 Rhizobium sp. rho-13.1 | reverse complement strand
AGGTGGCGATAAAGGGTGCCAGCGAGGCGCCGAAGATGCCGGCAAAGTTGAAGGTTATGGAGGCGCCGGTATAGCGCACGGCTACCGGGAACGGTGCTGCCAGAGCTGTGCCGATCGGGCCGTAGGTCATCCCCATCAGCGCCATGCTGACGGCTGCGAAGATGTAGATCTCGGTGAGGCCGCCGGTCAGCAGGGTCTGCAGGAAGAACGAGAAGACACCGATCGCGACCGTCGTGG
>NZ_SCFL01000123.1:0-237 GCF_007000305.1 Rhizobium sp. rho-13.1 | reverse complement strand
CGTCCGGGGCACCTTGTGATCTTGCCGCAGCAGTAATGCGAGCGCTCAAATGATCCCGATCAGTTCGAGCGTGCGTGTTTGGATTGCGAGCGGCCATTGCGATATGCGCAAAGGGATGCAGGGTCTTGCTCTGATCGTGCAGGAAGGTCTGGGCCGTGATCCGTTCAAGGGGGACGTTTTTGTCTTCCGGGGGAAAAGTGGCCGGCTGATCAAGGCTCTTTGGCATGACGGAATTGG
>NZ_SCFL01000122.1:0-238 GCF_007000305.1 Rhizobium sp. rho-13.1 | reverse complement strand
ATGTCAAACAGCGCATCGATACGCTTGACCGCCTCCAACGCCGTCGCAGAGACAGGCTTTGCCCCTTTGCCCCGCCGGGCACTTCGCGAGACATCTGCCAACTCGAAGAACTTTCGGCGCGCGTGGGCAAAACAGAAGGCCGGCGTCACCGGGATCTGTTTCTTGGTCCGATCGAAGAGCGGATTGAAGCCATTGTAGCAATCAGCCTGCAGGATACCGGTGAACTCGGCCAGGTGTC
>NZ_SCFL01000121.1:0-240 GCF_007000305.1 Rhizobium sp. rho-13.1 | reverse complement strand
TTTCGGGTGGTTCGAAGTCACTCGAAGGTCTGGTCGGCGGTTCGCTCGATATTGTCGCTGGTGCCTACGAGCACACGATCCGCATGCAGACCAAGGGACAGGATATCGTCGGGATATGCAATCTCGGCCGCTTCCCCGGTATCGTCATTGCCGTGCGCAAGGATCTCGCCGGCGAGATCAAGTCTATGGCCGACATGAAGGGGCGCAAGGTCGGCATCACCGCGCCCGGCTCCTCGACAG
>NZ_SCFL01000120.1:0-243 GCF_007000305.1 Rhizobium sp. rho-13.1 | reverse complement strand
CGATGCGGATGCAATCGAAATAGGTGGCGTCTGCCGTGATCTCGTGGTCGGAGGCCAGAACCTGGATGATGGTATCCTTGCCGAAAAGATCGCTCGCCACAGCGGCTGCGGCTGCGACGGCGGGGGCCGTGTTGCGGGCAACCGGCTCGAGCAGCACGGCTGCAAGTTCGATGCCGAGCTCGCGGGCTTGCTCGGCCACGAGGAAACGGAACTCCTCATTGGTGACGACGATGGCCGCTTCGT
>NZ_SCFL01000011.1:0-155365 GCF_007000305.1 Rhizobium sp. rho-13.1 | reverse complement strand
CGGACCAGACCCATAAATACGGCATCGTCGGCGTCGGCGAAAGCATCGGCAACGGTTTCCGGGTGACCGAAATGGTCGAGAAGCCGCCGCAGGGTTCTGCCCCGTCGAACTTCTTCATCAACGGCCGGTACATTCTCCAGCCCGAGATCTTCCACATCCTCGAGCATCAGGAGCGCGGCTCCGGCAATGAGATCCAGCTGACCGACGGCATGCTAAAGCTTGCCAAGCAGCAAGATTTCGCTGGCTACCACTTCAAGGGTGAAACCTACGACTGCGGCGCCAAGGATGGCTTCATCCTCGCCAACGTCGCCTTCGCTCTGTCGCGTGCCGATATCCGTCCGACTGTCGAAGACGGTTTCAAGGCGCTGCTCGCAGCCCTGAAGTAACGACCAAGCGCTGCTCGCCTTTCGGGGCGGGCGGCTCCCTTTCCCGAGCGTTTCTAACGCTTTACCGTCAGACCAAGGCCCGCGCGGAATTGGCGCGTATCGTCGCCAGAGTTCTGGGTCGTCAGTTCGTAACCGATATTGCTGGTCATATCGAGGTAGCGATTTATTCCCCACGTCAAGCCGAGGGCCGCATCATAGACCTGCTGGTCTCTGGTGGTGCTGCCATCCGTATAATTGCGCCATGTGGTGCCGCCGGTAATCTTGCCGGTGACGGTGTCGCGGATCTGATGGGCTACCGTGCCGGTGAGCTGATAGGCGACATAGCCGCTCTCGCCGGCGGTGGTCGAAGGCTGCACCGTTGTCGCAAAACCGAGGCTGACATCCGTGCCTCGTTGCGGCGACCAGGCGATGCTGCCATCCACGGTCGGCGAATCGATTGACGCAAGCCGCGCATCGTCGAAGCCGGTGTGCTGGTAGCCTATCCCAAGTTCGCCCCTCAGCTTTTCGCCAAGATCGAGCTGTACGCCAGCCTTTGCGCCATAGCTGCTGTTCGAGCGTTCATAGCCGGCGCTGTCGCGCTTGTCGTCATAGAGCGCCTTGCCAACCTGGACCTCGAGAAACGGGATGAGGGCGGGAGACAGCTCATAGCCGATCCGACCGCGCCATGTGCCAGCCGTCTGGTTGCGATCGCTGAGCGACACCAGCGTGCCATCCGCCAGAGTAGCATCCGAATAGACGGTGCGGGCGAGGGTCACTGCGGTCGTGCCGCGCAGCAGGCCGAAATCACGCTCTATCGACGCGCCGAGATCGTACTCGTTGACGTTGGATTGCTTTGTCGCGCCGCTCAGCGCGTTGGGATCGTCGGTGTCCTCGCGGAAAAACTTGTATCCGCCTGTCAGGTGGGCCGTGGTCTGCTCGGCAAGATCGAGGCGCAGGTCGGCGCCGAGATTGATGCTTGGCTGCTCCTCGCCGGTGCCGCTGACATTGCGCTGCCAGATGCCGTTGCCGGTGATCGTCAGCTGGTGGCGATCCCAGTCCGATGTCAGCGTGTTCTCGAAATCCGATTGCAGGTAAGTTCGGTGATCGTTGGTGCCGCCGCCCTTGTTGGTCTCGACATTGTAGGACTGGTTCACCGACGGTCGGAGCGTGAAGGTGCCGAGCTTTATACCGAGTTGCTGGTCGTCGGTTGGTTTTGCCTTGGAGCGCAGGCTATTCAGGTCGCTGCCGCGCATGTTCACGCGGCCGATGTCGTCGTCGAGGATCGACCCCGTCCTGAGTGTGTCGGGAGCGTCGAAGACCAGCCGGGGATTGGGCCGGGCATCGGCGTCGGTCGTCCTGGCGTCCGATGTCGTAGCCGTTGCGGTTGCTGTTGCTGTTGCGGTGCCGCCCGTATCCGTCGTTGGGGTAACGGGCGCATTCGGATCGACAGCAACCGGCGTCGTGGCGGTGGCAGCCTGGTTCACGGCCTGCGCGGCTGACTGCATCGGCGCCATCAACAGTCCGCAACCGAGCGCCGCCGTGACGGCATATGCCGTCACGCTGCGCGAGTGGTCAGCCGCCTTGTCTTTGCCAATTGCCATGCTATCCCGTGCCCGGAAGCTCGAAGTCGTTAACCCACCGTAAAGGCATGTGGTTAACGCTTCGTTGCGAAAGGCCGGCCTCGGTGTAGGTCACCGGGTCTTAGCCAGCTTTCTCGCATGGACAGATTTGGCAAAAAGCGCTAACCCGTAGCCATGAACAAGCGAGCTTTCAATCCGGTCGAGAACGGCGCAATCCAATCGGCGATGCGGACGATCGAAACCGAAAGACGGGGCCTCGAGGCGCTGGAGCGTGCCTTGGCCGATGGACTGGCGGAGCCGTTCTCGCGCGCCGTGGCGCTGATCGGCGATATCACCGGCCGCGTCATCGTTACGGGTGTCGGCAAGAGCGGGCATGTCGGTGTCAAGCTGGCGGCGACGCTGGCCTCGACGGGAACGCCGGCCTTTTTTGTGCATTCCGCCGAAGCCAATCACGGCGATCTCGGCATGATTGCCCATGACGATGTGATCATTGCCATGTCGTGGGGCGGCGAGACCGCCGAGCTCAAGGGCATCCTCAACTATTGCCGTCGCTTTTCGGTGCCGCTGATCGCCATCACCTCCGGCGCGGCGTCCTCGCTCGGCCGTGAAGCCGATGTGGTCCTGCTGCTACCGAAGGAGCAGGAGGCCTGCCCGCATGGCCTGGCGCCGACGACATCGACGTTGCTTCAACTGGCCATAGGCGATGCGTTGGCGGTGGCGCTGATGGAAGCGCGGGGCTTTACCGCCAGCGACTTCCACGTCTTTCATCCCGGCGGCAAGCTGGGCGCCAGCCTGACCCACGTCGCCGATATCATGCACACCGGCGAGCGTGTACCGCTTGTCCCCCAAGGCACGCCGCTGCCGCAGGCGATCAGCACGCTGTCAAAGATGCGCTTCGGTTGCGTAGGCGTTCTCGATGCTGACGGACGGCTCTGCGGTATCGTCACAGACGGCGACATCGCGCGCAATCTGGGCCGGAGCCTCGCCGAGCTCAATGTCGATGATATCATGACCATCGACCCGAAGACGGTGCGGGCAACGACGCTCGCGACAGGCGCGATGGCAGTTCTCAACAACAACAATATCTCGGCATTGCTGGTCGTCGACGAAGACCGCCGGCCTATCGGGCTGGTGCATTTCCACGATCTGTTGCGGATCGGGGTTGCCTGATCAGGCAGGCTCCACCGTCAACTGCCGGCCGTCGCTGCCGATGACCTTGACGCGGGTTCCTGCGGGCAGGTCGGGGCCGATGACCTTCCAGTAGGTATCGTCGAGATTGACGCGTCCGCGCCCTTCGACGATGGGTTCGTTGAGGACCGTGGTGCGGCCGACAAGACCGGCGCTGCGCTGGTTGAGAAACGGCTCATCGGTTTCATGCCTGTTGCGATAGACATACCGTCGTCCGAGGAGCGCTGCGCCGACGGCGAGAGCGGCAAACAGCAGCATCTGCAGCTGCCAGCTCCAGATGCGCTCCTCCCAGAGGCCAAGCGACAGGGCGCCGACGATGATTGCGGCAAGTCCGATCCAGACGAGAAACACGCCGGGAACGAGAAGTTCTGCCGCCAGCAGTGCCAGCCCGAGCACCCACCAGCTCCAAGGTCCGAGCTGGACGACCAGATCGCTCAGCATGCGTCAGGTCTCCCGCGGCGGGTTCAGCGGATTGACCAGCGGCGTGGTGCGTGCCGGCGTGGAGCGCGGTCGAGGCGCTTGCTCGACAGCGGGTCGGCTGCTTGGCGCTTCGCCGCCGAACACTTCGCGGGCGATAGCGCCGATACCGCCGAGCGAGCCCAGAATGGAGGATGCCTCCATCGGCATCAGCACGATCTTCGAATTCGAGGCAGAACCGATTGCGGTCAGGGCCTCGGTGTATTTCTGGGCGACGAAGTAATTGATCGCCTGCACGTCGCCGGCAGCGATCGCCTGGGAGACGACGAGCGTCGCCTTGGCCTCGGCTTCTGCCAGGCGTTCCCGGGCTTCGGCATTGCGATAGGCGGCCTCACGCTGGCCTTCTGCCTGCAGGATCGCCGCCTGCTTGGCACCTTCGGCGCGCAGGATCTGGGCGTTTCGCGAGCCTTCGGCCTCGAGTACCTGGGCACGCTTTTCGCGCTCGGCCTTCATCTGCCGGCCCATGGCGTCGACGAGATCGCGCGGCGGCTGGATATCCTTGATCTCGACGCGGGTTACCTTGATGCCCCAGGGGCCGACGGCCTCGTCGACGACGCGCAGCAGCTTGTCGTTGATGATCTCGCGATTGGACAGCAGTTCGTCGAGGTCCATCGAGCCCATGACAGAGCGGATGTTGGTCATTGTCAGGTTGAGAATGGCGTTTTCGAGGTTGGACACCTGGTAGGCGGCCTGGGCGGCATTCAACACCTGGTAGAAGCACACGGCATCGGCTGAGACGCTGGCATTGTCCTTGGTGATGACTTCCTGCGTCGGTACGGCCAGCACCTGCTCCATGACATTCATCCGGGTGCCGATACGCTCGATGAACGGCAGGATCAGGTTCAGGCCCGGCTCCAGTGTGCGCGTGTAGCGGCCGAACCGCTCGATAGTGTAGCGATAGCCCTGCGGCACCGTCTTGATGCCGGCAAACAGAACCAGCACGACAAGCACCACGATCGCAATTACAACGATATCAAATCCACCCAGCATTATTTTTCCCATCCCTGTTCCACGGCAGCATAGCCCAGCCGATGGTGGAAGCACACCCGTTGCCGATGAAGTTGCGACAAACGATTTGTCGCAGGTCGTAAAAAAGCCGTTTCCAGCTGCGGATGTTTGCCCTAGAGAACGCCCATTGAACTAACCGGTCGCAGCCTACCCGGTAAAAACAAGGACACCTGTTATGAAAACCATCGTCGTCTGCTCCGGCGGACTGGATTCCGTTTCGCTTGCCTACAGAACAGCCGCAGAGGGATCTCTCCTCGGACTGCTATCCTTCGACTACGGTCAAAGACACCGCAAGGAACTCGATTTTGCCGCCGCCTGCGCCCAGCGCCTCGGCGTATGGCATGAAATCATCGACATCAGCGGCATAGGCCGCCACCTCACTGGTTCGGCTCTCACCGACAATATCGCGGTGCCGGACGGCCACTATGCCGAGGAAACGATGAAATCCACCATCGTTCCCAATCGCAATGCCATCATGCTGGCGATTGCCTTCGGCGTCGCCGCAGCCCGCAAGGCCGATGCTGTCGCAGTCGCCGTGCATGGCGGCGATCACTTCATCTATCCGGATTGCCGACCGGGCTTCATCGACAGCTTCCAGCGGATGCAGACGGAAGCGCTCGACGGCTATGCAGACGTGACGCTGCTGGCGCCCTACGTCACTGTGTCCAAGGCCGATATCGTCATAGATGGCGTGAAGCATGGCACGCCGTTCGTCGAAACATGGTCCTGCTACAAGGGCGGTGAGCGCCATTGCGGTCGTTGCGGCACCTGCGTCGAGCGGCGCGAAGCCTTTTCCATCGCCGGCGTCGTCGATCCAACCGATTACGAGGATGCAGACTTCTGGGTTGCCGCCACGGGCTCCTTCCGGGCGACGGAGGTGTAGCCGTGTTTCGCATTGCCAAGGAATTTCATTTCTCGGCATCGCATCAACTGACGCGGCTGCCTGCCGATCACCAATGTGCGCGCCTGCATGGCCACAACTATATCGTCGTCGTCGAGCTCTCGTCGCCCGATCTCAACGAAGACGGTTTCGTGCGCGATTATCATGAACTGGCCCCGCTCAAGCGCTACATCGACGAGACCTTTGACCATCGGCATCTCAACGATGTGCTGGGCCATGACGCGGTCACGTCTGAATATCTGGCGAAGCACTTCTTTGACTGGTGCCGGGCGGTCTTGCCGGAAACATCGGCAGTCAGGGTGAGTGAGACGCCGAAGACCTGGGCGGAATACCGGCCATGAGACCGGAAACCGCGACACCCATCCGCATCAGCGAGATCTTCGGGCCGACGATCCAGGGGGAGGGCGTGCTGATCGGCTTGCCGACCGTCTTCGTGCGCACCGGCGGGTGCGATTATCGCTGTTCGTGGTGCGACAGCCTGCATGCGGTTGACAGCGCTTTTCGCGACACATGGGCGCCGATGTCGGTGGATGATATCTGGCAGGAGGTGACGCGACTGTCCGGACATCGCCCGCTCACCGTGTCGCTGTCGGGCGGCAATCCAGCCATCCAGCCGCTGGCGCCGCTGATCGCCCGGGGACATGGCGAAGGCTATCGCTTCGCACTGGAGACCCAGGGATCGATCGCCAAAACCTGGTTCAGCGATCTCGACGTTCTGGTGCTCAGCCCAAAGCCACCGTCGAGCGGCATGGATACGGATTTGGATGCCTTGCGGCACTGTCTGGATGCAGCCGGCGGTCGGCCTGAGACGGTGCTGAAATTCGTTGTGTTCGACGATGCGGACTATGCCTATGCCCGCGATGCGGCAGCGCGCCATCCACATCTGCCGGTCTACCTTCAGCCCGGCAATCATACGCCTCCGAAGGGAACCGAGGAAAATGCCGTCATCGATCTCGACGGCATTACCGACAGGATGCTGTGGCTTATCGACCGGGTGACCGAGGACGGCTGGTTTGCCGTCCGCGTCTTGCCGCAGCTGCACGTCATCCTCTGGGGAAACCGGCGCGGCGTCTAGCGCCGCGCGGGAAACGCTCAGGCGGCGGCCCGGCGCTGCAGGTAGATCAGCAGGGCGATGACTGCGCCGATGACGATCGTGTGGACCCAGTCCATGTGCAGGACCGCAATCTGCGCGACGAAAGCGCCGGCATCGACGAGCAGCAGCAGCAGGGCGCCCAGGATGGATGTGCGGGGAACGAGCACGGCGATGGCGCCGATCAGTTCGAGGCCGCCTGTCAGGAAGCGAAACCACTGGCCGAGGCCGACCTGTTCGAATTCCGCAACCATCATCGGCTGCGATGTCAGCTTCATCGTTGCTGCTGCGAGGAACATCAACGCGACGAGGACGCGCAAGACCCAGATTGAGATCGTCAGGATTCGAGGTGAGTTTAGAGTGGTGGTGCTCATATTATCTGCTCCAGATGAGATTGGCGCCCACCGTAAACGCTTCTGACTGTATGAGAAGCGATGGATTGATGATACGAACTATCTCTAATGGAGATAGATGATGATTGGGTCCCTGACGCTCGACCAGTTGACTGTGCTTGTGACGATCGCGGATACGGGGAGCTTTTCCTCGGCTGGAAGGAAGCTGCGACGTGTCCAGTCTGCGATCAGCAATACGGTCCGGACGCTGGAAACCACGCAGCAGGTGCTCCTGTTCGACCGATCCGGCCGTTCGCCCCGGTTGACGGAAGCGGGGCGTGTGTTGGTTGCACAGGCGCGGCAGGTTCTGCGACAGGCGGAGCTGTTCGAAAGAACGGCAGGCGCCATCGCCGGGGGGCTCGAGCCGGAACTGACGATCGCCCTCGACAGCATGACGCCTACCGGCCCTGTGCTGCGGACCCTGTCGAAGCTGCAGTCGACATTTCCCGATCTTCCCGTGACGCTCTTCACCGAAAGTATCTGGGCGGCAGAACGGCGCGTGCGGGACGGGTCGGCGATGATTTCGCTGTGTGGGCTTTTTCCGACCGCCGGACAGGATCTCGAAGCGCACGTCCTGACGAAGATCACCCTCGTTCCCGTCGTCGCTCCATCGCACCCGCTTGCAACGGAAAGCAGGGAGATCACGCGTGAGACCCTGGCCGACTACGTACAACTCATCCTGACCGATCCGCACGCGCCGGATGGGCCGAGCCATGGCGTCGTCAGCGCCCGTTTCTGGCGGTTCGTGGACATGCTTCGCCGACTGGAGTTTCTTTTGGCAGGCTTTGGCTGGTGCTCGATGCCGCTGCATCTGGTCGAACATCATTTGCAGGACGGCTCTCTCGTCCGGCTCGATGTCAAGGATTCCAGCGTTCTTCCCGTTTCAATCCCGATCTATGCTGTCCGCAATCGAAACCGACCGCTCGGCAATGCGGCGAAATGGTTGCTCAACGAGTTGGTCGAAGATTTCAGGCGGTGCAGCTAGTCATCAAGCCGACGCCTGTCGATCCACGGGAATAAGATCGACCGACAGGGCGTCTCCTGAGCATGGACTCGGCCTCTTGCAAGCCTCAGGCCCAGCCCTGCAGTTCACGACGGATGACCTTTTCCAGCACGGCGACGCCGCCTGGGCTGTCGTTCAGGCATGGAATGTGGGAGAATTTTTCGCCGCCGGCGTGATGGAAGATCTCCATTGCCTCTCCGGCAATTTCTTCCAGTGTCTCCAGACAATCCGAGACGAAGCCCGGGTTCATGACGGCAATGCGCTTGACGCCCTCCTTGGCCAGCCGCTCGACAGTCTTGTCGGTATAGGGCTGCAGCCATTCCTCCGGACCGAAGCGCGACTGGAAGGTGATCATCAGCTTTTCCTTGGAGAAACCGAGCCGTTCGCGCAGCAACCGGGCGGTCTTCATGCAGGCGCAGTGGTAGGGATCGCCCTTCTTGAAGTAGGACATCGGGATGCCGTGGAACGACGTGATGATAATCTCCGGCTCCCAGTCGAGCGTTGCCAGATGGTTGGTCACCGAGTTCGCCAGCGCCTCGATGTAGGCCGGGTCGTCGTGGTAGGGCGGCACGGTGCGAAGTGCCGGCTGCCAGCGCATCTTCAGCAGCGTCTCGAAAGCCTTGTCGTTGACGGTCGCCGTCGTTGCGGCGGCATATTGAGGATAGAGCGGGAAAAGCAGGATGCGGTCGCAGCCGGCAGCTTTCAGCGCGTCGATGCGGGATGCGATCGATGGCTGGCCGTAGCGCATTCCCCAGTCGACGGTGACGTTGGGCAGGTCCTTCAGCGCTTCGCTGAGGCGGGTTGCCTGGTTGCGCGTGTATGTGCGCAGGTAACTTTCGTTCAGATCCTTGTTCCAGATCTGCTCGTAGGCCTTGCCGACCTTGCCGGGGCGGGTGTTGAGAACGATGCCGTAGAGGATCGGATACCAGAGGAAGCGCGACCATTCGATGACGCGCTTGTCGCTCAGGAACTCGCGCAGATAACGGCGCATCGATTTGTAATCGGTGCCATCGGGTGTGCCGAGGTTGACAATCAGGACGCCGACTTTGCCGATCGATACTGGCGGGTGGCCTGGCGGGAGGGCGGAAACGTCTATCGTCATGGCAAATGTCCGTTCATTTCAAAAATTGTTACCCGTTCTACGCAGTGCCGGCGGATCGGTTCAAACGTCGTAGAAACAAACCGGTCCGGAAAGTCCGGACCGGTAGTTGGCGATGGCCTGATGCGTTATTTGGCCGGAACCTGCAGTTCGCGGCCGACCAAGAGGCGACGCGGGCTCGCATGGCGGTTTGCGGCGGCGAGCTTTTTCCAGTCGGCGCCATCGCCGTAAAACGTCTGGGCCAGATCCCAGAGCGTATCGCCGGCGGCAATCACGTGGGTCGTCGGAAGCTTCGGTTTGGCGCTTGGCTCTGCAGCAACCGGCGGGTTCGCGGCGGGCGGCGGTGCCGGTGCCGGAGCTGGCGGTGTCGGTGAAGCCGCTGTGGTGGTCGACGCTGCAGGCGGCGGAGTGATCGGCGCGGGTGTCGGCGTGGTTGCTACCGTCGGCTTTTCAGCCGGCTTCTCGCCAGAGGGAGCGATCTGAGTGTCTGTCGGCTTGACCACGTCCGGCTGGGCGCTGGGCGAGGCGGCGGCCACCTGCGTCACGCGGCCGTCGAGGTAGGGCTTGTACGGATTGTGGGCAGCCAGGTAGTCGGCAACGACCTGCTCGAGATCGGGACCGAAGTCGTAGGCATTCTGGCCCTTGGTCGAGAACACCGTATAGCCGTCTCCGCCGGAGCGCATGTAGTTGTTGGAAACGACGCCGTAGGTCTTCTTCGGATCTAGCAGCACGTAGCGGTCGCCCTCCATGACTTCGACCGAAACGACGCGGCTGCCGGCGGGCTTGGTCTTGTCGAAGGTGTATTTGATGCCCGACACCTGCGGAAAGCGGCCGGCCCCGTCGGCGATCTGGCTAAGGCCGTTTTCCAGTGCTGCGACCACGTCGGCGCCTGTCAGCTGGAATGTGGCGACAGTGTTCTGGAAGGGCAGCACGGTGAGGACATCGCCCATGGTCAGATTGCCCGAAGGCATGGAGGCCCGCAGGCCACCGCCGTTCTGGATGGCGATGCTGATTCCTTGCGCCTTGGTGCGGTCGAGCATCGCATCGGCGACGAGATTGCCCATCGAGCATTCCTGCGCCCGGCAGACTTCGCGAGCGCCCTCGATCGGGCCTTCGGACTTGCCAATGACCTTCTTGCGCACCTCGGCAATCGGCTTTGCCAACTCCTGGACCCGGGCAAGCATGGCCGGATCAGGGGTCACCGAGGAATCGAGCAGGATGGGGTCGCCCTTGGCTTCCTTGACGACGCCGTTGTCGTCGAAGGTGATGACGATGTCGCCGAGATATCGGCTGTATGATGCGGCTGTGACGACCGGGACCTTGTAGCCGCCGGGATTGTCGACCATGGTCGGGTAGGGGCCTTCCGCCTTCGGGTCGGTGTTCGACAGCAGCGTGTGCGAATGGCCACCGACGACGACGTCGACGCCGGGGATCTTGGCAATCGCGTCCAGGTCCCTGTGGTAGCCGACATGGGTGAGCGCGACGATCTTGTTGACGCCCTGCGACTTCAGCAGGTCGACTTCGGCGTTGATCGCCTGGGCGTCATCGGTGATCTTGACGTGCGGCCCGGGCGAGGCAAGGGCAGGCGTATCCGTGGTGACGACGCCGACGATGCCGATCTTTTGTCCGCCGACATCCAGCACGATTGATTTCTTGATGCGCTCGCCGAGTTTCGATTCCGAATCGGTCAGCACGTTGGCGCCGAGTACCGGGAACTGGACCTTGTCGAGGAACGGCGCCAGTGCGCTTTCGCCATCGTCGAATTCATGGTTGCCGACGGTCATCGCGTCGAACTTCATGGCATTCAGCAGTTCCACCTCTGCCTGGCCCTTGTAGGTCGTGTAAAAAAGCGAGCCCTGGAAATTGTCGCCGGCGTCGAGAAGGATGACGTTCTGGCCTTCGAGCGCCTTGCGGCGCAGGTCGATTTCCGTCTTCAGCCGGGCTGCGCCGCCGAAGCATTCGTTCTTGCTCTCTTCGTCTGCCGAGCAGGTGGCGTCGAATTTGTTGATCGACTCGTCGCGGGAGTGGAAGTCGTTGATGTGCAGAATATTGAGCTGATAGTCGGCAAAGGCCGTGCCGGCGCTGAGCGCCACCACCGCAATGGTCAAAAGACCGAACCTGGCGGTTTTCCTCATCTCTCTCTCCTGTTTGGCAAAGTCGCGCTGCGGCGCAGCCCCCCGCCGTCTCTCCTAGAGCCTCTTTATGGCAGCCGTACAATGATGATGTTCTGGCTCCGGTGCAACCCGTGAAGGCGACACTGCCGCCTCGAAAGTCGGCGGGTCGCAGGCATGAAAAAAGCCCGCCGCCTTTTTTCCAAGGCAGCGGGCTCGTTTTTATCGGAGGCTATCGATCAGATGCCGCCCTGTCCGTCCGAGCCGATGTAGGCCAGACGCAGCATGTTGGTGGCGCCCGGTGTTCCGAGCGGAACGCCGGCCGAGATGATCACGCGGTCGCCGGGCTTGCCGAAATCTTCCGCAACGACGATGCGGCAGGCGCGGTTGACCATGTCGTCGAGGTCGGTCGCATCGTGGGTGACGACGCAGTGCAGGCCCCAGACGACGGAGAGGCGGCGGGCTGTCTGTACGCTCGGCGAAAGCGCCAGGATCGGCACGTTCGGACGCTCGCGCGAGGTACGCAGGCCGGTGCCGCCGGACGATGTGTAGCAGACGATAGCTGTCAGCTTCAGCGTTTCGGCAATCTGGCGGGCGGCCAGCGAAATAGCGTCGGCGCCGGTTGCTTCAGGCTGCGGGCGCTGGGCGTAGATGATGCCCGGATAATGCGGCTCGCGCTCGATGGTGCGGGCAATCGACGCCATGGTGGCGACGGCTTCGATCGGATAATCGCCGGAGGCAGATTCTGCCGACAGCATGACAGCATCGGCGCCTTCGAAGACGGCGGTAGCAACGTCCGAGACTTCGGCGCGGGTCGGTACCGGAGCCGAAATCATCGATTCCAGCATCTGCGTGGCGACGACGACCGGCTTGCCGGCCTTGCGGCAGGCGCGGATGAGCTGCTTCTGGATGCCGGGAACGGCTTCGAGCGGCATTTCAACGCCAAGGTCGCCACGGGCAACCATCAGGGCGTCGGAGAGTTCGATGATCTCGTCGATCCGCTCCATGGCCTGCGGCTTTTCGATCTTCGACATCAGGCCAACGCGGCCCTGGGCGATCTCGCGGACTTCCGTGAGGTCTTCCGGGCGCTGGATGAACGACAGGGCAACCCAGTCGACATCGTTGACTGCGAGAACGGCGTCGAGGTCGGCGCGGTCCTTGTCGGTGAGCACGCCTGCGGTCAGCAGGGTGTCGGGAAGGCTGACGCCCTTGCGGTCGGAAATCGTGGTTCCGGAAATGACCTTGGTGACAATCGTCTTGCCGTCGCATGTTTCCGCGCGCAGGTGCAACTTGCCATCGTCGATCAGCAGGCGGTCGCCGGCCTTCACCGATTCCAGAATTTCCGGATGCGGCAGGAAGACGCGCTTGTTGTCGCCGGGCGTATCGTTGCCGTCGAGCGTGAAGGTCTGGCCGGGGACGAGCGTGACCTTGGTGTCGGCGAACTTGCCGACGCGCAGCTTTGGTCCCTGCAAGTCGGCGAGAATGCCGATCGGCCGGCCGCAGCGGGCTTCGACAGCGCGGATTCGAGACACCAGCGTGCGCATCATCTCATGGCTGGAATGGCTCATGTTGATGCGGAACAGATCGGCGCCTGCTTCATGAAGCTTCTGGATCATCGCTTCGTCAGAAGAAGCGGGACCGAGTGTGGCGAGGATTTTGACGTTTCTATTGCGTTTCATCAATTCTGGCTTTCTTGGCTTCCCGGGGTGTCGGACAACTGAACCATCCAGCTCGCCTGCCTCCCCGTGTCGTATTCCTTGAATCCCATTTTCTGGTGACCGCGTGCGTAGCAGTCCTTGACGCCCTCGATCTTGAACTCGTTTTCAGCCACGCACATTTCCACGTCGCCAGTCCAGCGGCCACCACGGGCAGCGTCCTCAGCGTAGAGATAATAATAACGTGACTGCAACGGACCTTCGATCAGAGTGGCACATGTGGTGGCTGGGACCTGCCACCATCCTTCCGTCACCCAACCCTGCTTTGCACGGTAGCCGATGGCTACGCCGACCAGGTTTTGCGTGCCGTTGCACACGCGGAAATCCGCAAGGGCAACATTCGGCAGGATAAACGGCGAGGCTGCGGCCAGGGCAAAAAGGGCGAGCTTGACGAGCGGATTTGACCGCTTAACGAAACTGGGCGCGACTTGGCTGGACACTGCTTCCAATGGGCTCCATGATTATTCGTTCTCCCGTCTTCTTGCGCTGCCATCCCCGGAATGTCAACGCAATGCTAATCGATTATATTCGTTCACGCCATTGTCATCGGCAACCCCAAACCCGCCACGATATCATGCAAACCTTGCACCTCGACGTCCTGCATGCGATCAAGCAGCGGACCGAAATGAGGCTGGCAGCACCCGCGCATGCATGACTTCGACGCTTTCGAAATCCTAGACGGCAATCGTGACAGGGGCATGGTGATCCTCGGCGATCACGCCATGAACCGGCTGCCGCCACATTACAATCAGCTCGGTTTGCCAGCCGCTGCTTTCGAGCGGCATATCGCCTATGACATAGGCGTCGAGGATCTGTGCCGGAGGCTGTCGCACATGCTGGGCGTGCCCGCCGTGCTCAGTGGTTTTTCGCGCCTGCTGATCGATCCCAATCGCGGTGAAGACGATCCGACGCTGATCATGAAAATCTCCGATGGCGCGATCATTCCCGGCAATCACCCGATTTCGGACGCCGAATGGATGAACCGCATTGCCACCTATCACCGTCCCTATCACGATGCCGTGGCGGAGGTGATCGCCAGTGTAGCGGCTGAAAGCGGGAAGGCGCCGCTGGTGTTGTCGCTGCATTCCTATACGCCCGCCTGGAAGGGTGTGCCGCGGCCTTGGCATGCGGCGGTCCTCTGGGACACCGACGATCGCGCCGTCCTGCCGCTGCTCTCCATGCTGCGGGCCGAAGGCCTGGTTGTCGGCGACAACGAACCCTATGACGGTGCGCTGCGCGGCGATACGCTCTATCGGCATTGCATGGTGACCGGCATTCCGCACACGCTTCTGGAAGTGCGCCAGGACCTGATTGGCGATGCCGAAGGCATTGCGGCCTGGGCCGACCGGCTGGCACCGATCTTCGCGGCCATGAATGCCGATCCTGCGTTGCACGAGTACAAGGTGTTTCCGTCACGCACCGGCCCCTATCCAACGGCTTAAGGAGACAACAATGACCGAACTCAGCAAGGAACAGCAGACCGAGTTCGAAGCTGCCGCCTTTCGAAGGCTGGTCGCTCATCTCGCCGAGCGCAGCGACGTGCAGAACATCGACCTGATGAACCTTGCCGGTTTCTGCCGCAACTGTCTGTCGCGCTGGTATGGCGAGGCGGCCAATGAGCACGGCGTGCCGCTCAGCAAGGAGCAGTCGCGCGAGATCATCTACGGCATGCCCTACGAAGAGTGGCAGAGCCTCCACCAAATCGAGGCGACGCCTGTGCAAAAGGCTGCGTTTGAAACCAGCAAGCCAAAAGAATAGGTCAACCTTTAGCAAATCGGCTTGACCTCCAGCGCCGTTCGCGGCACGTCATCCCGCGATCAAACCACCCGTCCGTCCCACAAGCGGCGCCTGCCGTCGACACGGCTGTCAGCCAGCTGCTTGCGTTTAACGGCCCGCATCATCTGTCTAGCGAGGAAAGAAATCCATGAGTGAAGTAATGGGCGCAGAGCCGGTCGCGGCCGCCGAACTGAAGCAGTTCATCGAACGCATCGAGCGTCTGGAAGAAGAAAAAGCAGCGATCAGCGGCGATATCAAGGATGTCATGGGCGAAGCCAAGGGCCGCGGCTACGACACCAAGGCCATCCGCACCATCATTCGTCTGCGCAAGAAAGACGCCAACGAGCGCATGGAAGAAGAAACCATCCTGCAGACCTACATGGCCGCACTGGGCATGGAATAGCCCGGTCGGGGCTTTCTCCAGAAAGCACTTTAGCGTTCAAACAGAAAACCCGCCGGAGCGATCCGGCGGGTTTTCTTTATGGGATTTTTTGATGGTCTCTACTGCAGCGTATCGAACTTCTTGACCGGCAGGAAGTTGACGGCGGAGCCGTTGAAGCGCTCAGGATCGATGGCGGCGGTCTGCTGCTTGAAGCCTTCGGTGTAGACGGTGGTTGGCTGGGCGCGCAGCTGCTGGCTGACGAAACGCGGAGCCTTTACCGGGCGGCTCGCGGTTTCGAGGCGGGCGTTGCTGAGAGCCCAATGCTCGACCATCTTCTCGGTCAGCTTCGGTTCAGTGCGAAGGGTGGCGCGGCCTGCTGTTGCGACAACTGCGTCCTTCTTGCTGGGGCGTCCGCCTTTTGTCGGGATACCTGCGGCGATATTGCTGTCATCGGCGGTCGGCGCATCGAAGGCATCGTAGAAGCGGACATTATTGGCCGACGGGGCGATCTTCATCTGTGGAGCCAGTGCCGCCATCTGCATCGGTACCGACGTCGTCGGGCGCTGCTGGGCCGGCCGCTGTGTCGGAACCACCTGCGGTGTCACCGAGGCGATTGCCTGGGCTGCCGGCGGCATCGGCGTTGCGGCAAGCGCATTCAGCACTTCCTCGTCCTTGCGATGCTGCTCGAGCGCGGCAACGACCGAAGGCGAAAGCGCATTTTCATCCGCATTGTCTTCCTCGGCATCGGTATCCGATTGCGCCGAAGCCAGAAGGTTTTCAGCCACGGCAGGACGCTCCACCGGAACCGGGACGGACGACAGTTGCGAACCGGCCTCGGAATTAAGCGGATCGGCCGACGCCGTCTGCGTTTCGGCATCGCCGGGTGCGCGTCTCTGGCCAAGCAGCGATGGCACGGGCACGCTGAACGAACTCAGGTCCGTATACTGCGGCAGGGAGGAGGAGCCGTTTGCCGGCAGGGCTGCGGAGAGCGCATCCTGGGCGGCGCTATGGTTTGGCGAGACCAGCGCAGAAGCGACATCGCTGCCACCGGCCAGGTTACCGAACGAAGGCCGGACGGCCGGGATCGGCGCATTGAGGCTCGCCACGGCGGTCCGAGGTGCTTCTTCGTCATCCGTTGGCTGGACGACTGCCGGTGCCTGCTGGCGCGGCGTGGACGTTGTCGTCGCCACTGCCTTGGTCGGCGTGGATTCGGCATCGGAATTGTCTTCGGCCTCGTCAGCCCCGCCGCCGCCAAACAGCGTCGCGAAGAAGCCGCGATGCTTGGTGGGCGAAACGCTGGCAACCTGGATATCGTCTGAAGACATGCGGCGCTTGTAGTCGGCGACTGCCTGGTCGTAGCCCGGAAGCGGCTTGCCGTCGGCCGGGATGTGCATCGTCTTGCCGTTCGGGAACAGGCGGACAAGGTCCTGGCGGTCCATGCGCGGCCAGGCGCGAACGCCGCCGACGTCCATGTGAACGAAAGGCGAGCCCGATGTCGGATAGTAGCCGACGCCGCCGGTCTGCAATTTCATGCCGAGTTCGCGCAGCTTGGCGAGCTTAACGTCGGGAATGTAGAAATCCATCGCGTTGCCGAGCATGTGCTGGCTCTTCTTCGCGACGCCGGTGTGGGCATTGCGGGTGCGCAGCATCTCGTTTGTATCGGGCGAGCGGAAGCCGCAGACTACGTTGATGAATTCATGCGAACCGCTCTCGCGATAAACTTCCCAGATCAGGTCGAAAAGCCGGGGGTTCATCTTTGTCGGCTGGTTCTTGCGCCAGTCGCGCAGGATGCGGTTGAGCTGTTCAAGACCACGCGGGTCAAACTTGCCATTGCGCTTGTAGGTGATGACTGCCTTTTCGCCCGTATGGACGTAATAGATCTTAAGGCTGCGCGTTTCGCCTTCCGCCTGTGAAGGTGAACCCACGAAGACCGGCGTCGAAACTGCGATGGCGACCGCACCAATGGCAAGCGCCTTGGCCGTCTTCACGCAAATATCCGAACATACGGTGCGCCAGTTCAAGCCATTACGCTTGGAATTCCCATTCAGTTTCTGCAAGTCGATCCCCGTCCGACAGCAAATGCCGCATAACGTTCCAAATGTCTGTCAATTGCGGTCACACGATGGCAAAAATGCCACACATGTTCAACCACTTCTTACATAGTGAACGATCCACTAACAAGAGCTTTACGACCAGTAACGGAATATGCTTGCCCGAACGTTAAGAAAGCGATCAGGCAGCGTTTTTCTGCGGGTCGTCCGGATCTATACCGTAATCCTTCAATTTGCGGTAGAGGGTAGAGCGGCCAATGCCTAGTTTTCGGGCTACCTGGCTCATCTGGCCGCGGTAAAATTTCAGTGCAAAACGAATCAATTCCTCCTCTACGTCGGCCAGTTTCCGCACTTCGCCGGACGGGCCGGTGCTGGCGATCTGATTGTCGGGAACTGAAACGTCGGCTGTTTCAGCCGGTTGGGGCGCCGGTGATTCGTTTGTGACGCTCTCGACGTGGTCCGATTCGCGCCCGCCCACGAGCGAAAGACCGCCTTCGCCCATGGCACGCCTGGAGATGCCGCCGGCAGCCATCTGTTCCGAGGTTAGGTAGCCGGGCAGTTGAGCGGCGATCTGCGGAAAATCCGCTTCGACCAGATCGGAGCCCTGCGCCAGGACGACGGCGCGGAAGATGGCGTTTTCGAGCTGGCGGATATTGCCGGGCCAGTCGTAGGCAGTCAGCAGCGCCATGGCGCCGGCGCTGATACCGAGCGTGTGACCGATCTTCTGCTCGGCGGAAAAGCGCTCGACGAAGACGCGCACCAGATGCGGGATATCTTCCTTGCGCCGGCGCAGCGCCGGCATTGTGATCGGGAAGACGTTGAGGCGATAATAGAGATCCTCGCGGAAACGCCCTGCCTTCACTTCCTCGATAAGGTCCTTGTTGGTGGCGGAGATCAGCCTGACATTGACTTTTTGCGTCGTGCGGGCGCCGATCGTTTCGATTTCGCCCTGCTGTACGGCGCGCAGCAGCTTCACTTGCACCTCGATCGGCAGGTCGCCGACTTCGTCGAGGAACAGCGTGCCGCCATCGGCTTCCATGAACTTGCCGACATGGCGCTCTGTGGCGCCGGTGAACGCACCCTTTTCGTGGCCGAAGAGGATGCTTTCGACGAGGTTGTGGGGTATGGCGCCACAGTTGACGGTGATGAAAGGCTTGTTGGCGCGGTCGCTGGCCGACTGGATGGCGCGTGCCACCAATTCCTTGCCGACGCCGGATTCGCCCTCGAGCACCACGGGGATGTTCGAAAGCGCCGCCCGCTGGGCGAGGTCGGTGATGCGGATCATCGCCGGACTGGCGGAGATGATGTCGTCGAAGCTGATACTGCCGGAGCGCGTCTTGCGGCCGGCCCGCGCTTTGGCTTCGCGCTGGTCGAGCTTCAGGGCGCCGTGAATGGCGCTTGCGATGCGTTCGGGCGAAACCGGCTTGACGACGAAATCGAAAGCGCCGGCGCGCATCGCCTGCACCACGGTTTCAATGCCGCCCTGGCCCGTCTGGACTATGACCGGTATGTCGGTGCCCATCTCGTGAAGGGCTGCCAGAAATTCCAGCCCGCCCATCTCCGGCATCATCAGATCGAGCACGATGACATTGACGCGGCCACTGTTCTCTTTGAGGACCTGTAGCCCGAGCCGACCGTTCTCGGCCAGCAGCGTGGCATAGCCATGCCGCTCGACAGCATTCTTCAGAAGCCGGCGCTGGACCGGATCATCCTCAACGATGAGAATTTGCGCGCCGACCTTGGCGTCATTATGTATGGTCATTGGTGCCTCACCTCATGCGAAACTTGAGGTGATTTTGGCAGACAGGATTGAACATCCAGTTCTGAGAAATAACGGCATTTTAATCAATGCACGATCAGCACAACTTTGGTCCGAGGCAGTGATTTCGCCGAGAAAATCGGCTTGCCGCCATCGTTAGGGCCAATTAGACACGACAGGTGACCGTGCCAGACCAGGAAAGCAGAGGATAACTGCCCATGAGCCGCCATTCGCTCCACGCCTTTCTTAACCTTTCGGCCGACATTTCCGTCAAAGCACCTGCGGATGCAGCACTTGGCGATCTGCCCGTCTGGAAGCTTGCGGATCTCTATCCCTCGGCAACGTCTTCGGCGTTTCTCGCCGACATGGAAAAGGCTGCCACCGCGTCGGTTGCGTTCGCGGAAAAGTGGAAGGGGAAGCTCGGCACTGCGGCGATGAGCACGGGCGATGCAGGTATCGGTGCGGCGCTGCGCGAATACGAGGCGCTCGACGACCTCATGGGCCGGATCGCCTCCTTCGCCGGCCTGACTTATTTTTCCGACACCAGCAATCCGGCCAACGGCAAGCTCTACGGCGATGTGCAGGCGAAGATCACCGAAGCCAGTTCGCACCTGCTGTTCTTCGCGCTGGAGCTCAACCGGCTCGACGACGTGCTGATCGATGCCTGTATGCAGAACGATCCTGAAGCCGGCCACTATCGCCCGTGGCTGGTCGATCTGCGCCAGGACAAGCCGTACCAGCTCGAGGACAAGATCGAGCAACTGTTCCTCGAAAAGTCGATGACGTCGGCAGCCGCCTTGAATCGTCTGTTCGACGAGACCATGGCCGAGCTGCGCTTCGAGATCGACGGCGAGATGTTGCCGCTGGAGATGACGCTCAACCTGCTGCAGGATCCCGACACGGCAGTCCGCAAGAAAGCCGCCATGGCGCTGGCCGCCACCTTCAAGGCTAATCTGCGGGTCTTCACACTGATTACAAACACGCTCGCCAAGGACAAGGACATTTCCGACCGCTGGCGTGGTTTCAAGGACATCGCCGACAGCCGGCATCTTGCCAACCGGGTCGAGCGCGAGGTCGTCGATGCGCTGGCCGCTGCGGTTCGTGATGCCTATCCGCGCCTGTCGCACCGCTATTACAAGATGAAGGCCAAGTGGCTCGGCATGGAGCAGATGGATTTCTGGGACCGCAACGCGCCGTTGCCGGAGACCTCGAATGTCCTGATTCCCTGGGGCGACGCCAAGGAGACGGTGCTGTCGGCCTACAATGACTTTGCACCTGAGATGGCCGCAATCGCCCGCCGCTTCTTCGACGAGCAGTGGATCGATGCGCCGGTGCGGCCCGGCAAGGCGCCGGGCGCGTTTGCCCATCCGACAGTGCCTTCCGCCCATCCTTATGTGCTGGTCAACTACCTCGGCAAGCCGCGCGACGTGATGACCCTTGCCCATGAGCTCGGCCACGGCGTGCATCAGGTGCTGGCCGGCGGGCAGGGCGCATTGATGTGCCAGACGCCGCTGACGCTGGCCGAAACCGCCTCGGTCTTCGGCGAGATGCTGACCTTCCGGGCTCTTCTGGAAAAGACCACTGACAAGCGCGAGCGCAAGGCGATGCTCGCCCAGAAGGTCGAGGACATGATCAACACGGTCGTGCGCCAGATCGCTTTCTACGAATTCGAACGTAAGCTGCACACTGCGCGCAAGGCCGGCGAGCTGACGTCGGAGGATATCGGGGCGCTCTGGCTGTCCGTGCAGGAGGAAAGCCTCGGGCCGGCGATCCGCATCTCCGAGGGCTACGAGACCTACTGGACGTATATCCCGCACTTCATCCATTCGCCCTTCTACGTCTATGCCTATGCCTTCGGCGATTGCCTGGTCAATTCGCTCTATGCCGTCTACCAGAAGGCAGAACCGGGGTTCCAGGACAAGTATTTCGAGCTTCTGAAGGCTGGCGGCACCAAACATCATTCCGAACTGCTGAAGCCGTTCGGCCTCGATGCCACCGATCCGTCGTTCTGGGCGAGGGGGCTTTCGATGATCGAGGGGCTTATCGACGAACTCGAGGCACTGGACGAGTCATAAAACAACGAAGCGTAAACGCAGGACAAACCACGCCGCACACATGGCCAGCACCGCATCAGTCCTTTTCCGAGACGATACCACCGGCCAGGTGATGCTGTTTGCCGAACCCCTGGATGTGATCGTCGCGCATACGGGCGCCGAGGTGCTGGCCGGTCTGGCGCGGATGCAGCGGGAGAAGGCGGCCGGTCGTTGGCTGGCCGGCTACATGGCCTATGAGGCGGGCTTCGTCTTCGAGGATAGGCTCGCGCCGCTGATCGCCGAGGGACGCCGGACGCCGCTGATGGTTTTCGGGATCTTCGACGGACCGGCAGCTGCGGACCATCCGCTCTCGCAGCCGCAGCGTCGCCTTGAAAACGAAGCCTTTCTGACGGATCCGAAGGCCGCATGGGATTTTGCCGCCTATCGGAAGAGCTTCGACCAGCTTCACCGCCACATCCGGAACGGTGACTGCTACCAAGGTAACCTGACGATGCCGATCGAGGCGCGCTGGAATGGCGATCCACGCGCCGCCTTCTGGTCGCTGATCGAACGACAGCCGGTCAAGTATGGAGCACTTGTCGATCTCGCCGGCCCGGTCATCCTGTCGCGCTCGCCGGAACTGTTTTTCCGTGTCGACGCCGACGGCTGGATCGAAACCCGTCCAATGAAGGGGACGGCGCCGCGCGGACTGACGCCGGACGAAGACTCCGCCATCGTCGAGGCGATGCGCCAGGACGGCAAGACCCAGGCTGAAAACCGGATGATCGTCGATCTCCTGCGCAACGACATTTCGCTGATCGCAGAGACAGGCAGCGTCGAGGTGCCGAGGCTTTTCGATATCGAGAGCTATCCGACCGTCCATCAGATGGTCAGTTCCGTCCAGGCAAAGCTCCTTCCTGACCTGTCGATCCGGGATATCTTTGCCGCGCTTTTTCCGTGCGGCTCGGTCACCGGCGCGCCAAAAATGTGGGCGATGGAAATCCTCCATGGGCTGGAGGTCGGGCCGCGCAACGCCTATTGCGGTGCTATCGGCATGATTGCACCTGATGGTGCCATGCGCTTTTCCGTAGCCATCCGGACGATCACGCTGTTCGACGATTTCAGGGGCGTCTTCAACGTCGGCGGCGGTATCGTCTTCGATTCGACTGCCGAGGCGGAGTACGCGGAATGCCTGCTGAAGGCGCGGTTTGCCGTGGGGGACGCGTGGATCGCCCGGTAGATGATTTCTCGCTGATCGAAACCCTGCGCTACGAGCCGGGCCTCGGCTTCGTCAGGTTGAAGCTGCATCTGGCGCGGCTGCAGCGTTCTGCCCGACGCCTTGGTTTTGCGGCACCGGGGCAGGTGGAAGCGGCGCTTGACGCGGCCGTTTGCGACGCATCCGGCCCGCAGCGTGTCCGCCTGACGATGAATCGTACCGGCAGTGTTGCGGTTACCACGGCCGGTTTTGTGCCTTTGGCTGCCGATGTGACGTGGCGGATCCGCATCGCCGCCACACGTCTCGATTCCGGCAACAAGCTGCTTCGTGCGAAAACTACGCGACGCGGGGTCTATGACCGCGCCCGTGCCGAATTCAGCCCTGACGAGGCCGATGAAGTTCTGTTGCTCAACGAGAAGGGCGACGTTTGCGAAGGCACCATTACCTCGATTTTCGTCGACGACGGCTCCGGCATGCTGCTGACGCCGCCGATTGCCTGCGGCCTGCTGGCCGGCGTGTTGCGCAGCGAATTGATCTGCACGCGCAAAGCCCGGACCTCTCGGCTCACCCTCGCCGATGTCGACAGAGGCAAACTCTTCGTTGGCAATTCTTTGCGCGGGCTTATCCCTGCTGTGCTGGTGTCGGACTAGCTAGGCGACGCTTTTCAGCTGGTCGCGGCCGGCCCGCTTGGCGACGTAAAGTGCCGCATCTGCCTTTGAATAGATTTCGCGTGTCGTTTCACCCGCACGAAGTTGCACAAGGCCCGCCGAGCAGGTGTAGGAAAAGGACGGGTCGGGCCTGCCGCACGGTTTGCAAGACACGACCGATAATCGCCTCGCCTTCGGCAAGATCGGTATCGGGCATCAACAGCATGAATTCCTCGCCGCCGATGCGGCCAAAACTATCGTGCCTTCGCACCAGCACGTGGACGCGGCGTGCGAAATCGATGAGGACGTCGTCGCCGGTCTGGTGGCCGAAACGGTCGTTGATGCATTTGAAGAAATCGAGATCGATGATGCAGGCGCAACTCATCATCGGCCGGGCGCCTGCCTGGCGGCGGACAAGTTCGTCCAGGGCCGCCATCATGAAGCGCCGGTTGGAAATGCTCGTCAGTTCGTCCGTCTGCGACGCACGCAGGGCGAAATCACGGTCCTGGCGCAGGTTGCGCTCGCTCGTTCTGATGTGGGTGATGTCGGTGGCGACGCAGAGCATCCAGCCGTTTTCCTCGACAGTCTCGTTCATCCACAGCCAGCGACCGTCGACGAGATCCGTTTCGAAGCTGCGGAACGGGATCTTGCCGCGGCGCGACTGTGCTGAGACCAGCCATGATTCGAAATCGGGAGAGCGGATCACTGTGCCGAGGCCGGCCAACGTATTGCGGCGCATCAACTCCGACCAGAGCGGCGTTTCCTCCGCAGTGAGCGCGAATGCCGACCGAAAGGCATCGTTGGCAAAGCGTAGCCGATCGGCTTCGTCAGACGGCAATCAGTGCCGCGCTCGTCGACAGAAGCGCAGCAAACCGTTCAGACATGAGGTCCATTCCGGTCTTCCTGTTTCCAATAGGACGCTGATATCATGTTGACGTCTAAAAAGAATGTGAACGGCCGGGGTTCTTAACCTATTCGATCTGTGTCACATCGCGGCACGCAATCCCGGGGGTCGCCCATGTTCATTCTCTCGCTTACCTATCTGAAAAGCAACGAAGATGCCGATCTGTTCATGGAGCCACATATAGAGTGGGTAGCGGAAGGCTACAGTCGGGGCTGGTTTCTCGCGTCCGGCCGTAAGGTACCGCGCACCGGCGGCGTGATTTTTGCAAAGGGTGAGCGCGCCGATCTGGAAGCCTATGTCGCCGCCGACCCGTTCACGCTGCATGGCATCGCCAGCTACGAGATCACCGAGGTGGCGTTGACGAGGATGGTGGAGGGGCTGGAGTTGTTGAGGGGATAAAGATCAGCCTCTCACATCGGTGCGAGGTGCCAATTGCCGTCCGTCGAAGATCTCCAGGATCTGCAGGTCCGGTCCAACTACCCGATAGATGATGGAATACGGCGACTGGTGCACAATCAACCTCCGAACATGTGCGACATGTGTGCTAAGTCCGAGGCGTGGCTTATCTCTGAGGAGATTGGCCGCGTGCAGGATTTTAGCCGCTACTTTATTTGCCGCCTGAGGATTGTGGTCGGCTATGAATGCGCGAATGGCCACCAGATCGGCAACAGCGGCCTCAGCCCAAATGATGTTCACTGCGCCGTCTTACGGCCGAGCGGGTTCGGTGCAGGAAGTTCTCCCGGTGTCCCCCAGGAGCCAAGCCAAGACATTATTGCCTCGTGGGACACGAAGCCTCCACGATCTGCACGGCGAACGGCCTCGTCTACGGCAGCGATCTGCCATTCCTGTTGAGCCAGATAAAGCTCGAGGGCCTCAGCGGTGATGGATGTTGCGGAGCGATCTATTGCCTTGGAAAGGCGATCCAGCCGCTGCTTCGTGTCATCGGACAGATCCACGAAAAGCTTATTGTCAGCCATGTTACGCTTTCCACACCTTCGATGTCCTAAGTCTAACAAAGCTTGGATCATCCGGCAACAAGGCGGGGCTTTTCTGGGTCTCCCGCCTTCAGTGCGAAACGCTACGGTCGAAAATGTCGGCGGAATTGCCCTGCAGATAGTCGTCCATGGCTCGCTTATGCATTTGTCGTACAAAGGTGGATGGGCTGGATTTGTTGAGGGGGATAAAACCATGGATGGATTGCTCGAACATCTTCGCCAGCTTGAGGAAAGGCTGTTCGATCCGGCTGTGCGTTCGTCGAGAGCGGCGCTTGTGGGTCATCTGTCGCCGGAATTCCGGGAGATTGGCAGTTCCGGCCGCATGTTCGGCTTTGCGGACATCATTTCGGCCTTGCTGACGGAAGAGCCGGTCATGTCACGTGCCTTGCACAATCCGAGGCTAGTCATGCTGTCGGAGCATATTGCACTGGTGACTTACGGATCGACCAGAAAGACCATAGAGGGGGATGCGGTCCACTCCCTGCGCAGTTCGATCTGGCGGCAGGAAGAAGACGGGCGCTGGCTTATGGTTTTCCACCAGGGGACTTTGACGGATAGGCTATAGTTACGCTCGGCGAGGTGGTCATCCACCCTTTATTGTGACAGGATTTTGTGATTAGAGCCCTTTACCCATCGTCAAGCGTTTGCTGATGAATCGACAGACACCAAAGAGCCTCTGCTCTTTGAAGGAGAAAAGTATGAAGCAGGAAAACTACCCGGTATATGCCGAAATAACCGGCCCGATCGTGATGATCGGCTTTGGCTCCATCGGCCGCGGCACGCTGCCCCTGATCGAGCGCCATTTCAAATTCGACAAGAGCCGGATGGTTGTCATCGACCCGCGTGAAAACGAAGGCGACATGGCTATTCTTGCCGAGCATGGCATCCGCCATATCAAGGAATATGTCACCAAGGATAACTATAAGGAGCTGCTAAAGCCGCTTCTGACCGAAGGCGAAGGCCAGGGCTTCTGCGTCAATCTTTCTGTCGACACCGGCTCGCTCGACCTGATGAAGCTTTGCCGTAAGCTCGACGTTCTCTACATCGATACCGTCATCGAGCCATGGCTCGGTTTCTATTTCGACAAGACCATGAAGAACGCCGACCGCACCAACTATGCGCTGCGCGAAACCGTTCGCCACGAAAAGAAGAAGAACCCGGGCGGTACGACGGCCGTTTCCACCTGCGGCGCGAACCCGGGCATGGTCTCATGGTTCGTCAAGCAGGGCCTCGTCAATCTTGCCCGCGATCTCGACATCAAATTCGACGAGCCGGACCAGCATGATCGCGAAGGCTGGGCCAAGCTGATGAAGAAGGTCGGCGTCAAGGGCATCCACATTGCCGAGCGCGACACGCAGTTGACCAAGACCCCGAAGCCGCTCAACGTGTTCTGGAACACATGGTCGGTCGAAGGCTTTATTTCGGAAGGCCTGCAGCCTGCCGAACTCGGCTGGGGCACCCATGAAGAATGGATGCCGAAGAATGCCAAGAAGCACAAGAAGGGTTGCCAGGCGGCAATCTACCTCGAGCAGCCCGGCGCCAACACCCGCGTGCGCACCTGGTGCCCGACGCCCGGCGCGCAGTACGGCTACCTCGTCACTCACAACGAGTCGATCTCGATCGCCGACTACTTCACGGTGACCGACAAGGACGGCGAAGTCTCCTACCGTCCGACCTGCCACTACGCCTACCATCCTGCCAACGATGCCGTCCTGTCGCTGCATGAAATGTTCGGCAATGGTGGCAACGCCCAGCCGGTCATGCATGTTCTCGACGAGAACGAACTGGTCGAGGGTGTCGACGAACTCGGCGTGCTGCTCTATGGCCACGACAAGAACGCCTACTGGTTCGGCTCGCGCCTGTCGCTCGAAGAAACGCGCCGTATTGCGCCGTACCAGAACGCCACCGGCCTGCAGGTCACCTCGGCCGTTCTCGCCGGCATGGTCTGGGCTCTCGAGAACCCGAAAGCTGGGATCGTCGAGGCCGACGAGATCGATTACAAGCGCTGCCTCGAAGTGCAGATGCCGTATCTCGGTCCTGTCGAAGGCCACTACACGGACTGGACTCCGCTGACAGGTCGTCCCGGCTTGTTCCCGGAAGATATCGACACGAAGGATCCGTGGCAGTTCAAGAACGTGCTCGTTCGTTGATAAGACTGGCTGATTAGAACCTGGAATGCCCGCATCGTTGGTGCGGGCATTTTTGTTACGCCTCAATGATAAATCTGCGGATCGGCGGCCCGAGCCTTGCTTTCACGGGGGTGCCGCTCCATCTTTTCGCAAAGTGTGCGGCGGATGCCGATTCTGAATTTCGGGGAAGAACCATGAAGATCAAAGCAAGCCTTGCCCTCCTTGTCTCGGCCTTGTCGCTCGCCTCCTGTATGGATCAGGGTCCGCGGCAGATGCCTATGCAGGTCGCGACCCGCCAGGCGCCGCAAACGGTGGACGGCACCTGGGCCGATCCGAACGGCATCATCTCGACATTCCAGGGCGGCGGATTCTCCACCCGGACGACCGACAGCAACCAGCTTCTTGCTTCCGGCACATACGTCAACACCGCCCCCGGCCTGGTCGAGATCAACATGACGTCGCTGGTCCGCAAGACACAGTCCAAGGTCAATTGCGCGCTGGTCAACTCGAACCAGCTGAACTGCACGTCCGACAGCGGCGCCCAGTTCTCGCTCGCGCGTCGCGGCTGAGGTTTTCCGGCCAAACATTCAAAAGCTCCCCTCGCGGGAGCTTTTTTCGTTTTGATGGGATTCAGCGTCGTACCGGGAATAAAGGAACGAAAGGCTGGCTAACTGGTTTGCCAACGACGCAATTTGGCGGCATTGGAAGAAAACCCCATGACAAATCCCATTATCTACCCCGTAAGGATCGTTAAACCTCCGCTATTTCCGATTCTGTGGCATTTCGCCCTTGCCTGTTTCATCGGCACGATGATTACCGACATCACCTATTGGCGAACTGCCGAAATGATGTGGGCCAATTTTTCGGCGTGGTTGCTGACGGCTGGCCTGATGGTCGGCGCTGTGGCAGCGCTGGTCTGCCTCGTTGATTTCTTCGTTGGCCGCCTTGTCGGCGTCAACCGTCTCTCGGCCATCTATGTGCTTGGCAACGGTGTCGCCCTGGTGCTCGCCATTTTCAATGCCCTTATCCATAGCCGCGATGCCTGGACCTCGGTTGTCCCGATGGGCCTGGTCCTCTCCGCAGCCACGCTGATCGTATTGATCCTCGGTGGTTTGCTCGGCCGCACGCCGGTCTATCGCCAAGACCTAGGAGTAGTCGAGTGATGCGCACAGTGATTTCCCCGAGAACCATCCGCCGCTCGCTCGCTGTGGCGCTCGCTTGCACCTCGATGTTCGCTCTTGCCGGCTGCGGTGGCAGCGATCCGGATCCGACGAGCGAAATCGGTGCAAATCCGACGCTACCGGAACAATCGCAATATCTGGTACCGCCAATGCATGTCGCCCCCGTGGTCGGCTGGCAGAAGGACGAGACGCCGACCGTGCCCGAGGGCATGCAGATCAAGGCGCTGGCCTCCGGGCTTGTTCACCCTCGCTCGCTTTACGCGTTGCCGAACGACGACGTTCTGGTGGTCGAATCCGTCGCGCCGCCTGCAGCCGCTATCACACGTCCCAAGGACCTGATCATGGGCTGGGTTCAATCTTTTGCGACCGGAAGCCCGCCACAGCAGGCAAGCAATCGCATCACGCTGCTGCGCGATGCCGATGGGGACGGGGTTGCCGAAGTTCACGACGTCTTTCTCGATCACCTGAATTCGCCGTTCGGAGTAACGCTTGTTGGCAACGATCTTTATGTTGCCAACACCGATGCGATCATGCGGTTTCCCTATACACCGGGCGCTACCAAGATAACCGAGCCGGGTGTCAAGCTTGTCGACCTGCCGGGCGGCCCTATCGACCATCACTGGACGAAGAGCCTGGTTGCCAGCGATGACGGCAAGCTGTTGTATGTCGGCGTCGGGTCGAACAGCAACATCACCGAAAATGGCATCGGTGCCGAGAAGGACCGTGCAGCGATCTGGGAAGTCGACAGGGAAACGGGTCGCTCGCGGCTGTTTGCAACCGGCCTGCGCAACCCGAATGGGCTGAGCTTCGAGCCAAAGAGCCATGCGCTCTGGGCTGTCATCAACGAGCGCGATGAACTCGGCCCCAATCTGGTGCCGGATTACATGACGTCGGTGAAGGATGGCGCGTTCTACGGCTGGCCTTACAGCTATTACGGCCAGCACGTCGATCCGCGTGTCATGCCGCAGCGGCCTGATCTGGTCGAGAAGGCTGTCGTTCCGGACTATGCGCTCAGCTCGCACGTCGCGCCGCTCGGCATGGCGTTCTATACGGGCACAAACCTGCCGGCGGCCTATCAGGGCGGTGCGTTTGTCGGCGAGCACGGTAGCTGGAACCGCAAGACCTTCAACGGTTATAAGGTCGTCTTCGTCCCGTTTGCCGATGGTCGCCCGAATGGCAAGCCGCAGGATATCGTTACCGGCTTCATGGGTGCGGACAACAAGACCCGTGGCCGGCCAGTCGGCCTTGCCGTTGATAAAACCGGTGGCCTGCTGATTGCCGACGACGCCGGCAACACAGTCTGGCGCGTCTCCGCCAAGTAGGCGCGGCCGCACTACTTGTAAAACAAAGCCCGGCGCTGATGTCTCAGCGCCGGGCTTTTTCGTCTGAAGGCTCATCTGTTCCAGAGAGGTAGTCTCCCCGTTAGTGGCCGAGGGATTTCAGGAAGACGTCGTTGTCGACGTTGCCGCCTGAAGTGACGGCAATCACCGTGTCGCCGGCGAGTTCGTTGCCGTGGAAGAGGGCGGCGGCCAAGGCGACGGCGCCGCCGGGTTCGACCACCAGTTTCAGTCGGGTAAATGCCAGCGCCATGGCGGCAAGGGCTTCGGCGTCCATCACGACGAGGCCGGTGCCACAGAGCCGCCGCATGATTGGGAAGGTAATCTCGCCCGGCTGCGGCGTGATGATGGCGTCGCAGATCGAGCCCGAAAGCGAGGAGTTGCGTTCGATCCGGCCAGACGCCAGCGACCGTGTTGCGTCGTCGAAGCCCTCTGGCTCGCAGGGACGCACCTTCATGGCTGGCGCGCGGGCCTCAAGCGCCAGTGCGATCCCCGAAGTCAGACCGCCGCCGCCGCATGGCACCAGCACTTCGGCCGCGCCGATATCGTTTTCAAGCGCCTGCTCGGCGATCTCGAGCCCCGTCGTTGCCTGCCCGGCTATGACCATCGGTTCGTCATAGGGCCGGATCAGCGTTAGGCCGCGTTCTCTCGACAGCCGGGCGCCGATCTCGTCGCGATCTTCAGTGGCCCGGTCGTAGAGCACCACTTCTGCGCCGAAGGCGCGGGTATTGTCGATCTTCATCTTCGGTGCATTCGACGGCATGATGATGACCGAGGGAATACCATGCATGCGGGCTGCCAGTGCCACGCCTTGAGCATGGTTGCCGGAAGAAAAGGCGATGACGCCGCGCGCGCGAATGTCGGGTGACAGCGCCGAGATCGCCGACCATCCGCCACGGAATTTGAAGGAGCCGGTGTGCTGCAGGCACTCAGCCTTGACAAACAGGCGCCGCCCGGCGATTTCGTCGAGAAAGGGCGAGGACAGCAGCGGCGTCCGCCGCGCCTTGCCGGAAAGGCGCACCCGGGCGGCTTCGATCATTGCAATATCGACCAAGAAAAGCTCCATGTCGAAAGGGTAGTGGCATCCCTGCATAGGATCTCGTCATCCCCGATGGAACAGGGACATTGTCCCGGTGACAGCATTTTGGTCGGCGTCGAGGGTTCAGGCGCGCTCGGGTAACGACAGATGGCCGAGGCGATAGGCGAGCGTGTCGGTCGGCAACGGTCCCTTCGGCATCTCCCGCCAAAGCCGGAAGCGAAGGCGTTTCCAGCCATGGGGATCGAAGGCCGAAACCGAGGCGAGTGTTGCACCCGTTTCGATGTCGGCTAGCGCATCCGCGCTGCCTGCCGCACGCATCGTGCCGAGATGGGCATCCGGTCCGATATCGGAAATCTCCCGGGTGGCGAAGCGAGCCTTGCGGATGTCTGCTGCAATCGCGGTATTCCAGAGGATCCAGGTGTTTACCTGCGGCCGGCCAAACGCGGCGCTGACGCCCGCGAAGCCGGGGCCGCAGAGAAAATCGTTCAGTCCTTCGACACCGTTCCAGACATAGAGCGGCGCATAGAGATTGTCTCTCGACCCAGTGATCGCGTCGCCTTTGCGGGCTGTGAGATAGGCCTTGAAGACGAGGTCTGGAAAGTTGTCCAGCAGCGGACCTTTATCGCGGATTCTCCGGTCGACGATGTCCATGTCGTAGTCGGCGGGGAGCATGAAACTGTATTGCATGGCGATCACTGTCGGTCTCCTTCGGTGACGGGCTCGAACCAGGTGACGGCAGTGCCTTCATGTGCGGCCTGGACGCTGAGATAGGTCAAGCTCGTCGTCACGCCGGATCCATGCCAGTGGTGCTCGCCTGGCTCGAAACGGATGCAGTCGCCGGCATGCAGCTGCTCGACCGCTCCGCCGTCACACTGCACCAAGGCGATGCCGGAGAGCACGTAGAGGATCTGGCCGTGCGGATGGCTGTGCCAGTGGGTCAGCGTTCCAGGCTTGAGCATGGCGATCATGGCGCCGAGCCCATTCTCAGACGCCGGGATGAGCGTCTCCAGCAAAAATGGCTGGCTGGATATCCCCTCGGGTGCCTGCTGCCGAGCCTCGCCGGCTCTATGGACGCGGTCCAATTTGCTTTGCGGCATGACGTTATGCCACCTCTATCATCTGGGCGCGGCCGTTGCCGAACGACCAGTCCTCGCGCCCGGTGGTGGTGATGACGATCATAACGTCCGCCGCACGGATATCTAGGGTGTCGCCGAGCAGCTCCGTCACCCGTCGATAGAATGCCTGCTTGACCTCGGCGGTGCGTGGCTTGCCGATGGTGATGTCGAAAAACAGGTAATCGTCCGAGCGCGGTCCGGCGAGGTAGTCGCGGTCAAAGACCAGTTCGCCGGGCGAGCACTGGTGGATGACGTGAAACCGGTCGGCGGAAGGGACATCGAAAGTCTCGACCATTGCGCGGTGAAACGTGTCGCACAGCGTCGCGAGGTATTCTGGCGATTTGCCACGCATCAGGGAAATTCGGGTAATGGGCATGGGGGTTCTCTCGGGTGAAACAAGTTGACGCAACTTCTATTGCACCCTTTATCCGTCCGGATAATCAGATATAAATGGATTTATGATCCCGATAAACTGGACAATGATGTGAGCTACCCTGTCTTCGATCTCGATATTCTGAGAAGCTTCGTCGCGGGCATCGAGCTCGGTACCTTTGCCAAAGCGGCGGAGCGTGTCGGGCGTTCGACGTCGGCCGTCAGTGCGCAGATCAAGAAACTCGAGGAGCAGGCGGGGAGGCCGATTTTTCGCAAGGCCGGCCGTGGGCTGGCGCTGACCGAAGCCGGCGAAACGCTGCTCGCCTATGCACACCGGCTGCTCGACCTCAACGATGAAGCGGTTACGGCGGTGCAGGGGATGGAACTCGAAGGCTGGGTCCGGCTCGGCCTGCAGGAGGATTTTGGCGAAGCGCTGCTTCCCGAAGTTCTCGGTCGCTTTGCCCGCGCTCATCCGAAAGTGCGCATCGAGGCTCGGGTGGTACGCAACGTCGAGCTGATGGAGCGGGTCCGGTCCGGCCGGCTCGATCTGGCACTGGCGTGGAGCAATGGCGAGCGGACCGCCCATTGCGAACTTGTCGGCGAGGTGCCTATGTGCTGGGTGGGGCCGATGGACGGCCGGATCGACTGGATGGCTGATAGCGGCGAACCGATGCCGCTCGCCACGCTCGAGGCGCCTTGCCTGCTCAGGACCGCCGCGACAAAGGCGATGGATAGTGTTGGGCTCGGCTGGCGGGTTGCTTTCGTCAGCCCCAGTCTCGGTGGCCTGTGGGCAGCGACAGCGGCCGGTCTCGGGATAACGGTGCGCACGCCGCTCGGTTTGCCCGGTACGGTGCGGCCGCTGTTTGACGGAGAGCTCGGGCTGCCGTCGTTGCCGAAGCTAGACCTCGTGCTGCACCGTGCTGCGGCGGATCAAAGTCCCGCCACCCAGCGCCTCGCTGCCATTATTCTGGAAGCGTTGCGTCCGTCACTTGCAGCATTCAGGCACGGGTAGCTGGAGACGGGTCCGAACTGATCTCGGCGGCAATTCGTATTTCCGCGAGGCGGGCCACCTGCTTCAGGTCGCGGGGCGTACCGGCGAGATGTTCGATGGCGGCAATGGCGACGTCGTTGGCGATGTAATCGGGCTTGTGGCCGAGGTTGCGGATGGTGATCAGTTCGGCGCCGACGATGTCGCGCTCGAGGCCGATGGAATGGAGTTCGGCAAGCACCACGTCGTCCGAATCGCCGGTGATGATGACGGTGGGCGCCTTGATCTCCCGGTATCGCTGCGATTCGCGCGTCACATAGCCAAGCAGGTTGACGACGTCCCGGGCGTTGTTGCGGAAGACATCTGGCCGCAAGACCAGAGCCGGCGCAGTCTTTTCGATGTAGTCGCGCGGCCGCGGGTTGGGGCTGAAGACGCCGATGGTGCCCTGGTCGAGCTTCCGGAGGCCGGCCGGGATGACCAGCGTGTGCGCGAAGATCCAGCCGAGGACGGGCGCAGACGCCAGCCGGTAGTACCAGTCGACACCGCCGGGCCAGGGATGGGTGGCCGGTGCCAGAAACAGCAGGCCAGCGGTCATTCGGGGATGGCGAACCGCAAAGGCTGCGGCAATTGCGCCGCCGAAGGAGTGGCCTACTATTATGGCGGGGCCGATTTGCAGTTTATCCATCAACTTTGCGATGGCATCGGCCTGTCCGGACGGAAAGGCATTGTCTGGCCCGCCGCGTTCGGAATAGCCGTGGCCCGGGCGGTCAACGAAGAGCATTTCGGCGCGGCCTTCGAGAGGGCTGGCGAAGGCCTGCATCTGGTCGCGCAGATTGCCGCTGGCGCCATGAATGAAGACGAGAGGCGGCAGGTCCGCGCCGTCAGGGCGCTTCAGGTGGAGAGCATTGATACTGTAGCCGCCGATGTCGATGAGGTTGCCGATGTTCGGATTGGCCTCGGTGATGGCCCGGGCCTTGACAGCGGTGTAGGCAAACGCGGCTGCGAGCACCAGGGCAACCAGAACCAGAAAACTCAGCATCGACAGGCAACTCGCAAACATGCCCGGAACTCGGTCGCCGGACCTCGTGATTCTATACGGTCGGGCGCGGCATCCGGTTGCACAGTCAGGTACGGCTGCCCGCAAGTTTTTCGCTGAGTTGGTCGGCCTGCTGCTGGGCCGCGCGGTTTGCGGGATAGATAGCAAGGAACCGCTGCCAGATTTCCAGCGTCTGCTGGTCTTTGCCATTTTCGGTGAGGATCGCTGCCATGCCGGCGAGCGCACCGAAATGGCGTGGCTCCAGCCGCAGAACCTGTTCGATATCAGCCATGGATTTGTTGTAGTCGCCAAGCGCGTAGTTCAGCGTCGCGCGCTGGTTCCAGCCTTCGACATAGCGTGGCTTCAGGGCGATGACCTGATCGAGAAAGTCGAAAGCGGCGGCGTTGCGCTTTTCGGCAATGGCCTTGGCCGCCCACTGCATCAGCAAATCGACGGTGGCACTGCCGGATTGCGACCATTCCACTTTGATCTGGTTGGCAATGCCTGCGGCCTGATCCGGATCGTGCTGGCGTCTAAGTGCCGTGAAGAGATCGTCGAGGCGCTGTTTCGGAGAGACGCTCTCGGTTTGCTGCTCCACGATCCGCGCGTCATCTGCGACTGCCATCTGCGGGGCAGAAGCAGCAAGCAAGACCGGCAGGAGCAGGGTGGGGAGCAACAGGGCACGAACAAACATGGCGGGCATGTTAGCCCGCCACCGCAGAAGATCAAAACAAATTCGATTGAACGTCATGCCGTCAGAAACCTGGCCGTCGATGTGCCCGCACACGCGGCGCGGGACGACCGACAACCAAACGGCATCCGCAAATCAGCCCTGACGAGCCTTGAAGCGCGGGTTCAGCTTGTTGATGATGTAAACGCGGCCCTTGCGACGAACGAGGCGGTTGTCGCGGTGACGAGCCTTGAGCGACTTGAGCGAATTCTTGATCTTCATTTTTTCGATCCGCGAGGTTTTAGGGGGAATGTCACATTCGCCCGTATCTTTAAACAATCAAAAGCGCGCTCTTGGCGCGCTCTTTTAGGGTGGGGAGCAGATACCGTGTCGCTTTCGCCCTGTCAACCGACTATCCGGGCTTTTTCCCGATGCTACAGGTCATGCACAGACTAAAGAAGTGTCGTGACATGCCCCATCTTGCGGCCGGGCCGGGCTTCGGTCTTGCCGTAGAGATGCACGAGCGTGTTGTCGCGCGCCAGCCAGTCCGGAACAGCGAGGATGTCGTCGCCGATCAGGTTCTGCATGACGCAATCGGCGTGTCGCACAGGATTGCCGAGCGGGAGGCCGGCAACAGCGCGGATGTGCTGCTCGAACTGCGAGACGACACAGGCAGCTTCCGTCCAGTGACCGGAATTGTGCACGCGTGGCGCCATTTCATTGGCAATCAATTGCCCATCGGCCAATACGAAGAACTCGATGCCGATGACGCCGACGTAATCGAGCGCCGTGAGGATAGTTTTGGCGGCGGCTGCAGCGGCTGCCGCGGTTTCCGGCGAGAGCCGGGCTGGCAGCGTCGAGGTGTGCAGAATGCCGTCGCGGTGAACATTTTCGGCCGGATCGTAGCTTTCGATCGTGCCTTCCGGGTTGCGGGCCGCGATAATGGAGACCTCGCGCTCGAAGGCGATGAAGCTTTCGAGAATCAGGGGGACGTTGCCGAGCGCTGCATAGCCGCCTTCCGAACTGTCGGCGAGCGAGCGATAGACGCGCTGCCCCTTGCCGTCGTAGCCCAGCCGGCGCGTCTTCAGCACGCCCTGTCCGCCGAAGTCGGCAAGTGCCGCCTCAAGGTCAGACTGGCTGTCGACGGCATGAAAGCGCGCCGTTGCGACGCCGCAACCATTGAGGAACTGCTTTTCCGTCAGACGGTCCTGCGCCATGGCCAGTGCCTTCGGCGGGGGATAGACGGGCACGCTCAGGGATAGAGATTGTGCGGCAGAGACGGGCACGTTTTCAAATTCATAGGTCACCACGTCCGAGACCGCTGCGAGTTCCGCCAGTGCTGCGGGGTCGTCATAGGCAGCGACGATCTGGCGGTTGGCGACCTGGGCCGCCGGACAATCGGCCTGCGGCTCGAGGATGATGGTGCGGAAGTTCAGTCGGGCTGCGGCCATGGCTAGCATGCGGCCAAGCTGGCCGCCGCCGATGATGCCGATCGTCTGTGTCGTCATAGGTCATCCATCGGGTATTCAGCGACTGCAGCACTCTGGGCAGCCCGCCATGCATCCAGCCGGTCGGCGATATCCTCGTCGTTGAGCGCGAGGACGGCGGCAGCGAGCAGCGCGGCATTGATAGCGCCGGCCCGGCCGATGGCAAGCGTGCCGACAGGAATGCCGGCCGGCATCTGGACGATGGAGAGAAGGCTGTCCTGGCCTGACATGGCTTTCGACTGCACTGGCACGCCGAACACCGGCAGCGATGTCATCGATGCAGCCATGCCGGGGAGGTGGGCTGCGCCGCCGGCGCCGGCGATGATGATCTTGAAGCCCTCGTCGCGCGCGCCCTTGGCAAAGCGTACCAGCCGATCGGGCGTGCGGTGTGCCGAGATAATGCGGGCGTCATACGTGATATCAAGGGCTTCCAAGGTATCGGCCGCATTCTTCATGGTTTCCCAGTCGGACTGACTGCCCATGATAATGGCGACAGGCGGTCTTTCGGTCATGGCGACGCGTCCCCTCAAGCGGTGATGTCCGGAATGATCTGGTCTTCGAGCTTGGTCAGCTTGTCCTTGATGACCAGCTTCTTCTTTTTCATGCGCTGAACACGGAGTTGATCGCAGCCGGTTTCGATCATCGCATTGATAGCGACGTCGAAATCCTCATGTTCCTGGCGCAGGCGCGCCATGATGAGTCTCACGTCGGCTTGATCCTGATCGGGCATGGTGTTCGTCCCCAGTCGTCGTCACGCGGAACCCTTTGGATCCAGCGGTTTAATTTCGCAAGCTCCTATCACCAAATAACGGTAACGGGAAGTTATCCGTGATCATGAATTTGCCCTGTTCAAGTCACTTTTTGGCCTTCGACATTGAAGAATTAGTATGTCACACTATTGTCGTTAAAGCCTAGAACTCCAGCGATGGATGGCTGGGGAAGGCAAGCAGAAGGAAGGTCAAATGACAGTTCAGGCTCATCTTGAATCGCTCCAGAAAAAGCATGTCGCCCTCGAAGAGAAATTGCACTCCGCGATGACCTCCCCCTCAGTGGATGACCGTGAAATCGCGGACATCAAGCGAATGAAGCTGAAAATCAAAGACCAGATCCAGCGTATTGCCACATCGGTACACTGATGCCGTAGCCGCGTTGCGGCCGGATCGGGCAGTCTGCTCCGTCGCGGCTGAAATGCGGACTTTGCACTGAATTGACGAAATTTTGCGCCAACTTCCTTTAACGCAGGGGTTGGCGCAACTGTTTGTGTGAGGTTGCTGAAAGCTTCCGTGCCTTGCGGCCAGCGGTACGGACAGAGCGGCGGGCACGGGGCTCCTCGCAGCTTCGCCCGCGTTCCCGGGCAATAGGGACCTTGCGGTTTTCCGCGACGCTCCCCTTGTCAGCAGGTCCCAACGGATTTACTCACAGACCGGAATGCCGGACTTCGTGTTCCGGCCGGATGCGCCGAATAGGAAGCCTGCATGACCTTGCCCCCAAGCCGCTGCCGTCTGGTTCTCATCGTGCCCGAGATGACCGACATCGCAGAACAGCATGCACTCGTGGCAAAGGCGCTGGAGGGCGGCGACGTCGCCTCTGTCATCATTCCGCAATACGGGCTTAACGAATTCGATTTCCAGAAATCGGCGGAAAAGCTGGTTCCGATCGTTCAGGCCGCCGGTGCCGCAGCCCTCATTGCCGGCGACAGCCGCGTCGCGGCGCGCGCCAAGGCGGATGGGCTGCATATCGCTGCCGATATTGCCGAGTTCACCGAGGCGATGGAAAAGCAGACGGCAAGCTTCATGGTCGGCGGCGGAACGGCCAAGGATCGGCATACCGCGCTGGAAATCGGTGAACTGAGGCCGGACTATATCTTCTTCGGCAAGTTCGACGGCGACTTCAAGCCCGAGGCACATCCGAAAAACGTCGATCTCGGCGAATGGTGGGCATCGATGATCGAGATCCCCTGCATCGTCATGGGCGGCACCGACCCGAACTCCGCGCTCGATGTGGCGCTCGCCGGAGTGGAGTTCGTGGCGTTGAGATCCGCTGTGTTTGCCGACGCCGCACAGGCATCGTCTGTTGTTTCTGCCGTGAATGCCTTGCTGGACGAAAAAGCGCCACGGTTTGAAGATTGATAGCAGTTCATGTCGATCTCGCACCGCTATCATCCGCCCTTGCTGTTTCTGGCGCTCCTCACCGGGTTTGCTGTTCTTCCCCCTATGGCAAGAGCGCAGTCTGCTGCGGACGGGGTCTCGAATTCCCCTAATGTCGGGGCTTTTCCGACCGAGCACATTTTACCATCGAACGAGCCGAAGCCGCAGCCTTTCAAGAAAGGCGGCGAGGCAGCACCTGTGCCTACCGATCCCAAGGCAACCAAGCCTTCGGGTGGCATCGGCGTTCTCGATCGCATGGGCGTAGGCCTGCCGGCGCTTCCGCCGGAAAAGCCTTATACGGGCGTGGTCGACGAGGCCTATGGTGCCTTTCAGCGTGGCTACTATCTCACGGCATTCCAGAAAGCCCTGCCGCGCGCCCAACTCGGTGATCCGGCGGCACAGACGCTGATCGCCGAACTGCTGTCGCAGGGACTGGGCGTCCGGCGCGACAGCAAGAACGCCGCCTTCTGGTATGGCAAGGCAGCGGAAGGCGGAAATCCTACCGCGATGTTCAAATTTGCCCTGGCGCAGATGGAAGGCCGCGATGTCCCGCGTGACCGCAAGTCGGCCGATCAATGGATGAAGAAAGCAGCCGATGCCGGAGAGCCGACGGCGCAGTTCAACTGGGCACAGAGCCTGACTGCCGACAACGCTGGTATAAAGGGCCTCGAGCTGGCATTGCCCTATTACGAAAAGTCTGCCGCCCAAGGCATCGCGGATGCACAATACGCCGTTTCGCAACTCTATATGTCGCTTGAAAGCGTGCCGCCGGAGAAGAAGGCACAGGCGCGCATGTGGCTGGCGCGGGCGGCGAATGCCGGCTTCGACACGGCGCAGCTGGACATGGGGGTCTGGCTGATCAACGGCGTCGGTGGCAAGACCGAGCTCGAAGAAGGCTTCAAGTGGATGAAGGTCGCGGCTTATCGCGGCAATGTGGTGGCGCAGAACAAGCTGGCGCACCTCTATATCAATGGCCTCGGAACGCCGCAGGATGCGGTCGAGGCAGCAAAATGGTACGTCATTTCGCGCCGTGCCGGACTGAAGGATCCCGAACTCGAGGATTTCTATCTCGGTATCGAGGACGACCAGCAAAAGGCCGCGATCAACGCGGCCAACAAATTCCGCAGCGCGCGCTAAGTGCGCTCAAGGCGTCTCGCAGTGTGAGACGCGCGTTTGATACCCCACGTCGTCGTCATTTGCAGCTGGGCCTTGCTCTAGAAAAGCGCGTCTTCGAACAAGTCCTCGTCGTTCGCGGCGGCCGCAGTTTCGACGACATGCAGGATGGCGCCGCTTTGAGCAGGGACGATGTCGTGGTGGACATTGCGTTCCTGCGCCATGGTGTAGACCTTCAGGATCCGGGCTGCGAGCGGCCCGAGGCTGTCGGCAAGGTCGCTGACGTCGGGCTGCTGCGGGCCCGCCATATCGCTCAACGTATCGGCGCAAGTGGCGAGGATCTCGCCGAGATCGTTCTGAAAATCGAGCTTGCTGAGCGACAGGCTGATCTTGGTGGCCACTTCGCGCCCACGCTCGGACAGGATCGCCAGTTCCTTTTCCATGACGTCTGCGCCGGCGCGGATATTGCCGACAGCGCCGCCAAGCCGTTCGTCGAGGCGGCGGGCGTTGGCCTCATGGGTCGAGGCGACGCCATTGCCGGCAGTCTCGAGATCGCAAAGGCCGGTAACGAGCGAGTCTGCTGAATCATCGAGCTTGGCTGCAAAGATGCGCAGTTCGGCAGTGATGACGTTGATCGAGCGGCCTTCTTCGCCCATGCGGCTGCAGCGCAGGTTGGTATTCAACGCCATATAATGGATGTCGGTCTTGACCGCGCGGATATTGGCGATGCTTTTCAAAAGGTTGGATGTCGTGTCGAGGGTGGACTGGCTGATCCGGTTTGTCTGGGTGCGCGCCGTCTCCACTTGCTTGACGATGCCAAGGGCGGTGGAGACGCTGTCTTCCAGCGTGCGCATGAAATTGCCGCCGGTTTCCTCGCCGCTGCCCTTCATGTCATCGCGCAGTTTCAGGATTTCCTGGGTATCGTGGCTGAAGCTGGTGATCGTCTGGACGACATTGCGGGATTCTCGCTGGAAGTCTTCAACCATGTCGCGCATTTGCGCCGCCGTCAGGTGGTGAATGAGATTTTCGAGGCGGTAGCGTGCATCGTTGTCGAGTGCGCGGCCTTCCTCGGTTTCGAGGAATTCCTCGAGAAAGGTGAAGGCGCTCTGTACGTGTTCGATACGCTGGCGGGTGATGTCGCCGATCTGCAGCGCAGACAGGGTGGAGGCGACCTTGCCCTGGACCCCGCGAGCGATGGCGCCGACCTGGCCGGCAATCGCTGCAAGATCCTTGCGGTGGCTGGCGATGGTTTTTACGTCTTTCTCAAGAGCATCGACGACTTTCGGAATGGTGTGGCCATAGTCCTTGGTCGTTGTTGCCCCGACATTCATCGCAACCTTGAGGTCCCGCTCCAGCGTGGTCAGCTGGTCGGCGAAACTGTTGACCTCGTTGGTGCCGGACTGGATCCGCTCGAGTATCTCCTGCGCGAAGCCGCCGAATTCGGCAATACCGGCGCCGGTAATCTTCACGGTAATGGCAAAGGTCCGCAGGTAGCGCATCGTTTCCTGCATATCCATGACATGGGTGCTCAGCACGGCGCCGGCCGCCGACAGGACTGCAAAATTCTCCTGGCGCCTGGCTTCGAGGTCGGGCAGGTCGACCAGCGTCGTCACGGTCTGCAGCAGATCCGCCGCCGTGTCGCTCGTGCCATCGCTGTCCAGTGATTTCGTCAGACGATCCAGGGATGCAAGCAGCTCGTTGATGACCTCCATCACCGAAACCAGCACTGCGCCGCCGTCCAGGAAGCGCTTCTCGACCTGATTGCGGGCCGACTCCAATGTGTCGCGGACGTCGGCGACCGGCATCTGTAAAGGGCGATGCGCCAGAGCTGTTCCACTTGTCATTGTTCTTCCTTTACTTGAATCTCGTCTTCTCTGGCTCAATACTAGACTCAAGGATGGAAAGTTCCGGTAAATTGCGGTGACTCGCAGACGTTGTATCGGCATCGATCTCGAAGCATCGTTAACAATCACTCATCAGTTATACTAAGCTTTATTGCAATATCCCATAAGTAACGGAAATTGTTCAATTTTACTGAAATCCTTAAACTAAATCCCAATTTATTTCAGGTAATAAATCGCACCATGGGGACTCGCTGTAATTGTGCTTCGGTGCAACCCGGGTTTACTGCCTGTTAAGGCTGTCATGAGATTCCTCTATCAGAGGTTATGCATCTGTCCACTCAGGAGGCAATTTTGACAGCGGATCGTAAGTATAAGGACGTTGTGCAGCTTCCAAATTCTTTGGTTATAAAGAATATCGCGGAAGTGCATGGCATTATTCATATGCGCCTGACGGAAAGCCCGGAAATTACGCTTGAGATCCCCGAGGATGCCGAGGCTGATCTGAGCTTTGTCCAGCTGGTTGAATCTGCCCGCATGGATGCCCGTGCCGCCGGCAAGACGATGCGGCTGGCCGCTCCTGCGACAGGGTCGGTGCTTAAGGTATTGAAGCGCGGTGGTTTCACCGACGCCCAGTCGGCGGAAGACGCGCAATTCTGGTTACATCAAGAGGTACGAGTATGACTGCGAACATTTTAACGGTCGACGATTCCGCCAGCATTCGAATGACGACCAAGATCTCCCTTTCCAACGCCGGCTATACCGTGACCGAAGCGGTGGATGGTTCGGACGGACTGGCAAAGGCCAAGGGTGGGGCATTCGATCTCATCATTACCGATCTCAACATGCCTGTCATGGACGGCCTGACGATGATCGAGGAGCTGCGCAAGCTGCCCGAGCACATGGGCGTGCCGATCATCTTCCTGACGACGGAATCAGATGCCGACCTGAAGGCCCGCGCCAAGGCTGCCGGTGCCACCGGCTGGCTGACGAAGCCTTTCGATCCTGAAAACCTGATCAAGATAACCCGCAAGGTACTCGGCCGATGAACATGCTCGATCCGGTTGCCGTCTTCCGCATTGAAGCTGCCGAGGTTTTCGAACAGATCGAAAGCGGCCTCCTCGACCTTACCCACAGGCTCGACGACAAGGCGCAGATCGACGCGGTGTTCCGCGGACTACATACGCTGAAGGGTTCCGGGTCGATGTTCGGCTTCGACGCGCTGGCCGCGTTCACCCATCATTGCGAAACGGCCTTCGACCGTGTCCGCAAGGGTGAAGTGCCGGCAACTGCCGAACTGGTTGCTGCGGTGTTGGCGGCGCAGGATCACATGCGTGCCCTGGTCGAGACGCCGAACGGCGATCATCAGGCGGCGGGCGATCGCCTGCTGGAACTGCTGCGTGCTGCCGTCGATGGCAAATCCGCAGAGCCGGTCGTAGCTGCTGCAAAGGACCCATTGAACCGTTGGCGCATCCGCTTCAGCCTGCCGCATAACGCGATGATCAACGGCACCAACCCGCTCGGTCTGCTGGACGAATTGCGCGATCTCGGCGAATGCCGGATCGTTGCCGATACGTCTGGAATTCCACCACTCGACGTGCTGGTGCCGACGGAACTGCACCTCTCCTGGGAGGTGCTCTTGACCTCCGACCAGCCGCGCTCCGCCATTGACGACGTGTTTATTTTCGTTATGGACGACATGCAGCTCGAGGTCGAGACCCTCAGCGAGGCGCCAGCGCCGGCTCCGGTCGTCGCGGTTGTCGGAGAGCCTGCCGTGGTGGTGTCGTTGCCTGTCGCGACACCTGCACCGGCCGCTGCCGAGACCGTTCCTGCCAAGGCCGAGACGCCATCGGCCGCGGCTCCGACCGATGCCCGTCAGGCCAAGGCATCCGAAAGCGTCCGTGTCCCGGCCGAACGGCTCGACGAGCTGATGGATCGCGTCGGTGAACTCGTGATCGCCCAGTCACGCCTGCGCCAGTTGGCCAATTCCAGCTCCGATCTCGCACTGCGCTCCGTATCGGAAGAAATCGAACGGTTGTCCGGCGAGTTGCGCGACACGATGATGGTACTGCGCATGGTGCCGGTCGCAACGTTGTTCAGCCGCTTCCGCCGCCTGACGCATGATCTCGCCCGCGAGACCGGCAAGGTCATCGAGCTGATCACGGAAGGCGAAACCACGGAAGTCGACAAGACGGTCATCGAACGCCTCGCCGATCCGCTGGTGCATCTGGTGCGCAATTCGATCGACCACGGCCTCGAGCCGCCGGCCGAGCGCCTGTCCGCCGGCAAATCCGAGGGCGGCACAGTCACGCTGTCGGCGCGGCAATCGGGTGGCGAGGTTATCATCTCGATCAAGGATGACGGCCGTGGCATCAATCGCCAGCGAGTCCGTGCCAAGGCTGAAAGCTCGGGGCTTATCCAGCCGGGCCAGGTGCTGTCCGACAGCGACCTGCTGCAGCTTATTTTCGCGCCGGGATTTTCCACTGCGGCGCAGATCACCAATCTTTCCGGCCGTGGCGTCGGGATGGATGTAGTCAAGAAGACAGTCGAGGCATTGCGCGGCGCCATCGACGTTACCAGCCATGACGGGCAGGGCTCGGAAGTGTCCTTGCGCATTCCGCTGACGCTGGCGATCATCGATGGCCTGCTCGTGCGGGTCGGCACCGGTCGCTATGTCATTCCGCTTTCAGCAGTCGAGGAATGCCTCGAACTGTCGCTGGAGGAGGATCTGCGCTCGCGCGGTCGTAGCTTCATCTCGCTGCGAGACAGCCTCGTGCCTTTCCTCAGGTTGCGCGAGCTGTTCCGCACCGGCACCAAGCCGGATGTGCATCAGAAGGTGGTGGTCATCTCGACCGGCACGGAACGGGTTGGTCTCGTCGTCGACCAGATCATCGGCGACCACCAGACGGTCATCAAGTCGATGTCCAAGCTGCATCAGGATGTCTCGACATTCTCTGGTGCCACCATTCTCGGCGACGGCAATGTCGCGCTTATTCTCGACGTCGTCCACCTGGTCGCCGCCGGTCAGCAACAGGAGGCGCAGTTGCGTGCAGCAGGATGAACCAGTCCCTTCAGAACGATAATCACTGGAACGACACCGATGAACTCGAGGTCCTGACGTTCGATCTGAACGGCGAGACATTTGCGCTCGAGGCGGCAATGGTTCAGGAAATCCTCGATCTCTTGCCGGAAACTGCGGTGCCGGGAAGCCAGCCTTTCGTTGCCAGCGTCATCAACTTTCGCGGCAAAGTCATTCCGCTCGCCGATCTGCGCCTTGCCTTCGGCATGGAAGCGGCAGCAGCGACCATCGACAGCCGCATCGTCGTCATCTCCCTGACGATCCAGGACGAACCGACACTGGTCGGGTTGCGAACGGACAAGGTGAATGAAGTCACCACGCTGGCGAAAGCCTCCAGCGAAGCGCCTCCGAGCGTCGGCATGCGCTGGCGGCCGGACTACATCAGCTGCCTCGTCAAGCGAGGCGGCGAATTCATCATCCTTCCAAACCTGCAGGCCATTTTCGCGACGCGACGGGATCACGCGCTGGCTGCCTGACCAAGGCAGCTATGAGACGAAATATAGGGGACAATATTATGCGATTTACGATCAAGGCCAAACTGGTGGGGGCCTTCGCCTTTATCATACTCATGCTGATCGGCACCTCCGGTTACGCCATCATGAGCCTAAGCAATTTCAACGACACCATCAGCGACGTCCTCGAGGGACCGGCCGCACGGCTTGAGCTGACACAGCAGATCAATATCGATCAGCTGCAGATCATCCGTCAGCAGAAGAACCTGCTGGCAGCGCGTACAGCAGAAGACAGCAAGGCGGCGATTGCTGCCGGTGATGTAGCCCGCAAGGCCCTGACAGACGATTTTGCGTCGCTCAACAAGATCCTGTCGCCGGATAGCCGCGCAGCGTGGGGCGAAACCGAGAAGATGGCGCAAATGTTCGTTCGCGCCGATGACCAGATCCGCGACCTGCTGAATGCCGGCGACAAGGAAGGCGCCTATGCCGTTTCTGTCGGCGAAGCTCGCAAGGCCGCCAACTCCATCGGAGCCAGCCTCAACGACAAGCTCGAGGACGAAAAGGTCAAGATGAAGTTTGCGGACGACGATGCGGACGTTCAGTATGCCCATATCCGTATGATGATGCTGGCAGTCGCCGGCGCGGCGCTGCTGATTGCTGCCATCACCGCCTACTGGATCGCAAGCACGATCGGCAAGGGTCTTGCCCGTGCCAACGCCGTGGTCCGCGATGTTGCAGAAGGCGACCTCACAAAGACCGCTGAAATCACCAACCGCGACGAAATCGGCGAGATGCTCGGAAACGTCAACGTCATGATCGAACGCCTGCGCGGCGTGGTCGGCGATGCGCTGTCCGCTTCCGACAACGTCTCTTCCGGTAGCCAGGAACTTTCAGCCAGTTCCGAGCAGGTATCGCAGGGTGCCACCGAACAGGCTGCCTCCGCCGAAGAGGCTTCGGCTTCGATGGAAGAAATGGCTTCCAATATCAAGCAGAACGCCGACAATGCTGCCCAGACTGAAAAGATCGCCCGTCAGTCGGCCAAGGATGCGGAAGCCTCTGGCGAAGCCGTTACCCGCGCCGTCAGCGCCATGCGGACTATTGCCGAGAAGATCGGTATCGTCCAGGAAATCGCCCGCCAGACTGACCTGCTGGCCCTGAACGCAGCCGTCGAAGCGGCACGTGCCGGTGAACATGGCAAAGGTTTTGCAGTCGTCGCCTCCGAAGTCCGCAAGCTTGCCGAACGCAGCCAGTCGGCGGCTGCCGAGATCGGCGCAATGTCGAGCGATACCGTCAAGGCAGCGGCCGAAGCCGGTGAAATGCTCGGTCGCCTGGTGCCGGATATCCGCAAGACTGCGGAACTGGTCTCGGAAATCAGTGCCGCCTGCCGCGAGCAGGACATCGGCGCTTCGCAGATCAACGAAGCGATCCAGCAGCTCGACAAGGTGACCCAGCAGAATGCCGGCGCCTCGGAACAGATGTCTGCGACGTCAGAAGAACTCGCCGCCCAGGCCGAAGAGCTGCAGGCATCCATCGCCTTCTTCAAGGTCGACAGCATCGCTCACAAGCCGGCCGCCAAGAAGATCGCCGTACGGGCGTTCGCCAAGGCGCCAATGGCCGCAGCAAATGCCCGCCGGCCTGCTGTCGCCAACAAGCCGAACAGCGTTGCCGCCCAGCAGGCCCGTGCCAAGGGTTTTGCACTCGACCTGTCGATGGGCGGACCGGATGCACACGACGACGATTTTCGCGAAAGCGCTTGATCTGACCGAATGTTACCGGCGGCCACTAAGGCCGCCGGCGCACTGAGCCAACGTATTTATGCGCTCGTTTTTATTCAGGAAATTACCTTGTCCTGAAATGTCTTAGCCAACGGATGTGGCCGTTGGATGCGCGAAGGGCCGAGAGCCGTTCGACGCGAGAGTAGATGTCAAGCTCTTACCTCCGATCTAAAATTGGCGATCCTGAGTGGCTTTTGGTCACAGGCTTGTCCCGATCAATGCCACCCGCTTGGAGTCTCCTCATGCGTTTCACGATCAAGTTAAAGCTGAGCCTCGTATTCGGTTTCATCGTCCTGCTCACCTGCGCGATGGCCGGCCTATCGATTTACAATCTGTCTTCGCTCAACGGCGATATCTCTGAAATGGTGGCCGGCCCCGTCGCCAACCTGCGGGAATCGGGTGAACTCTCGGATGCGGTCATGCACTCCATCCGGTCGGAAAAAGATGCCATCATCAACACAGATCCGACGAGGATTGGCGGCTACATCGACGAGATCGCGCAGCAGCGCGATCAGATCAAGTCGCTGGTACAACGTCTTTCCGCCTCGCCGGATCCGGATATCCGCAACGGCATGACCCAGTTCACCGATCTTTATGGCAAATGGGTGCAGTTGCAGGATCGTGTCACCGGACTTGCCAAGCAGAATACCACGGAATCCAACAGCCAGGCCGGGTCCATCTCCATGGGCGAGGGCCAGCAGATCACCGTGCAGCTTCTGCAGGTGCTGGCAAAGCTCAGCGACACCGTCACGGGCAACGTGACTGAAACGGATACAGCGACGAACGAACAGTATGCCAGCTCGCGCAATCTGCTCGTGGCGATGACCGCCGGATTGATCGTCATCGCGTTGGCTTCGGCGCTCTGGATACTGCTCAACATCTCCCGTGGCCTGAAGCGCGCGGTGAACCTTGCCGATGCCGTCAGCCTTGGCGACCTTAACCAGGAGATCCAGCACAAGAGCAACGACGAAATCCGCGATCTCGTCGATTCGATGAGCCGGATGGCTGTCAACCTGCGCGGCACAGCGGCTATGGCAAGCAAGATTGCCGAAGGTGACCTATCGGTCATGGCGCAGCCGTTGTCCGACAAGGACGTTCTGGGCTTTGCCATGCAGAGCATGATCACCAACCTGCGGACGACGTCTGATGTCGCCGGCCAGATTGCGGAAGGCGACCTGACTGTTTCGCCAAAGCCGCTGTCGGAGAGAGATACGCTCGGTATCGCGCTGCAGCAGATGGTGGAACGCCTGCGCGGCGTCGTTGCCGACGCGATCTCTGCAGCAGACAACGTGTCTGCCGGTAGCCAGGAACTGTCCGCCAGCTCCGAGCAGGTCTCCCAGGGCGCAACCGAACAGGCAGCCTCTGCCGAAGAAGCCTCTGCGGCGATGGAAGAGATGGCCTCGAACATCAAGCAGAACGCCGACAACGCCGCCCAGACCGAAAAGATCGCCCGCCAATCGGCCAAGGATGCGGAAGCCTCCGGCGAAGCCGTTACCCGCGCCGTCAGCGCCATGCGGACCATCGCCGAGAAGATCGGCATCGTCCAGGAAATCGCTCGTCAGACCGATTTGCTGGCCCTGAACGCAGCCGTCGAAGCGGCCCGTGCCGGCGAACATGGCAAGGGCTTTGCAGTCGTCGCCTCCGAAGTCCGCAAGCTTGCCGAACGCAGCCAGTCGGCTGCCGCCGAAATCGGCTCGATGTCCAGCGATACGGTGAAGGCAGCCGCTGAAGCCGGCGACATGCTGAGCCGCCTGGTTCCGGATATCCGCAAGACCGCCGAGCTGATCTCGGAAATCAGTGCCGCCTGCCGCGAGCAGGATATCGGTGCCTCGCAGATCAACGAAGCGATCCAGCAACTCGACAAGGTGACCCAGCAGAATGCCGGTGCTTCCGAGCAGATGTCGGCAACGTCAGAAGAACTCGCGGCCCAGGCCGAAGAGCTGCAGACGTCGATCGCCTTCTTCAAGGTCGAGACGTCGAACTCGCGGGCTTCGGCCTCGAAGAAGACACCGGTGAGGGCTTCGACGAAAATCGTCTCCGCCCCTCTTCAGGCACGAAAGTCCATCGCACCGACCTACGGCAAGTCCTCGCAGAGCATTGCCGCGCAGCAGGCTCGTGCCAAGGGTTTTGCACTGGATATGTCCATGGGCGGACCTGACGCAGAAGACGAAGACTTCCGCGAAAGCGCCTAAGCCGAGAGGCTATCCCGATACGGGGTCCACGCGGCCCCGAACGTGCCTGAGCCAACGGATGTGGCCGTTGGATGCGTGAAAGGCTCCGAGCCGATCGACGCGGGAGTAGATGTCAAGCTCTTCACTCAATCATCAACCTCCGGCGTGCCTTGGTGGCCGCCGGTCATAGGCTTGTCCCGAACAACACCACCCGCTTGGAGCCTCCACATGCGTTTCACGATCAAATTAAAACTGAGCCTAGTGTTCGGTTTCATTGTCCTCCTCACCTGCGCCATGGCCGGGTTGTCGATCTACAACCTGTCCTCGCTCAACAACGACATTTCTGAAATGGTTGCAGGCCCCGTTGCCAACCTGCGAGATTCCGGAGAGCTTTCGGATGCCGTCCTGCGTTCTATCCGCTCGGAGAAGGACGCTATCATCAACACCGATCCATCCAAGATCAATGGTTACGTCGACGAAGTCACGCAGCAGCGCGAACTGGTCAAAACTCTGGTGCAACGTCTTTCGACATCGCCCGACCCTGATGTCCGCAATGGCATAACCCAGTTTGCTGATCTCTATGGCAAATGGCTACCGTTGCAGGATCGCGTCATCGTCCTCGCAAAGGAAAATACTACCGAATCCAACAGCCAGGCCGGTAACATCTCGATGGGCGAAGGTCAGCAGATTACCGTCCAGCTCTTGCAGGTCCTGTCCAAGCTGAGCAGCACCGTCACCGGCAACGTCGCCGAAACGGATTCGGCCACCAACGACCAGTATGCCACCTCGCGCAATCTTCTGGTCTCGATGACCATCGGACTGATCATCGTGGCGTCCATTTCCGCGCTCTGGATACTGCTCAATATCTCTCGCGGCCTGAAGCGCGCGGTGAGCCTTGCCGATGCCGTCAGCATTGGCGATCTCGATCAGGAGATCGAACACAAAAGCAACGACGAAATCCGCGATCTGGTGACCTCGATGAGCCGGATGACGGCGAACCTTCGCAACACAGCGACGATCGCATCGCAGATCTCGGACGGCGACCTTACGGTTGCGCCGAAGCCGCTGTCGGACAAGGATACGCTCGGCATGGCACTGGAGCAGATGGTCGACCGCCTTCGTGGCGTCGTTGCCGATGCCCTGTCCGCTTCCGATAACGTTTCTTCCGGTAGCCAGGAACTCTCGGCCAGCTCCGAGCAGGTCTCCCAGGGCGCAACAGAGCAGGCGGCCTCCGCCGAGGAAGCCTCTGCGGCGATGGAGGAAATGGCCTCGAACATCAAGCAGAACGCCGACAACGCCGCCCAGACGGAAAAGATCGCCCGTCAGTCTGCCAAGGATGCGGAAGCCTCTGGCGAAGCCGTTACCCGCGCCGTCAGCGCCATGCGGACCATCGCCGAGAAGATCGGCATCGTCCAGGAAATCGCTCGTCAGACCGATTTGCTGGCCCTGAATGCAGCCGTCGAAGCCGCACGTGCCGGCGAACATGGCAAGGGCTTTGCCGTCGTCGCCTCCGAAGTCCGCAAGCTTGCCGAACGCAGCCAGTCGGCGGCTGCCGAGATCGGCTCGATGTCGAGCGATACGGTGAAGGCAGCCGCTGAAGCCGGTGAGATGCTCGGTCGCTTGGTGCCGGATATCCGCAAGACTGCCGAGCTGATCTCGGAAATCAGTGCCGCCTGCCGCGAGCAGGATATCGGTGCCTCGCAGATCAACGAAGCGATCCAGCAGCTCGACAAGGTCACCCAGCAGAACGCTGGTGCCTCGGAGCAGATGTCGGCAACATCGGAAGAACTGGCTGCCCAGGCCGAAGAGCTGCAGACGTCGATCGCCTTCTTCAAGGTCGACCAGGGTTCCAAGAAAACTACCCGTGCCCCTGCCGTGCGGACCACCGCCCGGACACCGGTCACTTCCGCCCGCAAAGCTCCGGGCTCGAAGGCAAGCAATACGGTCGCAGGCCAGCAGGCACGGCTGAAGGGCTACGCACTCGATCTCTCCATGGGCGGCCCGGACGATGGCGACATGGACTTCAAGGAAAGCGCATAATCATGGCCACAGCACCTCTCGAATCGCAATTCGTCACCTTCAGCCTCGGCGAGGAAGTCTTCGCCGTGCCGGTCGAAGTGGTTCGCGAAATTCTCGATTATGCCGAGGCTTTCAAGATCCCCAACGGTCCGGATTACCTGCTCGGCCTGCGCGATGTGCGCGGGCAGGGGGTACCCACCATCGATCTCAGGCTGAAGCTCGGTCTATCGAAGACCATCCCGACACCGCATACCCGCGTGCTGGTTCTCGACATTCCAATCGGTCCGAAAACTCTGACGCTTGGCCTCGTTGCAGACAGGGTTTTCGAGGTGACGCCGTTCTTGCGTGACCAGATCGAAGCGGCTCCGGATATCGGCATTCGCTGGCGTTCCGACTACATCGCCGGCGTCGTCCGCCGCGAGAACGGCTTCGTCGTCATCGTCGACCTAGCGCAATTGCTGTCGCGCGAGGACACCGCGATGCTCTCCCCGCGCACCGGCCAAGCAGCGTGAGTGGGCAGCGGATGAGAGTGGCCCAACAGGAAAGCCAGGCTTTCGGCGATCACATCAGCAAGCGCAATTTCGAAAAGCTTGCCCAGTTCATCTACGAGTATAGCGGCATCAAGATGCCGACGACGAAACTGACGATGCTCGAGGGCCGCCTGCGCCGGCGCCTCCGGGCAACGGGGATCACTTCCTTCGACGACTATTGCGATTTCCTGTTCAACGGCGACGGGCTCGAAACCGAGACGGTGCACCTGATCGATGCGGTCACGACCAACAAGACTGATTTCTTTCGTGAGCCGAAGCACTTCGAATACATGGAAGCTGTGGCCTTGCCCGATCTCGTCAAACGCGGGGAACGGCGGCTGCGGGCGTGGAGTTCTGCCTGCTCGACAGGCGCCGAGCCCTACACGATGGCGATGGTGCTGTCAGAGTTTGCCGAACGCGTGCCCGGTATCGACTATTCGGTGCTTGCAACAGATCTCAGCACCGACGTGCTGGAGGCGGCCCGTATCGGGATTTACGCCGACAGCCTCGTTGAGCCGGTGCCTGCCAATCTTCGCCGGAAATATGTGATGAGCTCGAAGCAGCAGCAACGGCGGGAGGTGCGCATCGCGCCGCGTTTGCGGTCGCATGTCGGTTTTGGCCGGATGAACCTGATGGACAAGTCCTACGGTGTCGGCGGTCCCATGCACATTATCTTCTGCCGCAACGTTCTCATCTACTTCGACAAACCCACCCAGGCAGATGTCATCGGCCGCCTGTGCGACTGCCTGCTTCCGGGCGGCTATCTGTTTATCGGCCACTCGGAATCGCTTGCCGGCATCGACCTGCCCTTGAAGCAGGTGTCAAACACTGTCTTTCAGCGCCTCTAAATGCATGGAAAAGGTATGCCAAAGAAAATTCGAGTTCTGATTATCGATGACTCCGCCAGTGTCCGGCAAACCTTGACCGCGATCCTGTCCGACGATCCCGAAATCGAAGTCATGGGAGTGGCTGCGGACCCATTTGCGGCGGCACGGAAGATCCAGGAGGAAATCCCGGATGTCATCACCCTGGATGTCGAGATGCCGCGGATGGATGGCATTACCTTTCTGCGCAAGCTGATGCTGCAGCGGCCGATCCCGGTCGTCATGTGCTCGTCGCTGACGGAGGCGGGCTCAGAGACCTTGCTGCAGGCGCTTGAGGCGGGCGCCGTCGATATCATCCTCAAGCCCCGGATCGGCGCTGCAGACTATCTGGCCGAAGAAGCGATGCGGATCCGCGAGGTCGTCAAGGCCGCGTCGCATGCTCGAATTCCGGGCAGCAAGCGGGCGGCCGAGGGAGTTGCCGCACGGGCTGGCGCTCCCGCCGCAAAGCTGACGGCCGACGTCATGCTGCCACCGCCAACCGGCAGGGCGATGGCAAAGACCACTGAGATGGTCGTTTGCGTCGGAGCTTCGACGGGCGGGACGGAGGCGCTGCGTGCGCTGCTCGAGGCATTGCCTGCGAACGCGCCGGGCATGGTCATCGTCCAGCACATGCCGGAGAAATTCACGGCAGCCTTCGCAAAGCGGCTGAATGGCCTCTGCGAGGTCGAGGTCAAGGAAGCTGTCGACGGCGATCCGGTCCTGCGCGGCCACGTGCTGATTGCGCCCGGCGACCGGCATATGCTTCTGGAACGCCACGGTGCCCGCTACTCGGTGTCTGTAAAGCCGGGGCCGCTCGTCTCCCGCCACCGTCCATCGGTCGACGTGCTGTTTCGGTCGGCCGCACGGGCTGCCGGCTCGAATGCCATGGGGGTCATCATGACCGGCATGGGCGACGACGGTGCGCGCGGCATGCTGGAGATGAAGCAGGCCGGCGCCTATACGGTTGCCCAGGACGAGGCAAGTTGCGTGGTCTTCGGCATGCCGAAGGAAGCCATCGCCCATGGCGGCGTCGACCGTATCCTGCCGCTCGACCAGCTGGCCCGCGAAATCCTGATTGCGCAGCAGAAGTTCTAGGCTCAGGCTCTTGGTTGCCGCCTTGCGCTGCTTCCAGCGGCGGCGACATCCGCATTTGGCTATCGTCTCAAGCGGTGGGATCGGGCTCGTTAAATTAACGATCCTTGAGCGGCGCAACGCAGCTATGCGGCTGTGCCCTTGAAATGCGCACGATTTTGTGGTCTTGAGGCCGCCAATCTTTATCGCGCCGCCGATCCCGCTCCGCCGGGACCCTGATCCGGGTCCGGATGGCGTCTTTCGTGTTTCAAGGAATTGCCATATGGCTCGCTCTGCTCTTCTCAATGTCATGGTCCAGGCCGCCCTCAAGGCTGGCAAGTCCCTGAGCCGCGATTTCGGCGAGGTGCAGAACCTGCAGGTCTCCGTCAAGGGCCCCGGCGATTTCGTCTCGCAGGCGGATTTCAAGGCTGAAAAAATCATCCGCGAAGAGCTGATGAAGGCGCGGCCGACCTACGGCTTCCTCGGCGAGGAAAGCCAGGAAATCATCGGCACCGACGGTGCCCATCGCTGGATCGTCGATCCGCTCGATGGTACGACGAACTTCCTGCACGGCATTCCGCTGTTTGCGGTTTCGATCGGCCTGGAACGCAACGGCGAGATCGTCGCCGGCGTCATCTTCAATCCGGCGACGGACGAACTCTACACCTCCGAGCGTGGCGGCGGTGCCTTCCTCAACGATCGTCGCCTGCGTGTTGCCGGCCGCCGTGTGCTGTCGGATTGCGTCATCACCTGCGGCGTCCCGCATCTGGGTCGCGGCAGCCACGGCAAGTTCCTTGTCGAGTTGCGCCATGTCATGGGCGAAGTCTCCGGTGTTCGCCGGCTGGGCTCTGCGGCGCTCGATCTGGCCTATGTGGCTGCCGGTCGCTTCGACGGCATGTGGGAAACCGGGCTTAACGCTTGGGATATCGCTGCCGGCGTGCTGCTGATCCGCGAAGCCGGCGGCTTCCTGTCCGATTTCGACGGTGGCACCGAGATGCTTGCGAAAGGCTCGATCATCTGCGGCAACGAGTACATCCAGAAGGCGCTGTTGGAAGTCGTCAAGCGTCCGATCCCGACCCGTTAAGCCAAGCAAACACGCAGCTTAGGCCAGTCGGATAGCCTACCGCAACGCACATGTTTTGTGGGCCGATACTCTTCAATTCGGCGCAATGATGCTCTAGTCTTCGCAGGCGGAAAATCTGCGGTGGCTGAGGTATTCATGAAAAATGTGAAATTGTCGGATCTTGGGTCGACTGACGATCCGATGCAGAGCCGCGCGTACAGGCTATCGAGCCCGATGGCCTTTTTCTGGACGATGATCCTGTTTCTCATCATTGTCGGCTTTATCGCCGCCATCCTGTTCCGCCAGGGGCAGGAAGCCTTCATGCACAATCCGGGCCTGAACGGCCTGATCCTCGGCGTTCTCGTCGTCGGCATCATCCTTGTTTTCAACCATGTGCTTTCCCTCAGGCCGGAAGTCCGCTGGTTCAACTCCTTCCGCGTTGTTGGCGATGCCGACAAGGTCGACCTCAATCCAAAACTGCTGGCGCCGATGCGCGCTCTTCTCGGCAGCCGCAAGTCGATGTCGCTTTCGACTGCAACACTGCGCTCCATCCTCGATTCGATTGCCTCGCGGCTCGACGAATCCCGGGATATATCGCGCTATCTGATCGGACTGTTGGTCTTCCTCGGCCTGCTCGGCACCTTCTGGGGCCTGATCGGCACGATCGGATCGATCAACAAGGTCATCCAGTCGCTCGATGTGGCCGAGGGTGGCGACATCCTGGGCACGCTGAAGGAAAGTCTCGCCGCGCCGCTGGTCGGCATGGGTACGGCGTTTTCGTCTTCACTGCTCGGTCTTTCCGGTTCACTGATCCTCGGTTTCCTCGACCTGCAGGCCGGGCGGGCGCAGAGCCGTTTCTACACGGAACTGGAAAACTGGCTGTCATCGGTCACCGATGTCGGTTCCGACATGTCGTCCGTGCCCGACGCTACTAATGGAGCCTCTGCGGATGATGTCCGCGCCTTGTCTGAACAGATGCGCCAGATCGCTGAAGAAGGCGGCAGCGGCCAGCGATCGGTCGCGGCCATGGCCAACCTTGCCGACGGCATCCAGGGACTGGTCAAGAACATGCGCAACGAGCAGCAGATGCTGCGGGACTGGATCGAAGCGCAGCAGGAAGAAGCGAAGTCGATGCGCCGGACGCTGGACCGGCTGTCGGATCGTATCGGAAGTATCGAAAAGACCGGGAGCAAGTAGCCATGGCGCTCTCGCGCAACCGCCGGACCCAGCGGACGATCGACTATTGGCCCGGCTTCGTCGACGCGCTGTCGACTCTGCTGATGGCGATCATGTTCTTGCTGACGGTATTCGTCATCGGCCAGTTCATCCTCAGCCGGCAGCTCAGCGGTCGCGACGAGGTGCTTGCCCGGCTGAACGGCCAGATCAACGAACTGACGCAACTGCTGGCGCTGGAAAAGAGCGGCAAGCAGGATCTCGAGGATTCCGTTGCCAACCTGCAGGCGTCGCTGGCCTCGGCGCAAAGCGAGAAGTCCCGGCTGCAGACGTTGCTGGCTGCTGGCTCCGGCAGCACTGAGGCCTCGCAGGCGAGGATTGGCAGCCTGACGCAGCAGCTCGACGACCAGAAGCAGGCGAGCAGCCGTGCCCTCAGCCAGGTCGACTTGCTGAACCAGCAGATTGCCGCGCTGCGCAACCAGATCGCGGCGGTCGAGGCGGCCCTGCAGGCATCGGAAGCCAAAGACGATTCTTCACAGGTAAAGATTGCCGATCTCGGCCGGCGGCTGAATGTCGCTCTCGCCCAGAAGGTTCAGGAGCTCAACCGCTACCGTTCGGACTTTTTCGGGCGCCTGCGCGAAATCCTGTCCGACCGCGACAATATCCGCATCGTCGGCGACCGCTTCGTATTCCAGTCGGAAGTCCTGTTTCCGTCAGGCGGGGCAGATCTCAACCCGCAGGGCTTGACCGAAATGACCAAGCTCGCAAAGGCGCTGATCGACGTCGCCAAGGAAATCCCGCCGGAGATCAACTGGGTGCTGCGTGTCGACGGTCATACCGACAATGTGCCGCTGTCCGGGACCGGCAAGTATGCCGACAACTGGGCCCTGTCGTCCGCCCGCGCCATCGCGGTCGTCAAATACCTGATCTCGCAAGGTGTTCCTGCGGACCGGCTGGTAGCGGCAGGTTTTGGCGAATTCCAGCCCATTGCGCCGGGGGATACGCCGGAGGCTCGCGCCACCAACCGGCGCATCGAGCTCAAGTTGACCGAGAAGTAATCGGCACGATCTGGTTCCCTGACCAACCCGATGATCAAGCAAAGCCGGCGCGCGGGCGTCGGCTTTGCTGATTTGGGAAGGCTACAGTCCGGCCTCAGACCGTGGCGCTCGTCTGGTCGTCTATGTCGGCGCCGGGTGTGTTCTTCTTGATCGATTCGATAGCATGCATGGCCGAGGCCTTTGCCTTGTAGCCTTCCGACGAGAACATCGTTTCGCCGTTCGATGCCTTGAACCGGAAACGAAATTCGCCGGCTTTGTCCTTGTAGACTTCAAATTTGTACATGGTGCTCGTCTCCCTGTCTGGACGTTCGTCTTTCGGCTGCTTGCAGCGCTTGGCAATGCCGCCTGAAAGATGGAGGTCTGTCAAGATGGAGCGGGCGGCAAAATGCAAGCTGCAGGGCGAGAGCTGCCTTGGGCGGAGGGTTCAGCCTCCGTGCAGTCGCCCGGGGTGTCAGTTCACCATCGTCAGGCGCTGCTCGATGCCGGTGTCGAATTGCAGCCGGGCAAGCTTGGCGTAGATCCCGCCGTGCTGCACGAGGCTCTGGTGGGTGCCTTCCTCGACGATGCGGCCATGATCGAGCACGAGGATGCGGTCTGCTTTCAGCACGGTCGCCAGCCGGTGGGCGATGACGATGGTGGTGCGGGTTTCCATGAGGTCGTCGAGTGCTTTCTGCACGAGCATCTCGCTCTCGGCATCGAGCGCCGACGTTGCTTCGTCGAGCAGCAGGATCGGGGCGTTCTTGAGCACGGCGCGGGCAATCGCAATGCGCTGGCGCTGGCCGCCGGAGAGCGTGATGCCGCGTTCGCCGGTGGGCGTATCGTAGCCTTCGTCGAGACGGCTGATGAATTCATCCGCCTGGGCCGCAATGGCGGCCGCACGGACCTCTTCGCGCGTCGCTCCAGGGCGGCTGAAGGCGATGTTGTCATGGATAGAGGCCGCAAAGATCGTTACATCCTGGGGCACGATGGCGATCTGCGAGCGCAGGGCATCGAGAGATAACTGGCGGGTATCGATACCGTCGACAGAGACGGTGCCGCTCTGCGGGTCGTAGAAACGCAGGATCAGCGAGAATATGGTGCTCTTGCCGGCACCGGACGGTCCGACGATAGCGACCGTCTCGCCCGGCCGGACGCCGAGTGACAGGCCGTGAAGGGCTGCCTTGCCGGGGCGCGACGGATAGGCGAAATGCACATCCGAGAACTCGACGCGGCCAATGTGGGGCGTCGGCAGGGGGAGGGGATATTCCGGCTCTGCGATGGCCGACCGTTCCGCCAGCAGTTCTCCGATGCGGTCTGCGGCGCCGGCGGCCTGGGAAAGCTCGCCCCAGACTTCCGAAAGTGCGCCAAGCGATCCAGCCGATATGACGGAGTAAAGCAGGAACTGGCTCAGCGTTCCCGGCGACATGGTTCCTGACAGAACATTCTGGGCACCGACCCAGAGGACGGCAACCACGCTGCCGAAAATCATGGTGATGGCAAAGCCCGTCAGCAGGGCGCGGGATTTGACGGCCGAGCGAGCGGCCTCGTAGGCGTTCTCGACGGCGCTGCCATAGCGGGCAGCAGCGGCGTTCTCGCCGTTAAAGGCCTGGATGGTGCGGGTAGCGCCGATTGTCTCGTTGGCATAGGCAGAGGCGTCCGCCAGCATGTCCTGGGCGGCGCGCGAGCGCTTGCGGACGTTGCGGCCGAACGCGACCAGTGGGAACACCACCAGCGGAATGGCGATCAGCACGATGCTTGACAGTTTCGGGCTGGTGAAGATCATCATGCCTATGGCGCCGAAACAGAGGATGATGTTGCGCAGGGCGACAGACGCGGTAGCGCCGACGGCCGACTTGATCTGCGTGGTGTCGGCGGTCAGCCGCGACATGATCTCGCCGGACTGGTTTATATCGAAGAAGGATGGGGATAGACGGGTCACATGGTCGAAGACCTCGCGGCGCAGGTCGGAGACGATGCGTTCGCCCAGCGTGATGACGAAATAGTAGCGCAGCGCACTCGACATGGCGAGAACGACGGCCATCACCATCAGCATCACGAAGTAGCTGTTGATGAAGGTTCCGTCGCTTTGCGCAAACCCGTGGTCGATCAGCCGGCGGACGGCAAGCGGCAGGGCCAGCGAGGTGATCGCTGCGAGCGCGAGAGCGATGACGGCGCCCGTAACCATGCGACGGTAGCGCTGCAGATAGGGCAGCAGGCGTCCGAGCGGTCGAATGGATTTGCGTGGCTTGGCGCCTGCCTCTCCCGTTTCTGACACGTCGTCTCCTATCCCTGTAAAGCCAGGCTTTGGGCCCTGATCGGCCCTTGTTATCTGCGTGGCCTTGCTGTATAGGCACCGCATCGTAATTGGAAGCCGTGGCCGCCATCTGCTGCGGCTTCATTTATTCAATCGGGTCGGTCGCTGCAATGGCTTGCGACAAATGGACCCTGGCATGGCAGGAATATTGTTATGAAGGCAAACATCCATCCCGAATACCACACCATCAAGGTCGTCATGACCGATGGCACCGAATATGAAACCCGCTCCACCTGGGGTTCTGAAGGCGCCACGATGAACCTCGAAATCGACTCCAAGTCGCACCCGGCATGGACCGGCGGCAATCAGCAGATGATGGACCGCGGCGGCCGTATCTCAAAGTTCAACAAGCGTTTCGGCGGTCTCGGCGTCTAATACGCCGCTTTATCGTTATGTTTCTGAGGGGCCCGGTTTTGCCGGGCTTTTCTTTGTCCTGCCGCCAGGCGGTTGACAACAAAAAACCGGCCGCGCGATGAGCGGGCCGGCTTTCCAAGAAAGAGAGGTTTGATCGGATCAGTTCATGCCGAAAGCGGTCTGGAGCAGGCTAAGCTGCGCCTTGACGCTGTTCTGGTTGTCCGGAACGATGGTCTCTGAAGGGCGATAGATCTCGCGATCGAGAATTGCTACGCGGTTCTGCAAGCGAAGGGAGCGCTCTACGAGGTCGCGGAAGGATTCCGGAAGATCACCCCAGCCAGGCGCCGTCTTGTCGACGTTGAAACCGTCCAGGCGGACCTTATTCTTTTCGGTGAGGACCTGGTCGCGCGACATCTCGCCGTTGTTGACGGCACGCTGCAGCAGGAGCCAAGAAGCCATCTGCATCAGACGTGTGGTCAGGCGCATGGATTCCGCTGCGTAAAGCACCGATGCCATGCGCGGCAGGACCTTGGAAGCAGCACGACCATTACCATCGAGGTAAGCCGCTGTCTCTTCCACGAGGGACATACCCTCTGCATACAGCGCCTTGAATTGCGACGACGAGGCGGCACGACCTGCAAAGCTAACGGTGTTCAATCCAAGTTCAGACATCAGAGTAGTCCCTGTTGCAGACAGTCAGTTTTGCTTATGTAACGCCGGCAGGTCGCAAAAGGTTTCGATTAGGCGGCGCTGATTGACTTCAAGATGGTAGTTTTACCCCAGATCTGCAAGTCGATTCTTAATAGAAGGTTAATCTCCACAGTTTCCTTGGCCTGCGCCGGCAGGCAAAGACAAAAAAAGAGCCGCAAAAAGCGGCTCTGAAGGTGAAACAGGGAGAAAAATCAGACCAATTCGCCAAATGGTGAAAAACTGTCTGAGTCCAGACAAAATCCGGATGTTCACAGTAATGAATGATAAAGCTTAATTTTTAGTTAAAGACGCCCCGAAATTGTACTTGCTGCTATGCAGATTGCCGAGGCGGCGGGTAAATTTCAGGAACGGAAAAGGCTCTCGGCTGCCCTCCGACCGGAGGCCTTTTCGTTGCAGGCAAGTTCGAGACGCGCGATTTCCTCGTGAAGACGAGAGATACGCTCCTTCAGCTCATCGACCGACAGCAGGGTGATATCGCTACCGATCTCGTGGATACCCGGCTTTTTCGGACGGTCGTCGTCAAACAGGCTCATCGCGGTTTCTCCTTCATCCGTATTTGACGGCAGGATCGTCCGTTTCGGTCGGCGTGTCCATGGGGTTGGCCATCGACATGCTTTCCGGCGTGATCATCTGGTTGTTGGCAGACGGCATGTTCGTGTAGGCATCGCGCTCTCCGGCTGGAATGGCGGCGCGCTGGCGGCTGCGGAAGATGGAATAGCCGCTGATCGCCAGATGGGCGATCGCGGTGATGAGGAACAGTGAGTAGGGGCCAATGGCAGACATAATCGGGCCGCTCATGGTCGGTCCGATGATGGTGCCTATCCCATAGAGCAGCAGCAGGCCGCCCGACACCTTCACATATTCCTCCGGCGAGGCGAAGTCGTTCGCATGGGCGACGGTGATCGGATAGAGCGTGTTGGCCGCAGCGCCGTAGACGATAACGAGGCTGATCAGCAGATAGGGCGTGCTGGGCTGGAAGATAAACAACAGCAGCCCATCGACGGCAGCAATCGCGGCCATGATGGCCAGCACGTAGCGGCGGTCGATACGGTCGGAGAGCCGGCCCGCCGGCAGTTGCATCATCGCGCCGGCAAAGATGGTCGAACTCATCATGATGGCAATGTTGCCTTCGTCAAGGCCAGCACGGGCGCCGAAGACAGCACCGAGCGTGCCATAGGCACCGTTGGCGATGCCGACGAGCAGGATGCCGATGCACGAGACGGGTGAGTTTCTGTAGATGGCCGGGAGGTCGAGCTTGATGGCCTTCAGGGGCTGCGGCGAGGCGGCGTTGGACAGCGTCGTCGGCAGCATGGCTACGCAGTAGCAGATGCCGCAGACCATGAAGAGCATCGGCGTATGGATGTCGCCGAACGGGATCATCATCTGGCCGCCGACGGCGCCTATCAGGGTGATGCCGATGTACAGCGAAAAGATCGCGCCCCGGCTTTCGTTGGTGGCGCGCTCGTTCAGCCAGCTCTCGATGATCATCGAGGTGCCGGCGGTGCAGAAGCCGGTGACGGCTCGCAGCGCCACCCACCAGGCGGAATCGACGATCAGGCCGGTCAGCAGGGCGATGATGGCGATGACGGCGATGAAGCCCGAAAAGGCGCGGACATGACCGACTCGACGGACGAGCTTGGGCGCCGTCAGGCAACCCAGCACGAAGCCCGTTGCCCATGTCGTTCCGAGCAGGCCGAGCGTCGTCGTTGCATAGCCCTCGGCCGTGCCGCGAACGGGTAGCAGCAGGCTGTGAAGGCCGTTGCCCATGAACAGGAACAGGGTTCCGAACAGGAGCGCGAGGACGGGCAGAATATTTCTTTTCATATCCTATTGTCCGCTGGTCAGGCTTAAAAATCAGATAAGACGGCGGGGACAGGCATCGGTAGGCCCGTTCAGGCCAGTTTTTCGAGGAGAAAAATGTCCTGTCTGTGGCCGTGACCAGACAACAGAGAATTTTATGTCCAAACTCATAGGCTTGCTGCTGCTTCTGGCGATGGTGGTGCATCTGATCCGACCGCTCGGCCTGCCCGGGCTGCGGCGGCGCGCGGACTTCTGGAAGATCGCGATTTTGGCCTTCGCCATCTGGACGTTCGCGCTGGTGTTTCGCGAAGCGCTCTGATGCTGATGTAGCAATAGAAATGGCCCGGCTGTGGCAAGCCGGGCCATGGAGTCTACGAGCATTCGGTTAGGCAACCTTCAAGTGCTTGCCGCGTCTGGACAGTATCAGGCCTTGTTGACGCTGGCTGAGTAGATCTCATCGATCGTTTCGGCCAGGTTGGCGTCGAATTCGGCGTCGCTCATCGTGACGCGCAGGTTTTCTGTCAGCGCGCGCGAGAAGCTGGCGATCATGCCATGGTTATGGCTGAGCTTCTCGCATGCATCCGTGCGGCTGTAGCCACCGGAAAGGGCTACGACCCGGACGACCGACTTGTGAGAAATGAGCGGAGCGTAGAAATCGGCGACCGTCGGGATCGTCAGCTTCAGCATCACGGTTTCGGATGCAGGCAGCAGATCGAGCTGCTTTGCGATTTCGTCGCGAAGAATGGCTTCGGCCTCTGTCTTCGTTGCGCTTTTGATGGAGACTTCAGGCTCAATAATCGGCATCAGGCCGTGACTGATGATCTGGCGGGCAACCTCGAACTGCTGCTTGACGACGGCGGCAATCCCGGCCTTGTCGGCATTGCCAATCACCGAGCGCATCTTGGTGCCGAAAATTCCCTTTTCGCGGCCGCGCTTCAGGAGGGCGTCCAACTCCGGCATCGGCTTCATCAACTGGACGCCATTTTCTTCGGCAAGCAATCCCTTGTCGACCTTGAGGAGAGGCACGACGCCGCGCTTTTCCCAAAGAAATGAGGGAACTGGCTGGCCGTCGACGTCGCCGTCCATGGTCCGCTCGAAAAGGATGGCGGCGATAATCTTGTCACCGGTAAAGGCAGGCGCGCTCATGATGCGGACGCGCATGGCGTGCATCAGGCGATACATTTCATCGTCGCCCTGGTAGTCGGTCTCGGAAATGCCGTAGAGACGCAACGCACCGGGCGTCGAACCACCGCTCTGGTCCAGCGCCGCAATGAATCCCGGTGCAGAGCTCATCTTGTCCAACATCTTCGCGTCTACCATAGTTCACTCCCTATCCCTCGAAGCGGCGCATTGCGCACGCACGGATGTTGTTTCATTTCACGACCGACCGGCAACGCCTCTATCGATCAAACTAATGGATCTGCATCTCCAAGACGTTCGGTCCTTTCATGCTCTCCCAACACTGCCGGACCTGCGATACCAGAAGAATTTTAAAAGGAAAATCCTAGGTTAAGCTACTGAAACGATTGAAATGAATTCAATCGTTTGTAATGTCTGCGGCTACACTAGCACCAACGAAAAGACCGCGAAAGCTTTCGCTTTCACGGTCATCAAAACTTCAACTGGACGGGCGAACCGCCATTATGCAACTCACGCCTTGGCTTGAGCTTCCAGCGCTGCAACGCCCGGCAGGACCTTGCCTTCCATCCATTCCAGGAAGGCGCCGCCGGCGGTGGAGACGTAGGTAAAGTCGTCGGAAACGCCGGCGTGGTTGAGCGCCGAAACCGTGTCGCCACCGCCGGCAACCGATGTCAGCTTGCCCGACTTGGTGCATTCGGCGGCAAACTTGGCGACAGCCACGGTTGCTGCATCGAAAGGCGTGATCTCGAAGGCGCCGAGCGGGCCGTTCCAGACCAGCGTTTCGGCGCGGCCGACCCAGGCCTTGATCTGCTCGACCGTTTTCGGGCCGACATCGAGGACCATGGCGTCGGCTGGAATGCTGTCGATGATGACGACTTCGTTCGCAGCGCCGGCCTTGAATTCGCGGGCAACCACACCGTCTTCCGGCAGCACGATGGAGCAGCCGGACTGGGCTGCCTCAAGCATGATCTGGCGTGCCGTATCTGCAAGGTCGTGTTCGCAGAGCGACTTGCCGACTTCGGTGCCACGGGCGGCGATGAAGGTGTTGGCCATGCCGCCACCGATGACCAGTGCATCGACCTTCTTGACGAGGTTCATCAGCAGATCGATCTTGCTCGACACCTTGGCGCCACCGACGATCGCAACTACCGGGCGGACGGGATTGCCCAGGCCTTTTTCGAGGGCTTCAAGTTCAGCCTGCATCGTCCGCCCGGCGTAGGCCGGCAGCAGCTTTGCCAGACCTTCGGTCGAGGCATGGGCGCGATGGGCAGCCGAGAAGGCGTCGTTGATGTAGATGTCGCCGTTGTCTGCCAGCGACTGGGTGAAGGCAGGGTCGTTCTTTTCCTCGCCCTTGTGGAAGCGGGTGTTCTCGAGCAGCAGGATGTCGCCATCCTTCATCTTGGCGATCGCTTCCGTGGCGGGTGCGCCGATGGCATCGGAGGCGAAAAGGACGTCGTGGCCGAGCACCGACTTCACCGAGGAGACGATCTGCGACAGCGAAAATTCCGGTGTCGGGCCGTCCTTGGGGCGACCGAAATGTGCCATCAGGATGACCTTGGCGCCCTTGGCCGACAGTTCGAGGATGGTTGGGGCAACACGCTCGATGCGCGTGGTGTCACTGACATTCCCGTCCTTCATCGGCACGTTGAGATCGACGCGGACAAGCACGCGCTTGCCGACAATTTCGGTGAGATCGTCGAGGGTCTTGAAGCTTGGCATGGGAAAGATCCGCAAATTGATATGGTCGGAAGATGCGCCGACCATACTACGGATGGTCGGAGACGCAAGGCTGTCGGCCTGGGTTTTAGTCGCTACTCGAATCGTTTGAATTCGCCTTCGCGGCCCGTGCGCGGCGCCGCCTGAGGGCATCGCGAATGCGGTGGGCGATTTCGCGCATGTTGATGAACAGCGGCAGCGCATCGGTGGAATCGACCACTTCGAGTGACATGCCGACAGCCTTGATATGGTCGTTCTCGTCGAGGTCGCGAACGATCAATATGAGCGATCCGAGACGCACCCGGTCCGCATAGTCCGCCTTGCCGCCCAAGCGCTGGCGCATCAGTTCGGAAATCGTCAGGTTCTTCTCGTTTTCGTGCAGGAGGCCCGGGCCATAGGCAGCATCGAGATCCGCTGCCTGCCGCTGCGGCGAAATGGAGAAGGCGCCGAAGAACTCGGTATCTTCCGGATCGACCGGTGCGCGGGTGGCGAAAAGCCTGTCGAGCAGCCGCGAAAAGCTTGGCGCGATGAACAGGTAGACCAGATCGTTTTCCCGCAGCCGTCCGGCATATTGATAGCGCATCGACTTGCCGTCGCGCACCACCAGCGATGGCATGGCCCAGCGCGGGATCCGCTCTCCCAATAGCACAGGGCTGTCCTTGACAACGCGGTAGGAGAGCAGTTCGTGGTTGGCAGCGCCGGGCAGATCGACCTCGACCTTGTGAACGGCGCCGATGCGCGGCGGAATGATGAGCCCGAGCTTCTTGGCCACCGGCTTGATCGTCCAGCCCTGCAGCATCAGCGAGACGAGCACGATGATGAAGGCGACGTTGAAATATGTCTGGCCGAAATCGAGATTGCCGAGGATAGGCATGATGGCAAGCAGTATGGAGACGGCGCCGCGCAAACCGACCCAGGCGAGGAAGCCTGTCTCGCGCTGGGTATAGTCGAACGGCAGCAGACAGAGCCAGACGGCAACCGGTCGGGCGACGAAGATCAGCACCAGCGCCAGCAGTACGGCCGGCACGGCGATGGCTGGAAACTCCGACGGGGAGGCAAGCAGGCCGAGGACCAGGAACATGATGATCTGGGCGAGCCAGGTCATGCCGTCCTGGAAGCGCTTGATGGTCGCAGAGGCCGGCATCTTGTGGTTGCCGGCGTAGATGCCCGCGACATAGACCGCAAGAAAGCCGCTGCCGCCGACGGCGCCGGTGAACGAGAACACCAGCAGCGCCAGCGCCAGCACGAAGATCGGCGTCAGGCCGCGGTCGGTTTCGAGCTTGCCGGCGACCAGCACGATCATCATGCCGCCGAGCAAGCCGAGGATGACGCCGAGGCCCATCTGCTGGACGAACATGGCCAGCATGGCGATATTGACGCCGCCGACGCCTTCGCCGCTGCCGATCGCCTGTACCAGCGCAATGGTCAGGAAGATCGCCATCGGGTCGTTGGTGCCGGATTCGACTTCGAGCGTCGAGCGCACCTTGTCGCGGATATTGATGCCGCCGATGCGTAGCAGGAAGAAGACGGCGGCGGCATCCGTCGAGGCGACGATCGAGCCGAGAAGCAGGCCTTCCATCCAGCTGAAACCGAGAAGCCAGGATGCGGCCAGCCCGAAAATGGAGGCGGTAATGATGACCCCGAGCGAGGCTATCGTCAGAGCCGGGACGGCAGCCGCCTTGAAGGAGGACAGCGAGGTGCCAAAGCCGGAATCGAAAAGAATGACGGCCAGCGCGATCGAGCCGAGGATATAGGCGAGGTAATTGTTGCTGAAGGCGATGCCGAGCCCATCCTGGCCGGCCAGCAGGCCGATGACGAGAAACAGCAGTAGCAGGGGCGCGCCGAAGCGGAATGCGAGAAGGCTGGAGAAGGCGGCAATGAGGATCAGGACGGTGCAGACCAGGACGACGACATAAAATGCTTCCACGGACACTTCCCTTTTCTCGCATCCGGCCAGTGCCGGACGCCCCACGTCAGCCCGTAGCCGCGACGCGAGCCCTCCCTGCGCTCCCGTCCCCGACGCCGAATCCCCCAGCGCAAATGATTGCCCGCCGATTGTAGGCCATCCAGATTTGCTCTCAAAGGCTTAATGATCAATCTGGTCGATAGCTGGGCGAAATGTGGAATATCAAGTGTCTAAACAAAAAACGGCCCGGTTTCCCGAGCCGTTTTTCTAACGTGGCGGTGCAGTCGCTCAGATGGTCTTGGCGAAGGCGACGGCTGTGTCGGACATGCGGCTGGAGAAGCCCCATTCGTTGTCGTACCAGGAGAGCACGCGGACGAAATTGCCTTCCAGGACCTTGGTCTGGTCGAAGGCGAAGATCGACGAGTGGCTGTCGTGGGTGAAGTCGCGCGAAACCAGCGGCTCGTCGGTGTAGCCGAGGATGCCCTTCAGCTTGCCGTCGGAGGCAGACTTGATCACCTGGTTGATCTCTTCAACCGTGGTGTTGCGCTTGGCGACGAACTTGAAGTCGACGACGGAAACGTTCGGTGTCGGAACGCGGATCGACGTGCCGTCGAGCTTGCCCTTCAGTTCCGGCAGCACGAGGCCGACGGCCTTTGCGGCGCCGGTCGAGGTCGGGATCATGGACAGGGCTGCGGCGCGGGCGCGGTACAGGTCCTTGTGCATCGTGTCCAGCGTCGGCTGGTCGCCGGTGTAGGAGTGGATGGTGGTCATGAAGCCGTGGTCGATGCCGATGGCATCGTTCAGGACCTTGACGACGGGAACCAGGCAGTTGGTGGTGCACGACGCGTTGGAGATGACCAGGTGTTCCTTGGTCAGCTGGTCGTCGTTGACGCCGAAGACGACGGTAAGGTCGGCACCGTCGGCAGGGGCCGAGACGATAACGCGCTTGGCGCCGGCGGTCAGATGCAGGGCGGCCTTTTCACGCGATGTGAAGATGCCGGTGCATTCCATGGCGATATCGACGCCGAGTTCGCCATGCGGCAGGGCTGCCGGATCCTTGATCGCGGTGACCTTGATCGGCTTGCCGTTGCCGACGATGATCGTGTCGCCTTCGACCTTGACCGAGGCCGGGAACTTGCCGTGGATGGAATCGTAGCGCAGCAGGTGGGCATTGGTTTCGACCGGGCCGAGGTCGTTGATGGCAACGACTTCGATGTCGGTGCGGCCGGATTCGACGATGGCGCGCAGGATGTTGCGGCCGATGCGGCCGAAGCCGTTGATGGCAACTTTTACAGTCATGGTGGACACTCCCAAATCGGACAGGACTTTTCTATTTGATGGAAGCAGGGCGCCGTGGCGCCCTGTATTGGGATCAGGAAAGCTTAGCTTCCGCAGCGGCAACGACGGCTTCCGCCGTGATACCAAAATGCTTGTAGACTTCCTTGGCCGGGCCGGAAGCGCCAAAGCCCTTCATGCCGATGAACGTGCCTTCCGGTCCGATGAAGGCATCCCAGCCTTCGCGGACGCCGGCTTCGACGGCGATCTTGACTGGCGAGTTGCCGAGGATTTCCGCCTTGTAGGCTTCGGGCTGTTCGAAGAACAATTCCGTCGAGGGAACCGAGACGACGCGGACCGTGATGCCCTTGGCTTCAAGCGCGGTGCGGGCGGCAACGGCGATTTCGACTTCAGATCCAGAAGCGAAGATCGTCACCTTGGCATCGGCAGAACCGGCCAGATTGTAGGCGCCGAGTTCGCAGAGGTTTTTCTCGCTGTATTCCAGGCGAGCGGCAACCATGTTCTGGCGGGTGAGGGCCAGACCCGACGGACGGTCCTTGGTCTTCAGCGCAATCTGCCAGCACTCGGCCGTTTCCGTGGCATCGGCCGGGCGGAACATCATCAGGTTCGGGATGGCGCGCAGCGAGGCCATCTGTTCCACCGGCTGGTGGGTCGGGCCGTCTTCGCCGACGCCGATCGAGTCATGCGTCAAAACGTGGATAACGCGAATGCCCATCAGCGACGCCAGGCGGATCGGCGGACGGCAATAGTCCGAGAAGATCATGAAGCCGCCGCCGTAAGGGATCAGGCCCCCGTGCAGAGCGATACCGTTCATGGCAGACGCCATCCCGTGTTCGCGGATGCCCCAGTGCATGTAGCGGCCGGCGAAATCCGTCGGCGTGATCGACACCATCTGGCTGGTCTTGGTGTTGTTCGATGGCGTCAGGTCGGCGGAGCCGCCGAGCGTTTCAGGCAGGAAGCCGTTGATGACCTCGAGCACGTCTTCCGACGCCTTGCGGGTCGCAACGGTCGGCTTCGTCTCGGCCAGCTTCTTCTTGTAGTCGCTGATGGCGGCGTCGAAGCCAGCCGGCAGGTCGCCGGCGAAGCGGCGGTTGAACTCGGCCTTCTTGGCTTCATCGGCTGCAGCGAGGCGCGACTGCCAGTCCTTCATATCGGGAACGGCACGCTTGCCGGCTTCGCGCCAGGCGTCGAGCACGTCGGCAGGAATGACGAAGGGCTCGGCATCCCAGTTGAGAGCCTTGCGGGTAGCCGCAATTTCCTCGGCGCCGAGCGGCGAACCGTGGACCTTGTGGGTGCCCTGCTTGTGCGGAGCGCCGAAGCCGATGATCGTCTTGCAGGCGATCAGGGTCGGACGGTCGGACTTCTGGGCTGCCTCGATCGCGGCAGAGATCTGGTCCGGCTCATGGCCGTCGACTTCGATGGTGTTCCAGTGAACAGCCTTGAAGCGGGCAATCTGGTCGGTCGAGTCCGACAGCGAAACGGCGCCGTCGATGGTGATCGAGTTGTTGTCCCAGAACAGGATGAGCTTGTTGAGCTTCAGGTGCCCGGCGAGCGCGATTGCCTCGTGGCTGATGCCTTCCATCAGGCAGCCGTCGCCGCACATCACGTAGGTGTGGTGATCCTGCAGCTCGGAGCCGAACTCGACGGCGAGCTTGCGTTCTGCAATCGCCATGCCGACGGCGTTGGCAATGCCCTGGCCGAGCGGACCGGTCGTGGTTTCGATGCCGGTGGCGTGACCGTATTCCGGGTGGCCGGCAGTCTTTGAGCCCAGCTGGCGGAAGTTCTTCAGATCCTCGATCGACATGTCTTCATAGCCGGTCAGATACAGAAGCGAGTATAGCAGCATCGAGCCGTGGCCGGCCGACAGCACGAAGCGGTCGCGGTTTGCCCAATGGGGCGATTTCGGATCGAATTTCAGGTATTTGGAGAAGAGTACGGTGGCGACGTCAGCCATGCCCATCGGCAGGCCGGGATGGCCGGAATTGGCCTTCTCAACGGCATCCATGGCAAGGAAACGGATCGCGTTTGCCATCCGGTCGTGTTTTTCGCGAGAGATCATGGTCGTTCCGCAAGGTTTGGGATGGTCTCGGTCTCGAGAGGGATGGACCACCGGTTGGAAGGCACAGCGAGGGAGGGATGCTTGGAACCCTGGATCGCAGTCTGCCTCAGGCGGCTGAGACATAGCAGTTGGGGCGAGCAAGTCAATAAATCCGGCGGCCAAACCCGGCCTCCGTCGCAAATATTTAACATTTGCCTTTTGTCTTGTACAAAAGACGACATGAGCCTGATAGGCTGCCGGAACTGAGGAAAGTCGCATGTCATCCACAGTTTAGCGGCCTTGCCGCATGCAGGCCTTTATTGACGGCCAGTTGCCGAGTTGAATACTGTGACAGATCAGGGCAATGCGCCACCATGGCGATTCGGAGCATTGTGCGTGGAACCGGGAAGACATGATGCCCACAGGCAAGACAGTGGACGCCGCCATCACGTCACTGCGTCAGGCGCTGGCAGCGCTGGATAATGCGGTCGACGTGCGTTTCGAACGGGAGCGCGAGCGAAGCGAGATCGACGCTGAGGTTCGCCGGACCCACGCCGACCGTTCACGGCTGGCACAGGAACTCGACCAGGCGGAATTTCGCGCCAACCGGCTGGAGGAGGTAAACCGCGAGGTTTCCCGCCGGCTGGTCACCGCCATGGAAACGATCAGGGCCGTACTCGATCGCTGACGCAGCGTCGCAGACAACCTTTGCCGTATCGGGCAAGACAGGACGGAATATCGCATGGCGCAGGTAACGGTAACGATCGACGGCAAGGCCTATCGCATGGCCTGCGAGGAGGGGCAGGAAGATCACCTGACGGATCTCGCCACACGGTTCGATCGCTATGTCAGCCACCTGAAGGAGCAGTTCGGCGAGATCGGCGATCTCCGGGTGACAGTCATGGCCGGCATCATGATCATGGACGAAGTGGCCGACCTGACGCGCAAGGTATCCGGGCTGGAGGCAGAACTCGACGCCTTGCGCGGTAACCGAGACACAGCGCTCGCCGCCAGTGCACAGACGGAAGAGGCGCTGGCCGGCGTTCTGGACGAAGTCGCCAGCAGCATTCGCGGCATCACCGAAAAACTGGTCGCCAAGCCGGGCGCGGAAGCGCACTGAGTTTAGATAGCATCGATTGCGAACCCTGGCATCTGAACATGACGGCGATAAAACCCTGAACGGCAAATCCGTAGAGGGTAGCGTTCGTCGATGACGTCGCCGAGCGTTAATTCTCGACCGATGGCACTGGTGCGCAAACCCAAAGCGCATTATATGTCGAATTGCGGTCTGCGCTTCCCGGCAGGTACCACAATCCCTGGGGCCATACTCGATCCAAAGGGAGCTGTCCCTGGCCAGGCCCGTGGGCTTGGACATATGGCGCCCACCTACGTTTGTAGGCACCCAGGATCGTAAAAAACCACCGGTCGTCGTGGATCGCACTTTCGCCTTCGGGCGGGTTTTACGCAATTTGCCTTGCGACTTCTGTCTCCGCGCCCGTCGCGCCCACTATAATCTTCCTTTTTTGAAGAGAATATTGTCGCCGATCAAGGCGCTGCGCCAAAAATGCCTGAATTCAGAGAGATGTGACGGCGACATGTCGTCGCCTTGAAAGAATCTGCGTACAACCGCCGAATAGAAATATTCGCGTTGACGTACATCTGCTAAGCGGGGCGCAGAAGTGACCCATTCAAACAGGTAAAGTATGTCGAGCCCGATCGATCTGGAACCAGCCGAAGACGACCTCGAGGAGCGCGGCTGGCTGGTCACGATGTTGCGCCGCTATCGCACGCAGCTGCTGGCGCTGGGCAGCGTCGTCGTCTTCGGCATGGTCGCCTACGCGATTTTCCACCTGACGACAGAAGTCCGGTACGACGATATCGTGCTCGCTTTGAGCGACACCTCTGCCCGTGCGATCCTGCTTGCGCTGCTGTTTACCGGCCTCAGCTTCTTCGCGCTGATCTTCTACGATACCAATGCGCTTGAATTCATAGACAAGAAGGTGCCGTTTCCGCATGTGGCGCTGACGGCGTTCAGTGCATACGCCGTCGGCAACACTGCCGGTTTCGGCGCATTGAGCGCAGGCGCGATCCGTTACCGCGCCTATTCGCGCATGGGGCTGACACCGGAAGACATCGGGCGCATCGTCGCCTTCGTGACGCTGTCGTTCGGCCTTGGCCTTGCCGCCGTCGGTTCGATCGCGCTGATGATTATTGCCGATGAAATGGGGCCGTTGATCAATGTCGACAGCCTCGTGCTGCGCGGCGTCGCCGGTGTCATCCTGGGCCTACTGGCGGTCTTGCTTTACATGGGCCGCGGCGGGCGGGTGATTTCCATCGGCAGCTTCACGCTGCGTCTGCCGGATTCGCGCACCTGGTCGCGCCAGTTCCTGGTCACCGCCTTCGATATCGCGGCGTCAGCGACTGTTCTCTACGTGCTGCTGCCGGAATCGTCGATCGGCTGGCCGACATTCCTCGCGGTCTATGCCATCGCCGTCGGCCTCGGCGTCCTCAGCCATGTCCCGGCCGGCCTTGGTGTCTTCGAGACCGTGATCGTCGCGTCGCTTGGCAGCGCCGTCAACGTCGATGCGGTGCTGGGCTCGCTGGTACTCTACCGGGTGATCTACCATGTGATCCCGCTGCTGCTTGCGATCATGGTCGTTGCGGTGACCGAACTGCGCCGCTTCGTCGACCATCCCGCTGCTTCCAGTGTGCGGCGTGTCGGCGGGCGGCTTATGCCGCAGTTGCTGTCGACCTTCGCGCTATTGCTGGGCGTCATGCTGATCTTTTCGAGCGTCACGCCGACGCCGGATGAAAACCTCGAGTTCCTGTCGGATTATCTTGCCCTGCCTGTGGTCGAAGGTGCACATTTCCTGTCGAGCCTCGTCGGCCTTGCCATGGTCGTCGCAGCCCGTGGCCTTGGCCAGCGCCTCGATGGCGCCTGGTGGGTTTCGGTGGGCTGCGCGGTTGCAGCGGTAACGCTGTCGCTGCTGAAGGCGATCGCGCTCGTCGAGGCGTCGTTCCTGCTGTTTTTCATTTTCGGCCTGTTCGTCAGCCGAAAGCTGTTCAACCGCCCGGCTTCGCTCGTCAACCAGGCGCTGACAGCCGGATGGCTGATGGCTATTGCGGTCATCTGCATCTGCGCCATTGTCATCCTGTTCTTCGTCTATCGCGACGTCGCCTACAGCAACCAGCTCTGGTGGCAGTTCGAGTTTGCCGACGAGGCGCCGCGTGGCCTGCGTGCCGTGCTCGGCCTTTGCATCGTTGCCTCCGGTATTGCCGCGTTCAGCCTGCTCCGTCCGGCGACCTCGCGACTGCTGCCGGTCTCGGACGACGATGTCGAGCGGGCCGTTGCCATTGTCGAAGCGCACGGCATCGCCGACGCCAATCTTGTGCGGATGCGCGACAAGAGCATAATGTTCTCCGAAAAGGGCGATGCCTTCATCATGTACGGCAAGCGCGGTCGCTCCTGGATCGCCCTGTTCGACCCGATCGGACCGCGGCACGCGCTGGCCGATCTCGTCTGGCGGTTTGTCGAATCCGCGCGTACGGCGGGCTGTCGGTCGGTATTCTACCAGATCTCGCCAGGGCTCCTGTCGCACTGCGCCGATGCCGGCATGCGGGCCTACAAGCTCGGCGAACTCGCCGTCGTCAATCTCAATACCTTCGAGCTGAAGGGCGGCAAGTGGGCCAATCTCCGCCAGACGGCAAGCCGTGCGGTGCGCGACGGGCTTGAATTCGCGGTCATCGAGCCGCAGGACGTAGGCGAGGTGCTGGACGAACTCGCGGCAGTCTCGAACGCCTGGCTGGAAGACCACAACGCCAAGGAAAAGGGCTTCTCCCTCGGCGCCTTCGATCCCGACTATATCCTGTCGCAGCCGGTCGGCGTTCTCAGGAAGGACGGCCGCATCGTTGCCTTTGCAAACATACTCGTGACGTCGACCCACGAAGAGGGCTCGATCGACCTGATGCGCTTTTCGCCCGACGCACCGAAGGGTTCCATGGACTTTCTCTTCGTCCAGATCCTCGAGCATCTTAGGAATGCCGGATTTCAGCGCTTTAACCTCGGGATGGCACCTCTATCCGGAATGTCGAAGCGTGAATCGGCGCCGGTCTGGGACCGGATCGGCGGCACGGTTTTCGAACACGGTGAACGGTTTTATAACTTCAAAGGGCTAAGAGCCTTCAAAGCAAAATTTCATCCCGACTGGCAGCCGCGCTATCTCGCGGTTTCAGGCGGGGTCAGTCCGATGATTGCGCTGATGGACGCGACGTTCCTGATCGGCGGCGGACTAAGAGGAGTCGTCAGGAAATGATCTTGAAATACGCAGCTTCCTTCGCAATGGCGGCCTTGCTCACGCTGGGTGTCGCCCACGCGGACGAGGTCAATAAGAAATACGACACCGGCATCATCCCGTCGCCGCACATCCTTGTGCCGACGGGCAAGGTAGTTGGCGAAGTCGTGCTGATCTCGGATATCGGTGGCTGGGGCGATAAGGAAAACGCCGTTGCACAGACGCTGCTGGCGAAGGGCTCGATGGTCATCGGGATCGACTATCCTTCCTTCCTGAAGGCACTCAACAATTACGATGTCAGCCAGAACGATGGCTGCATCTACATGGTTTCCGACATCGAGTCGCTGAGCCAGCAGGTACAGCGGTCTGTCGCCGACAGCGCCTACGAGCTGCCGATCATCGCCGGTGTTGGTGCTGGTGGCACCATGGCGCTGGCAATTGCCGCGCAGACACCGGACGCCACTGTGTCACAGACGCTGGCCGTCGATCCTGCCGCAGGCATCGCCCTCACCAAGGATCTCTGCACGCCTGCCGAAAAGGTCAAGACCGGCGACAACGTCGTCATCGGACTGATGGACGGCGTGCTGCCAAACCCGATCATTGCCAGCTTCACCCCGGCAGCGCCCAAGGATGGCCGCGACCATGTCGAGGCGATGCAGAAGGATCATCCGGAAATCGAAATCCGCGATTCCACGGACGACGCCACGACGACCCTCAGCAACACCCTGGTCGATCTGGTAAAGTCGCTGAGCGCCGAAAAGTCGCCGCTTGGCCTTCCCATCAACGTGCTTGAAACCAAGCCGACCGAGGACACGCTGGCGATCATCTATTCCGGCGACGGCGGATGGCGCGACATCGACAAGGAAGTCGGCTCCTACCTGCAGGATCAGGGCATTCCGGTGGTCGGCGTCGATACGCTGCATTATTTCTGGTCGGAGCGTAAGCCACAGGAAACTGCAGACGATCTGGGCCGCATCATCGATTACTACACCAAGCACTTCAATGTGCAGCACGTCGTGCTGATCGGTTACTCGTTCGGTGCCGACGTCATCCCGGCCAGCTACAATCTGCTGAAGCCGAAGGAACGCAGCCAGGTGGTGCAGATGTCGCTGCTGTCGCTGTCGCGCAAGGTCGACTATGTCATCTCGGTAATGGGCTGGCTCGGCGCTTCCAGCGAGGGCAAGGGCGGCGATCCGCTCAAGGACCTTAAGAAGATCAACCCGAAGATCGTGCAGTGCGTCTATGGCACGGATGACGACGAGGACGTTGCCTGCCCCGATCTGAAGGGCACCGGCGCCGAAGTCGTCGCCATGGCCGGCGGTCACCATTTCGACGACGATTACGAGACATTGTCGAAGACGATCATCGCCGGCGTCAAAAGCCGTCTCGGCGAATAGGGAACATCCCGCCGGGTCGTTGCTTGTCGCAGTGCCCCGGCAAGACTATCTAGCTTTGCATCTGACTGCGGCTGACGGTATCTGGGGCAATCTTCGACCTGCGACGCCTGCGTCGGCCCGGTCGATCATCTGCCAACCGAAAGAGATACTCCTTGTCCGCTGATAACGTTTCCGTCTTCGATAAAAGCTACGCCGCCTTCCTGTTCGACATGGACGGGACGATCATGAACTCGATCGCCTCCGCAGAACGGGTCTGGGGCGCCTGGGCTGCGCGCCAGGGTCTGGATGTCGAGAAATTCATGCCCACCATGCACGGCGCCCGCGGTATCGATACGATCCGCAACCTCAATCTTCCCGGCGTAGATCCTGCTGTCGAAGCCGCTGCAATCGAGAGGGACGAGATCGCCGATGTCGCCGGCGTCGTGCCGATTTCCGGTGCCATCGATTTTCTGGCCTCGCTGCCTGCCGACCGCTGGGCCATCGTTACCTCGTCGCCGATTGCGCTTGCCAAGGCGCGGCTGGCGGAGGCGGGAATCCCGATGCCGCGTTTCATCGTGACTGCCGAGGACGTCAAGGTCGGCAAGCCCAATCCGCAGTGCTACATTCTGGGTGCCGAACGGCTGGGCGTGAGCGTCACCGAATGCCTGGTGTTCGAGGACGTGCCGGCTGGTATCAAGGCTGGCGAGGCGGCAGGCGCCGACGTCATGGTCATCACCGCGACGCATGGCCACCCGATGCAGACACCGCACACGACGATCCCCAATTATGATAGCGTCCGCGCCCGTATCGGCGCCAACGGAAAGCTGTCGGTGGTGCGCGCCTGAGGGGCGCAGCCACGCCCGGGCGTTGGCTTGCGGGATGGACGACATGGCTTCGAGTGAGATGAAAGCACAGGTTCGCAAGCAACGGCTGGCGGCTCGCGACGCGCTGCCGGCGGATTTGCGGGCGCAAAAAAGCGCCACCATGGTGCGGTGTGGTGATGCGGAAATCCGCTTCGAGCCGGGAGCGGTTATCGCCGGCTTCCTGCCCATCCGCTCCGAGGCGGACATCCGGCCGTTGCTCGATCAATTGCGATCGCGGGGCGCGCGCGTTTGCCTGCCCGTCGTCATCGACAGGCAAACGATCGTCTTTCGCGAACTGGCAGATGCCCGTTCGCTTGTTCCCGGTGCCTTCGGTACCCTCGGACCTGACGAGACCGCAGCGCTGCTGGAACCCGATATCCTGCTGGTGCCGCTATCGGCGTTCGACGCTAGCGGACGGCGGATTGGCTATGGTGGCGGCTATTATGACAGGGCGATTGCGCTTTTACGACGGAAAGGCCTTGCGCGGCGCCTGATCGGCATTGCATTCGATTGCCAAGAAGTGCCATCAGTACCCGCCGAGCCGCACGACGTTCCCCTTGACGCCATTCTGACCGAAAGCGGCCTTCGCATTTTCTGACCGGAGACCGACGTGGAATGAGACTGCTATTTCTGGGTGACATGGTTGGCAAGACCGGGCGCGTGAGTGTCTGGAACCGCCTGCCGGGGCTGGTGTCCGATCTCAAGCTCGATTTTGTCATCGTCAACGGCGAGAATGCGGCCGGCGGTTTCGGCATCACCGAAGAAATCTTCCTGGAAACCATCAATGCCGGCGCCGACGTGGTGACGACGGGCAATCATGTGTGGGACCAGAAGGAAGCGGTTTCCTTTGCAGGCCGACATGACCAGTTCCTGCGCCCGGCCAATTATCCGGCCGGAACGCCCGGACGCGGCTCCGGCCTCTACTATGCGCGCAATGGCGCCCGCGTGCTGGTCGCCAACATCATGGGCCGCGTGTTCATGCATCCCGAACTCGACGATCCCTTCAAGTCGGCCGAGGCCATCCTGGCTGCCTGCCCCCTGAAGGAGCAGGCCGACGCGATCGTCTTCGACTTCCATGCGGAGGCTACCAGCGAAAAGCAATGCTTCGGCCATTTCGTCGATGGCCGCGCGAGCTTCGTCGTCGGGACCCACACCCATGTGCCGACAGCCGATGCGCAGATCCTCAACGGCGGAACCGCCTACATGTCCGATGCTGGCATGTGTGGCGACTATGATTCCTCGCTGGGCATGGAAAAGGAAGAACCGCTCAACCGGTTCATTTCGAAGATGCCGAAAGGCCGCTTCGAGGCCGCATCCGGGCCGGCGACGATATGTGGGGTCGGCGTGGAAATCTCCGATTCGACCGGGCTGGCGGAAAATATAGCGCCGCTGCGGATCGGGCCTCGCCTGGCTGAGACCGTTCCCTCGTTCTGGAACTGACCCAAACAGATTTTGAAGTAGCCCGGGCTGTCCGTTGACGGCCCGGGCTATTCTCGTTCAGGCAAACGTCAGGTGGCGCTTGACGCCGACGTCCGGCATCTTGTCGTCGTCGAGATTGGCCTTGGCGATCTCCCAGCCGAATTTCAGCTTGCTGCCGGTCGAGATCCACAGTTCCGCGTCTTCGACATGCATCGCAAGCATCGTCAGGGTCGGGTCCTTCTTGCCGTCGTGATACCAGGCGGCGGTCACCGAACTCCAGTACTCGTCGATCTTCGCCTGGTCGGCGCGGACCTCGATCTTGCCGGCGAGGCTGGCATGGTAGTCGTGATCCTTGCCGACCACGCAGAAGCGGGCGCGTGCGCCGGTCTTGATGCTCTTGACGATATCTGCATCCGTCTTGGTGTAGAACCAGATGGTGTTTGTCGTCGGATCGGCGTGCGGCGCCATTGGCTGCATGTGCATGTCGATGCCGTCGATACCCAGCATGCCGGCGTGCACCGCATCGATCTGCTCCCACAACTGCTTTGCCGGATGTTCCTGTGCTTCGCTGAAGCTGGCCATGGCCAATCCTTTCGATTTGATAATGCGTCCTGAAACGTGAGGTGGGCCACCTTTGTTCCTTCAGTCAACCTCCGGCGTGGCAGGGCTTTTCGCTTGAATGCCGGTGGCTTCGCACCTATAAGGCGCCATTCATATCAAAAGACTGAGCAGGGGTGCCATGGCTGGCCATTCACAGTTTAAAAACATCATGCATCGCAAGGGTCGCCAGGATTCCGTGCGGTCGAAAATGTTCTCCAAGCTGGCGCGCGAAATCACCGTCGCCGCCAAGGCCGGACTGCCCGACCCGACGATGAACGCCGCCCTGCGTCTCGCTATCCAGAACGCCAAGGCGCAGTCGATGCCGAAGGACAACATCGACCGTGCGATCAAGAAGGCATCGGGTAGCGAAGGCGAAAACTACGAGCAGATCCGCTACGAAGGTTACGGCCCCGGCGGCACTGCAGTGATCGTCGAAGCGTTGACCGACAACCGCAACCGCACCGCCTCGAACGTTCGCTCGACCTTCACCAAGGCCGGCGGTACGCTTGGCGAAACAGGCTCGGTTTCCTTCTCCTTCGACCACGTTGGCGAAATCACCTACAAGCTCGCGGTCGGCGATGCAGACAAGGTGATGGAAGCGGCAATCGAGGCCGGCGCCGACGACGTGACTACCGATGATGAAGGCCACACGATCATCTGCGGCTTCGAAGCGCTGAACGAGGTCTCCAAGGCGCTGGAAGCAACGCTGGGCGAGGCGGAAACTGTCAAGATCGTCTGGAAGGCGCAAAACACAGTGCCGGTCGACGAGGAAAAGGCAGTTTCGGTGATGAAACTGATCGACAGCCTCGAGGACGACGACGACGTCCAGTCCGTCTATTCGAACTTCGAGGTTTCCGACGAGGTCATGGCCAAGCTGTCGGCCTGACGTTTTAGCGGGCTACCGAGTTGATACACCCACCACCCGCTTCTGCGGAAGGTGGGTGTTTCTGTTTTGAGGCCAGGTCCGTTGTGGCAAGCTGGAGAAGTGGCCAAACCGTCGTCCATGCCCGCAGCCTCAGCGGCGGCGGTGCAGGATGTGGATCTCGGCGGTCTTGCGTCGCACCGGATCTGTCAGCGTGAAATTGCCCAGCCTGTTGTCCATCTCGCCCGCCTCGGAGGCGAGGCGATGGATTGCGGCGGTCGTTTCTTCCACCATGGCGGCGTTCTGCTGTGTCATGGCGTCGAGATCGGTGACGGCAAGGTTGATCTGCCGAAGTGTCTCCGCTTCCTCGTGTGTCGAGCGCATGATTTCGCGGATCTGAACGTTGATGTTCTCGACATGGGTGCTGATGCCGTCGAGTGCGACGCCGGCGCGTTCGACCAGCGCTACGCCGTTTTCGACTTCCCCGGTCGATTTCGCCAGCAGGCCGGCAATTTCCTTGGCGGCGCTGGACGAGCGCTGTGCCAGTTCCCGCACTTCGTGGGCGACGACTGCAAAGCCTTTGCCAGCTTCACCCGCACGAGCCGCTTCGACGCCGGCATTGAGCGCCAGAAGATTGGTCTGGAAGGCAATGCCATCGATGACGCTGATGATCTGGTTCATCTGTCGCGACGAGCCCTGGATGGCTTCCATGGCGGCGATCGTCTCGCGCATGATGCGACCCGACCCTTGCGTTTCGGCCTGTGCGTCGCGTGCTATGCGCTCGGCCTGCTCCGCACGGGTGATCTGCACACGGACGGCATCGGTGATGGCGCCGACTGCACTTGCGGTCTCGGTGATCGAGGCCGCCTGGCGTTCTGTGCGGCCCGCAAGTTCGGTTGCGCCGCCGCGCATTTCCTCAGAGCCGGAATGGACGGCCATGGAGTTGCCGCCGATCGCCGTCATGGTGTCGCTGAGCGTTGCCAGGGCCTTGTTGAAATTGACGCGCAGGCCTTCGAGTTCGGCGGGGAAGGCGGTATCGAAGCGGTAGGCGAGATCGCCGGCAGCCAGATGATGCAGACCCTCGTCCAGGTTTTCGACGACATCCTGCAGCACGCGGGCTTCCGCCTCGCGCTCCGTCAGCCTTGCCTGGCGCTCGGCTGCCGCATTTTTCTGAGCCTCGGCGCTGGCAGCCTCCAGCAGGCGCTGGTCAATGAGCGACTGGCGGAAGCGTGCAAGGGCCTTCGCCATCGTGCCGATCTCGTCGTTGCGATCCTGACTGCCGATCTCGTTGTCCAGCTTGCCATCCGCGACATCGCGAGTAACCGCGGCCAGACGGGCCAGCGGCGCAAAGAGAAGCTTCATCACAAGGCCGGTTGCCAGCGCCACGAGGATGAGTACGCCGAGGCCGATGAGTGTCAACAACTTGGCAATCGCGATCGAGCCGGCATTGAGTTCGCTTTTCAGAAGGCTCTCGACAATCAGGAAATGCTTGCCGCCAAACGCGATCGGGCGGGCATAGGCGCGCGCCTCACCATCGGGACGCATGAGGTCAGCAACGCTGATATCGTTGCCGGCCAATGCCTCGGCAGCAAAACCATAAGCGGCGCCATCGACAGCTACGAGGTGTCCGGCTTCGTCGACGCCGATAACCGAACCGTCTTCCGAAACGACGACCGACCTCGCCGTGCTCGTGGCCGGGTTGCCCTTGGACAGGATGGAGGCGAGGATATCGTCGCGCACCTGGAAAATCATCACGCCCTTGGGTGCGCCAAGCTTGAGGATGGGGACGGCAAAGTAGACGGCGCCCTTCTGGGTCGCGGGGTCTACACGCAGGCCGGAAAAGGCGCTCGGGGCGGTGTCGTTGGTTGCCTTGGCGACGTTTGCGACAGCATCTGCGTAGGTTTTTCCGAGGCTCGATGCGACCCAGGCCGGGCTCTTGAGGTTTTCTGCGAAGGCGGGGCCCTTCTTGTAGGAATAGATCACCGCGCCATCCATGTCGGCAATCAGCAGGTCGCTGAAAGGCGAGCCCTGGAGGTCGCGGCCGATTTCCGTCTGGGCAGTCTCGTGGCTGGAGTAATAGAACCCGCTGGGGCCGACGGGCTTCAGAAGCTTTTCACGCTGGTCGGCCGGATTGGGGTTCTGGCTGACGAATACTCTCTGTAATTCCGCACGCGCGTCGCCGGAGGTCTTCTCGATGGTTTTCCAGCCGCTTCTAAGGCTGGTGATTGTCATCTGTACCGCCTCGATGCGGGCAATCGAATCCGCCTGGGTGCCGATCTGCTGCAACTGGTCCTGCAGCATGTCGCCGCGGAAAACCAGGACGCTCTTCTTTGCCTCGAGCGCCTGATCGTCCGAAAGCCTGTTGCTGGCGATATAGGCGAGGCCGTCTAGAACGGCGACGGAGAGGAGCGTCAGCAGCAGGAAGGTGGCGATCACCTTGAAGGACAGCGACTGGAACCGGCGAGACATGGCGTAACCTCTAGACTCTCGTTTCGTCGATAGCGCGAAACGATGTGCAGCGAAAAAGTTGTCAAGATGTAAACTGGGGTGCGGCCGCAGCCGAACCACCTGCGAAGGCAATATCCGGGAAGAGTCGGCAAAATGGCTTAATCGCACGTAAAGACGCGTGATGAATTATCTTGATGTTTTCGCTTTGTTCACATTTTTCTGGCACATGGTTGCCATGAACGGTAGGTTGACGACCATGCAGAACACGATTCGTATCATCGGCATAGATCCAGGCCTGCGCCGCATGGGCTGGGGCATCATCGACGTGCTCGGAAACTCCCTGCGGTTTGTCGCATCGGGCACAGTGCTGTCCGATGGCGACATGGACCTGGCGTCGCGGCTCTGCCAGCTGCATGACGGGCTGTCTGATGTGGTGCACACTCACCAGCCGCATGAAGCCGCGGTGGAGCAGACTTTCGTTAACAAGGATGCTGTCGCAACGCTCAAGCTCGGCCAGGCACGCGGCATCGCCATGCTGGTGCCGGCACGGGCGGGGCTCGCGGTCGCCGAATATGCTCCGAACGCGGTCAAGAAAGCGGTCATCGGGGTCGGCCACGGCGAAAAGCAGCAGATCCACATGATGCTGAAGATCCTGATGCCGAAGGCGGAGTTCAAGGGCAACGATGCCGCCGATGCGCTGGCCATCGCCATATGCCATGCGCATAATCGTGGTGGCAACCGCATGCGACAGGCCTTGCTGGCCGCCGGATAGCGTTTTGATACGTCACCACCACCAAAACCTGACGGATATCCCATGATCGGCAAACTCAAAGGCACCATCGAGGAAATCGGCGAGGACTACGCGCTCGTCGATGTTCACGGCGTTTGCTATGTCGCCTATTGCTCCAGCCGGACGCTGGCAAGGTTAGGCGGCGTCGGCGAGGCCTGCGTGCTGTTCATCGAAACCTATGTGCGCGAAGACCAGCTGAAGCTGTTTGGTTTCCTCACAGTGCTGGAGCGGGAGTGGTTCATTCTGCTGCAGAGCGTCCAGGGCGTCGGGGCGAAGGTGGCGCTGGCGGTGCTGTCGACGCTGACGACCTCGGAGCTTGCCAACGCCATTGCCCTGCAGGACAAGACCGTCATTTCGCGAGCACCCGGTGTCGGCCCGAAGGTTGCAATGCGGATGGTACTGGAATTGAAGAACAAGGCTCCGGCGTTTGCAGGCGAGGCGCTGAACATGGGCCTCAAGCAGGAGATCGGCGAGGGCGTTGCTGCAGCGCCTGTGTCGGATGCCATGTCGGCCCTTACCAATCTCGGTTACTCGCGCGACCAGGCCGCCAACGCCGTTGCCGCCGCCATGAAGACGGCGGGCGAGGGTGCCGACAGCGCCAAGCTCATCAGGCTGGGGCTGAGGGAGTTGTCGAAGTGAGAATTCCTTGCGGCCCCCGAAACTCCTTGCTATCGCTGGAAAGTAAGGAGATGCTGCCAATGAAGATTTACTATGGAACGATAACATCAAAGGGGCACACTACCGTGCCATCAGAAGTTCGTGACATACTGAATTTGAAGCCCGGGGACAAAATTCGCTATGTCCACCAGGATGGCAAAATCTTTATCAAGGCTAAAAACAAACGTGCTGTCGATCTTCTGGGCAAGTTCTACGACCCGGATCGGCTTCCGATCCCCGTGGACGAAATGAAACGTGCCGTTGGCGAGGCTATTTTCGACCATATTGTTGGAACGCAATGATCGGTCTGGATACAAACATCTTGCTTCGCGTCTTCTTGAAAGACGATGTGGCGCAAAGCGCTAAGGTCGCTGAACTGTTTGCGCGTCTCGGTGAAATAGGTCCCGGATATATAAGCTGTATCACGCTTATGGAATTCGCTTGGTTTTTGCGACAGCGTATCAAGCTCACGAGAGAGCAGATCGCTGACGGAATTGCGGATCTGCTGGATTCGGAAGACATAATTCTGGAAGACGAAGAAGCTGTCGAAGAGGTTCTTGACGTAATGAGCCGCTCGCAGGCTGAATTTGCAGACGCGTTCATTGCCGTCCGCAATCGCAATGCCGGGTGTAGCGCAACCTTCACATTCGACGAGCGCGCCGCCAAGACGATCGAGGGAATGGAACTGCTCGCATGACCGAACCCGCCCGCCTGATCACGCCCGAGAAGCGTGGCGAAGACCTGGATACGACGCTGCGGCCGCAGTCGCTCGACGAGTTCACGGGCCAGGCGGATGCCCGCGCCAACCTGAAAGTTTTCATCGAGGCGGCGAAGAACCGGGGCGAGGCGCTGGATCACGTGCTGTTCGTCGGTCCGCCCGGTCTCGGCAAGACGACGCTGGCGCAGATCATGGCCAAGGAGCTCGGCGTCAATTTCCGCTCGACTTCAGGGCCGGTCATTGCCAAGGCCGGCGACCTGGCAGCACTTCTGACCAATCTCGAGGACCGCGATGTCCTGTTCATCGACGAAATTCACAGGCTGAGCCCTGCAGTCGAGGAAATCCTCTATCCGGCGATGGAGGATTTCCAGCTGGACCTGATCATCGGCGAGGGCCCAGCGGCGCGTTCCGTGAAAATCGACCTGGCAAAATTCACGCTGGTCGCCGCCACCACTCGGCTCGGTCTGCTGACGACACCGTTGCGCGACCGGTTTGGCATCCCCGTGCGGCTCAACTTCTACACGGTCGAGGAGCTGGAACTGATCGTCCGGCGTGGCGCAAGGCTGATGGGTCTGCCGATTGCCGATGACGGTGCGCGGGAGATTGCCCGCCGCGCGCGCGGGACACCGCGTATCGCAGGCCGGCTTTTGCGCCGCGTTCGCGATTTCGCCGAGGTGGCGCGGGCGGAATCAGTCACGCGGCAGATTGCCGACGAGGCGCTGACGCGGCTGCTCGTCGATAATCTCGGGCTCGATCAGCTCGACAAGCGCTACCTCAACATGATCGCCGTTAACTTCGGTGGCGGACCGGTGGGTATCGAGACCATCGCAGCCGGCTTGTCCGAGCCGCGCGATGCCATCGAGGATATCATTGAGCCCTACATGATCCAGCAGGGTTTCATCCAGCGCACGCCCCGTGGCCGCGTGCTGACACCGACCGCCTGGCGGCATCTGGATCTGCAGCCGCCGAAAGACCTGGAAGCGGCGCAGTTCCGGCTGTTCCAGGAAGAGGAGTGATCGCCCGTTCAGGGAACAACGAGCCCGGCATCTGCATTTGGGAGGCTTCGAGAGGAGCATCGCAATGCACAAATTTCGCGTGGGGTCCAAGGTCGAGTGGAAGTGGGGCAAGGGAACGGGCACCGGCAAGGTGACGGAGAGTTTCACCGACGATGTGGAGAAAACTATCGAGGGGTCGGTGATCAAGCGCAAGGCCAGCGCCGAAGAGCCAGCTTATCTCATCGAACAGGAAGACGGCGGGCGTGTCCTGAAAAGCCACTCCGAAATCAAGGCTGCTTCCTGAGATCGGACGGCTACAAGCCTGCGCCGCTGACGAAACGACTATCCCCGCTTGGACACCGTGGCCGGAACCGCCTCGGTGGCATGCGGCAGTCCCTGCGCCAGCGAGGCAACCGTCTTTTCCAGCAGGGCCCTGCCGCCGCCGCGCCAGCCCAGTGCTGCGATCTTGGATGTGTCCATCTCGCTGATGATGTTGCCCGGTGCTCGGGCCGGCAGCGGGTGAGGGCTGCCGGTGACGCGCTGGAGAATGGCGAGGATCTCGTGGGTTTCCGTCAGGACGTCGGAGACATTGAAGACTTCATTGGCAATGCGGGCGGTGTCGGTTTCGAGCATGAGACGGACAGCCTGTCCGACGTCGCGTCCGTGAACCTCGGTACCAGCGCGCGACGGGACAGGCTTGCCGGCGAGGTAGTTGCTGAAGATGTCGGTCCACTTGTTGGGCCGGAGATCGCCATAGACGCCGGTCAGGCGGAGGCTTGCGGCGGCAAAGCCGGGGGCATTGATCGCGGAAAGCGCGCGCTCGGCATTCAGCTTGACGCGGCCATAGAGCGTATTCGGGTTGGCCTCCGAGGTTTCAAAAAGCACCTCGCTGGCGGAGCGATCGCCATAGACGGCGCGCGTCGACAGGAAGACACAGCGGCGGATTCCGGCGCGCTGGGCAGTCTCGAACAGTTTGACGCTTCCATCGAGATTGAGCCTCTGGAAGGCTGCGGGGTCGTCGCCTTCACCACCACGATAACGGCCAGCGACATGATGGAAGCCGGCGTGGACGAAGAAATAGGCGTCGTCGAAGGCGTGACCCTGGTCTGCGTTCGGATCGAGCCGCAGCGGAACGAAGCTGACGGGCTTTGAAAACAGGCCGGGCTCCGGCTGATGCCGGCCGCCGACAGCGACCGAATAGCCATGGGAAAGAAGATCCTCGACGATATAGCGACCGACGAGGCCCGTCCCACCCGCTACCAAAACTTTCATGTCGTCACTTTCGGGTTTGCCAGCGCAGCAATGTCCGGAATGTCCAGATCCTGATGGAATCGCTGCCAGAGATCGATCAGCGGTGCCAGTCTGTCAGCCTTGGGATGATTCGTCTCCCAGGGCTTTTCATATTGGTAGTGCAGGATCGAAATACTCTTCCAGTCCCAAAGCAAGGGCATGGTAAACCACACATATTGCAGCATGTTCATATAAACGGGCAGGCCGTGCCAATCCGGGAAAAAGGTCTCGAGGAAGGTCTGGTCGGTGCGCTTCCAGAAGACCTCCGGCTGGTCGAGACTATCGATCATCGCATCGAAGGTTTGCAGCGACGGCCTGGCAACGAAGACGCCCGAATTCAGCCTTTGAAAGTCTGCCAGTCCCTCGTAGACATTCGGCGCAGCGGAGAATTCCGGGTAATCGAACAGCTTGTCGATCGGCTTTAGCACTAGGGCATCGGCATCGATGAAGACGCAAGCTTCGTATTCCACCAGCTGCCAAAGTCGCAGCTTGCAGAAATTGTCGAGCGGTGAGTGGAAGGACGGCTTGCGACCCTTGGTAAAGGGAGCGGCCGAATGCAGGGCGGTGCGGCCATGGCGCGCATTGAACGCGTCGGAGAGCGGCAGATGGTCCACGGGTACCAGCCGGCATCCGAGCGACACTAACGGCGCAAGATCGTCGGAGCTGGCTCCGGCGGTGTGCAGCACGACGATGTCGGCTTTCGTGCCGGTTCGCCTTATAGAGCGGACGAGTGCCGCCGCGCCCATGGCGTAATCGGCATTGGTGACGAGCGTGACGTAGGCTCTCGTCGCGCGGGGGGAGGCGTTCACGAAACCGACTTCAGCCGCTTGCCTTCCGGATCGTGGTTGAGCTTGGCCGCAAGGTCCTTTGTCCATGCCGAAACAGCCGGCACCCGAGCGCGGTCGACGCGGTAGGCGTATTTGCGGGCAACATCGACGATCTCGCCGAGCAGGCCGGTTTTCAAGGTTGTTGGCTCGAGGCCGAGACCGAGGAATTTCTCGTTCCTGACGACGAGGTCGTTCTCGGGCGCTTCCTTGCGCGGATTGGGCAGCCAGGCGATCTCGGCCCCGGTCATGCCGGCAATCATCTCGGCAAGGTCGCGGACGCGGTGCGTCTCGGTCATCTGGTTGAAGATCTCCACCTTGGAATTGCGCGACGGCGGGTTTTTCAAGGCGATCTCGATGCAGCGGACCGAATCCTGGATGTGGATGAAGGCGCGCGTCTGGCCGCCGGTACCATGCACCGTCAGGGGGTAGCCGATCGCCGCCTGGATGAGGAAGCGGTTGAGCACGGTGCCGTAGTCGCCGTCATAGTCGAAGCGGTTGATCAGCTGCTCGTGCCGCCGTGTCTGCTCCGTGTGCGTGCCCCAGACGATGCCTTGGTGGAGGTCGGTGATCCTCAGGCCGTCGTTCTTGGCGTAGAACTGGAACAGCAGCTGATCCAGGCACTTTGTCATGTGGTAGATTGAGCCCGGATTGGCCGGGTAGAGAATTTCCTGGCTGACTGTACGGCCGTCGACCGTCTCGATGCCGACCGGCAGGTAGCCTTCCGGAATAGCGGCGCCGACCGTTGAATAGCCGTAGACTCCCATCGTGCCCAAGTGCACGAGGTGGGTGTCGAGGTTCAGCTCCGTCAGCGCGTTCAGGAGATTGTGGGTAGCGCTGACATTGTTGTTGACGGTGTAGTTCTTGTGCCGGTCGCTCTTCATCGAGTAGGGGGCGGCACGCTGCTCGGCGAAATGCACGATGGCATCCGGGCGGTGCTCGGCGAGCCAGTTCTTTAAAAGCTCGTAGTCCTTGGCAAGGTCGATCAGGTTGAAGTGAATGCGGCGACCTGTCTCTGCGTGCCAGATCCGGGTGCGTTCCTGGATGCTGTCCATAGGGGTCAGGGACTGTACGCCGAGCTCTGTGTCGATCCAGCGGCGGGAGAGGTTATCGAGGATATGAACGTCGTGACCGGCATCGGACAGATGCAGCGATGTTGGCCATCCGATAAATCCATCGCCGCCTATGATCGCAATTTTCATCACATCGTCTCCTTGCTGGCCGGTCGCCGACCGCTTGTTTTCAAATAATTAGGCAGTATGACAATTGTTCAATACTTGCCTGCCAAACCGACTTCGGCCAAACAGGCTCTCCACAGGTTTTGGAGCTTTTGATGACGAATGGTCCCTTTTTGATTGCCGGGGAACTGATCGAAGGCAGCCACCGGCTGCTGCAGCGTGTTTATTACGAGGATACGGATTTTTCAGGGCTGGTCTATCACGCCCGCTACCTGCATTTCCTCGAACGCGGCCGCACAGATTATCTGCGCTGCCTCGGCGTGGAGCAGCGTGAGCTAATTACCGCCGATGAGGAAGGTCTGGTGTTCGTCGTCCATCGCATGGAGATCGACTTCAAGGGACCGGCCCGCATGGACGATGTGCTTACTATTCAGACGGTGACCGAAAAGGCCGGTGGTGCCAAAATGGTGCTGACGCAGGAGATACGTCGTGACGGTGCGCTGCTGATCGCTGCAAGGGTGATCATTGCCGTCATCAATGCCAGCGGCCGTCCCCGCCGGTTGCCGGAAGCGCTGGCGGCTCAGCTGCTGCAGGCTTCAGGGTCGGTCGATGCATCAGGTGCGGTTGCCTGAAACGCGGGGCAGATGCCTGAAAACGTGTCTTGTTAAAACATGACTGGCGTGAGAAGGAATTTCCGCGGTGTGCGGGAAGTTCTCGTTCGCTGCTGCTTACGCCTTGTGTTTCTCTACAACGTGTATCCGCGTGCAAGAAAAATTACCGATCACGCGGACACTAACGATCTCTTAACCATAATAGTGTCTTAATATTATGGTCAGAGATTGTGCGGTGCACGCCTTCCTTTGACCAAATTTGACGGCAAGAAGGCAGATGTAGACTTGGAAGCCTGACGACGGCGTTCAGCGGCAGCTGCCAGACATTTCTTGTGCGATCATTTTTTTGCCGCCCGGTCCTGCACCGGGCGTTTGGATTCGGGGAATTTGGATCAAATGGAACAAGTTGGATTGGCTGCAGCGACAAGTGACGTGACGCTTCTGTCTCTCTTCATGGAGGCTGGCCTTGTCGTCAAGCTGGTGATGCTCGGACTGATAGCGGCATCCGTGTGGACCTGGGCAATCGTCATCGACAAATATCTGAGCTTCAGCCGTGCTCGCCGGCAGTTCGACCAGTTCGAGCAGGTATTCTGGTCCGGCCAGTCGCTGGAAGAGCTTTACCGGACGCTGTCCGAGCGCACCAATACCGGGCTCGCAGCGATTTTCGTCTCCGCCATGCGCGAGTGGAAAAAGTCCTTTGAGCGCGGCGCACGCTCGCCGATTGGCCTGCAGATGCGTATCGACCGCGCCATGGACGTGACGCTGGCGCGGGAATCGGAACATCTCGGTGCCCGTCTCGGTTCTTTGGCTACCATCGGTTCGGCTGGCCCGTTCATCGGCCTGTTCGGTACGGTCGTCGGTATCATGACCTCGTTCCAGGCTATTGCCGGATCGAAGTCCACCAATCTCGCGGTCGTTGCACCCGGTATTGCGGAAGCGCTGCTCGCGACAGCCATCGGCCTTGTCGCGGCTATCCCTGCGGTTATCGCCTACAACAAGTTTTCCGCAGATGCCGGCAAGTTGTCTGGCCGCATGGAAGGTTTTGCGGATGAGTTCTCCGCCATTCTTTCGCGCCAGATCGATGAGAAGCTGCAGCCCCGCGCGGCCGCGCAGTAACGACAGAACCGGAGTAAGCTTATGGGAATGTCAGGTGGAGGCGGTAGCGGTGGCGGCGGTGGTCGTCGCGGCAGCCGTCGTGGCGGTCATGGCCGCGGTGGACCTATATCGGAAATCAACGTGACGCCGCTGGTCGACGTCATGCTCGTGCTGTTGATCATCTTCATGGTCGCTGCACCGATGCTGACGGTCGGCGTGCCGATCGACCTGCCGGAAACGGCCGCCAAGGAAATGAATTCGGACACGCAGCCGATCACCGTGTCGGTCAATCCGGCCGGCGACATCTTCATGCAGGAATCGCCGATCGCGCTCGATGAGATCGTCCCGAAGCTACAGGCTATCGCCAAGACCGGCTACAACGAGCGGATCTATGTGCGCGGCGACAGTGCCGCCGGCTATGGCACCGTCATGAAGGTGATGGCGCGGATATCGTCTGCAGGCTTTAAGAACATCGGTCTGGTAACCCAGCAAGAAAAGACGAAGTAAACCCATTCAATGAAGGCCAGCATTGTCACATCGGCGGTTGTTCACGGCCTGGTCCTCGTCTGGGCGCTGGTGACTATTGGCGCTCCCAAATCCTTCGAGGTACAGCCTGACGAATCGACGCCGGTCGAGATCGTGACTGACGTGTCGATGACGCAGACCGGTGACAAGAAGGCCCCGCAGAAGGACAAGGCGGCGCCCAAGCCGACGACAAAGCAGACCGAAATTGCCAATGCGCAGAATGCCGGCGAGAACGATGTCGACCTGAAATCCGCGCCGAAGCCGGTTCCCAAACCTACCGAAAACCAGTCCACGGGTGCGCCGAAAAAAGTCGAGGCGCCGACGCCGAAGGTCGATCCGACCCCGAACGACGTGAAGTCCGTCGAAAAGGAAGAGACCGACGTCGCGCCGCCGCCGCCGACCCCGACGGAGGCTCCGAAGCCGCCGACGCCGACACCGGTGCCAACCCCCACACCGCCCCCAATCCCGACCCCGACTCCACCGCCGCCAACGCCCGTGCCGGCGCAGGACAAGGCCGAACTGGCGCCCAGCGACCAGGCGACGCCCGACAACGTTCCCGTGCCGCAAATCAAGCCGCAGCCGCCGGCGCCGCCGAAGGTTGCCGAAAAGCCGGTTGAAAAGCCGCCGGAGAAGAAGCCGGAAACAAAGCCGGCCGAAAAGCCTGTGCAGACGGCGGACAAGTCGTCCGATACCGACAAGAAAAAGGACGACAAGAAGCGCGAGATGGCCAAGGCCGCGTCCTCCAAGGAAAGCGACTTCGACGCCGACGAGATCTCAGCGTTGTTGAACAAGCAGCAGGCCACCGGCGGCGGCGCCAAGCGCCAGCAGCAGCAGGCAGCCCTCGGTACCGACAAGCCCGCGAACGGCGCAAAGCTGAGCCAGAGCGAGATCGATGCCCTGCGCAGCCAGATCCAGAACAACTGGAATGTTCCGGCGGGCATGTCGGGCGTCGAGGGCATGGTGATCCGGGTACACATGAAGCTCGACGAATCCGGCACCATCGTCGGAATGCCGGACGTGCAGGTGACGGGCGGCTCCGAGTCGGCTCAACAGGCCCTGTCAGGCAGTGCCACCCGGGCGGTGATGATGTCCTCGCCCTTCAAGAACCTACCGCGCGACAAATACGACGCCTGGAACGAAGTTATCGTCAATTTCGACCCCAGTGACCTGGGACTATAAATGCTGAAAGGCTGTGTACACATGAAAATGCGTTCTCTCGTTCGTCTGATGCTGGTGATGGGTGGCCTGATGGCGACCTACATCTCGCCGGCCTACGCCTTGGTGGAAATCAACATCAACAAGGGCAATGTTCAGCCCCTGCCGATTGCCATCACCGATTTCATCTCGAACGGCGACCTCGGAGCCCAGATCTCCGGCGTTATCGCCGCCGACCTGAAGCGTTCGGGGCTTTTCGCGCCGATCGACAAAGCCGCGTTCATCGAGAAGATCACCAATCCTGATGCAGCGCCGCAGTTTGCGTCCTGGAAGTCGATCAATGCCCAGGCGCTGGTCACCGGCCGCGTGACGCAGCAGCCCGATGGTCGCCTGCGCGCCGAGTTCCGCCTCTGGGACTCGTTTGCCGGAACGCAGATGACCGGCCAGCAGTTCTACACCCAGCCGGAAAACTGGCGCCGCGTTGCCCACATCATCGCCGACGCGATCTACGAGAAGATCACCGGTGAAAAGGGCTATTTCGACACGCGCGTCGTGTTCGTGTCCGAAAGCGGACCAAAGACTGCCCGCAAGAACCAGCTGGCCATCATGGACCAGGACGGCTTCAACGCCCGTATGCTGACAGACGGCAGCGACCTCGTGCTGACGCCGCGCTTCTCGCCGAACAAGCAGGAAGTGACCTACATGTCGTTTGCCAACCAGCAGCCGCGGGTCTACCTGCTCAATATCGCCACCGGTCAGCGCGAGGTTGTCGGTAATTTTCCGGGCATGACCTTTGCGCCGCGCTTCTCGCCGGATGGCCAGCGCGTCGTGCTGTCGCTGCAGCAGGAAGGCAATGCCAACATCTATACGATGGACCTGCGCTCGCGCACGACGACCCGGCTGACCTCGACGGCTGCCATCGACACGTCGCCGTCCTATTCGCCGGATGGCACCCAGATCGCTTTTGAAAGCGACCGCGGCGGCAAGCAGCAGATCTACGTGATGAATGCAGATGGCTCCAACCAGCACCGCATTTCCTTCGGCGACGGCTCCTATTCGACGCCGGTCTGGTCGCCACGCGGCGACCTGATTGCCTACACGAAGCAGTCGGGCGGAACTTTCGGTATCGGCGTCATGAAGCCGGATGGTTCGGGCGACCGCCTGCTGACGTCCGGCTTCCACAATGAAGGCCCGACATGGGCACCGAATGGCCGTGTCATCATGTTCTTCCGCGAGCCGGCCGGATCGAGCGGCCCGCAACTCTACTCGATCGACCTGACCGGCTATAATGAGCAGAAGATCAAGACCCCGTCCTTCGCCTCGGACCCGGCCTGGTCGCCGCTGATGGAATAGTTCGTAAATACGCCTGCAACTTCCCGCCGCAAAAAGTTCTGTGACTTCATGCGGCGGGACGCTATAAGAAAAAATTAACCATAACCGTTGAAACAGCATTAACCGCGTGCGGTTACAGTCTGGCAACCGTGATAATGTCGTAAGGAGAGACCGGCCATGAGCCGTATTGACAATTCGGCCACAAGCCGCATGCAGAGCTTCGCCCGCAACCCGATGATGCTTGCCCTCTTCCTGGGCCTGTCCTTGGCGGGCTGCGCATCCAAGAAGAACCTGCCGAACAACGCAGGCGATCTTGGCCTCAACGGTGCCAATGGCGGCTCGGCAACCCCGGGTTCGGCTCAGGACTTCACCGTCAATGTCGGCGACCGCATCTTCTTCGACACCGATTCGACGTCGATCCGCGCCGATGCTGCCCAGACGCTCGATCGTCAGGCACAGTGGCTTGCCCGCTATCCGAACTACGCCATCACCGTCGAAGGCCATGCCGACGAACGCGGCACCCGCGAATACAACCTTGCTCTCGGTGCGCGCCGCGCCGCCTCGACGAAGGACTATCTGATTTCAAAGGGCGTGCCCGCACGTCGCATGAAGACGATTTCCTACGGCAAGGAACGTCCGGTCGCCGTTTGCGACGACATCTCGTGCTGGTCGCAGAACCGCCGCGCAGTTACCGTTCTCAACGGCGCCGGCTCCTGATATCTTCGATATCACTTGATTTTGAAGGCGGCCGAGAGGTCGCCTTCTTCGTTTTCAACGCGGGTTTGTATTTTCAACCACACTTTGGCCGAACTCCGTTGCTTTTTGACGGCAATTGTTAAAAATCCCCGGCTGGTGCCGTTGGGCACAAGAATCAAAAAGAGACGGGATCGAACCTATGAGAAAACTCGTCGTCGCAGGCATGGTTTGTCTGGTGGCCTTGTCCGGCACGGAACGTGAAGCTTATTCGATGAACCTGTTCGGCCTTCACCTCGGCGACCGCAGTTCGTCCGACCAGGTTCCGCCGGCGCCGCTCTCGCAGCAGCGCGAGCAGCCGCAGCAGCCGATCATGGTTCAGAGCGGCGACGCGGAAATCCGCCTCCAGCAGGCGGAAGACCAGATGCGGCAGCTGAACGGTCGCATCGAGGAAATGAGCTATCAGCTTCTGCAGATGCAGGAGACCATCCGCAAGGCGCAGGCCGACAACGAAATTCGCTTCCAGATGCTGGAAAAGAAGGGTGGCGCCACGGGTGTCGCACCGGCCGCGGGCGCGCCGATCAAGAAGAGCGAAGCGGATACATCAGGCGCAGGCCAGTCCGACGATGTCGCCAAGGTGATCGAGACACCCCAGGGTGCCGATGCCAACCGCGCTGCGGGCAGCACTCTCGCGCCACCGCCTGCACAGCTCGGCTCGATCCAGTTCGACCAGAACGGCCAGCCGGTCGGCGGCAATGTCAATACGGATGACGTTGGGTCTGGCCCGGCGCCTGCCGTCGGCGACAAGACTGCGTCGCTCGGCAACGAGGGCGATACCTACAAGGCTGCCTATGGCCATGTGCTGTCGGGTGATTACTCCATCGCCGAAAAAGAATTCCGCCAGTATCTCGGTACCTATCCGGAAAGCGCACGCTCGCCGGATGCCAATTTCTGGCTGGGCGAAGCCTTGTACTCGCAGGGCAAATACAACGATGCGGCGACGACTTTCGTCAATGCCTACAAAAAATACGGAACCTCCGAGAAGGCGCCGGAAATGTTGCTGAAGCTTGGCATGTCGCTCGCTGCCCTCGACAAGAAGGACACGGCCTGCGCGACGCTGCATGAAGTGACCAAGAAATATCCAAAGGCTTCCAAGCCCGTCGTGGCCAAGGTCGCCAGCGAAGAAAAACGTCTCGCCTGCTGAGCGGCAAGGTCATGGCCGGCGGTCCGGTCTCTTCACCCCAGGCCGCTGCAGCCCGCCTGCTGGCATCGCTTCGCCAGCCCTCGCACATCCTGGTCGCTATCTCTGGCGGCAGCGATTCGACCGGGTTGTTGATAGCTCTTGCCGATGCGATCCGTGCCAGCCACCCCTCGCACCGGCTTTCCGCTGCCACCGTCGATCACGACCTGCGCCCCGGTTCGACCGACGAGGCGAAATCCGTGGCCAATCTCTGCCTAAAACTGGGGATCGCCCACAGCACGCGTCGCTGGCTTGGTGAGAAGCCTGCGACCGGCATCATGGCCGCCGCGCGCGAGGCCCGTTACGACCTGCTGGCCGACGTTGCGGCCGAGGTCAGAGCCGACATGATCGTCACCGGCCATACGCTTGACGACCAGCAGGAGACGCTGGCGATGCGCACTGCGCGTGTGCGGGCAGGGCGGGTTTCTGCGACCGGTATTGCCGATGCGGTGCTGTTCGATCGGCGCATCTGGGTGGTACGCCCGTTTCTGTCCTGCCTGCGCAATGACATTCGGGCTTTTCTCACCGAACGAAATATCGGCTGGATCGACGACCCGAGCAATCTCGACCTTCACTACGAGCGCGTCCGTGTCCGGGCGGGTCTCGCCACCGGCAACCTCATGGCATCGGATGGCGGCGGGAGCGCTAAGGCCGATCTGTCATCGGCAGCGGCGCGCTGGGTGGAACAGTCTGTCGTGATAGAAGGCGGTTTGCTCTGCCGCATCTCTCCCGAGGGCATCGATGCTGCAGCGCCCGAGTTTGCCTACGGGCTCTCCTGCCTTGCAGCCATCTTCGGCGGCCAGCCTTATGGACTTGGGCAGGAAAGGATGGAGCGTATCCTTGGGTTTATCGGCACCGGCGAGCCCGGTCGGCGAACGGCGGGCGGAGTGGTCTTCGACCTCAGGCGCAACGGTCTCTTCCTCATGCGCGAAAGCCGCAACATCGACGCTCTGCATCTTGCCCCGGGAGCGAGGGGCATCTGGGATGGCCGTTTCGAGGTTTTCAATGACGGCCATGGCGGGGTGCAAATTGTCGCAGCCGGCGCAACTTCGCGGATGGCTTTCGCTGCGAGCACCCCAAAAGGTGCGGCGATGCGCGCAGCGGCGTCGGCGCCAACAATCCGTTTCGACGATGAAGACCCGCGTTACGAGCACTCTCCGGTCCGTTTTGCACCGCATCTGGCGCCATTCGACCGCTTTTTGACACGATTCGATCTCACTCTCGCGGATCGGCTGGCGAATGCTTTCGGTCGGTCAGCCTATGTGTCACCTCCGTTTTAAGAGTTATTGACGGAAATCGCATGTGGTTGCGCTGACTGCCTTGGCAAGGGCCCGGCGTAACCCTATGTTAGCAGCCAAGTAATGCAGTCGCCAAAAGGCCGGGCTGTTTCAGTCCCTGGGGAGTTCAATGAACCCTAATTTTCGTAATTTCGCTCTCTGGGCGATTATCGCTTTGTTGCTGATCGCTTTGTTCAGCATGTTCCAGACCTCGCCCTCGCAGACGAGTTCGCGGGATATCCCGTATTCGCAGTTCCTTCGCGAAGTTGATTCCGGTCGCGTCCGCGATGCCGTGATCACCGGCAACCGTGTCGTCGGCACTTATGTGGAGAATGGCGCTGCCTTCCAGACCTACTCTCCGGTCATAGACAGCGGCCTGCTCGACAAGCTGCAGGCGAAGAACGTCGTCGTCTCGGCTCGTCCGGAATCGGATGGCTCGTCTAGCTTCCTCAGCTATCTCGGCACGCTGTTGCCGATGCTGCTGATCCTTGGTGTCTGGCTGTTCTTCATGCGCCAGATGCAGGGCGGGTCGCGCGGCGCCATGGGTTTCGGCAAGTCGAAGGCAAAGCTTCTGACAGAGGCGCATGGTCGCGTCACGTTCGAGGATGTCGCCGGCGTCGACGAAGCCAAGCAGGATCTCGAGGAAATCGTCGAATTCCTGCGCGATCCGCAGAAATTCCAGCGCCTCGGCGGTCGTATTCCACGCGGCGTGCTGCTGGTTGGCCCTCCCGGTACCGGTAAGACGCTTCTGGCCCGTGCCATCGCCGGTGAAGCCAATGTGCCGTTCTTTACGATCTCGGGCTCCGACTTCGTCGAAATGTTCGTCGGCGTCGGCGCAAGCCGCGTGCGCGACATGTTCGAACAGGCGAAGAAGAACGCGCCTTGCATCATCTTCATCGACGAAATCGACGCCGTCGGTCGCCATCGTGGCGCCGGTCTCGGCGGCGGTAACGACGAACGCGAACAGACGCTGAACCAGCTGCTGGTCGAGATGGACGGCTTTGAAGCCAATGAAGGCATCATCCTCATCGCCGCTACCAACCGTCCCGACGTTCTCGATCCGGCACTTCTGCGTCCGGGCCGCTTCGACCGCCAGGTCGTCGTACCGAACCCGGACATCATCGGCCGCGAGCGTATCCTCAAGGTGCACGCACGCAACGTGCCGCTGGCACCGAATGTCGACCTCAAGGTTCTCGCTCGCGGTACTCCGGGCTTCTCGGGCGCCGATCTGATGAACCTCGTCAACGAGGCGGCGTTGATGGCGGCACGGCGCAACAAGCGCATGGTCACCATGGCTGAATTCGAAGACGCCAAGGACAAGATCATGATGGGTGCCGAGCGTCGCTCGTCGGCCATGACCGAGGCAGAAAAGAAGCTGACCGCCTACCACGAAGCGGGCCATGCGATGACGGCGCTCTATGTTGCTGTCGCAGATCCGCTCCACAAGGCGACGATCATTCCGCGCGGCCGTGCGCTCGGTATGGTCATGCAGCTGCCGGAAGGCGACCGCTACTCAATGAGCTACACGTGGATGATTTCGCGTCTGTGCATCATGATGGGCGGCCGCGTCGCGGAAGAACTCACCTTCGGCAAGGAAAACATCACCTCCGGTGCATCCTCGGATATCGAGCAAGCCACCAAGCTTGCCCGCGCCATGGTGACGCAGTGGGGCTTCTCCGACCAGCTCGGCCAGGTTGCCTATGGCGAAAACCAGCAGGAGGTCTTCCTTGGGCACTCCGTGTCGCAGTCGAAGAACGTTTCCGAAGCGACGGCACAGAAGATCGACAACGAAGTCCGTCGCCTGATCGACGAAGCCTACACGCAGGCCCGTACTATCCTGACCGAACAGCACGACGCATTCATCATCGTGGCCGAAGGGCTGCTGGAATACGAGACGCTGAGCGGCGAGGAGATCAAGGCGCTGATCCGTGGCGAAAAGCCGGCGCGCGATATGGGCGACGATACGCCGCCAAGCCGTGGCTCCGCCGTGCCGAAGACTGGCACGAAGAAGGACGGTTCCATTGGTGCCAAGGGCGACGAAGCCGAAGGCGGTCTCGAGCCGCAGCCGCGCTGATCTCAAAATAGCGTTCATAACATCAGGCCGGTTCCCGTCATGCGGGAGCCGGCCTTTTTCGTCGGTCACGACATGTGATAGTTCTTTGCGTTAATTGACGTGATGAAGACGGCGATCTGTGGCATGAGCGTCGCATTCGATGACCCGGACATCAACCAAGTCGGGACGCGCCTCCGTGGGGGAGGCGCTTAAATTTGCGGGAGACACTATGAAGCGTCGCTATTTCGGCACGGACGGAATCCGTGGGCAGTCCAACGTCTTCCCCATGACGCCCGATCTTGCCATGCGGGTCGGCATCGCAGTCGGCACGATCTTCCGCCGTGGCAATCATCGCCATCGCGTCGTGATCGGCAAGGATACGCGGCTGTCCGGCTACATGCTCGAGAACGCGCTCGTGGCAGGCTTCACGGCTGCCGGTATCGATGCCTTCGTTCTCGGCCCCATCCCGACGCCTGCCGTCGCCATGCTGACCCGCTCGCTGCGTGCCGATATCGGCGTGATGATCTCCGCCTCCCACAATCCCTACAAGGACAACGGCATCAAGCTGTTCGGCCCCGATGGCTACAAGCTCTCCGACGATATCGAAATGCAGATCGAGGACCTGCTCGACCAGGACCTGAGCCTTCAGCTGGCGAAATCGGACGACATCGGCCGCGCCAAGCGCATCGACGGCGTCCATGACCGCTACATCGAGAACGCCAAGCGCACCCTGCCGCGCGACGTGACGCTGCAGGGCCTGCGCATCGCCATCGATTGCGCCAACGGTGCCGCCTACAAGGTAGCGCCGGCCGTGCTCTGGGAGCTTGGCGCCGAGGTCGTGACGATCGGCAACGAGCCCGATGGCATCAATATCAACCTCAATTGCGGATCCACCAGCCCGATGGCGCTGCAGAAGAAGGTGGACGAGGTGCGTGCCGATATCGGCATTGCCCTCGATGGCGATGCCGACCGCGTCATCATCGTCGACGAGAACGGTTCGGTCATCGACGGCGACCAGCTGATGGCTGTCATTGCCGAGAGCTGGGCCGATACCCAGCGCCTGCGCGGCAAAGGCATCGTCGCCACCGTCATGTCCAACCTCGGGCTCGAGCGCTTCCTTGGCGACAAGGGTCTTGAGCTGGCCCGCACGCAGGTCGGCGACCGCTATGTCGTCGAGCACATGCGCCAGCACGACTTCAACGTCGGCGGCGAGCAGTCGGGCCATATCGTGCTGTCGGATTATGGCACGACGGGCGATGGCCTGGTCGCGGCTCTGCAGATCCTTGCCTGTGCCAAGCGTTCCGGCAAGCCGGTCAGCGAAGTCTGCCGCCGCTTCGAACCTGTGCCGCAGCTGCTGCGCAACGTGCGCATCACCGGCGGCCGGCCGTTGGAAAATATCGAGGTCAAGCAGGCGATTGCCGATGCGGAGAGCGAGCTTTCCCGCAACGGTCGCCTCGTCATCCGCCCGTCAGGAACCGAACCGCTGATCCGGGTGATGGCCGAGGGCGACGACCGCGTTCAGGTCGAGCGCATCGTCAACGACCTGATCGGCGTGATTTCGAACGTTCGGACTGCCGCTTGACGTTGCAGACCAAGGTCCCGCCGAGTTCTCCCGGCGGGACCTTTTTTCATTATATCGGCTTTGAGGTCTCGATACCCTGAGTGGCGCTATCCGATGGCATATCTTCCCGGGTCATACGGGAGACGTTGATCGATGACGAGATCAACGGCTTCGCGAGACGCTTGCCCGCTTTCCGTTGAAAGCCGAAGACGTTTTGCAGCAGGCCTTTGGTGTAGAGGCCCGGGCCGCTCGAATAGATGCGCCAGCCGCCATCGACGGCAATGGAGCCCGCCTTCACCTCATCCCATTCGCGCGCTGCGCTGTAGCGGTCATGGAATGCGGCATCGCTGCTGCTGAAATAGGTGTTACGCTGGCGCAGGGATGCGTGCGCAAGACGGTCGGTGACGGCAATCGGGTTGGCGAGCGCCAGAGCCAGCCAGAGACCATCGGCATCTTCGTCGAGCACCAGGGTCTCGCAGTAGCGCAGATGGGCGTGCACATACATCAGGCCGATCTCACGTCCGAAGAAGGACGACGATTCGGCGCGGCGGAAGAGCGTCTCGGGACCCCCAGAATAGGTGGCGGGTTTTTCCATCAGGCGGGTGCCGTCCGGAAACAGCAGGTGGTCGCGGATGAGAGCCTTGTGATCGTGGCGCTGGTCTGCGGTGAACAGGCCGCCGAGCATCGGCTGGGTCATGGAGATCAGCGAATAATGCAGGCCGGTGCGCTGGTCTTCCGGATGCAGCAGTAGCTCGACACCGTCGTGGGCGGGATCGAAGATGGCATAGCCCGCGACGATGCCATCGCGGATCAGCAGCCGGTTGAAATCGCTGCGCATCGCCGCTGCGCTGGTCCTCAGCCGCCTTGCCTCGGCGATCTTGCCGATGCTTTCCATGATCGCGCCGTAGCGGACGATCTGCTCGTAGAGAAGGGCCACGGTCCAGCTGCTGACCATCCAGTCGCGCAGGTGCGGATCGGCCGGCTGAAGCGAATCGTTCCAGTCGCCTTCGCCATAGCGGATCAGGCTGGTGCCGGGGATGAAGCGGGTGCGGATTGTCGCCAGCAGTTTTTCGACATGGTCGGCGATCGATGCCTTCTCCGGCGTCCGCTCCATGCTGCCATCATCGCGCCAGGCCGTGGTCTCGTTAAGGAACCCGAGGTCGCCGGTGGCCTCGATATAGTCGCAGAGCGCCTTCAGCGGCCAGACGACGATATCGCCATGGGCTTCGCTCGAGCGGATATTGGCGTAGGGCTCGAACATGAACCATTGCGGCCAGTCGCCCCGGTCGCGGAACTGTTCGCCGAAGATGATCTTCAGGACCTGCTTGGCTTCCGCATCGTGCTCGTAGGAGAGCAGGAATTCGATCGGCCCCTGGCAGGCATCGCGCGTACCCCAGGCGGCGCCGGTATACTGCTCCAGCCCGTGCGGCACGCTAATATGGACGATGGCATCATGGGCCATCCAGGGCAGGATCGCCGCATGGGCTGCTAGATCCGGGCCGGTGCCGGTGATTTCGAGGCCGCGTGTCGCGTGTTTCCAGAAGCGGTCTGCGGGGTCGAGCATGGCGGCTTTGGAGACGCCAGCCTTGTATCGGCTGGCAAGGCGCTCGGCCTCGGTGGCATCGACCATCGACCCAACGACGGCGAAGGTCAGCGATTGCGTCGCATGCGATCTGAGGGCGATGAAAGGTCCGTTCCGCGCGACACCGTCGATATAGAGCAATTCATCTCCGCCGACGACATCGACGGCGTCTTTCGTCGATGACACCAGCCGGTAGCTGGCATCGGGATAGCGCTGCCCCCAGAGCCAGTTCGGATCCGGCTGCAGGGTGACCTGCTTTGCTTCGGCATCGAGGGTGATCCGCCCGCTCGTCTCGTATTCGCGCTCGCCGAGCGTCACCTGGCCGTAGGCAAGGAAGCGGCAGGCCGGGCCTTCGACGGCGATGGTCCACTGCATGGCGGGATCGTCGCCGGCAGCAACTGCCGAGACAGTGATGGTGCGGTCGGCCAGCCGGTAGATCCAGCGGCAGTCGCTGAGGCCCATGTCGAATGCCGAGGGGACGCCGAGCAGCTGCCAGCCGGAGCCGGTATCGACCATGATCCGCAACCCGCTGTTGCGGGTGAGATTGTAGGGATCGCGCGAGACGGAAAACAGCTTGTGGAAGGAGGTGTTGCCGATGGTCAGCTGGGCGGCAAAGATGCCCTGCATCCAGCATGTTGCCGCCAGCGTGTTGTCGTCCGGCAGCATGCTCTGTCCGCTGCGCAGGATAGCACCATGGCGACGCGCGACACGGAGCTCCTTTTCGAGCAAAACCACGTGGCGGTTCCGAAAACCGCCGGGCACGAAGAACGATAGCAGCTTGCCGTCCACACGTTCCTCCAGCTCACGGTTTGGGTAGAGATTGGCAACGGCTGCGTCGTCGAGGGCCGCCGCCGCCAGCAGCAGCGCATCCTGCACCAGGCTGCGCACGGGTGGCGCCTCAATGAGCGGACCGGTGGTGGCGGTTGGCAGATCCGCCAGCGGTGCCAGGAGTGCGAGATCGGCATCGCTCGATGCCTCCGGATGATCGGCGACAAACAGGCCGAAGAACGTCGCGCTGCCGGAGGCTGAGGGCGCAAGCGACATCGGTGGCGACTGGAGCGCCGGGCAGGCGACCTCGTGCTGGCGCCGTTCGCTCGGCAGGGCCACCCCGAAGGCGGGCACGAGCTGTCCGTCCGGCCTGCGGGTATCGACGAGCTGGATCGCATCGGTGGCAAAGGCCGCGGCTCCTTCGAGGCAACCCTGTGCCAGCCACGGTATGTGGCCGCCGCCCTGCTTGAGGTTCTGGCGGTTCATGATCACCGGGCCGAAGCGCTCATGCGTCGCGACGTGGTGGTCGATATATTGCGAGGCGTAGGCTTCGCTATTCATCAGAAACCCGCGGTCGCCGAGCCCGATATCCTGGACCAGCACGACGTCGGCATCGACGGGTTCAGAGCGGGTGTTTTCCAGCGAGACGCGCCAAAGCCAGATCGGCTCGGCTGGGTGCAACTCGAGGCGGACGCGGTGACGGATGCCGCCGGTTTCGCCGGTCCATGAGAATGCGCTGTCGCTGCTGGCGAAGCGAACCTTTGCGCGCGGGCCGACGATCTCGGCCAACACCGGATCGGGGCCGCCGGTTCTCAAATAAAGCCGGCCGATGCCGCCATAGATAGGTGAGCCCAGCACCTGATTGATCATCACCTGCACGCCTGCGGCGTCGCGATGCTCGATGGCAAACAGTGCGCCACTGGCAAGCGCCGATACCGAGAGGCCGGCCGGATTGCCGATCGTCGTAAGGCCAAGATCTTCGCGACGGGATGTCTGGAAACTACGGTCGAGGTCGGATGCCATGATGTCTCTCGCTGATTGCGGCCTGCGGGGACTACATCACAAGCCGCAGAGAAAGCGCAGTAAAATCTGCGGCAAAACGGGATGAGCGGGATAGTGGGTTCGGGGAAACGGCGGAGGTTGTCTTTTATCTGCCGCCGGAGCGCGGTTCGACGACTTGCGGCCGTTAATTTACTCTTCTAATTGTATCGACGATGAGCACATCGCATCCAATGACGCCAATCAGCGTGAAGGCAATAGGCCTGGTCTGGCACCAAGGGCGCCTTCTTGCAGCCGAGGTTTCAGACGGCCAAGGTCGCGTTGCAGGCGTTCGTCCGCTGGGTGGTAGTATCGAGTTCGGCGAACTTTCCGAAGTCGCACTGAAGCGTGAGTTCCTGGAAGAACTGGGTGTCGAGATCGAAATTGTCGGTGGACCGCAGGTTTTTGAAAACCTCTACACGTTTGGCGGCGTGCCCGGTCATGAAGTGATTTTCGTCTTCGAGGTCAAATTCCCTCTCAAAGAATCCATGACAGGCGATCACATCGTCTTTCACGAAAGCGACGGCACCCCCAACGTCGCGCGCTGGTACCACCCTGACGATCTCGATCGCGATGGCTACCCTGAACTCTATCCCAAGGGGCTGAAGAGCGCGCTGGCCAAATTGAAGTTGGCAGATCCGAACTAAGGGGATGACCCGATAAACACTATTTCCCTTAGCTCCGAATGCCGACCTCCCGTCCGATTTGACATCCCCCAGCGTGAGACCACCAGTGCCACCTCTGGCGATGATAGTCGTGGATCAAGCCAGGAGGAATTCCACAAGAGCATTCTGAGCGTGAAGCAAAAATGCTTTTGCGGCGGCTCTCCTTACCTGCCGGATCCTGCCAGTTTCGACCAGGCGGGATCGCCGGTAGGGTCGGTGGACCAGAATTTAATATCGGCGAAGTCGATGGATTGGATGAGATCGGGCAGGGTGTCCCTGTAGATGCCGAAGCGTGGCTGGACGTCGATGTACGGGTGCCCGTCTTCGTCGCGCATGCCGTGATCGAGATAGCCGAGGCGTCCGGTGTAGGAAATTGCGCAGGCGCGTCCGTTGAGGGCGACTTGCAAGGCGCTTGCGCCTTCCTGCAGGCTTGGCTTCAGCATGACGTTGACATCGTTCCATTCGCCTATCTCTAGGGGCCAGGGTCCGCAGACGATCTGGGACGTACCGGCATTGCAGTCCGATGTTCCCCTCACCTTTGCAACGAAATCTGCGCCGGTCTTGGAGGGGATCGCCTCGATCTTGAACAGCGGGTTGGCTGACTGGCAGGAACCGAGAGGCTTCGTCTCTTCTGTCGGGATATTCTGCTTTACCTGATGGATGACGGTGCGATTGCCAATCCCTGACCATGGCGCGTCGAGCCTGAAGGTGAAGTGATACCAGGTCGGCTTGTCGAACTTGATGACCTGCTTCCTGATCTGGATTTCGACGCGCTCTATCGGTGCGTCACCGACGCTCTGGTCAGGCGCGTCGCCGGGATGCACCGTGATATGCAAGAAGGGCCGCGCAGGCGACGAGAGGTCGCAGACAATACGCGATCTCCATGCATTGGGGTCGAGTTTGCCGCTGATCTTCCAGAGCTTCGGTGGATGGGCGCTATCAGCGACACACAGGTCCTAAAATCCCGCCGAGAGCGGTGCTGCTACATCCTGCGCAACGGCTGAGGATAGACCGAAACCAAGCAGGCCCAACAGGATGGATGCGAGTTTTATGGATCTCGTGGTCATCATCATCAGCATTTCCCTCGAGAGCGCAGGGCTTGCGAGCCGGTGGCTACAAGCAGCTTATGGGACAAGATCACGACAGCAAAGTTTCAAATCCTGCTCACTCAGTCACAAAGTGCAAGTCAGGGCGCGCTCTGAAGAGCGCGGCTGGCGGTCTGCAAAAGCGCAAACTGTGTTGTTCACGGTTGCCCAGATCTCCCCACCCAAATTTGCCGTTTCCCCTGCGCTCCCTATATCCTGCGCATGGCCGAAGCCTTCGAGCCAGCGAGGTTTTCGTGGTTTTACTTTCTTCCGTATCCCGCTTTGCGCTCTCTGTGATCCTTGCTTGCGGGCTGGTTGCGGGGGTTGTCATCGTGCCGGAGGCGGTGGAGGGGGTTGCGGTGTTGCGGTCGGGGGCGAGCGAGGCGGAGATTGTCGCTTATCGCCTGCGCGGGGTTCCGGCCACTGCCTACCAGGATGCGATCGGCAAGGCGCTTGGCGATGACGATCCGGATCTGGCTGCAAGCCTGTTGGCACTCGCCGATAGCCGTGATGTCATCATTCCAGCCGATCTTCGGCAGCGTGTCGCGGCGGCACAGGGTTTTGATGCCGGACGCAGCCTGCGGGATGCCTGGAGCGGGCTTGCCGGCGGTGACGCCAGGAGCCCCGAGGCGCTGGCGGGTGCCGTTACAGCAGATCTCACCGGCATCAGCGACGCCCGCGACCTGGTGCACGAAGGCCGCTCCTATATCAATGGTGAGGCCTACAGTCCGCTGACGATGGGGCTTGCCGCCGCAGGGCTGGTGATTACGGGCGTGACGATCGCGAGTTTCGGCATGGCATCGCCGGCGCGGGTCGGCGTCACGGTGCTGAAGGCCGCCGACAAGGCGGATTTGCTGCGGCCGCCATTCCGCCGAGCAATGACCTCGGTGGCGACTGATCTTATCGACGCGAACGCTGTGCGGGAAACGGTCGATCTTGCCTCCGCCGGCGATCTTGGCGCGGCCCGGTTGACGCTCTCCCGTTCGGTGCGTGCGAAACCGCTGGCGGCGCTAACGACCACCGCGACCGAACTCGGCGCCCTCGCGAAGGGCGCGGGCTACCGTGCCACGCACGATGTGCTGAAGCTTGCGGACAGTCCCGCCGATATCTCGCGTTTCCGGCGGCTTGCCGAAAGCTTCGGCCCGCGGTTCCGTGGCGCGCTGGTGCTGGTCGGCGGTGCCGCTTTGACCGCGGCAGGCCTTCTTGCAACCGTATCCGGCTGGCTTTTGGCGGGGCTGATGTGGGTGCTGGCAGCGGTATTTGCGGGGTATCGCATTCTCCGCTGGCTATGGCGGCTGGGCCGCCCGCGACAGTCCCTGTCAGCGTGATGCGAATTGGCCTATACACGGTCCGGGACGATAAAAGGGCAAGACGACAGGTGCGGGCATGGGGATAAGGCATCCCCGGCCATCGGCAGTACAGAAATGCGGGGGATAGGCGATGTTCCAGGAAACCATGATTGCACATGCCGACAAGGCGGAGTTCTACCATGCGCTGCAGGCGCAGCTGGGCGGCCTGCTTGCCGGCGAGACGGATGCGATTGCCAATGCTGCCAATACCTCGGCGCTGATCTTCCAGATGCTGCCCGATATCAATTGGGCCGGCTTCTATTTTCTCCAGTCGGAGGACGAATTGCTGCTCGGGCCTTTTCAGGGCAAGCCTGCCTGCGTGCGGATCGCCGTGGGCCGTGGTGTGTGCGGGACGGCGGTGGAGAAGGCGCAGACCATGCTGGTCGAGGATGTCCATGCCTTTCCCGGCCATATCGCCTGCGATGCCGCTTCGCGCTCGGAGCTGGTCGTGCCGTTGATCCGCGATGGCCAGGTGTTCGGGGTGCTCGATCTCGACAGCCCGCTGCCGGGCCGTTTCGACCGTGTCGATCAGGCCGGCATCGAAGCGATGGCGGCGATCTTTATCGGTGCGACGGCTTGGGATGGCTGACAACCATCGTCGCCTGTGATTTGGGGGTAATCGGCTGAGAGGAATGGGTTCGTGACGAAAAGGGCGGGAAGCGCGGATCTGCCGCTGCATGGTGGTCGTGTGCCGCCGTGGCTGGGGCAGCGCATGACACGGCTGGGTGCGCTGATCACCGAGGCCATCGTCCAGCATTACGGTCGCGACGAGTTTCTCAGCCGACTTGCTCATCCCTTCTGGTTTCAATCCTTTGGCTCGGTGATGGGGATGGACTGGCATTCGTCCGGTATCACCACGAGCGTCATCGGAGCGCTGAAGCGCGGGCTGGCGCCGATGGCCGGTGAACTGGGCATCCATGTCTGCGGCGGTCGAGGCGCGCAATCGCGCAAGACGCCGGACGAGCTGATGGCCATCGGGCGGCGTGTCGGCATCGATGGCGCAGCACTGGCGACGACCAGCCGGCTCGTCGCCAAGGTGGACAGTGCAGCGCTGCAGGACGGCTTCGATCTCTATCTGCACGGCTTCATCGTCACCGACGACGGCAAGTGGGTGGTGGTGCAGCAGGGCATGAACGGCGAGGCGAGGCAGGCGCGGCGCTACCATTGGCAATCGGCCGGGCTCGAAAGCTTCCTCGATTCGCCGCACGCCGCTATCGAAGGTCATAGCCTCGGCGAGATCGTCAATCTTGCAGACCGGCGAGCGGACCAATCGCGCTCCGGCCAGCTGGATCTGCTGGCCTCCCTCGGTCCCGACCGCATCCTGCGCGAAGTCATCGATCTCGAGGCTGCCGGAAAACCGCGCAAACTATCCGATCAAATGACGCTGCCGCATCTGATAATGCCCGCCCATCACGATGTTCGGCAGGAGGATGTCAACATGCGACGGCTGCATGGCGCGATAGCTGCTGCGGCCGATCGTGGTCCGAAGGACTTTTCGCAATTGCTGCTGGTGCCCGGTGTCGGCGCGCGCACGGTGCGGGCGCTGGCCATGGTGGCGGAAGTGGTGCACGGCGCGCCCTGCCGGTTTTCCGACCCGGCGCGTTTCTCGCTCGCCCATGGCGGCAAGGATAGGCATCCGTTTCCGGTGCCGCTAAAGGTCTATGACGAGACGATCAACGTGATGAAATCGGCGGTGCGCAAAGGGCGCCTCGGTCGTGACGAGGAGATGCAGGCGCTGAAACGGCTCGACGACCAGACACGCCAGCTGGAGCGCTACGTTACCGGCCCCGATCTGAAGGAGATCGTCGCCGGCGAATTCCGCCGCTCGGCGGAGTGGGGCGGCCGGAGCGTCTTCGGCTGGGAATCAGCCGAAGACAGTGTTGAAATTAGGGATGCTGAAAGCGGCCGCCGCAAGGCTGATCTTAGCTAGGCGGTCAGGGCCTTCTCGGTAGGCTCTTCGACCGGGGTCTGGTTGCGTTCCGAGCGGAAGGCTGCGGAGCGGGCGTAGGCAAGCTTGCGCATCCGCATGATGCTGCCGAGCGGACGGTGAGCGGCAAGGCCGTTCCAGGGGCGGAAGGACATGCCGTCGTTGATCTCGCGGTCGCGCTCTTGCGTCCAGGACGGCTGCGGCTCGACCGTCAGGGTGGCGACCGTGATAAACGGGCTTTTTTCCTCGTCCCAGACGGCAGCGGCATCCTCGATCGACATCTCCTCCGCGTTCGAACAGAGCTGCACCTGAAACTCCCAGACCGCCTTGTTTCTGCGGAAATAGTCGGATACGGCCTCGCGCAGCCCGTCTGGATTGTGGTTGAGATCCAACTCCTGGCCGGTCAACGCTTTCAGCTCTTCGGATTGTGGAACGAGCGCGAACTTGGCGACATAATCGCCGTAGCGAAGGGGAAGCTGTGCAAAGAAACTTTCGCCGAGGATATTCGTCTCGGGGTGGCCGCCCAGCGAGATGATCGAGGCGCTTTTTGCTCCTACAGCCTCGATAACGCTTTCGATGCCACGCAGGACTTTTGAGGCAACTTCCTTCAGGCTGTCGGCATGGTCCGTGGTTGCCGCCAGTGCCTTGAGGTTTAGGAGAAAGGCCTTTGCACTCGACGCGTTGAACTGCTTGCCGTTGACCATCAGGAAATCCTGGGATGCGCTGTCGTCTTCCGGGTCAAGCCTCGGGCCATCGACATCAACGATTTTCAACGCCAGACCGCGCGGTGTCGAGACGCTGTCATGGAGAATGTCTCCGGGCGTCGTCGATAGCCGCACGAAAGCCTTGTAGCTGGCAGGCTTTGCAAACAGGCCCTGCGCCAGTTCGGGCGGCAGGCCGTCCATGACCCGGAACTCGCCTTCCAGCAGGCCGTGGCTCTTAGCATGGACGCTGCGGATGGCATGGCCTCCGTCGCGGTAGGTCTTGTGCGAGATCGACAGCATGGTGTCCGCCAGTGCGCGGGCGGTCTCCGGTTCGTCCTTTTCGACGGTTTCCAGATCGTCGCGGTAGGCCTGCGGATTGTGCGGTGGGCTCTTTGTCATGGGGTCGTCCTCAGGCTGGCATCGTTTGGTCGATAATCTTGTCGATGGTCACGGGCAGGTTTCGCTGGCGCTTGCCAGTGGCGTGGAAGATCGCGTTGGCAATCGCCGCGCTGACGCCGACGAGACCGATTTCGCCGAGGCCCTTGATGCCGATGGGGCTTGCCTTGTCGTCGAATTCCTCGACAAAGATCACATCGATATCGTCGATGTCGGCATGGGCCGGCACGTGATATTCGGCAAGGTTGTGGTTCATGATCCGGCCGCTGCGGTGGTCCCACATGCCTTCTTCATGCAATGTCATGCCAATCCCCATGACGACGCCGCCGAGAATCTGGCTGCGTGCCGTTTTCGGGTTGAGGATCTTGCCGGCAGCGATCGCACTGACGATGCGGGTGACACGAACGACACCCAGTTCCGCATCGACACGCACCTCCGCAAACACTGCGGAATGGGTGTAGCTGATGAACTTCATCATCTGCATCTTGTCCGGTGCCACCGAGCCGTCGCCCTCGAGAGACGACAGCCCCTCGGCGGCAAGGAGATCGGCGATGGTCGCTCCCTTGGTTTCGTCCGTCTTCAGCACCAGGCGGCCCTCGCGGATGACGACATCGCCTATCTTGGCGTCGTCGAGTGGCGATCCCTTGGTCTTCTGTGCCAGCGTCAGGATCTGCTGGATTACAGCCTGACAGCCGGCCTGTACGGCTGAACCCGTGGAGGCGGCTGTCCAGGAGCCACCCTCGACCGTGGTCGTCGGCAGGGTGGAATCGCCGATCTGAACGACGACCTGGTCCATGGCAACGTCGAAGGCTTCGGCGGCGATCTGCATCAGGATCGTGTAGGTGCCGGTGCCGATATCGCTGGCTGCCGCTTCCACGACGATCTGGCCATTGCCGGTGTAGCGAACCTTGGCCTCGGCGGGGCTGAGCATCGCGTCCCAGAAGCCTGTGGCCATGCCCCAGCCAACCAGTTCGTTGCCGTCGCGCATCGAGCCCGGCTGCATCTGGCGCCTCGACCATCCGAAGCGTTCCGCACCCTGCCGGTAGCAGGCATGCAACGCCTTGCTGGTCAGCTGCTTGTCGTCGTTCTGGTCGAAATGGATGAAGTTGCGGGTCCTGAGTTCGAGCGGATCGATGTCGATCTCATAGGCGAGTTCGTCCATCGCAGATTCCAGCGCGAACAAACCGGAGGCGGCGCCCGGGGCGCGCATGTCGCCCGGTGTCATCGTGTCTAGCTTGGCGAGTTCGTAGCCCAGCTTGACGTTCTCGCAGCGGTAGGCGAGCCCCGACCAGTTGACGACGACTTCCTGGTAGTCCTCGAACTGCGACGTGCCGGAAACCACGTCGTGCATGACGGATTGCAGCTGGCCGTTGGCATCGGCGCCAAGCGACACCGTCTGCAACATCAGCGGGCGGAAGCTGAGATAGAACATTTCGCGACGTGTCAGTTCCAGACGCACGGAGCGCTTCAGCTGCAGGCTTGCCATGACAGCGAGGAAAAGCTGGTGGCGCGGGCGCAGGCCGGCACCGAAGGCGCCGCCGACATATGCGTTGATGACGCGCACGTCGTCCTGCTCCAGCCCGAAGACATTGCAAACGAATTTTTGCGAGTTCTGCGAGCCCTGCGTCTTGTCGTAGATGGTCAGCTGCTTGTCATTTTCCCACAGCACGGTGGTGGCAAACATCTCCATCGGATTGTGGTGTTCACCTTCCAGCGCGTAATCCGCCGATACCTTGAAGGGCGCCGATGCATAGGCTTCTTCTGCCTTGCCGCGGGGCTTCGGGGGAGGTGCTATGCCGTTTCTCTTGGTAGGCGGCACGTAGCTGTTGCCGCGCTCCGCCTCGATGTCGGTATGCGCCTCGGCTGCCTCGTATTGTACCTTCACCAGTGCCGCCGCATCGCGGGCGGTCTCGAATCGATCGGCGACGACGAAAGCGACGGGCTGGCCGTCGAAGAGGATCTTGTCGGAATCGAGCGGTCGGAAGGGATGGCCCGGGGCTGCGGTATCGTCCTGCCACTTCTTGTCCGACGTGGCGACGTCCATCCGGTTTTCGTGGGTGAAGACCTCCACGACACCGGGAAAGGCCTTCGCGGCCGTGGTGTCGATGCTGACGATCTTGCCGACGGCTATGGTGCTCAGCACGACGGCGCCGTGCAGCAGGCCAGGTTCGGAATATTCGGCGGAATACGTCGCCTGGCCAGTGACTTTCAGCCCTGCGTCGACGCGCGGGACGGGATGGCCGATATGGCGTGTGTTGGTGCTCAAGGGGCTCTCTTTCATGCGATCGCCTTTACGGACTGGACCTGCGGGGTTCCGGCAACGGCCTGCCTCAGGGCACGCAGGATGGCCTTCTCTGCCAGCGGTATCTTGAAATCATTGCTGCCCTGGCCCTTTGCGGGTGCAAGCAGCGTAGCGGCGAAGGCGCGGAAATCGGCCTCCGAAGGTTGGCGCCCGATGAGCGCTGCCTCGGCCTGCCTGTCACGCCATGGCTTGTGGGCAACGCCGCCGAGCGCGATACGGGCGCCGGATACAACACCCCCGTCCATGTCCAGCGACACGGCCACGGATACCAGCGCGAAGGCATAGGAAAGACGGTCGCGCAGTTTCAGGTACGTGTGATGGGTGGTGCTCGGCTTGCCATCGATCCGGATGCCGGTAACAATTTCGCCGTGCATCAGCGTGTTGTCCTTTTCCGGCATATCGCCGGGAAGCCGATGGAAATCGGCGAATTCGATGGTGCGTTCGCCGTCCGGGCCGGTGACCTCGACAACCGCATCGAGCGCCGCCAGCCCGACGCACATATCGGATGGATGGGTTGCAATGCAGCTATCGCTCGTGCCGAGAATGGCATGGATCCGGTTGAGGCCGCCGATGGCGGAACAGCCGCTGCCCGGCTCGCGCTTGTTGCACGGCGTCGACGGGTCATAGAAATAATAGCAACGTGTCCGCTGCAGCAGGTTTCCGCCCGCTGTGGCCGCGTTGCGGAGCTGCGGGGAAGCGCCGGCAAGAATTGCGCTGGAGAGCAGCGGATAGTCCCGCTGGATACCTTCGTGATAGGCGATGTCGCTGTTGGATGCGAGTGCTCCGATCCGGTATCCACCGTCGGGCAGCGCTTCGATGTCTTTCAGCTGGAGGCCATTGATGTCAACGAGCACGGAAGGGGCGACAACGTCGTATTTCATCAGATCGACTATGTTGGTGCCGCCAGCGATAACCTGCGCACCGGCGTTCGATGCGAGTGCGGCAACCGCTTCGCTGACGTTGGCGGGCTTGATGTATTCGAACCGGTTCATTCGGCTGCCTCCCGGTGGTCTTCAAACAGCACGTCTTCGACCGCATCGGCGATGTTGGTGTAGGCTCCGCACCGACAGATGTTGCCACTCATGAGCTCGCGGATTTCTGTTCGGTTGCTGGCCTTGCCCTCGTTGACGAGGCCGATGGCGGAACAGATCTGGCCGGGGGTGCAGTATCCGCACTGCAGGGCGTCGTTTTCGACGAAGGCGCGCTGCATCGGATGGAGATTGTCGCGTTCGCCGACACCTTCGATGGTGGTGATTTCGGCGCCGTCACGGGTGACAGCGAGGATGAGGCACGAATTCAGGCGAACACCGTCAATCAGCACCGTGCATGCGCCACATTGGCCGTGGTCGCAGCCCTTCTTCGTTCCGGTCAGATGCAGATCTTCCCTCAGGAGATCGACCAGTGTCGTCCAGGGCGCCACCTGAAGATCATGCTTTTCGCCATTGATGGTGAGGACGACCGGCACCGTGAAGCCGGACGGCGTTGGGGATCGGTTTTGCATAGGAAACCTTTCAGTGGGACAGGGGTCAAACCTCAAAAGGCGCAGTTTGTTCCGAAGACGCTCACCGGTTGCAGAGCAAATAAAAAAGGCGGCCCGCTTGAGGCCGCCTCCCGGATCAATTGCAAAGCTGGCTCAGGCGTTGAGCGCCATGCGTTCTTCGTCCTCGTCGCGCTGACGGCCGCCGATGGCGCCGGCTACACCGGCGATGAAGGCGCCGACAAGCAGGGACAGGGCTCCAAGAAGAGCAACGACCGATGCGCTCTTGCGAGCCTTGTCGGTTGCCTGCTGCGTGGCAACCTTGGCATCGTCGATACGCTTGAGGACGGTATCGACGCGGGCTTTGGCGTCGGCATCGGACAGGCCGGCGCGCGAGGCGACCACCTGCTGCAGATAGGTGCGGTCGTCAGGCGAAATACCGCCATCGGCCGCGCCAGTCAGCAAGATGCGCGACACTTCGGCAGTGACGTTCTCGTTGCTGTCGCTGCCGGGAGCAGCCTGAGGACGCGAAGGCCGCAGCAGTGCATCGGTGTAGTAGGCAGGCGAGAAGGTGCTTGAAGACTGGGAAGCACTCGAGGCAGCAGCGGAACCAGCCGTTGCTGCAGCACCGCCGGCGACAACTGCCGTTGCCTGCGCGCCAGCACCGATAACGGAGCTGACAGCCGAGCTCAACAGGCCGGCGACGACGATCGTTGCCACTGCCCATGACAGAAACCCATGGGCAGTGTCACGGAAGAAGACCTCGTAAGTATGGACGCCGGTCCATTTCGTGCGAAGCCGGCCGGTCAGGTACCCACCGACGCCAGCCGAAAGCCACTGGATGACGATGAGCCATACGGCTGCAGCGACGCCGACAGTAGCCGCCGACGAGCTTGCGTTAGCCCAAGGAGACACCATCGTCAGGCCAAGGCCGGAGCCGACCAGCAGAAGTATCAGGGTGATCGCCGTGGCAGCCACGGCACCGGCGATCACCGGTGCCCAGCTTACGGCGGAGGCCGACGATTCGACTGGGGCAGCCGCCTCGTAGCCGGTTGTTGGAATGGTCACTGCGACCTCCTATCGAACGAATAGGAGAATGATGATGATGAGCGGAATCGGAATGCCGAGCAACCAAAGCAAAATACCACGACCCATAATAACCTCCTGCCAGATGACTGGCCTTATGCATTTATCTTGAGTTGCCGCAAATGTGGCGCGACCAACCGTAGCAGGAACTAGCAAGTGGAAAGTTGGTTCCTGATTTCATGGCAAAAGTTGCAGCTCGCCTTGTGGCTTGCCCAAATGCGGCAAATATCCCACGGGTCGGAGTTAACAGCCCGGCAAGCTGAGCAAATTTGTTGAAAATGTGGCGATTGCGGGTAAGGTCTGTGCTTCAGGGATCGAAGGCGAGGGCGAGTGATGACGACAACGACGGACTGGCCCAAGGAAGGCATTCAATCCAGCGATCTCGGCATGCTGCAGGCGGTGCTCGACGCCTGGTGCGTGGACAAGTCTGTCGACATCCACAGCCCCGATGCTCAGGTGGCCGCACGTTCGCTGATCGACTGGTACGAGTTCGGCATCAGCGACCCCGCCGAACTCAGGACCATGCTCGAGGGTTGAACGGCTTACGATGATCGCGGACGTGGGGCGATGAGGTCGCACGCCATTCTCAGTCCGATCGCGTCGATACAGATGTCGTTTTCCGGCCGGGGTGCCATCGGTGTTGCTGCGTTGACGGCAAACATCTGATCAAGTCGATCGATGTGCATGGGCACAGCTGCCCAGAGGACGGGACGTCCGATGTCTATGATGTGAACTGTCGTTTGCCGGCCCCTGAGCGAGACATCCGCCACCGCCATGCCCCAGGTGACTGCGCCGATCGCCAGGATTACCTGAAAACCGAGATCTGCAGCTTCGCGCGAGGTCATGAGCATGGATCGGGCCTCCCGGCTTGGACTGCAATCATTGCAGCTATTTACCGGGCATCCCTATGCCAGCGCGATTGCTACTTCCAGCCGCTTCCGCTGTAAACCTTAACGCGTAACCACAAGGGAAGAGGGTACGCCCGAGGCGTGCATTGCGTCGACGCCGCGCCACCCTATATCGTGAAGATAGCCCGGCAAGGCGCCGGGCACGGTGGAGGAATGGACATGCCGCAAAACCCGATGAAGATCCCCGGACCCGACCACCCCATCTCGATCGAGCAAACGAACGATCATGTCGTCGTTACGGTGGCAGGCAAGACAATCGCCGACACGCGCCGCGCGCTCAGCTTGCGGGAGGCGTCATATCCGCCGGTGCTCTACATACCCCGCGAGGACGTCGACATGACGGCGTTGCAGAGAACCGATCACAGCACCCATTGTCCCTACAAGGGCGACTGTTCCTACTACAGCATACCCGGTGGCGGCGAGCGCTCGGAGAATGCGATATGGACCTACGAGACGCCCCACGAGGCAGTTGCAGCCATAAAGGGCTTCATGGCTTTCTATCCCAATCGCGTCGATGATATCAAAATCACCCCGGCGACGTGACAGCATATGCCCCCACGGAGGCGCTCAGCCGGTGCGCTGCATCAACTTTCATCAGCATGATATTCTAAATAAGCTCTTGAAAGTGAAGCGTAATCGACGAACTGCCCATTGGGGGCTTTCCTAATCCTGATTAATCTATAGACTCGGTCGTGTTAGTTGGCCAACGGGAATACGTTTCGTTACCCATGTTGCCGGCCTTACCGGAGGTCCTCGGACCTTCATAGAAGGAGACAGCCATGACCAATGTACTGCCAGCCCTCCATGACGGGCACGCACCGATCACCCTGCAGCAGCTTTTTCGCGAAGCTATCCATGCTTTCGAGGAATGGGGCGCCGACAGCTCCGAGCCGCTGGTCACCTTTGAAGGCCGGATCTTTCCGATCAGTGCCGCCTTCGAGGCGATGCGGGGTTGCACCGACATCATGCCGAGCAACCTGCTCGGCGCGGTGACCGAGCGTCTCACAAAACCCTGGGAAGGCGAAGGCCCGCTCGACACGATGACATTTTCGACAGCCGCCCGCGTAATGAGCGTCCTGGTGCGCAAGCGGCTTCTGGCCGATGACAGCGCAGTGCCGGTTGCCGCAGTGGCCGAGCGCCAGGCGGAAGATATTTCCGACCGCTAGGTCGGTTCGGGATGGATTGAAAGGCCGCCGGTTTGCAAAGACCGGCGGCTTTTTAGTGTCGTGAAAAGGGCACTCCCGACCTCTCTGTGCGCTTGGCGATCTTGCACGCGCGACCCATCTGTGAAAATATTCTTCACATAAGAACAATCCGCATGGGCGCCTGCTGGATTTTGCGGCCCGTTAGCGCCAGCGCCCAGTCGCTGATTCCAAGGAGCAGCCGCCATGACGCGTATCACCGATCTCCGCGTATTCGACATCCGCTTCCCGACCTCGCTCAGCCTTGACGGATCCGATGCGATGAACCCCGACCCGGACTATTCGGCGGCCTACGTCATTCTCGAGACCGACCAGCCGGGCCTTTCCGGCCATGGCCTGACATTCACCATCGGCCGCGGCAACGAGATCTGCTGCATGGCAATCAAGGCGATGGCGCATCTGGTTGTCGGCACCGATCTTGCGACTGTGCTCGAAAATCCCGGAAAATACTGGCGGCACCTGACCAGCGACAGCCAGCTTCGCTGGATCGGCCCTGAGAAAGGCGCCATGCATCTGGCAACCGGCGCCGTCGTCAACGCGGTCTGGGATTTGCTCGCCAAGCAGGCGGGGAAGCCGGTCTGGCGGCTGGTCAGCGAGATGGACGCCGAACAGATCGCCGATATCGTCGATTATCGCTACCTGACCGACGTGCTGACGCGCGACGAGGCCGTGGCTTTGCTGAAGAAAGCCGAAAGCGGCAAGGCGGAGCGCATCGCCACCCTCGAACGCGACGGTTATGCCTGCTACACGACCTCGGCCGGCTGGCTCGGCTATAGCGACGACAAGCTGCGACGTCTCTGCCAGGAAGCGATCGATGCCGGTTTCAATCATATCAAGATGAAAGTCGGCCGCGACCTCGAGGACGATATCCGTCGCCTCACGATTGCCCGCGAGGTCATTGGCCCCGACCGCTATCTGATGATCGATGCCAATCAGGTCTGGGAAGTCGGCGAGGCCATCGACTGGGTGAACCAGCTGGCCTTTGTCAAACCGTTCTTTATCGAGGAGCCGACCAGCCCGGACGATATCGCCGGCCATCGCAAGATCCGCGAAGCCGTGGCGCCGGTGAAGGTGGCGACTGGGGAGATGTGCCAGAACCGCATCATGTTCAAGCAGTTTATCGCCGAGGGGGCGATCGATATCGTGCAGATCGATTCGTGCCGCATGGGCGGTCTGAACGAGGTGCTGGCTGTGCTGCTGGTTGCGGCCAAATACAATCTGCCGGTCTGGCCGCACGCCGGTGGCGTCGGTCTCTGCGAATACGTGCAGCACCTGTCGATGATCGACTACATCGCGGTTTCCGGCACGAAGGACGGCCGTGTGATCGAATATGTCGATCATCTTCACGAGCATTTCCTCGATCCCTGCATCATCAAGGACGCCGCCTACATGCCGCCGAGCATGCCGGGCTTCTCGATTGAGATGAAGCCGCAATCGATCGAAACATACACATTCCGCGGCTGAACGCGTTTCAGGCCTGCGGCGGGCCGCGGACGAGAGGAGCGTTCGCGGCCATTGCGGTTTTTTCCGTTACTCGCCATGTTTCACCGAGACGCGCCCGGGGAGTGGCGTCAGACGACAGGAGATTCTATGCCCACCACACACCGGCCGCTGGCCATCAGCGCGCCCGAGCCGCGCACGCTCGAACTGATCTTCACGCCGGAAGCGCTAGCGCATCTCAGGGCGACATACGAGATCGTCGAAGCCGACCCGGAAAACATCGCCGGCCTTGGCGACGATATTCTCGGCAGGGCTCGCTACATCATCGGTCAGCCGCCGCTTTCCCATGAAACGCTCGACCGGATGCCGCAGCTGCGCTGCATTCTGAACGTCGAGAGCAACCTGATGAACAACATGCCCTATGACGTGCTGTTCCAGCGCGGCATCCATGTCGTGACCACCGGGCAGGTGTTTGCCGAGCCCGTGGCCGAGATCGGTCTCGGTTTCGCTCTCAGTCTGGCGCGCGATATCGTCGATGCGGACGTCGCGTTTCGCGAAGGCAACGAACTCTGGGGCGGCGACGGCAATGCCGGCGCCCGCCAGATCAGTGGCTCCGATATCGGCATTGTCGGCTTCGGCGATCTCGGCAAGGCGCTGAACAGGGTCCTCAGTGGCTTCAGGGTGAAGATAAAGGTCTACGATCCCTGGATGCCGCGCTCCATTCTCGAGGATTTTGGCGTGCAGCCTGCCAGCCTCGACGACGTGTTGGCGAACAGCGATTTCGTCTTCGTAGTCGCGTCCGTCACCAGCGAGAACAAGGGCTTTCTTGGTGCCGAGGCCTTTGCCGGCATGCGCAAGGGGGCGGCCTTCATCCTGCTCAGCCGCGCTGACGTCGTCGATTTCGACGCGCTGATGGCCGCCGTAGCCTCGGGCCACATCGTCGCTGCCAGTGACGTCTATCCGGAAGAGCCGCTGGGCAAGGACCACCCGGTGCGCCGTTTGAAGGGCTTCATCCGCTCCGCACACCGCGCAGGCGCGCTGAATAGCGCCTTCAAGAAGATGGGCGACATGGTCATCGAGGACATGGACCTCATGGACCGAGGCCTGCCGCCGATGCGCTGCAAGCGCGCCGAGCGCGAAACGGTATCGCGGATGCGCTCCAAGCCGGTGACGAAGAACTGAGGGGTTGGATTTAACGCCGGTGCTCGGATTTCTTGTAAGGCAGCCCGGAAGCCTACGGCTCATCTCCCCTCCCCCTTGTGGGGGAGATGTCGGCGTCGCCGACAGAGGGGGGCGTCTTGCGTCGAACGACCTAACTCAGCAGTGTCTCAGACCACGCTGTCCTCGGCTCGATGCGTCTTATCCAGCCAAGCCCGCACGATCCCCACATCGTCATCGGTCAACTCGTGGCCGTGCGGCACGATCCGGAGCTCGACGTCGGCACCGGCAGTGGCAAGTTCGGTGCGCAGCGTCTCAGCGTAGCGGCCGTAGTCGTCGAATTCGCCCGAGATCATCAGCACGTCCACATCACTCATATCAGCCTGCGGACGCTGGTCGAGGACCGGCATCGAACGCAGCAGTACGACACGGTGGATCACGTGCGGATGGAGCGACAGCATTGCGTTGAGGAGGTTGGCGCCATTGGAATAGCCGAGGTAGACGGTTCTTTGAGCCTTGAGACCATAGGCCTTGATAGCGCCCTCGATGAAGGCGGCAAAGGCTTCGGCCTCGCTGACGATATCGCTCTGGACGAAGGTGAAAGGCGTGAGGCGCAGGAACCAGCGCGGTAGCCCGTCCTCTTCGGCGCAGCCGCGTACTGCGAGCAGCGTGGCGCGCGGTGCGATGCGGTTGGCAAGCGGCAACAGGCTGGTTTCGTTGGCGCCGGAGCCGTGCAGCAGCACGATCACGCTGCCGTCGGCGTCTTCGGGCGTATAGAAGCGGTGGACGAAGGGCAGGTCGCGATAGATCACCCTCGGCTCGCCGGGCATCGCAAATTGCGGCATCAGCAGTGTCAGTTCGCGCTCCCGCTCGATATTGCCGGCCGGGAGGAACAGTTTCGTTCCGAGTGTACTGCTCTCCTCGTCGATCAGCATGCCGGGCGTATCGGTCGCGAGTTCGAACAGGATACCGCCGGGCTCGCGGACGTAGAGCGACCGGAAATACTTTCGGTCGTGGACGTTGACGGTGCCCGAATTTGAATCCTGCAGAGTGCCGAGAACGGCCTGCAGTTCTGCATCGTCGTTGGCGCGGAAGGCGACGTGATTGACGGTGCCTGTTCCCGGCGCGCTCGACCAGAAGCCGGCGGCATCCCGGACATCAATGATGTCGCCGGGCTCCGAGACCATGCGGCGGATGTTGCCGGCGGTCGCCTGCGGCCGGTAGCCGAAATGTCGTTCGAGGAAAGACTGCGTCTCCCCGGGCTTCTCGGTAAACAGAGTCGCGCCGCGCAGGCGGCGGATGGCGTGTTCCCCGGGAATGCCGTCCGATGCCCATGGCGTGCCGGCGTGCAATCCGGTGTTCCCGACCAGCTTGACGATCATGCCATCCGGGTCCTTCAGCCGCAGCACCGGTTCGCCGAATTCATCCATGGGCCCTTCCACCTTCAGGCCGAAGGTGAGGGATCGGGTTAGCCAGAAGCCGATGCTGAGGGGATCAATGGCAAGCGAGATCTCGCCGGTCTGTCCGTAGCCGGCGCGGCCGGGCGACCCGTCTTCCCAGACGAGGAAGGTTACCAGCGAGCCTGGCGAGCCGCTGGCGTCACCGTAAAACAGGTGCAGTTGCGTCGCATCCTCGAAACCGCCAGTACGCTTAACTAGCCGCAGCCCGAGGAAGCCCGCGTAGAAATCGACGTTTGCCTGCACTTTGCGGGTAATCAGCGTGATGTGGTGGATACCGGCGACCATCTCTGCTCCAGGGCTCTGCCCGCTTTGCGACCTGAGCTCATCTAGACCGGAAGGAGGGTTGGCATCAATGCGCCCGGCGAGCCCTCAGTGTTCACTGATCGGCGACGGACGCTTGCTCTTGTAGCCGCTCATTTCGGCGCCGGCGGTCTTCGAAAAGCGGGAGTTCCAGATCGTCGCGCTCAGCGAAATCAGCGTGACCACGATGAAGGCGGCTGAAAAGTCGTTGAGTTCGGCCTGCTGGTGATCCTGGATGAACATCGAGCCGTGCAGCGCCAGGGCTGCGACGCAGATGCCGAGCGACAGCATCAGTTGCTGGAAGGTCGTGTAGAAGCTGGTGGCAGCACTCATCCGGTCTCTGTCGATCTCGTCATAGGCGATGGTGTTGTAGGCCGTGAACTGGAACGACATGAAGAAGCCGCACAGCATCAGGATCACGAAGATCAGCGGCATCGGCCAATCCGGACGGAAGGCGGCGCAGGTGCCGTAGCCGAGCGTGCCGATGACGCCGAAAACCATGAGGCTGTTGCGGAAGCCGAAACGTTTCAGCACCTTTGATTGCAGGGCTTTCATGGCCATGGAGCCGATGGCCGTGGCGATGACGATCCGGCCGGCAGCGGCTGCCGACATGCCGAAGCCGAGCTGCAGCATCAGCGGGATCAGAAACGGTTGTGCCCCTTGAGTGATGCGGGTCAGCGAGCCTGCAATGACGGACGCCCCGAAGCTCGGCACCCGCATCAGCGAGAAATCCATGATCGGCGACGGATGCTTCTTGGCGTGTCTGAGATAGGCGATGCCGAACAGCACCCCTATCGCAATCAGCATGATGGCCATGGAGCCTTCGCCCGAGCGGCTGGACATCTCGAAGCCGAACAGCAGGGAGCCCAGCGAAATGCCGGACAGGATGAAGCCGGAGAGATCGAACGGTCCGTTCGCCGGTCCCTTGACGTCCTCGATGAAGATGCTGACGAGCACGAAGCCAAGGATGCCGATGGGCACGTTTATGTAGAAGATCCAGCGCCAGTCGAGGTAGGTGACGAACATGCCGCCCACCGGCGGTCCGACGATCGGGCCGATCAGCGCCGGCACCAGCAGCCAGGACATGGCCGAGACCAGATCCTTGCGGTCGACGCTGCGCATCAGCACGAGACGGCCGACCGGCATCATCATGGCGCCGCCGATCCCCTGGATCAGCCGGGCGACCACGAGGAAGGACAATGTCGGAGCCTGTGCGCAGAGGATGGAGCCGAATACGAACACGGCTATGGCGCTGCGAAACACGGTGCGCGAGCCGAAGCGGTCGGCGATCTTGCCGCTGGCGGGAATGAAAATCGCCAGGCTGAGCAGATACGATGTCAGCGCGATGCTCATTGCCGGCGGGCTGACGTTGAAGTCGCGCGCCATCGTCGGCAGGGCCGTTGCCAGCACGGTGGCGTCCAGCTGTTCCATGAACATCGAACTGGCGACGATCAGCGCAATCGTACGGAAATTTGGTGCCGCCGGCCGGGAGGCGGACGGATAGGTCTGATCCGACATCGTCGGTTATCGCTCTCGGTGGTGCGGTGGGAGCCCGGGGGCAGACCCGCAAATCTGGTAACGGCGCAAGAGCCGCATTTGAACCGGGCCGGTATACGCCTCGTTTTCCAGCTTTGCTATATGCAATTATGCAGATCAACCCCGCAAAACTAGAAAGGCAGACTTATTTTGCAGACCTGCAACAGTTTTGCCCGGATCTGGCAGGCGACGGCCGGATTTTGCCGGCAGATACCGCGCTAGTAGCCGCTCGCCGTGCCGGAACCGGCCCTGCTGTCCATCGCGCCGTTGTAGCGCGCACCACCGCCGGCCGCGATCTCGGCAACGCTCTTGCCGCCGACCAAGATGCCGGCTGCCTGGCCCCAGATCGGCCAGTCCTTGTCGACCGCGACGTTGTAGCCCATGGCGGCAAGCAGCCGCATCGTGTCGGGTGACAGCGCGTAGGGCTCGGTGAAGACCTTGTCCGGCAGCCACTGGTGATGGATGCGCGGTGCATCGATGGCCTGGCGGATATCCATGCCGAAATCGATGACGTTGACGATCGTCTCGAGCGTGATGGTGATAATGCGGGCACCGCCAGGGCTGCCGATGACCATGAAGGGCTTGCCGTCCTTGGCGATGATGGTCGGGCTCATCGACGACAGCGGCGTCTTCTTCGGCTGGATGGCGTTGGCCTCGCCCTGCACTAGGCCATAGAGATTGGGCACGCCGGGCTTGGAGGTGAAATCGTCCATCTCGTTGTTGAGCAGCACGCCGGTACCGGGTGCGACGACGCCGGCGCCAAACGAGCCGTTCAGGGTATAGGTGACGGCCACGGCGTTGCCGTCATTGTCTATAATCGAATAATGGGTGGTCTCGTGGCTCTCGCCAAAACCCTTCGGCATCAGGTCCTTGGAGACGCCGGCGCGGTAGGGATCGATGCTGTCGCGGATCTGCTTGGCGTAGCCCTTGTCGAGCAGCTTTGCGACCGGGTTGTCGACGAAGTCGGGGTCGCCAAGGGGCGCGTTGCGGTCGACATAGGCGTGGCGCATGGCCTCGACCATCAGATGTACTGTTTCTGCCGAGCCGTAACCGAGATAGGACAGCGGATAGCCTTCGAGCACGTTGAGGATTTCGCAGATGATGACGCCGCCGGAGGAGGGCGGGGGCGAAGAGACGATCTCGTAACCCCGGTAATTGCAGGTGACCGGTGCGAGTTCGCGGACCTTGTACTGGTCGAAGTCTGCCTTGGCGAGGACGCCGCCCTTGTCCTGGCTCGCCTTGACGATCGCATCTGCCGTCCGGCCCTTGTAGAATCCGTCAGGACCGTTCTCGGCAATCTGCGACAAGGTGGCGGCGAGGTCCGGCTGGCGCAACTGGTCGCCGACCGCAAACGACTTGCCATCTTGCTTGACATAGATGGCAGCCGCAGCCGGGTCGCGCGACAGGCGCTTCTGGCCGCCGCCGAGTTCGACGACATCGCCTTGGTCGAGCGTGAAGCCTTCCTGGGCATAGCGGATTGCCGGCCCCATCAGCTCCTCGCGCGATTTCGTGCCGTATTTTTCGCGCGCCGTCTCGAGGCCCATCACCGATCCCGGCACGCCGACGGCAAGGTAGCCCTCGGTGCTGGCGCCTTTGACGACGTTGCCCTTGTCATCGAGATACATCGTCTTGGTGGCGGCAAGCGGCGCCCGCTCGCGGAAGTCGAGAAAGGTTGTCCTGCCGTCCTTCAGGCGGATGGTCATGAAGCCGCCTCCGCCGATGTTGCCAGCTGTCGGATAGACAACCGCGAGGGCATAGCCAACCGCGACAGCGGCATCGATAGCGTTGCCACCGCTTTTCAGGACTGCGACCCCGACATCTGTTGCCAGGTGCTGGGCCGTGACCACCATGCCGTGATCTGCCTTCACCGGTTGCGGGGAAGCTGCAGAGGCCGGCATCACTGCTATCAGGTCGAGCGTCAGGATCAGGGCGGTCAGGGTCAAGCGCTTGGCAGTCAGGTGCATGTCGTCGGTTCTCCGAAACAGGATAAACGCCAGAAGAGCGCTGCCTTCCCCATATGTCCAGTCATAATTGAATCGGAAGTAATGGCGATACCGTCCTGTGGCGCAGGGATGTGAGTCGCTTGAAAATCGGCTGGTGAACAGCTGTATGGTGGAGCTTGTCTGCAGATTTCAACAATAGAAACGTTATTTCTCACGGGCTACTTATTGTATTTTTACTATCGATTAACGCTGTTGAAAAAATTTAATGTGTCTGGACAGGCCGGGCTCTCGCAAAATTTCCAAACTAGGGCAGTCTTGTTTCGAGACAGAACGCGGTTTGCGGGAGGGCGACATGATCGTCACCAGGCTTGAGCAGTGGAAGACCGAGAATCGCCTGCCATTTCTTGCGCGTCCCGCCAAGAAAAGTCCCGTCACCAAAATCGAATGCGTTGGCTGCCACAGCCATTTCTTCCGCTGGACATCCACCGCCGCTGCCTATGGTCGATGCGACGATTGCTCCAAATCCTAAATCAATAGGCCCGCAGGGTTGCTGCGCTAGCGGATCAGGATGGCGCGGAAATCGTTTACGTTGGTGCCGGTCGGACCCGGGGCGAAGATATCGCCGATGGCGTGAAAAGCCGACCAGGCGTCGTTGTTGCGTAGGCGATCGGCGGGCACGATGCCAGCCGCGCGCATGCGGACAGCGCTGCTGCCGTCCGCAAAGGCTCCCGCATTGTCCTCGCTCCCATCGATACCATCCGTATCGGCGGCGATGGCGTCGATGCCCTCAAAACTGTCGATATCGATGGCGAGAGACAGCAGGAATTCCGAGTTCCGGCCACCCTTGCCGTCGCCGGCCACCGTCACCGTGGTCTCGCCCCCTGACAGAAGCACGACGGGTTTTGCGAACGGGCGATTGCGCGCCGCTATTTCGCGGGCAATGGCAGCATGCACACGGGCCGCCTCGCGGGCCTCGCCTTCTATCGAATCGGACAGGATGGCTGCTTCGATGCCGAAGGCGCGGGATGCGTTCGCGGCTGCTTCCAGCGAAACGCCTGCCGAGGCGATCACGTGGACTTCGTTGCGCGCAAAACGCGGGTCGTCGGTGGCCGGTGCATCGGCTTGCGGGCTTCCGATGTGCGCGAGGACATTGGCGGGAAGGGCGAGAGAATATTGCCGGATGAAGTCCAGTGCGTCGGAGCGATCGCCGGTACCGGCAATCGTCGGGCCGGAGGCCACGAGCGCCGGGTCGTCGCCCGGGATATCGGAGACGACAAGGGTGACGACCTTGGCGGGATAGGCGGCGACGGCAAGCCGGCCGCCCTTGATGGTCGAGATATGCTTGCGGATGGTGTTCATGACGGAGATCGGCGCGCCGGATGCGAGGAGGGCGCGGTTGACGGCAATCTCGTCGTCAAGCGTCAGCCCTACGGCCGGCGAAGGCAGCAGCGCCGAGCCGCCTCCCGATATCAGCGCAATCACCAGATCGTCGGCACTCAACCCCTGCACCAGACGCAGCAGCCGCGTCGCGGCATCGAGCCCAGATCTATCGGGGACGGGGTGCGACGCTTCGACGATTTCGATGCGCTCGCAGGCAACGGCAAAGCCGTAGCGTGTGACGACGAGCCCTTCCAGCGGTCCGTCCCAGCAGCTTTCCAGCGCTGCGGCCATCTGCGCCGAGCCCTTGCCTGCGCCGATGACGATGGTTCGGCCTTTCGGTTGCCGTGGAAGATGGCGGCGGATGCCTGCCAGTGGATCGGCCGCAGCGACGGCCACATCGAACAGGGCTGTGAGAAAGGCGCGGGGATCGGTGACGGTCATGGTTGTCTGCCTGATGTCGTTAACACGGGCATGAACCAACGCCGCTCGCGTTGCAAGCCTCAACGGCGGGATTGACACAAGGACGGCGATTGTTTCCCTGACGCGAAATGCCTATCTGTTTCGCATCGACAGGTAAATTGCAGGCAGGGGTTTTCGACATGGTTGAGTTGAAGGGCAAGGAACGGCAGACGGGCGCTAGGGCCGTGCTCGGCCGCACCGGCTTTCCGCAGGTGACGTCGGTTACCGGCGGCGAGATCAACGTGGTGACGGCGCCGTCGCAGGTCGGCTTCAACCCGCTCGACCTGCTCTACGCATCGCTGTCCGCCTGCCTCGTGCTCAGCGCCCGCATGGCCGCAGGACAGATGGGCGTGCTGGACAAGCTGTCCGAAGTGACGGCCGAGGTAACCGGACAGAAGGCAGCCTCGGGCGTGTCGCGCGTCGAGACGTTCCACATCGTCTTCACCATTAAGGGCGACTTCGACGACAAAACCCGTAACGCCATCGCTCACGCCGCCGAAGGCGAGATCTGCACCGTCAGCAACACCATCCGCGGCAACCCCGAATTTTCAACGGTGGTGGTTGGCTAGGCCCATTAGCGGGGCGGCATCACGAAACCTTCAAGAAAGGGGCCAAGTTCGGGATCGATGTCGATCTTGACCGTGTTGTTGAAGATCGCCGTAGCGATCATGATGCCCCCGAAGGCCACGAGGTTGACCAGCGTCGGCTCATCGTAGCGGGCTTTGAGGCGCGCCCAGATCTCGTCAGGAATGGCGTTCGAATCCGCGACCATTGCCTTGCCGAAGGCGATCAGCGTGGCCTCGTCTGGGCTTGGCTCTATCGTCTCGGGTTTCAGGCCGGCATTGATCAGCGCGCGACGGAAAAAGCCGACGGGGATGATGGAGCGGCACTCGATGGCGATTGCCTGGCAGAAGAGCCATACGGCGCGGTCGTCGAGATCGGGGCGCAGCTCTTCGCGGAGGGTAAACCATTCAGCATAGATGCGGTGGGCCACAGGCGAATGCAGCAGCGTCCGCTTCATGTTGGTCATCCGGCCGCGAAGGAGTACCTCGCGGTCATGCTCGGCACGGGCCTCATCGGATGCTGTGGCGTAGTCGAAGTGTGACAGATGGCTCATCGGTGCTGCTCTCGGAGGGATCGCACTCTTTTTGCCGATTTCCGCAACTCTGTCACTCCGCGGCTTCCGAAACAGCCGGAAAGAAACGATTTTCCGGGCGTGGCAGGCCGAGATGGTCGCGCAGCGTGGTGCCTTCGTATTCCTTGCGGAAAAGGCCGCGCCGCTGCAACTCCGGCACCAGGCGGTCGGCGACATCGTCGAGGCCCTGCGGCAGGAAGGGGAAGACCACGTTGAAGCCGTCCGAGCCCTCTTCCGACAGCCATGTTTCCATTTCGTCGGCAATGGTCTCGGGCGTGCCGACGAAGGCCAGTCCGCCGTAGCCGCCCAGCCGCTGGGCAAGCTGGCGGACGGTCAGGTTTTCCTGCTGGGCCATACGGATCGCTTGTTCGCGGCCGCTCTTGCTGGCGTTGGTTTCGGGTATTTGCGGCAGAGGGGCGTCGGGGTCGAACTTCGAGGCGTCGTGGCCGAGCGAGATCGACAGCGAGGCGATGGCGCTGTCGTAATGCACCAGGCTGTCGAGGCGGGCCCGCTTGGCGCGCGCCTCCTCGACGCTGTCGCCGACGACGACAAATGCCGCCGGCAGGATTTTAAGGTGGTCCGGGTTGCGACCGACGCGAGGCATGCGGCCCTTGATATCGGCATAGAGCGACTTTGCGGTCTTGAGATCGCGGGGCGCTGCAAACACCACCTCGGCGGTCTCGGCTGCCAGCTGCTTGCCGGGCTCGGACTGGCCGGCCTGTACGATGACCGGCCAGCCCTGCGGTGTACGGGCAATGTTGAGCGGGCCGCGCACCGACAGGCTTTCGCCCTTGTGGTCGAGCACGTGCATCTTGTCCGGGTCGAAAAAGATGCCGGTTTCGGTGTCGCGGATGAAGGCGTCGTCGGCAAAGCTGTCCCAGAGGCCGGTGACGACGTCATAGAATTCGCGCGCCCGGCGATAGCGCTCGTCGTGCTCGACATGATCTTCGAGGCCGAAGTTGAGGGCGGCATCGGGGTTGGACGTGGTGACGATGTTCCAGCCGGCGCGTCCGTCGCTGATGTGGTCGAGCGAGGCGAAGCGCCGGGCGATATGATAGGGCTGCTCGAAGGTGGTGGAGGCGGTGGCGACCAGGCCGATCTTCTCGGTGACCGCAGCCAGCGCCGAGAGCAGCGTGAACGGCTCGAAGGAGGTCACCGTATGGCTGCGCTTCAGGGCCTCGATGGGCATGTTGAGGACGGCCAGATGATCGGCCATGAAGAAAGCGTCGAACTTGGCAGCTTCGAGTTTCCGGGCAAAACTCTTGATGTGCCTGAAGTTGAAATTGGCATCCGGATAGGCTCCGGGGTAGCGCCAGGCGCCGGTGTGCAGGCTGACAGGACGCATGAAAGCGCCGAGCTTCATTTGCTTTTGGCCGGACATCAGGGGATCCTTTTCAAAACCTCTTGGCACAGCTTGACTGCGATGCAGCAAAACCATGACTTGAGATGGGGGACGCCTTCGTATCAATCAACGGCCGGGAGCTAGAAGTGGCGCGTCGAAAATACATAGGTGACCAATCTTTTTTGCTTGTTCGCCTTTTCCGTGCGGCCAATTGGGAATAGACCAAGCTTTCAAGCCTCGGGGACACCAATCCATGCATGAGAAAGACATCGCAGATATTACCGCATGGCTGATGCAGCGAGGTCTGAAGGGCGCGACTGAAATCGATCTTTTGAGCGGCTTCTGCGAGGCCTGTCGCCGAAGCGGGCTGCAACTTAGTCGCGGCATGGCGCTGATGGACACGTTGCATCCGGTCTACGAAGGTCGCGTGTTTCGCTGGGACAGCACCGAGGTCATCGAGCCTGTGTTCGAATATGGCTCCACCAACCAGGGTATCGCTGCGGAAAACTGGCTGAAATCGGCGTTTTACTATCTGCAGGAAACCATGACATCGGAAGTTCGCCGCCGAATAGGCTTTGGCGATCCTGTCGATTTTTACACGCTGGATGTCTTGAAGGAGGCGGGCGTTACGGACTTCATCGCCTTTGCCCACCCATTCGAGGATGCCGGTACAATCGGCGACATGGACTGTTTCTTTGCGCATTTCGCCACTGCCGACAAGGATGGTTTCCTGGACGACGACATCGCCACGCTGCGCCGGCTGGTGCCTGCGCTCGCGCTGGCGATCAAGTGCACCGCGCTCGACCGGATTGCCCGTACGATCGCCGAGGTCTATCTCGGCGAAGACGCGGCGCAGCATGTGCTCGGTGGCAAGATCACGCGCGGCAAGACGGAGCGCATCTCGGCGGCCCTTTGGTTTTCAGATCTCGCCAACTATACGCGCATCTCGGATACGGCGGAGCCCGACGAGATCATCCCGATGCTCAACGACTACGCCGACGCCGTCATTTCGTCGATCCACGAGGCAGGCGGCAACGTGCTGAAGCTGATCGGCGACGGCACGCTGGCGATCTTCAAGGCGCGTGACGAACGCGATGCCTGTGCGGCGGCCCTCAAGGCAGAATCGCTGCTGCGGGAGCGTTTGCGCAATCTCAATGCCCAGCGGCAGGTCGAGGGCAGGCCGGTGACGGAGATCTATCTCGGCCTGCATATCGGCGAGGTGTTCTACGGAAATATCGGCAGCCAAGACCGGCTTGATTTCACCGTCATCGGGCCGGCGGTGAACGAGGTCAGCCGCATCGCCTCGATGTGCCATTCCGTCGACCGCGATGTGCTCATGTCGTCGAACTTCGTTGCAGCGGCAGAGGTCTCGCAGCGCAACGATCTCGTCTCCGTCGGCCGCTACGCGTTGCGGGGCGTCAAGCGGGCGCAGGAACTGTTCACGCTGATGCACGCGGCCTGAGGGGCTTCAGCGCTTGCCGGCGGCAAACATCGGACCGCCCTTGTGAGGCGGGAAGCCGTAGCCGTTGATCATCACCAGATCGATGTCGCCCGGGCGGGCGGCAATACCACGTTCGAGCAAGGCCTTGCCTTCGTCGGCCATCGCCCGCAATAGCCTTGCGACGATTTCGTCCGACGAAAAACTGCGCGGGGTGATGCCTTTTTCGGCCCGCACCCGCTCGATCAACGCTGTCACTTCGGGATCGACAGTCCGCGTGCCGTCCGGGTAGGCATACCAGCCGCGTCCGGATTTCTGGCCAAATCGGCCAGCCTCGCAAAGCCGGTCGGCAATGGGGACGTAGCGCTCATCCGCATTGCGCGTTGCCGCCTGACGCTTGCGGCGGGCCCAGGCGATTTCGAGGCCTGCCATGTCGTAGACGGCAAAGAGCCCCATGGGGAAGCCGTAAGCTTCGAGCGCTGCGTCGATCTCGTGGGGCAGCGCGCCATCCTCGAGCATGAACTCGGCCTCCCGGCGGTAGGCGGAAAAGACGCTGTTGCCGATGAAACCTTCGGTGACGCCACAGACGACCGGCAGCTTGCCGAGCCGCTTGGCAAAGGCCAGGGCACTGGCCAGCGCATCCGGTGCCGTCTCCGCGCAATTCACCACTTCCACCAGCCGCATGATATTGGCGGGGGAGAAGAAGTGCAGGCCGAGGATTCGACGGGGATGAAGCGTTTCTGCGGCAATGGCGTCGGGATCGAGATAACTGGTGTTGGTGGCAAGGATGGCATCTGCGCGGACGATGCCGTCGAGCCGCTGGAACAGCGCCGTCTTGACCGCCATGTCGTCGAACACAGCCTCGATGACCAGATCTGCATCGGCGAGGGCCGTCATGTCGCTGGTGACGGTCAGGCGGCCGAGCTGATCGGCAAGGCCGTCGGTGTCGAGACGGCCGGTCTGCACCGCCTTTTGCAGCGTGGCTGCGATGCGCTCGCGACCTTTGTCAGCGGCGTCTTCGGTCTGCTCTACGGCGACGACCCGGAAGCCGGCGCCAAGCGTCGCCACCGCAATGCCGGAACCCATGAGGCCGGTGCCGACGATCCCGACGGTCTCGATGCTGCGGGGCGCTATGCCTGCGAGCCCATCGACCTTGCCGGCGGCGCGCTCGGCGAAGAAGACATGGCGGAGGGCTGCCGATTGCTCGGAGTCCCGCAAGCCAAGGAATGTCGTCCGTTCGTCCGACAGGCCATCGGCAAGGGTTGCGTAGGTGGCGAGCCTGACAAGCCGCACGGCTTCGACGGGCGCTGTCTGGCCGCGAGATTTTCCGACGACCTTCGCCGCTGCAGCCTCTACCGCTGCGATATTCTGTTGCGGTACGGCCAGTTGACCGGTGCGCCGTAGCGGAGTTCCGGCAAGCCTTTGGACCATGGCAATCGCCGCTGACCGCTCGTCGGCATCGGTGGCATCGGCAAGACCGAGCGATGCTGCTTCCGCAGCCTTGACCGCCCGCCCGGTTCCGATCAGGTCAATAGCGGCAACCGTGCCGATGAGCCTTGGAAGACGCTGGGTACCGCCGGCGCCGGGCACAAGGCCGAGTTTGACTTCCGGCAGTCCGAAACTGGCGCTTGGGTTAGCGATCCGGGCGTGGCAGGCAAGAGCGATTTCGCAACCGCCGCCCAGCGCCGCGCCATTGACGGCTGCAACGACAGGCTTTTCAAAGGCTTCGATGCGGTTGATGAGATCTGGCAGATGGGGCTCGATCGATGGCTTGCCGAACTCCCTGATATCGGCGCCGCCGACGAACGTGCGACCGGCACCGGTGATGACGATGCCGACAATCGACGCCGCCGCCGCTGCGTGATCCAGCGCTGCCATGATGCCAGCGCGCACGTGGCTCGACATCGCGTTGACGGGCGGATTGTCGAGGGTGACAACCAGTACGCCGTCCGACGTCTCGCCCGAGACGCTCTCCGAAAAGGTCGTTACCGACATCGCCGCTCTCCTATTCCGGAACGACGGCAGTGGCCTGGATCTCTATCTTGGCGCGGTCCTCGACGAGGCCGACGACCTGCACTGCAGCCATCGCCGGAAAATGCCGGCCGATGACGTCGCGATAGGCTTGGCCAACGCCCTTGAGGTTGGCGAGGTATTCGGCCTTGTCCGTGAAATACCAGGTCATCGACGTGATGTGCTGCGGCCCGGCACCGCCTTCGGCGAGGATGGCGACGATGTTGGAAAGCGTCTGGCGAACCTGATCGACGAAATCGTCGCTTTCGAACTCGCAAGCGGCATTCCAGCCGATCTGGCCGCCGACGAATACCGTGCGACCAGTCGCGGCGACACCGTTGGCGTATCCGATCGGCTTGGCCCAGCCCTCAGGCTGCAGGATCGTGTGCATCGGTCTTCTCCAGATGGTGTTCCAGCGCGGCCCTGATGTCGTCCGGCCAGGCAAGCGATTGCTGTGTGTCGAGGTGCGTGGCAACGACGCGGTGGGTGGCGGTCCAGAGGATCTTGCCCCTGGCCGAAACCTGATGCTCGAGATCGAGGGAGGCGCGGCCAATGCGGCGGACGATCACGGCGAATTCCAGTTCGTCGCCCTGAAAGCCGGGAGACGAGAAGGTCAGGTCCAGGCGGACGGTCGGCACGCCGATCCGCCGCTCATCGATCATCGTCTTCCAGGGAAAACCGAGCGTAGCGAAATAGTCCTCGAGAACACCGACAAGGATGTTCAGGTAGGACGGGAAATATGCAATCCCGGAGGGATCGCAATCGCCGAAGCGCAACGGTCTTGTCGTCTTGAATGCCACGACAGCCTCAGTTCGCGAAGGCGGCAATGCCGGTGATGGCACGGCCGAGGATCAGGGCATGGATATCGTGGGTGCCTTCATAGGTGTTGACCACTTCGAGGTTGACCATGTGGCGGATGATGCCGAACTCGTCGGAAATGCCGTTGCCGCCGAGCATATCACGTGCGTTGCGGGCGATATCGAGCGCCTTGCCGCAGGAGTTGCGCTTCAGGATCGACGTCAGCTCTACCGGCGGGTGGCCTTCCTCCTTCATCCGGCCGAGCCGCAGGCAACCTTGCAGGCCAAGTGCGATCTCGGTCGTCATGTCCGCGAGTTTCTTCTGGATCAGCTGGTTGGCGGCGAGCGGCCGGCCGAACTGATGCCGGTCGAGGACGTATTGGCGTGCCCTGGCGTAGCAATCCTCGGCAGCCCCGAGCGTGCCCCAGGCGATGCCATAGCGGGCCGAGTTCAGGCAGGTGAACGGGCCCTTGAGGCCGGTGACGTTGGGCAGCAGGTTTTCTTCCGGCACGAAGACGTTGTCCATGACGATTTCGCCGGTGATCGAGGCGCGCAGGCCGACCTTGCCGTGAATGGCCGGTGCCGTCAGGCCCTTCCATCCCTTTTCGAGGATGAAGCCCCTGATGACGCCGTCCTCGGTCTTGCCCCAGACGACGAAGACGTCGGCAATCGGCGAATTGGAAATCCAGATCTTCGACCCGGTCAGCTGGTAGCCGCCGTCGACCTTCTTGGCGCGGGTGGCCATCGAGCCGGGGTCGGAGCCGTGGTTCGGTTCCGTCAGGCCGAAGCAGCCGATCCACTCGCCGGTGGCAAGCTTCGGCAAGTACTTCTGCTTCTGCGCTTCCGAGCCAAAAGCATCGATCGGCACCATCACCAGCGAGGACTGTACCGACATCATCGAGCGATAGCCGCTATCGACGCGCTCGACCTCGCGGGCGATCAGGCCGTAGGCGACATAGCCGAGGCCGGAGCCGCCATATTCGGGTGCGATGGTCGGGCCGAGCAGGCCGAGTTCGCCCATTTCGCGGAAGATCGCCGGGTCTGTCTTTTCATGGCGAAATGCTTCCAGCACACGCGGCGCCAGCTTGTCCTGCGCATAGGCACGTGCGGTGTCGTGGACCATGCGCTCGTCGTCGGTCAGCTGGTCCTGCAGACGGAAAGGGTCGGCCCAGTCGAATATCTCGCGGCTATGCGCCATTGGTTTCTCTCCCATCACTTTGATTTCAGCAGTTCGCGCGCGACGATCAGCTTCTGCACTTCGGTCGCACCTTCGTAGATGCGCAGCGCGCGGATCTCGCGGTAGAGTTTCTCGGTTATCTCGCCCGTTTTCACGCCGCGCCCGCCAAACAGCTGGACGGCGCGATCTATTACGACTTGCGCTGTCTCCGTTGCCGTCATCTTGGCCATCGCCGCCTCGCGGGTCGTCGGCAGCTGCTGCACGTCGCGGCGCCAGGCGGCGCGGTAGGTGAGAAGAGCCGCTGCGTCGATGCCGGTCGCCATATCGCCGAGCGCTGCCTGCGTCAACTGGAGGTCGGCAAGCCTGGCGCCGAACATCGGGCGCTCCTGGACATGAACGAGCGTTTCATCCAAGGCCCGGCGCGCAAAGCCGAGGGCGGCGGCTGCCACCGAGGCACGGAAGATATCGAGGGTGCGCATGGCGATCTTGAAGCCCTCGCCGGGTGAGCCCAAGCGTCGCGATGCCGGGATGCGGCAGGCATCGAAGCGGATCGTTGCCAGCGGATGGGGCGCGATCACCTCGATACGTTCGGTGACGGAAAAGCCGGGGTCGTCCGCAAAGACCACGAAGGCAGAGATACCGCGCGTGCCCGGTGCTTCGCCGGTACGGGCAAAAACGGTGTAGACATCGGCGATGCCACCGTTGGAAATCCAGGTCTTCTCGTCATCGAGAATGTAGTGGTCGCCCTCCAGGCGGGCGGCACAGCTCATGGCCGCGACATCGGAGCCGGCATCCTTTTCCGACAAAGCGAAGGCAGCAAGCCATTCGCCGGAGCGGACTTTCGGTAATACGGCCGACCGCAATTCCCCGGAGCCGGACAGGCCGATAGCGCCGGTGCCGAGGCCTTGCATGGCGAAGGCGAAATCGGCCAGTCCATCGTGCCAGGCGAGCGTTTCGCGGGCGAGGCAGACGCTGCGGGAATCGATCGGCGTCGGGTCGTCGGGCGCACCGACGGCGGCTTCCAGCAGGCCGGCATCGCCAAGTGCGCGTACCAGCTTGCGGCAGGCGCCGTCGACATCGCTGTGATCGATGGCAGCCATCGGTGTCGATGCGGCGAAGGCATCGAGCCGTTCGGCGAACTGCCGATGACGGGCGTCGAAGAACGGCCAGTCGAGATGGTCGCGGGTCGGTCCTTTCAGGGTGGCTACCGGCTGCATCGCCTAGTCTCCCTTGAATTCCGGCCGGCGCTTTTCGGCGAAGGCCTCGAATGCGCGGCGGAAATCCTGTGTCGCCATGCAGATCGCCTGGGCCTGGGCTTCCGCATCGATCATTTCGTCGATGCCCATCGCCCATTCTTGGTTCAGCATGGTCTTGGTCATGCCATGCGCAAACCAAGGGCCATCGGCGATCGAGCGGGCAAGCTTTGTGGCCTCGGCTTCGAGATCCGCGCTTGCATGCAGGGCATTGTAGAAGCCCCAGGCATGGCCTTCGGCCGAGGACATGTAGCGGCCGGTATAGAGCAATTCGGCGGCACGGCCCTGGCCGATGATGCGCGGCAGCATTCCGCAGGCACCCATGTCGGCGCCGGCAAGCCCAACGCGGGAAAACAGGAAGGCGGTCTTGGCCTCCGGCGTCGCCACGCGCAGGTCGGAGGCCATGGCGAGGATGGCGCCGGCACCTGCGCAGATGCCATCGACGGCGGCGACGATCTGCTGCGGGCATTTGCGCATCGCCTTGACGAGATCGCCGGTCATGCGTGTGAAGGCCAGCAGCTCGGGCATGGCCATGCGTGTCAACGGCTCGATGATCTCGAACACGTCGCCGCCTGATGAGAAATTGCCGCCGGCACCTGTGATGACGATGGTTCTGACGTCGGAGGCATAGGCGAGGTCGCGAAAGAGATCACGCAGCTCGGCATAGCTGTCGAATGTCAGCGGGTTCTTGCGTTCCGGGCGGTTCAGCCGCAGCAATGCCACCCGTCCGTCTTCGCTGACATCCCAGAGGAAGGTCCTCGGCCGATAGTCCCTGAAAGGGCGCAGATGGCCCCGCATCGTCATGTCGCGCTCGCTCATCCTGTCAGAACCTCCCCGCCGGCGACGGCTATTGCCTGGCCGTTGATAGAGGCACTACTGGGCAAGGCCAGCCATATCACGGTGTCGGCCACTTCCTCGGGTCTCACCAGCCGCCCCTGCGGATTGGATCTGGTAAATTCCGCCTTCGCCTGTTCGCGCGTTCGGCCGGTCTTCTCGACGATCCTGTCGATTGACTGCTCGAGGATCGGCGTATCCGTGAAGCCGGGGCAGACGGCGTTGACGGTGATGCCGGTCCGAGCGAGCTCGACCGCCAGCGACCGGGTGAGCCCGACCACGCCGTGCTTGGCGGCGGTGTAGGCAGAAATATAGCCATAGCCGGTGAGGCCGGCCGTGGAGGCGATGTTGATGATGCGGGCACCTTGCCCGTGGGCGCGCAAATCTGACATCGCGGCCTGCGTCACCAGGAAGACGCCGGTGAGATCGACGGCGATGACCCGCGACCACATCTCGAGGCTGGTCTTTTCGAAAGGCGCGCTCGGTGCCTCGCCGGCATTGTTGACCAGGATATCGATCGGACCGAATTTAGCCTTCGCGGCTGCAAAGCCTGCGGCGATGGCGTCTGCGCTGGTGACGTCGAAGCCGTCCGCAACGAAGGTCGCCACGCCCAGTTGGGAGGCCAGCGCCTGCAATGGCTCCAGCCGCCGCCCGGCCAGCGTGACGTTGGCGCCCTCGGCGGACAGAGCACGGGCAATCGCCGCACCGATGCCGCTTCCGGCTCCGGTGACGAGCGCGTGGCGGCCGCCAAGTCTGCCCGAATGGGTCATGTCAGGCTCTCACTTGGCCGGCGCGGCGGGAACCGCACGGGCGAGATTGTTTTCATACTGCGATTTGGCCGACTGGTACTGTTTTGGCCAGGGAATGGAAGTGATGCCGATTTTTGCGGCCTCATGCAATGACCAGGCGGCATCGGCAAGATGCGGCCGGGCAATGGCGCAGAGATCGGCGCGACCAGCCGAGATGATGGAATTGGCATGATCGGCCTCCGAGATGGCGCCGACGGCGATCGTCGGGATGCCGATCTCGTTGCGGATCTTGTCGGAAAACGGCGTCTGGAACAGGCGGCCATAGACCGGCTTTTCCTCCTTCGATACCTGTCCCGAGGAGCAATCGATCAGGTCGGCGCCGGCATCCTTGAACATCTGCGCAAAGATGGCTGCGTCTTCAGGCGTATTGCCGCCGTCGGCCCAGTCGTTGCAGGAAAGGCGCACGGAGATCGGCTTGTCGTCCGGCCAGACGGCGCGGATGGCGGCAAAGATTTCCAGCGGGTAGCGGGCGCGGTTTTCGTGGCTGCCGCCGTAGTCGTCGGTGCGCTGGTTGGTCAGTGGCGACAGGAAGCTCGACAGCAGGTAGCCGTGGGCGCAGTGCAGCTCCAGCCAATCGGCGCCGGTGGTGACGGCAAGCTCCACCGAGCGGACGTGGTCGGCCTTGACGCGGTCCATGTCGACGCGGTCCATCGCCTTCGGCACCTGGCTGTTCTTCAGGTAGGGAATGGCAGAGGCCGAGATCAGCGGCCAGTTGCCATCGGTGAGCGGCTGGTCGATGCCGTCCCAGGCGAGCTTGGTCGAACCCTTGCGGCCGGCATGGCCGATCTGGATCCCGACCTTGGCATCGCCATTGCCGTGGATGAAATCGACGACTCGGCGCCAGCCGGTGGCCTGTTCCTCGTTCCAGAGACCGAGGCAGCCGGGCGTGATGCGCGCATCCGGCGAGACGCAGGTCATTTCTGCAAAGATCAGCCCGGCGCCACCCAGAGCGCGGGCGCCGAGATGAACCATGTGAAAGTCATTGATCAAGCCGTTCTTTGCAGAATACATCGCCATCGGAGAGACGACGAGGCGGTTCGGCAGGGTGACGCCGCGCAGGGTGAAGGGCGTGAACATCGGCGGCAGGCAGCGGCCATTGCCAACCGTCAGGCCTGATTTCTCGGCAAACCAGCGCTCATAGCCCTCCAGCCAGTGCCTGTCGCGCAGCCGCAGGTTCTCGTGGCTGATACGCTGCGAGCGGGTCAGCATCGAATACATGAACTGTTCCGGCTCCAGCGCGTCGGCATAGCGGGTGCCGACCACTTCGAACCATTCCATCGCATTGCGCGCGGCGTTCTGGATGCGGGCGACGTCGACCCGGCGGATCTCCTCGTAGGCATGCAGAACGGCCGGGATCTTGTCGGCGCTGTGCTCGTGGATCTCGAACTGGCGGGCGAGCTCGATGGCGTCGTCGATGGCAAGCTTTGTGCCGGAGCCGATGGCGAAATGCGCCGTGTGGGCGGCATCGCCCATCAGAACGACGTGCGAATTGCCGTTGAAATGGCTCCACTTGCCGCAGATCAGCCGGTTGAAATTTAGCCAGGCGCTGCCGCGCATGTGGCGGGCATTGGTCATCAGCGGCGCGCCGTCCAGCGCTTCTGCAAACAGGTCCTGGCAGAAGTCGATCGAGGCCTGCTGCTCCATGGTGTCGAGACCGTGTGCGCGGTAGGCCTCTTCCGTCGTCTCGATGATGAAGGTCGAGGTCTGCTCGTCGAACTTGTAGATGTGTGCCTGGAACCAGCCGTGATCCGTCTTGCGGAAATCAAAGGTGAAGGCATCGAACAGCTTGTTGGTGCCGAGCCAGATGTAACGGTTCGGCCGGGTGATCATGTCGGGCTGGAAGATCTCGGGATAATGGTTGCGGATCTTGGAGTTGAGCCCGTCAGAGCCGATGACGAGGTCGGCATCGGGGTAATCGAGGTCAGAGGTGGCGTCGGTTTCGAAGATCAGCTCCACGCCGAGCGCCTCGCAACGGCGCTGCAGGATATTGAGCAGCTTCTTGCGACCGATGCCGACGAAACCGTGGCCGGAGGTGCGCTGTTTCGTGCCCTTGAACCAGACTTCGATATCGTCCCAGTGATTGAAGGCATCCTGTATCTCGGCCGCACTCTCCGGATCCCAGACCTTCATGGATTCCATTGTTGCGTCGGAAAACACCACGCCCCAGCCGAAGGTGTCATAGGGCTTGTTGCGCTCGACGATGCGGATGGAATGGCCGGGATGCAGCTTCTTCATCAGCAGCCCGAAATAAAGCCCGGCCGGGCCGCCGCCGATACAAACGATTTTCATCGCCAATCCTTCCCTGTCATCCCGCAGGTCGCTGCGCGTCGCAAGTTATTTGAAGTTTAAAATATAAACGCGGCGTCTGGGCGTCAAGTCGCAATTGCGGGAATTGACCGCCGGCTGCCCGATTTCCAGCGAAACCAGGCAGCCAAAGTGTCGCAGCCCTATTTCGCGGGGTCCTTGGGCGACCACAGGATTACCTTCGACTCCTTCTCGTAGGCCATCCCCTTGGGATAGCTGATGGCTTCGAGTTGCAGGCCCCAGGGGGCCTGGAAATACATGATCGTCTGCCCGGCAATCGGGCCGTCGTTCATCGGCACAGGCCCCATGCGGGTGGCGATGCCCTTGCCGTCGAGATATTTTTTGGCGGCTCCGACGTCATCGACATAGAGGGCGATGTGGAAGGCGCCGATATCGCTGTTGCGGGCCTTGAGGTCGCGCTGGTCAGGGGCTTCGTACTGGAAGATCTCGATGTTGGAGCCGTAGCCGCAGCGCACCAGCGTCACCTGGTCGATCTTGGCCTTGGCATCGACGCCGACGAGGTCTGTCATCAGCGTGCCCTTGTCGTCGGAGATCGGGCCGAAGGACATGGCTTTTTCGCAGCCGACGACGCCGACGAAGAAGTCGAGCGCCTGCTTCATGTCGGGCACGGTGATGCCGGTGTGGTCGTGACCGCGCATGCCGGGTATGCCGTCTGCGGAGGCAGCACCGGCGCTGGCGAGGGCAGTGGTCATGGCGAATGCGAAGGCAGTGATATGCTTCTTCATTTCTACGTTCCCCTGTTTTGGCGGGCGTGTTCCGGAAGGCAACAGTCTTCCTCCGCCCCGAAGGCCCGCGGCCCCGGTGCGTATCTCATGGCTATGGCAAGCACATACTGCTCGGCCTCAGGTCAGGCCGAGTCCTCGTTTTCGCTGACGCGCCAGAGCCAGTCCGGGTCGACCTCGGGCAGTGGAATGGCGTCGAGCAGCAGGCGCGTATATTGGGAGGCGGGCGCGGAGAAGACTCGCTCGCAGGGACCTTCCTCGACGACGCGGCCCTGCCGCATCACATAGACGCGGTCGCAGATGGCGCGGATGACGGAGAGATCGTGGCTGATGAAAGCCATCGACAGGCCAAGATCCGTCGAAAGTTCTTTCAGCAGGTTGAGTACCTGAGCCTGCGTAGAGACGTCGAGGCCGGAGACGATCTCGTCGGCGAGCACGAAATCCGGCTCCAGCAGCGCCGCCCTTGCAATGCCGATCCGCTGACGCTGGCCGCCCGAGAGTTCGTGCGGATTGCGGTCGAGGCAGGCCTGCGGCAGGGTCACCCGATCGAGGATCGCAGCGACCTTGCGCTCGGCTTCACGCCGATCCTTGGCGACGCCGTGCAGCAGCAGCGGCTCGACGAGGATGCGACGGATCGAGTGGCGCGGATTGAGCGAGGCCATCGGATCCTGGAAGATCATCTGCATTCGGCGCCGCAACGGTCGCATCCTGGCATCCGGCAGACGTGTGATATCCGTCCCGTCGAAGCAGATCTCGCCGGCCGAGGTGTCGACCAGCCGCAGCAGAGCGCGCCCGAGCGTCGTTTTGCCGGAGCCGCTCTCGCCGACGATGCCGATGGTTTCGCCACGATGGACGGCGATATCGACGCCGTGCAGCACTTTGACGCCATCGACATGACGGCCGGCCAGTGTGCGCCGCCCGCCATAGGTGACCTCGAGGCCAGTGGCCGTGAGTAGGGGCTCAGACATGGCGGCGGCTCCCGTCGTGCAGGGCTATCGCATGAGAAGGGGAGAGGAGGCTTTCAGAGGCCGGACTTCGGTGCGGAAATTGGAGCGGATGCCTCGCTCCGTCCGTCATTTCTGTGCCTGTCACAGGAATCCGGCATGCCCAAGTCCTTGGGCGTAGAAGGCCCTTCCGATTGAGAGGTCGAGTTCCCCCACGGCACGGACGCGCCGTGACTGGATCCCTGTGACGAGCACAGGGATGAGGGAGAGCGAGGTCGGCCTGCGGTTGGTCAATTGACAGCCGGGAAGCAGTCATTGGTGATGGTTCTAGCTTTAGATCATGCCGGATGGGCAACGGTTGCCGTCCTCGATCGCTGACGTCGCAGCCGGCGGCCGGGTTACAAAAGCGCTCATGCATGGCTGCTCAGCCTCCCGTCGTGAAGGCCAATCTCGCGGCGGAGTTCTTCGAAGATTTCGGGCGGCACCGGCGTCAGGCCGGCGTTTGGACGGTCGTAGCGTGGCCCGGCTGCGATCAGGGCTTGCGTGTAAATGTGGCGCGGGGTCGACAGCACCTCGGCGGTACGACCTTCCTCGATGACCTTGCCAGCGTAGAGCAGGGTGACGCTGTCGCAGATCTGGGCGACGACGCCGAGGTCGTGGGTGACGAAGATGACGGCGGTGCCGTGCGCCTCCTGCAGTCGGCGGATCAGCCGCAGGATCTGCTTCTGCACGGTCACGTCGAGCGCCGTCGTCGGCTCGTCGGCGACGACCAGCTTCGGCTCCAGCGCAAAGGCGGCGGCAATCAGTACGCGCTGGCGCATGCCGCCGGAAAGTTCGTGCGGATAGCAGCGCAGCACCCGTCCGGGATCGCGGATATGAACTTCTTCCAGCAGGTTTAGCGCCCGCTGACCGGCCTCCCTCGACGACAGGCCGCGCTTCAGGCGCAGGCCGTCCGTCAGTTGTGCCTCGATGCGGCGTCCGGGGTTGAGGGCCGTCTGCGGATCCTGCGGGATTAGCGAGATCTCGCTGCCCATGATCGAGCGCAGTTCCTTCTGCGGCAATCGCAGCAAGTCACGACCTTCGAAATTGATAAACCCGCCCACGACTCGAACAGTGCGCGGAAGGATGCCGAGCAGCGCCTTGGCGATGGTCGATTTTCCGGCGCCGCTTTCGCCAACGAGGCCGCGAACCTCGCCGCGCTCTAGCGTCAGCCCGACATCGCGCAGGATCGGCGCGCCGCCGTCGCGGTCGGAGACGGCGCTGAGGCCGGTTATCGAGAGAAGCGGCTGGTTCATCGGCGCATCACGGGGTCCAGGGCGCGACGCAGGCCATCGCCGAGCTGGTTGAAGGCCAGCACCGTCGCAAACAGCGCCAGCAGCGGCGCCACCAATACCCACCAGCCGTCATGGATGATCTGCCGGCCCTCGGCGATCATGCCCCCCCAGGTCGGCGTGTCCGATGAGACGGAGAGTCCGACAAAGGACAAGATGGCTTCGACGATGACCGCAATGCCCATTTCAAGGCTGACGAGCGCGATGAGGACGGGTGCCACATTCGGCAGGATTTCGGAGAACAGGATGCGCAGCCTGGAGAAGCCGATGGTGCGGGCGGCGGTGACGTAATCCATCTGCGCCTGCGCCTGGGTTTCCGAGCGAACGACGCGGCAGAAGCGGGTCCAGTCGATGATGACGATGGCGGCGATTACCGAATGGACGCCCGAGCCGAACACGGCGACCAGCAGGATCGACAGCAGCACCGGCGGGAATGCCATCCAGATATCGACCAGCCGCGAGATGATGCGGTCCGGCCACCCGCCGTACCAGCCGGCAAACAGGCCGAGCAAGGTGCCGATCAGTGCGGAAAGCCCGGCGGCCACGAAGGCAACGGTCAGGGCGATACGGGTGCCGAATATCATGCGCGACAGCACGTCGCGGCCGAGATCGTCGGTGCCGAGAAGGAAGTTCTGGTCGCCGCCATCCATCCAAGCGGGGGGCAGGGTGCCGGACATCAGGTCCTGCTCGAGCGGGTCCTTCGGGGCAATGAAGGGTGCGAAGACGGCAAGGATGACCAGCAAAAGGATAATGCCGCCGCCCAGTAGGACTTTCGGCTCGCGCAGCAGGGCCAGCAGGCGTCTTGCGGAGCGTGACGGCGTTCTCGGCGCGGTGTATGTAATGATCTCAGCCATGAGCCAGCCTCGGATTGAAGGCCGCGACGAGCGCGTCGACCATTAGGTTGATGACGATGAACAGCAGGCCGAAGACCAGCACCAGACCCTGGATCAGCGGCAGGTCGCGGTTGATCACCGCGTCGATCGCCATGTTGCCGATGCCCGGATAGGCAAAGATGCGCTCGACGATGACGGTGCCGCCGATGAGGAAGGTGAACTGCACGCCGGTCAGCGCAATGGTCGGTCCGACGGCATTGCGCAGCGCCTCCTGCAGCACCAGTCGCAGGTTGGACATGCCCTTCAGCCTTGCAAGCAGGATGTAGTCCTGCAGCATAGCCTCCGAAAGCGTTGCTTTCAGCACCCGGGCGACGATGGCGGCCAGCGGCAGGCCGAGAGCCAGCACCGGCATTACCATATGGGCGGCAACGTCGGCAAAGATGTCAAAGCGCAGGGTCACAAGGCTCTCGATCAGGTAGAAGGGCGTGTGGAACTGCGCGTCGATACTGGGATCGATGCGGCCCGACAGCGGAAACAGCGGAAAGGCAACGCCGAAGACCAGCACAAGGGCCAGCGCCCAGACGAAATCGGGGACGGCGAGGAAAAGCCCATTGAGGCTGTCGATGATCGGCTCGAGGATGGTACGGCGTACCAGTGTGCCAACAATCGCCACAAGACCACCGAGCAGAACTGCCAGCACCAGGGCGGCAAAGGCCAGCTCGAGGGTCGCCGGGAGCCGGTCGCCGAGCAGGCCGAGTACGCTGCGCTTCAGCGAGATCGAGGTGCCGAAATCACCGATCGCGACAGCCTTCAGCCACAGGCCAAACTGCACCGGAAGGCTGGCGTCGAGCCCGTAATGGGCGCGCATCGCGGCGATGTCGGCCGGTGTGGCGCCTGGCGAGATCATCATGGCAATCGGATCGCCGGGGACAACGCGCAAAAGCACGAAGACGATCAGCGCCACACCGAACAGCGTGACAAGGGCCATGACCAGGCGATTGAGAATGGCAATGGCTATCATGGATTATGGCTTCCGGCCGTCAGGCAGCGGCATAAACCAATTCTCGGCCGCTTCCTGGTGAAAGTCGCGGCATCAGCTTTGGTCATCCTGCCACCTGTTGATCGTCGCCATAGGGGCACCGTTAGAGAACGCCATGAGTCTAGCCGTGACATCTCCCGCGCCCAAGGAATTGGGCGCACTGGATTCCTGTGACGAGTACAGGAGTGAGGGAGGATGGTCTGGTGCCGCCATATGTTCATGTCGGTGCCCGTTCGATCGAATAAGGCTGAATTGGCCAATGAAGAGGAATTCATCTCCCCGCCGGCGGGAAGGAAGATGACCGGAATGACTGATGAGTGGGCGCCTGTGGATGTTCGGGACAAGGCACAGGTGTCGCTCGTCACTGTGGAAGTGCGTGGCGACCAACCCGCCTCTATCAGCTTTGCTGACATCTCCCCCGCAACGGGGGAGATTAGCCCGTGGCTTGCGTCCAAACCTCTATCAGGCCTTCGCTACCTGCGCTGCTTGCAGGGCGCCCGAGATGTTCGGGGTGACCTTGACGCTCGATTTGTAGAGGATCGGCTGGGCATATTGCAGCAGCGGGATGACGTATCCCTCTTCGGCAATATACTTATCGACCGCCTTCCAGCCCGCGATGCGCTTGGCTTCGTCCTTTTCGCCCCAGAGAGGGTTGATCAGGTTGTCGACATCGTCCGTCTTCCAGCCCGAATGCGGCGATTTGCTGTACATTGCAAAGCCGGTCGAGGTCGTTGGATCGCCGATGGCATTGCCCCAGTTGTAGAAGGCGGCAGGACCGAGCTGGTGAGCGGCGCGAAGCTCGTAGTGCTTGGCGATCTCGTAGACTTCGATTTCCGCTTCGATGCCGACCTTGCGCCACATGCCGACGATCGCCTGGATCATCTCGTAGTCCTTTGGCTTGAAGCCGCGGGTGGTCTTGATGGCGAACTTCACGGGCTTTTCCGGCGAGAAGCCACTGGCCGCAAGAAGCTTCTTGGCACCTTCCGGGTCGTAAGGCGTCTTGATGGCGGCGTCATATGCCGAATATTCCGGCGCCTCGAGCGTCGACAACGGCTTGCCGTAGCCGCGCAGCAGGCGCTTGATGATGGCGTCCTTGTCGATCGCCATGTTGGCGGCGAGCCGGACGTTCTTGTCGAGCATCGGGCCGACATTGGAAATGAAGATCATGCCGATGTCGGAGACAGGCGTTGCGACGCCGTCGAGGCCCTTCTTCTTCTTGAGGCGGTCGAAATCCTCGTAGGGCACTTCCAGCGTCACGTCGGAGGAGCCGGATTCGATCTCGGCGACGCGGCTTGTCGTATCCGGGACGAATTTGTAGATGACCGTCTCGAAGGCTGGCTTGCCGCCGAAATAGTTCGGATTGGCCTTGAGGCGCAGAAAGGAATTGCCCTCGTAGGCATCGACCATATACGGGCCCGTGCCGATAGGCTTCTTCTCGAAGCCCTCCGGACCGACTTTCGTGAAGTAGTCTTTCGGCAGGACATAGCCTGTCAGGAAGGCCATCCACATGAAATAGGTCGGCTCGTAGCGAACGACGTCCCCGGTAATCCGGTTGCCCTCGATCTTGTAGTTGGTGGCAGTCGACCAGATGAAGGAGATCGGGTTGCCGCCCTTCTGGTCGCCAGCGCGGTTGAGCGACCAGACGACATCCTCCGGGGTAAATTTGGATCCATCGTGCCAGGTAACGCCCTCGCGGACGTCCATCCAGACTTTGGTCTTGTCGTCGTTCCAACCCCATTTTGTGAGCAGGCCGGGCTGGAACTTCAGGTCCGGGCCCTGGCCGATGAACTGGTCGAAGACCGAGCGGTAGATCGCCTGGATCGTCGGATTGACGGCCGAGGGGCCTGTCGTCGGGTCGAAGGCCGGCAGGTTGACGTTGAATGCGATCGTCAGCGTATTCACATCGGCCGCCTCGACGACCGTCCGGCCAGCGAGAATGCCCGTGATGAAAGTAGCCGCGCCTAGGCTCAACGCCTGGCGCCGTGTCAGATGGTCCATGGTCACTCCGTTCCCCTGTTCAGCGGTAGATGACCTGTGGCCGGCCTGCCGCTGGCGATTTATTATCGGAATGTTTTAATCTTAAAATAACCATCGGGAAGCGCAAGCGGATTCTCTGGCGTTGTAGAAAAATAGCAGTGTCGGTCTCCATCTCCCGGAATCTGCCGGAGACTGCGCAAGATCCAGTTGAGCATAATGTATGCTTTTGCATATTTATTCGGCTCAGTTTGCTTTTACTCCGATCAAACGGGCGTGCGGTAACGCATGTTGATGGCTTCACGCCATTTGCTGATTGACAGCCGGTCGAAGCGCAAAATATGCTTTTGCAAATGATTGAAGAAAACGCCTGACAAGGGCGAAGGGGAACTGAAATGGCTGAACGGTCTTTTGCCCGCGAAGTCGAGGACCTGAAGCTGGGGGAGGGCGACACCTTCCGCGGCGAGGGAATTCTCGCGATTACCAAGGCGTTGCTGCAGTCCGGCGTCTCCTATGTCGGCGGCTACCAGGGCTCGCCGATCTCGCATCTGATGGACGTGCTGGCCGACGCCAAGGATGTCATGGAAGACCTCGGCATCCACTTCGAGACATCGGCCTCGGAGGCAGCGGCGGCGGCGATGCTGTCGGCCTCGGTGATGTACCCGGTGCGCGGCGCCGTCACCTGGAAGTCGACGGCCGGCACCAACGTTGCCTCCGACGCACTCTCCAACCTGTCGTCCGGCGGGGTGACCGGCGGCGCGCTGATCATCATTGGCGAGGATTACGGCGAGGGATCGTCGATCATGCAGGAGCGCAGCCATGCCTATGCGATGAAGTCGCAGATGTGGTTGCTCAATCCACGCCCCAACCTGCCGTCGATCGTCGATGCTGTCGAAACCGGCTTCGAGCTTTCCGAGGCCTCCAATACACCCGTGATGCTGCAGGTCGGTATCCGCAGCTGCCATGTGCACGGCCAGTTCGAAGCAAAGAACAATAAGCGGCCGGAGTTCACGCTGCGCCAGGCGCTGGAAAATCCGGTCCGCGACGTCAACCGCATCGTCCTGCCGCCAGCGACCTTCGTCCATGAAAAGCAGAAGCTGGAGCACCGCTGGCCGGCTGCCGTAGAGTTCATCAAGCGCCGCAGGCTCAACGAATATTTCGGTCCCAGCGAAGGCGATGTCGGCATCATACTGCTGGGTGGCATGTATAATGGCGTCATGCGCTCGTTGCAGCAGCTTGGCCTTGCCGATGTCTATGGCAACTGTTCCGTGCCTCTGTATGTGCTCAACGTCGCCTATCCGCTGATCGACGACCAGCTGGCCGAATTCTGCGCCAGCAAAAAGGCCGTTCTGATGGTCGAGGAGGGGGCGCCGGAATATATCGAGCAGTCGCTGAACACGATCCTGCGCCGCCGCGACATCCAGACGCGGATCGCCGGCAAGGACACCCTGCCGATGGGCGGCGAATACACGACGCAGGTGCTGATGAAGGGCATCAAGACCTTCCTCGAGACCCATGCGCGCGTGCTGCTCGGCAACCAGCCGCCGCTGCCGGATCCGTCGCCCGTTCTCAACGATCCGAAGGTCAGGGCGCTGGCCGAGGTCGTACCGCCGAGGCCTGCCGGTTTCTGCATCGGCTGTCCGGAGCGGCCGATCTTTGCAGCAATGAAACTGGTCGAACAGGAACTGGGCGAGCACCATGTCGCCGCCGATATTGGCTGTCACCTGTTCTCGATCCTGCCGCCGTTCAACATCGGTGGCACGACGATGGGCTACGGTCTTGGACCAGCCTCGGCCTCGGCCTTCAATGTCGAAGCGGACAAGCGTTCGATCTCGGTCATGGGCGACGGTGGCTTCTGGCACAACGGGTTGGCGACCTCAGTCGGCAATGCGGTGTTCAACAAGCAGGACGGCGTCATCCTCGTCATCGACAATTTCTACTCCGCAGCCACTGGCGGCCAGGACATCCTGTCGTCGCGCGCGGACAATCCGCGGCGCAAGACCAACAATTCCATCGTCAATGCCGTCAAGGGCATCGGCGCCACCTGGGTCCGCCAGATCGACCGGACCTACGATGTCGCCAAGATGCGCGACACCCTGCGCGAGGCATTGACGACCAAGGAGCCGGGCCCGAAGATCATCGTCGCCTCGTCGGAATGCATGCTCAACAAGCAGCGCCGGGTGAAGCCTTTGTTCAACAAGGCGGTGAAGGACGGCAAGCGTATGGTCAAGGAGCGCTTCGGCGTCGACGAGGATGTCTGCACCGGCGACCACGCCTGCATCCGGCTGTCGGGCTGTCCGTCGCTGTCGGTCAAGCACACCGACGACCCGCTGAAGGACGATCCGGTCGCTGCCATCGACAACAGCTGCGTCGGCTGCGGCAATTGCGGCGAGGTGGCGGAGGCCGCCATCCTCTGTCCGTCGTTCTACCGCGCCGATATTATCCACAACCCGACCGGCTGGGACCGCTTTCTCGCTAGGATGCGCAGTGCCGTCATCGGCTGGCTGCAGGCCCGCCGCAAGGCAAGCCGCATCGTCTTTGCAGATTGAGGGGATCGCCATGAACGAGCATGTTGCTACAACGGCCGTCGGCGCCATTCGCCTGTCGACGGACAAGCCGATCTCGATTGCCATTCTCGCCATGGGCGGCCAGGGCGGCGGGGTGCTTGCCGACTGGATCGTCGGGCTGGCGGAAAGCCAAGGCTGGATGGCACAGACGACGTCTGTCCCCGGCGTCGCCCAGCGTACCGGCGCCACCATCTACTATCTCGAACTGTTGCCCGCCCGCGAGGGCCGCCATCCGATCTTTGCGCTGATGCCGACGCCGGGCGACGTCGATATCGTGCTGGCCGCCGAACTGATGGAAGCCGGACGCTCCGTTCTGCGCGGCCTGGTGACGCCGGATCGTACGACGTTGATTGCCTCGACGCACCGCGCGCTGGCGGTCGGCGAGAAGGAGAAGCCGGGTGATGGCATCGGCAATCCCGAAGTTGTCGTCGAAGCCACGGATTTTGCCGCCAAGCGGATTATCGCCTTCGACATGGATACGCTGGCGGCCAAAAACGGCAGCGTCATTTCCGCGTCCATGTTCGGGGCGCTGGCCGCCGCCGGTGTGCTGCCCTTTTCAAGGGAGGCATTCGAGGCGACCATTCGCGGCGGCGGAAAAGGCATCGAGCCGAGCCTGAAGGCTTTCAATGCCGCCTTCGAGCGGGCGACGGCGAGGACCAACGATGTGGTCTCGGCGACGCCGCACAAGCATTTCGACGCGCTGCCCGAGACGGCAGGACATCCCTCTCTCGACAGGATCGTCTACCGCATCCGTGCCGAATTTCCGGAAGAGGCTCATCCGCTGCTCTTTGCCGGCGCCAGGAAGCTGACGGATTTCCAGGATCCGGCCTATGGCGACGAATATCTGAGCCGCGTGGCAAGTCTGCTTGAACTCGACCGCAGATATGGCGGCGCGGGAAAAGGCTTCGCGTTCACCGTTCAGGCAGCGAAATACGTCGCGATCTCGATGGCCTATGACGATGTCATCCGCGTTGCCGACCTGAAGGTGCGGGCATCCCGTTTCGACCGGGTTCGCAAGGAGGTCGGGGCAAAGGCCGACCAGATCGTCTACATGACAGAGTATATGCATCCGCGCATGGAGGAGATCTGCGGCACTCTTCCGAAGCGGCTGGGCCTGTGGATCGAAAACCGGCCGAAGCTGTTTGCCCGGCTCGATCGCCTCGTCAACAAGGGGCGAAGGGTGCAAACGGGAACGCTGTTCTGGTTCCTAAGCCTTTATGCCGTTTCGGCTTTGCGCGGGACACGCCGGGGAACATTGCGCCATTCCCGTGAGATGGCACACCGTGACGCCTGGCTCGCAATGGCCACCGGCCTGCTCGCTGCCAACTACGATCTCGCCGTCGAGGTGCTCAACAACAGGCGCCTCGTCAAGGGCTACTCCGACACCCACGCCCGCGGCCTGTCGAAATTCGACCGTGTCATGTCGGCGCTGCCGCTGTTGCGAGATCGGGAGGACGGTGCCGCCTGGATGAAGCGCCTGCGCCAAGCAGCCCTGCTCGACGAAAGCGGTATCGCGCTCGATGGCGCGCTAAAGACGGTGGCAACGCTTTAGAGGGTGGAGGGATTGCCGACGCTTTGGGGCGAAGGCCATCGTGTGCGGGAGAGGCGCTTTTGTCTCGTTCTAGTGCCCGTCACCGTTGTCAGGTGCCTAATTCGTTGGGCGAGCTGCTTTTTTTCCAGAGCGGCAAGGGTCTCCTCACGGCGCAGCGCACCGTGGCTGGATTGCTGTGACAAGCACAGCGATGAGGGTGAGGACGGAACGGTTGAAAATAAAGGGGAACTGGATGGACGATCTTCAAGCATCCGGGGTCGACGCGGGTACCTCTGCCAGACGCCAGAACACCGGTTTGATGGTGGTACTCCTGTGCTGGTTTGCCATTTTTGCTGAGGGCTATGACGTTGGCGTGCTCGGTGCCATCCTGCCGGCGCTCTCGACCGACAGCGCCTGGGGTCTGACGCCGATGCAGCTTGGCGCCATGGGCAGCTACACCATTTTCGGCATGCTGGTCGGTGGTATCCTGATCGGTACGCTGAGCGATCTCTACGGACGCAAGCCGATGTTTCTGTGCTGCCTGTCGCTGTTCGCGGTCTGCATGATCGTCACCTCGGCAGCGCCGACGCCCACCGTCTTTGCCATCAGCCGCTTCGTGGCGGGGCTCGGTCTCGGCGGCATAATCCCCATCGCCGCGGCGTTGACTATCGAGTATTCCCCGGCCAGGAGGAAGAGCCTGAACTACGGCATAATGTATTCCGGCTATTCGCTGGGGCTGTTTGCGGCGGCCTTGGTCGGTCGGGGGCTGCTTGCGGATTACGGTTGGCGACCGGTGGTGCTGATCGGCGCGCTGCCGTTGCTCTGTGTCCCCGTCATGGCCTGGTTGCTGCCAGAATCGCTGGACTATCTTGTCTCCCGCAAGCGCAACGAGGCGGCTGCGAAGCTGGCCACGCGGCTCCGTCTGCCGGTCCCGGTTGAACCTTCCCACACCAGGGAGATGGTCGGCTGGCGAACTGCACTCGGCGAAATCTTCTCACCGAAAAACGCCTTTGCGACGATATGTTTCTGGCTAGCGCTGTTCATGGGGCTGCTGCTGGTCTACGGGCTGGCGCAATGGCTGCCGCAGATCATGCGCAAGAGCGGGTATGATCTTGGCGACAGCCTGCTCTTCCTTGCCGTCTTTTCCTTTACGTCGGCGATCGGTGGTATCGTGCTCGGGCAATGGGCGGATAGATTCGGCGTGAAGCTGACGGTCACCCTGTCGTACCTGCTCGGCGCTATCGGTATCGCCGCACTCGCCTTCAAGGGTTCGATCCTGCTGAACTACGCGGTCGTAGCCGTGGCGGGTTTCGGCACGGTGTCGGCGTCGCTCATCCTGACCGGCTATCTCGCCCACTATCTCAAGCCCTCTGTCCGCGCGGCCGGCACCGGTTGGGCTCTGAGCTTCGCGCGGATCGGAGCATTGCTGGGGCCGTTGATCGGCGGCTATATCGCCAGCATCGCGGTTGCGCCCGAGTGGAATTTCTACGTCTTCGCGATCATCGCGGCAATTGCAGCCGGCGCAACCGCGCTGATCCCCAACAAACCAGCAGGTTAACGTGGCGGTCGGAAACCGGTCGATGTTGCACTGCGCCAGTTCTCCGGCCACTGCATGTTGCACCGCAATACGTGTAGATATGCCTGGGTTACATCTTAGGGGATGTAACCGGGGAAAAGCTGTGTTACCCTTCCCAGATGCGGGCGAAGAGGAGAAGCGCTCGCATCAACGGAGGAGTTTTTAAACGATGACTTCAGAAGAGATGGGTTTTGGTACGGAACGGACCAGCGTGGGATCGATTGCCAAGCTGGCAGCGATCACGGTGGTTGCCTGCGTGATCTTTGTGGGCGGAATGTATTTCGTCGGAAAGGCCAATGCCCCCGACGCAACCACTCCGCAGCCTGCGGTCACCACCCAGACCCAATAGCACGCCCGCGTCCGAACCGGACATGTGTAGCGGCTACCTCACACTCTGGCCCCATGCTTTTGGGGCTGGGGTCGAAGGCGTGATAATTTGCTGGACTGACTGGCGTAGCAGTCATTGTTCTGCCTCTGACAGAAGCCTTGCAATGGCTGGTCGTAGTTTGGGCAAGTGGACGTGGATAATGTCCCATAGGTCGCCCGGTCGAATGCGGTAATATTCATGTCTCAGCAGATTGCCGATGCCAATGATGGCACGCCAGGAAATATCGGGTTCGCTCGAACGCATTTTGGAGGGCAATTCCTTCGCTGCCTCGGATATAATCTGAATGCAGCGCTCTATGGCGCGCAGGACCAAAAAATCGTCGGCGATCGCATCCGGCTTCACATCCTTTGTGGCAGACAGAATGCCATCGATGTTCTCCAGAATGTGCAGCAAGCGGACATGCACACTCTTCGCTGAGGTCATCAGAATACTCTGATCGCGCTTTGCTCTACAGAGGCGCGATAGGCAGGCGAAATTGACTCCCGCGTACCGTAACCAATTTCGACGCCTGGGAACTGGTCTTCCAAAAGTTGGTAAGGCATCATGAAAGCTGTCAGGCCCTTGCCGCTCTCCGGACCAAAATCGACCAAGACATCAATATCGCTATCACTGCGCGCGCTGTCGCTGGCATATGAGCCGTACAGATAGAGAGCATCAACACCCAGCGCGCGTATCTGCGGCTCGGTGGCTTTCAGGCGGGTAATGACTTCTTTCCGGTCCATGGTCCGATAGTACCAACTCCCGAAGATTTTGTCATCACGCGCCGCAGCCGCTCCGCGGCCCTCAAATCTCGTGCTTGCGGATATTATGCAGCACCTTGTGCAGCGTTCCGATGAAGGCGCGGTATTCGGCTTCCTCGACGCCGTCGAACATCTGCAGCAGCAGGTCGTACATCGTCGGCCAGACTTTCTCGAAGGCGGCGCGGCCTTCCTCGGTGATCGAGACATCGCGGATACGCATGTCTTCGGCGCGCGGTTGCCGGCGGATATAGCCCTGGGTTTCCAGCGAATCCAGCGTCCGGCTCATTGTCGACTGCTCGGTCACGGCGAAGATCGACAGCTCGTTGATGGTCACTGACGTCGAGACGCTGAGCACCGCCAGCGCCCGCATCTTGATCGCTATCACTGCGCGCGCTGTCGCTGGCATATGAGCCGTACAGATAGAGAGCATCAACACCCAGCGCGCGTATCTGCGGCTCGGTGGCTTTCAGGCGGGTAATGACTTCTTTCCGGTCCATGGTCCGATAGTACCAACTCCCGCAGATTTTGTCACGACGCGCCACAGCCGCTCTGCGGTCCTCAGATCTCGTGCTTGCGGATATTGTGCAGCACCTTGTGCAGCGTTCCGATGAAGGCGCGGTATTCGGCTTCCTCGACGCCGTCGAACATCTGCAGCAACAGGTCGTACATCGTCGGCCAGACTTTTTCGAAGGCGGCACGGCCTTCCTCGGTGATCGAGACATCGCGGATGCGCATGTCTTCGGCGCGCGGTTGCCGACGGATGTAGCCCTGGGTTTCCAGCGAATCCAGCGTCCGGCTCATTGTCGACTGCTCGGTCACGGCGAAGATCGACAGCTCGTTGATGGTCACTGAGGTCGAGACGCTGAGCACCGCCAGCGCCCGCATCTTGGCGGTCGAGATGTCCAGTTCCTTCAGCTCGTCGGCCATGTTGGCGTTCCAGCGGGACATCAGCCGGTTCATCAGATAGGGCGCGAAATGGTTCAGGCCGATCTCGCCCATGGTCGGGCGGGCATCGTAGCCATCGTCCTTGCGCCTGAGCACGACACCTGAAAACCGTTCTTCCATGAACACACGCCTCCTCGTCTTCCTGTTATTTCAGCGAGGATGCGAGCAGGAAACCCGAACCGCCGCCGAGGCCAGGGCCCGGGTGGGACGACGCACCGATATGGTACAGGCCCTTGATGTGGGTGCGGTGATTAACCGAAGACTTGAAGGGCCGCCAGAGAAAAAACTGGTCGAGGCCACAATGGCCGCCATAGGGGTCGCCGCCGACGAGGTTCATGTTCATCGTCTCGAGATCGGCCGGAGAGTAGGCGCGGCGGGCAAGCCTGATTTCGGCGAAGTTTTCGATGTGGCTCGCCAGCAACGCCTCTATGCGATCCGCATACTGTTCGCGCACCGTCTCCGTCCAGCGGCCATCCGCCGGTGTCTCGATCTTGGCCGCGGCATCGCCTTTCAGCAGGCGCGGCGCTTCCGGCAATTGTAGCCAGAGGATGGACTTGCCCTCGGGCGCCCGGCTGGGGTCGAAGGATACCGGCTGGCCGACGCAAACGGTGGGTTCCGCCGGCAGTAGACCGCGTTCGCATTCGTTGCAGGCGCGCGAGACACCGTCGAGGCCGGGGGTCAGGTGCAGCAACGCGACCTGGCCGAGCTCAGGGTTATGTTTCCAGCGGGGCGGGGCGGACAGCGCGTAGTGGATCTGCATGTTGCCCTTGCCATAGCGATATTGGGAGACATCCTTGCGGATCTGTGCCGGCAGCGGCCCGGGCCAGTCGGCCATCAGGCGCTCATAAAGCTGGTTCGGGGTCGTCGAGCAGATGACGCCGCCGGTGGCGGTGAGGGTTTCACCACCCGCAAGGCGAACGCCGCCGGCGACGTTGCCGGGGCCGGGCAGGATGCTTGCGACATCGGCACCCGTACGGATGGTGCCGCCCTGGTCCGCAATCAGCCGTTCGAAAGCAGTGACCAGAACGCCGGCGCCCCCTGTCGCTACCGGGCAGCCCGCAAGTTCGATGGCAAACCCGATGACCTTCAGCATTTCGGCGGAATAGGCATCTTCCGGGCTGAGGCCGCAATGCAGCACCCAAGGTGCCCAGAGTGCGCGGGCAAGGTCCGAGCCGTAGGCTGTTTGCAGGTAGCCGCGCGCGGGCGTCAGAGCGTTGCCGAACCAGGCAGCAAGGTTGCGAAGGCCTCGCCCCCAGGCCTGCCGGGACACAGTCTTCAAGATGTTGCCCGACCAGAGAGCGCCGCCGAGCAGGGAGAACAGGAATGGCGCATCGGCTCCGAGCTTGTCCATTTCGTCGGAGAAAGTCTTGCCGTCGCCTGCCGAGAGGGCTTCGAATGTTGCTATGTTGCGCTGGCGATCCCTGGAAAAGATGACGTTCGATCCGTCCGGACGCAGCACGCCGGTTGGCAGGTCGGCATGCGAGAAAGCAAGGCCGCGCGCCTCCAGATCCTTACCGAGCGCCCCGTAGGCCGGCGAGGTCAGGAACAGCACCATCGTTGTCGCCATGACGTCGTGGACGAAGCCGGGCTCAGTGATCTCCTCGCTGCGCAGGCATCCGCCGATACGCTCGTTGCGCTCGAGGATCAGAACCTTGCGACCCCTCTTGCCCAGCATGGCCGCCGCAACCAGCGCATTGATGCCGCTGCCAACGATTATGTAGTCATGGCTGCTCATGCCGTTGTCCCGCAAAGAGTGGTTGGAGGATGGGGCCCGCTCGTCGAGGCCGGGAGGGTATATGACGAGCCCAGAGACGTCCCTTCACGGCGCGGACGTGCCGTGGCTGGATTCCTGTGACGTGCACAGGAATGAGGGAGGGAAGTGGTGCTTCCGATGGCTTGCCTTAGTGGGATAGGCGCTTGCAATGATGCTGCCTCTGCTGCCTCTGCTGCCTCTGCTGCCTCTGCTGCCTCTGCTGCCTCT
>NZ_SCFL01000119.1:0-243 GCF_007000305.1 Rhizobium sp. rho-13.1 | reverse complement strand
GAATGCGGAATGGGACGACAACGCGCCGCATCACCAAGGGATCAACGTCATCGAGCGTGATCTTTAAGCGAACGAGAGGACCTGCCATCAGGCCGCCTGCCTCAGTGGCGATGTTGTGGTTTCCCGCCAATTCCAGGGGAGAAGCTCATCAAGACGGCTGACTGGATGGTCGGCGATGCGGGCAAGGACATCGGCAAGCCAGGCCTGTGGGTCAATGCGATTCATTTTCGCGGTGACGATCAG
>NZ_SCFL01000118.1:0-248 GCF_007000305.1 Rhizobium sp. rho-13.1 | reverse complement strand
GTCCAGCATGGCCTGAACCTCGTTCGGGTCGCAGCCGTAGACGGCCAATCTGTGCTCGCGGAGGAGCGGGTCGGCTTTCATCCCCGCTCCTTCAGTTATCACAACGGCCGCACGATCCTCGCCGGCGAATACGGCTGTTATCGAAGCCACCTGCTGGCTCTTGAAACCTTCGTTGCCAGTGGCGACGCGATGGCCATCATCATAGAGGATGATGTCGACCTCAACGCGGCACTTATCCCGCGGGCCAT
>NZ_SCFL01000117.1:0-248 GCF_007000305.1 Rhizobium sp. rho-13.1 | reverse complement strand
CGAGGCGGAAGCCACCAGCGCCAAGGCAAAACTTTCCAGCATCGAGGCGCTCAACGCCCATCTGCAATTGCTGATCGCCAAGCTGGAACGCGACAAACATGGTCCAAGCCGGGAGCGCACCCAGCGGCTGATCGACCAGATGGAATTGCAGCTCGAGGAGCTGGTTGCCGATGCCACCGAGGACGAGCTCGCTTCACAAGTGTCTGCCGCCAAAACCCAAGTCGTGCGTGCCTTCACCCGCAAGCGGC
>NZ_SCFL01000116.1:0-258 GCF_007000305.1 Rhizobium sp. rho-13.1 | reverse complement strand
CCCTCAGCAGCAAGCAGATCGCCGCCCTGGACTCCAGCGACATCGCGGCCCTCTCTTCCGACGATATCCTCGCCCTCTCGACTGGCTCTCTCGCTGCTATCACCACCAAGGCCATTGCCGGTCTTGCCAGCGCCAACCTCGCTCTCCTTAGCTCCGACAAGATCGGTGCCCTGACAAGCGGTCAGATGGCAGCCCTCAGCACCGACCAGATCGCTGCCCTGACCACCGACCAGACCCCTGGCCTGAAGAGCTCGCAGA
>NZ_SCFL01000115.1:0-262 GCF_007000305.1 Rhizobium sp. rho-13.1 | reverse complement strand
ATGCGCCTCGGTTTTGCGGGAATTGCGATCCCCGCCAAGCGGGCCAGGTCGCACATCACCCTGCCGCAGTTGCAGATTTCGCCAGCGACTGACGCTTGCGGCACTCACACCGAAACGTTCGGCGGCTTCTCGATGCGTTGCACCAGCAGAAACCGCAGCAACAACACGAACGCGCAGATCGACAGAAAGGAATTTTGACATATCCGCCGACCTCCATCGGCAGATAGCTTGAATCAGACCCGGACCGATTTGCAAAGCCCCA
>NZ_SCFL01000114.1:0-266 GCF_007000305.1 Rhizobium sp. rho-13.1 | reverse complement strand
GTCGCGGTCTTCTTGTGGCCGGCCAGCAGCTTGACCAGCTTGCCGACATCCTGGCTGTCCTTCAGATGTCCGACATAGACGGCATCTTCGGATGCGATGACGGCGACGTTCTCGAGACCCTGCACGGCAAGATGAGTACCGTGGGTCATGACGAGAGAGTTCCGGGTGTTGACCAGCGTCGTGTTGCCGGCCGAGACGTTGCCGTTCTCGTCCTGCTTGCCGACCTTCCAAACCGAATCCCAGCTGCCGAGGTCCGACCACAGGAA
>NZ_SCFL01000113.1:0-282 GCF_007000305.1 Rhizobium sp. rho-13.1 | reverse complement strand
CTGCAAGCCTGTCAGGTTGCGGGCGGCAGCCGGATATCGGCCATCAGTCCTTTCGGCATATTGTCGAGCAACTGGAACGTGCCGTTGTGACCTTTCTCAACGATGCCCTTCGTGATCGTCAGGCCAAGGCCGAATCCGCTCCCCATCGCTCCGCCCTGCCGGGATGCATCCGCCTTGAAGAACGGCTCGAGCACGCGTATTTTCATCTCGTCGGGAAGGCCCGGCCCATTGTCCTTCACTGCGATCCGGACACTGCCGTCGTCCAGGCATTCCAGCGTTATG
>NZ_SCFL01000112.1:0-282 GCF_007000305.1 Rhizobium sp. rho-13.1 | reverse complement strand
CGGCTCAAACATTCCATAAGTTTGCGCTCCGACAGGTTTGCGAAATCGCCTCGAAGCAGCAAGGATACTTTCGGTTGCGGAAGTCCCATGCGATGGCCCGCCTGTTCTTGCGTCAAATCAAGTCGGCGCACCGCTTTCGCAATCTCGATGACAAGACCGGATTTTATTTTCAGCTTCTCAGCATCGGCAAGCCCCAGATCCGCAAATACATTGCCGGAACCGCTTTCGACCTCAATGCCATTAATGATGCGAGGTGCCATTGCTTATCTCCTTTGCAAGAAT
>NZ_SCFL01000111.1:0-294 GCF_007000305.1 Rhizobium sp. rho-13.1 | reverse complement strand
CGCTGAACTGAGACGCCTCCGGATTATCGAAGGGTGTGACGGCTGCCGCCACGAGCTCGGCAAGACTGGCGGCTTGCCAGTCGTCCTTCATCAGCAATTGATGGGCTCCGCTCATCGCGGTCAGTCGTTTGCTGAAAATCTCAAGCGCTTCGTCCGTGCGCTCCTTGTCCCGGAAGGTCTGCCGAGCAACCGCCTGGACGGTCGTTAAAAGGTTTTTGACGCGGTGGTCGAGTTCGCCGACCAGCAATTCCCGCTGCTTCTCGGAGCGCCGCCGCTCCTGGCGGGCGGCAACAA
>NZ_SCFL01000110.1:0-299 GCF_007000305.1 Rhizobium sp. rho-13.1 | reverse complement strand
TTGAGCGAAGGGCAGATGAGCGACTACAAAGGTGCCGCGCGGATGCTGCATGCTTTTCCCAAGGCAAAGACGCTTCTTGCCGACAAGGGATATGACGCCGACTGGTTTCGAGACGCCTTGGCGCAACGCAAGATAACGGCCTGCATTCCATCACGGGCAAACCGCAAGGTGCCGATCCCGCACGATCCAGCGCTCTACAAAAAGCGGCACAAGATCGAAAACATGTTCGGCAGGCTCAAGGACTGGAGGCGAATTCACACCCGATACGACCGTTGCGCTCACACCTTCTTCTCAAGCAT
>NZ_SCFL01000010.1:0-168897 GCF_007000305.1 Rhizobium sp. rho-13.1 | reverse complement strand
TCGCCATCGGCCCGATGCTGATGTCGCTCGCAAGGGCCAATGCCGGTAGACGCGAGCAGACAGGGTGAGAGCATGGTAGATGGCGATTTGCTAGACATGATACCCGCGTTGTCAATTCGGCCACGCTAAGGTCTGAGCAATGGAAGCGTTGTGCCTTTTTACTACCGATAAGCTACCGACTGCTCATTACTGCAAATGGCTGAACGTTCGTAAAAATGGTTTTTTCGAGGTAAATAGTTCGGGCATCGGTCAAGAGGTCGCCAAGGCTCGCGGCAATTTTTGCTGAGCCTTGGCAACGAGTTTTGAAGTTCTATAGCCTCAGGCGGCCTTGCTTTCGCCGACTGCGGCAAACTGCTTCGACCAATCGGCATACCAGGTCTGGAACAGAGCAAACTGCTTTTCGACGAAACCGCGCTGGCTGTCGGACAGGCTGTCCGTTTCGTTGAAGTGCAGCGTGAATTCGGGATGGCCGGTGAGCACGAGCATGTGCTTGTAGTAGAGAACCAAATCCGGGCCTTCGTCGAAGGAGGACAGCACGCCAAGCGCCGCTTCGAGTTCCAGGGCGTGGGCGCGGGCCTTTGCATCGCCGGCGGCTGCGGCCTCGGACAGGGAAACAAGATGCAGGACTTCGCGGGGCAGGACATTGCCGATCCCGGTGATGGCGCCAGCCGCGCCGCAATTGACGAAACCGTGGAAGACCGCGGTATCGACGCCGACCATCAATGTGACGCCGTCGTCGCGGCTGGTGATGTTTTCAGCCGCATAGCGAAGGTCGGACGGACCGCCGAATTCCTTGAAACCGATGAGGTTCTTGTGTTCGTTGCGGAGTTCGAAAAACAGGTCTGCGCGTGTGGCGAAGCCGTAATAGGGGCTGTTGTAGATGACAGCCGGAAGTTCTGGGGCAGCCGAGAGAACCGTCTTGAAATGGGCGCGCTGGGCCGAAACCGATGTGCCGCGCGACAGCACGCGCGGTATGACCATCAGGCCGTGGGCGCCGACGCGCTGGGCGTGGGCTGCGTGAGCGGCTGCCATCCGGGTGTTGACGGCGCCGGTACCGACGATGACGCGAAGACCGGCCTTCACCAGGCGCTCGACGCCTTCCATCCGCTGCTCGTCCGTCAGCAGTGGCCAGTCGCCCATCGATCCACAATAGACCACGGCAGACATGCCGGCCGCGGCCAGTTCCTTGCCCTTGCGCACGAGACCGTCGAAGTCGGGGCTGCGGTCGGCATTGCATGGCGTCATCAGGGCCGGAATGCAGCCGGTGAAAATATTGGAAGTCATTGCACTCTCCATCATGGTGTCGGTCAGCAGCGGTCTCGCGGCGATGCTTCGTTGTATACAGTTTGTATTTTAATGTCGATGCCGAATTTGCGGCGGCATGTGGATTGTCGACCGTATGCCTTGGTCGGAAGACGGAATGGGGAAGGGGGTGACAAAAGGCGTGGGAAAGTCACCCAAGACGCCGGGCAAGCGACGAAGGGTTCGCGGTTCGCGCCAACAACGCAAAAGCACCTACGGCAAGGGCCGCACCACAACATCACAAATTATAAAAGGGGAAAGGTCAGCTTTAAAAGCTGAAATTGGTCGGAGTGGAGAGATTCGAACTCCCGACCCTCTGGTCCCAAACCAGATGCGCTACCAGGCTGCGCTACACTCCGAACCGTTGGTGAGGCGGGGATACACAATTCACTCCCCGCCTGCAACAGCAAATGTGCCGGCATTGCCGTTGCAGGCCGATTTTCCTCTGCGGCCCACAAATTGCGGCCCGTACTGCCCCTTGTTCATCGCTGGCTGGCGGCTTGTCTCGATGACAGATGCCGTAAGCCCTGTAATTTGGGATCAATCGTGCGCGCAGAGAAATGCGGAGACCGTCTGCATGCAGAGATTCTTTTCCTCGACATGCGGCATATGGCTGGAATGTTCGAACAGCACCCATCGGCAATCAGGCACCCGGTCGACATAAGGCTTGACCACGAGCGGCGTCGCTTCGTCGTATTTTCCGGAGATCAGCAGCGTCGGGGCGGTGATCCGGCCCAGCCGCTCCTCGATCGTCCAGTCTTTCATGGTGCCGATGACGTGGAATTCGGTCGGTCCGTTCATGTTGCGGTAGACTGTGTTGTCTTCTTCCATGATCTCGAAGGTCCGGGCCACTTCGGGAGGCCAGGGGGTGACCCGACAGACGTGGCGGTCGTAGAAGACGCGTGAGGCGGCGATATAGTCGGGGTCGGTAAGCGTGCCTGCTCGTTCGTGGCGGAGCAGGGTGTCTTGGACGTCCTGTGGCAATGCTTCGCGCAAGCGGTTGGCCTCCGTTACCCAGGTGTGCATGTTGGCCGGGGAATTGGCGATGACGAGCGCCGTCAGGCCGTCTGGTTGCCGCACCGCGTGTTCCGCGCCGAGCATCCCGCCCCAGGACTGCCCGAGAAAGGCATAGCGGTGCTGGATGCCGAGATGGGTGAGAAGAGCGTCGAGTTCCTCAAGGAACAAGGCGGGCGTCCAGAAGTCCGGGCCCTTGTCCGGCATGCGGGTCGAGTTGCCGTTGCCAAGCTGGTCGTAGTGGATGACGGCCCGGCCATCCAGGGCCGCGATCTCCTTGAATGCGTCGACATAGTCATGGGTGCAGCCGGGACCGCCATGGGCCACCACCAGCGGTAGCCGGTCGCTGTCGAGCGATCCGGTGATGCGGAACCAGGTCCGGTAGGTCCGGAACGGCAGATAATCTTCTTTCGAGGTCATGTCGGCCACCTGCGTCTCCATCTCGATGAACTATCGGGAGCAGCATAGAGGCGGAGGAGTGCCACTGGCAGCTATCACAAGTTATAGGATGGCAGGGTTTCCAGCAGCCGGTAATGGGTGGCGCGGACGACGGCCTGGGTGCGGTTTCTGGCGCCGAGCTTCCGGGCAGCGGCATTCAGGTGCATGACGACGGTCGGTACGGAGCGCTCGATGATCCGCGAGATTTCCTTGGCCGAAAGTCCCTCGGCGGAATAGCGCAGGCATTCCCGCTCCCGCTCTGTCAACCGCATCTTGGCGACCGTCAGGGCAGAATTGTCGAACAGGCAAAAGGCCGCCTCGTGGAAGACATGGGCAAGCAGCCCGAAGTCGGCGATGTAACGCAGGGCATGTTTCTTGAAGTCGCCGTTCTGCCCCAACCTGATGCCGGTAACTGTTGCATAGTCGCCGCGCGGCATGTGAACCGGCACGGTGACGCCCGTCGACATGTCGTGCTCGCTGAGATAGCGGGCAACGGGTTCGCTGGCTTCGCTCATGAACCTGTTGATGACCGTACCGGCGCGCCGGTCGTAGTCCCAAAAGAACGGCGTCGAGGTGCGCAATGCTACCTGCTGTACCGGGTCGAGCCGGAAATAACCGCGGTCGAACCAGTATTCGTGCATGTCGTCGGAGATATTGCGCAGCTTCAGCAGCGAGGGAAGCATGATGCCGCCGTCGAGGTCGTAGGGCACCGGCGTGTAGTCGTAGATCAGCGCCTCAAAGCCGAGCCTTTTGATCGCCTCGAACGCGTGGTCGATGCGCCCGTCAAGGGTGTTGTGGGCAGTGAACTGCCGTCGGATCGTCCCAATCTCATCGAGCATCGCTGTTTCCCCGGTCGTCGAACCGCGACCTATCACTTCTTATAGCTGGTAACGCAGCCGGTTTCCGGTAAAAATTTAGTCATGCCCAAAAGTTGAGCAAGAGAAATCTTCCTGGAGCCCCATCGATGTGGCATGAAATGCAGCCGGACGCCCGCTACGAGGTCGAAGTCGACGGCTTCAAGGTCGTGGCTTACAGCTTCGGCAGCGGCAGTGAAACGGTGTTTTGCCTGAATGGCGGACCGGGGCTTGCCTGCGACTATCTTCGTGAAGCGCACAGCTGCCTTGCCGCAAAGGGATATAGGGTCGTTACTTTCGACCAGCTGGGGACGGGGGCATCGGATCGGCCGGACGACGCCGCGCTATGGACAATCGAGCGCTATGTCGAGGAGACAGAGACGGTCCGCCAGGCGCTGGGCCTCGGCAAGGTGCATTTGCTCGGTCACTCCTGGGGCGGCTGGCTCGCCATCGATTATGCATTGCGCTACCCGGACAATCTCCTTAGCCTCATTCTCGAAGACACTGTCGCTGACATGCCGCATCTGATCCAGGAACTGGACCGGTTGCGGGCGGCGCTCGGGCCCGAGACCGTGGCGATGATGCAGAAGCACGAGGCGCAAGGGACCTACGACCATCCCGAATACCAGGCGGTGCTGACCATCCTCAGCTACCGCCATGTCTGCCGGCTTGCCGAATGGCCGGCGCCTGTCCGCCGCTCGCTCGATGACTGGAACATGGCACCCTACATGGCGATGCAGGGGCCGAACGAGTTCCTCTATATCGGCAATCTCAAGGATTGGAACCGCATCCCGGATCTGGGGCGACTGACGCTGCCGGTGCTGATCACGGTAGGCGAGCACGACGAACTGACGCCGGCCTGTGCCCTGCGCATGAAGCTGGCCCTGCCGAATGCCGAGCTGAAGGTTTTCTCCAACGCCAGCCACATGCCGTTCTACGAAAATCCTGGCGCCTACTACCCGGCGCTTCTCGATTTCCTGACCCGGCAAAAGGCTGCCTGATGCCATGTGAGTGCAAAGAGGTCCGGCTGGAGCGAGGGGGAGTGCGCCACGATGCATCGCTATAAGTTCATCCTGACCCGGCCGCTGCAGTTCGTGCCCGTGTTGTTCGGCATCAGTGTCATCACCTTCATCCTCGTCCGTCTCATTCCCGGCGATCCAGTGCGCAATATTCTCGGTACCCGCGCGACGCCCAGTGCCATCGCCAATATCCGCGCCCAGTACGGCCTGGATGAGCCGATGTGGGTGCAGTACTTCTATTTCCTGCGCAATCTCGCCAATGGCGAAATGGGCAAATCCATCCTCTACAAGATCGACGTGCTCAAGCTCATCCTCACCCGTATAGAGCCGACGCTGGCACTGGTCGCGACAAGCGTCGTCCTGTCGGTGCTGATTGCCGTGCCGCTGGCAGCGATTGCGGCGCGCAGCAATGGGCGCGCGCCCGACCACATCATTCGCGTCGTCTCGACGTTCGGCATCGGCTTCCCGCCGTTCTGGCTGGGGCTGATGCTAATCATCCTCTTCAGCGTCGATCTCGGTTGGCTGCCGGTCTCCGGCTACGGCAATACGCTCGGCGATAAGGCCGCCCATCTGCTGTTGCCGAGCCTGACCATTGCCTTGTCGCTCTCCACCGTTCTCACCCGCAGCCTGCGCACCGCGATGATCGAAGGCCTGAAATCCGACGTCGCAACTGCGGTGCGGGCGAGGGGCATGCCGGAAAGCACCGTCTTCTGGCGCCACGTCCTGCCTAACTCTCTTTTGCCGACCATCAACCTGCTTGCCGTCAACATCGGATGGCTCATCGGCGGGACCGTGGTCGTCGAAACCGTCTTTGCCTTGCCCGGCATGGGGCAACTGCTGGTCCGCGCCATTTTCTCCCGCGACTACATGGTGGTCCAGGGTGTCGCCATGGTCTTTGCCTGCGCCACGGTGTTCATCAACTTCATTGCCGATATCGCGACGGTGATGGTCGATCCGCGGGTGCGGCTATGAGTGTGCCATTGGCGTTTTCCACTGCGTTCGGCTGGCGCCGCGTCTTCGGGGGCCGGCTGACCCTGGCCATCGGCGCGGGCATCCTGCTTTTCTTCGTGCTCGTGGCAGTCGGCGCACCGTTGATTGCGCCCTACGACCCGGTCCTCCAGGCCGCCGATGTGCGTCTGCAGGCACCGACGTTGCTGCATCCCTTCGGCACCGACAATTTCGGGCGGGATATCCTGTCCCGCGTCATCTGGGGTACGCGGATCGATCTACAGATTGCGGTGATCGGGGTTCTCTTTCCCTTCATGATCGGCACGACGGTCGGCACTATCGCCGGTTTCTTCGGTGGGCCGGTCGACGCGGTTTTCATGCGGCTCGTCGATATCATCCTTGCCTTCCCTTTTCTGGTGCTGATGCTGTCGATTATCGCCATCCTCGGACCTGGGCTCGGCAGCTTCTATATCGCCATGGCGCTGGTGGGATGGGTGTCCTATGCGCGGCTCATCCGTGCGCAGATGCTGGTGCTGAAAAGCAGCGACTACGCGGTCGCGGCCGTCAGCCTCGGTTTCAGCCGCCCGCGCATCATGTTCCGGCATCTGCTACCCAATGCTATCGCCGGATCGCTGGTGTTCTCGATGTCGGATGCAGTGCTGGTTCTCCTCAGCGGCGCCGCAGTCAGCTATCTCGGCCTCGGCGTGCAGCCGCCGCTTGCCGAATGGGGTGTCATGGTGGCCGAGGGACAGAGCTTCCTGACGACGGCCTGGTGGATCACGCTGTTTCCCGGCTTGTCCATCGTCCTCCTGGCTTTCGGTTTCAGCATGCTCGGCGATGCGCTTGGCGAACTCTTCGGAGTACAGGAATGATCAGTCCCCTTCTCTCTGTCCGGGATCTGACCGTCAGGCTGCATGGCCTCGGCGAGGAGAGGACGCTCATCGATGCTGTCTCGCTCGACGTCGGCAAGGCCGAGATTGTCGGGCTCGTCGGCGAAAGCGGCTCCGGCAAGAGCCTGTTCTGCCGCTCGCTGGTGCGTCTGATGCCGTCGTCGCGCCTGAAGATCGACAGCGGCTCCGTGCTGCTGGATGGCCGCGACCTGACCGAAATCAGCGACGTCGAGATGCTGAAGGTCCGGGGGGCGGAGATCGGCATGATATTCCAGAACCCGACGAGCCACCTCGACCCCGTCATGCGGATCGGCGATCAGATTGCCGAAGGTATCCGCTATCATCAGGATGCAAGCCCGCGTGACGCGAAGGCCGCAGCCATCGACATTCTGGGCCAGGTCGGGCTGCCCGATCCAGTCCGCCAGTACGACAGTTACGCCCACGAATTTTCCGGCGGAATGCGGCAGCGCGCAATGATCGGGGTTGCGCTGTCCTGCAATCCCAAGATCCTGATTGCCGACGAGCCGACGACTGCCCTCGATGTCACCATTCAGGCGCAGATCCTGCGGCTGCTGATGGACATCCGCGACAAACGCGGCCTTTCGATCATTCTCATCACCCATGACCTCGGCATCGTTGCCCAGACCTGCGACCGGATCGCCGTGCTGCGTGGCGGACGATTGCTCGAGACGGGGTCGAAGCGCCAGGTCCTGTCCGCGCCGCGCGATCCCTATACTGTCAGCCTGATCGCCAGCCATCCTTCTATCGTCGAAGAGGCGCCGTTCTCCGTCGGATGCGTCAGCGCCGCAAAGCCGGTTGAGCGGCCGCTTCTCGAGGTGGACGACCTCTATGTGCGCTTTGCCCTGGGCGGTGGGCTGTTCAAGGCTGGCGCGAAAACTGTCACTGCGGTTTCCGGCGTGAGCCTGCGGATCATGCCCGGCGAAAGTGTCGGGGTGGTCGGCGAATCCGGCAGCGGCAAGAGCACGCTCGCCCGCGCCATTCTCGGCCTGACACCGATCTCCTCCGGCCATGTCTCGTTCGAGGGTATCGATCTTGCCCAGCAGAGGCGCGCCGCCCTCGACAAGTTGCGCCATGAGGCGGCGATGGTGTTTCAGGATCCCTACAACGCACTCAATCCCCGGCTGCGCATCGGCGACATGCTTGCCGAAGTGCTGCGCGTGCAGGGCAAGACCTCTGCCACCGATATTCCGGCGCGGATCGGCGAGCTTCTGGACCTTGTCGGCTTGGAGCGTGAGTTTGCCAACCGCCGGCCGCGCAGCATGAGCGGCGGGCAATGCCAGAGGGCGGGGATCGCCCGGGCGCTGGCCGTCGATCCGAAACTGATCATCGCAGACGAATGCGTCGCCGCCCTCGACGTGACGATCCAGGCGCAGATCATCGAACTGTTCCGGGATCTGAAGCGGAAGATGAACCTGACGCTGATCTTCATCGCCCATGACCTCGCCATCGTGCGCAATCTTTGCGACCGGGTCGTCGTCATGTATCGCGGCGAGATCGTCGAGGAGGGGCTCTGCGCAGAGGTTTTCGCCCGGCCGAAGCATCCCTACACCGCAGCCCTGATCGCGGCGATTCCCGATATCGATCCGGACAAGCCCTTGCTTGCCGACATCGCCTGCGAGCAGCGATTGACGCTACCACCTTCACTCGAACGACTGTCATAACAAAAAAGGGAACGACATCATGACCAGGAAATGGAAGACTGCTGGCCTCGCGCTCATCGTCGCGGGCCTCACCCTCAGCGCCAGCTTTGCAGAAGCGGCCGGCGTTCTGACCATCGGCCGCCGCGAGGACTCGACCACCTTCGACCCGATCAAGACGGCCCAGAATATCGACAACTGGGTGTTCTCCAACGTCTACGACGTTCTTGTCCGCGTCGACAAGACCGGCACGAAACTGGAGCCGGGACTGGCCGAAAGCTGGACGATCTCAGAGGACGGACTGACCTACGTCTTCAAGATCCGCGACGCCAAGTTCTCAGACGGCTCGCCGCTGACGGCTGAAGATGCTGCCTACAGCCTGTTGCGTATCCGCGACGACAAGGCATCGCTCTGGGGCGACTCGTTCAAGGTGATCGACACCGCAGTCGCGACCGACCCCCGCACCATGACGATCAAGCTCAAGAACCCGTCCGCGCCCTTCCTGTCGACGCTGGCTCTGCCCAACGCCTCCGTGATTTCGAAGAAGGGCATGGAGGCGCTCGGATCGGATGGCTACAGCGAGAAGCCAATTGCTTCCGGTGCCTTCGTCGTCGACGAATGGCGTCGCGGCGACCGCGTCATCCTGAAGAAGAACCCGTATTTCTGGCAGGCCGATCGCGTCAAGCTCGATGGCGTGGAATGGATTTCGGTTCCCGACGACAACACCCGCATGCTGAACGTGCAGGCCGGCCAGCTCGACACTGCGATCTTCGTTCCCTTCTCCCGCGTCGCCGAATTGAAGAAGGATGCCAACCTCAACGTCGATATCGACCCGTCCACCCGTGAAGACCACTTGCTGATCAACCACGAGCATGGCGCCCTCGCCAAGAAGGAGGTCCGGCAGGCGCTGGATCTGGCCATCGACAAGAAGGCAATCGTCGATGCTGTGACCTTCGGCCAGGGAACCGTCGCCAATTCGTACATTCCGAAGGGCGCACTCTATTATTACGCCGACAACATGCAGCGCCCTTACGATCCGGAAAAGGCAAAGCAGATGCTGGCTGCTGCGGGAGCCTCGGACCTGAAACTCAATTATCTCGTGCGTGCCGGCGACGAGGTCGACGAGCAGATTGCCGTGCTCTTGCAGCAGCAGTTGCAGAAGGCCGGTATCACCGCGACCCTACAGAAAGTCGATGCCAGCCAGGAGTGGGACATGATCGTTGCCGGCGAATACGATGTGTCGGTCAATTATTGGACAAACGACATCCTCGATCCGGACCAGAAGACGACATTCGTGCTCGGCCACGACTCGAACAACAACTATTCGACCCATTACAAGAACGAGAAGGTGAAGGCGTTGGTGGCTGCCGCTCGCCTGGAACTCGATCCGGTAAAACGTGAGCAGATGTATGTCGATCTCCAGAAGATCGCCAAGGACGATGTCAACTGGATCGACCTTTACTACAGCCCCTACATCAACGTCTCGCGCAAGAATATCGACAACTTCTACCAGAACCCGCTCGGACGCTTCTTCCTGGAAGACACCGTCAAGAACTGAGCCCTTCGAAAACGAAAAAGGCTGCCGCGAGCAATCGCGACAGCCTTTTCGGTTGAATGACGGTCAGATCGCCGTGGAAAGGCGGCTTGCCGTGTAGAGGTCGCGCAGCTGCCGGCAGATCGGGCCGGGCCTGCCATCGCCGATCGTCGTGTCGTCGATCCTGACCACCGGCGTTGCGAAATTGGTCGCGGACGTCACGAAAGCCTCTGCAGCCTGCTTGGCTTCCTCGACGCTGAACCCACGCTCCTCGACGGCAATGCCCGCGCCACGCGCAAGGTCGATGATGCTTGCCCGGGTAATTCCGTGCAGGATCGCGTGGGAGAGGCCACGAGTTACCAGCGTGCCATCGGTCTTGACGATATGCGCCGTTGCAGAGCTGGCCTCGGTGACGAGCCCGTCCTCCACCAGCCAGGCATCGTCGGCGCCGCGCCGCATCGCCTCCATCTTTGCCATCGAAGGGTAAAGCAGCTGGACGGTCTTGATATCGCGGCGCTCCCACCGCCAGTCCGGAACGGTGGCAACCGCGATCCCCGTCTCGTTACGGGGATTGGCTTGCACCGGTTTTGCCTGGGTAAAGAGCACGATGGTCGGCTCCGGTTTTGCCGGAAAGGCGAAATCGCGGTCGGCAGGACCGCGGCTGATCTGCAGATAGATCAGCCCCTCGTCGAGCCCATTCCGGCTGACGAGTTCCCGATGCACGGAAAGCAGTGCGGTCTCGGACAGCGGGCAGGCGATATCGAGTTCGGACAGCGAGCGCTGCAGGCGGGCGGAGTGGCCCTGGTAGTCGATCAGCTTGCCACCGATCACGGCAGTCACCTCGTAGATGGCATCGGCGAACAGAAAGCCGCGGTCGAACACGGAGACTTTCGCGTCGGTTTCAGCAAGCCAGTCGCCATTCAGATAAACAATGCGGGTCAAGTTTGGGTCCTCGGTCAAAGAGCGGGTTTTGCGAAAGGGGCGATATCGATGCCGTGTGCCGAAAGCGATGCACGCAGGGCACGGGCCATGGCGACGGCGCTGGGATTGTCGCCATGGACGCAGATCGTTGCAGCCTCGACCGGCAGCATCCTGCCGCCGATGGTGGGGATCAATCCATCCCGGACCATAGACAGGACCTGGTCGACGCTCTGTTGCAGGTCGTGGATGACCGAGCCCTCCTTCTGCCGCGATGTCAGCATGCCGGTATCGTCGTAGGTCCGGTCCGCGTAGACCTCGCAGGCAACCCGCAGGCCGACGGATTCCGCCGCCTTCATCGTCTCGGAATAGGGGAGGGTGACGAACACCAGAGACGGGTCGACGGCCTTGATGGCGCGAACGCAGACGTCCGCAAGCTCCGCATCTTCCGCCGCCATGTTGCCGAGCGAGCCATGGGTCTTGACGTGGGTCATCGGCCAGCCGAGCGCTCTTGCCATCCCCTGCATCGCGGCGATCTGGTAGATGATCTGGGCTTCCAGATCTTCCGGCCGTTCGCCCGAGATGCGACGGCGGCCGAAGCCGTAGAGATCCATGAAGGACGGATGGGCGCCGATGGCCACGCCCCGCGCCTTGGCGGCAAGGATCGTATCGCGCATCACTACGGGATCGCCGGCGTGAAAGCCGCAGGCAATGTTGGCGGTCGAAATCACCTCCAGCATAGCGCTGTCGTCGCCGATCTTGTAGGCGCCGAAACTTTCGCCCATGTCGCAATTGAGGTCTACGGTTGCCATGGCTGGGATCTCCTTGCAGGATAGGCGTCAGGCCAGCAGACTGATGTCATGCGCAGTTTACGACCGGGCGGTCGCGCGAAAAAGCACTTTCGGTTGACATACAGTTGGTATACTGAAATAGCAATATAATATGACAACCGACAATCGCACCTTACTCGGATGGACGGAAGGGGACCGCAGACAATGGTGAGGACGTTTCCCCGCATTCTTGCTTGCGGCGATAGCGCCTTGTCGGTTGAGCTCGCGGATACCATCGACGAAGCCGTCAGCGAACGGGTGATCGCGCTTGCCGCGAGCATGGCCGACAGCCCGGTGGATGGCGTCGAGGAACTGGTGCCGACCTACCGCTCGCTGATGGTGGTCTACGATCCCGCCGTCGTTCGAGGCCGCAGCCTGGCGCTGACGCTGCAGCAGCGGCTGGATACGCTGGTAGTTGGCAGCGTCCACCCGCAGCGCTTCGACGTCCCCGTTGTCTATGGCGGCGCGGTGGGACTGGATTTGCAGGAACTTGCCGGCATGAAGGGGATGACGGTGTCCCAGCTTATAGAGCTCCATTCCTCCGTCGAATACCGGGTCTACATGATAGGCTTTGCGCCAGGGTTTGCCTATCTCGGCGGCCTGCCGGAGATTTTGCACACGCCGCGACTGCCCACGCCCCGCCAGAGGATCGAGGCCGGCGCCATCGGTATCGGAGGCAAGCAGGCAAGCATCAATTCCGTTCCCGGGCCGAGCGGCTGGCGCTTTATCGGCCGGACGCTGCTTCGCCTGTTCGACCCCTCCCGCGCCACGCCCTTCCTGCTCGGTGCCGGTGATCGGGTCCGCTTCCGGCCCGTCAGCGAAGACGAGGCATCGCAGTTCGCGCGTACCTCGGCTGCGGGGGAGGGGGCGACGTCATGAGCTTCCTCGAAATCCATGGCACGGGACCGATGACGACCGTCCAGGATCTCGGGCGGAAAGGCCTGCAGCATGCCGGCGTCTCCGGTGCCGGCCCTATGGACGGGCCGTCGTTTCGTATCGCCAATGCCCTTGTCGGCAACCCCGCAACATCGGCTGCGCTCGAGTTTGCTGCCGTCGGCGGTCGTTTTACAGTCACCCGGCCGGTTCGCTTTGCCGTCACCGGTGGCGATGTCGATGTCAGGATCGATGGAAGCAAGGTCCACCCGTGGGAAAGCCATCACCTGTTGCCCGGCATGACGCTCGCCATCGACGCGCTCCGCGACTGCGTCTGGGGATATCTGGCGATCTCGGGCGGCATCGATACCGTTCCGGTTCTCGGATCGCGTTCCACCCATTTGCGCACCGGGCTCGGTGGCTACGAAGGCCGGCGGCTGGAGATTGGCGACCGGTTGCCCCTCGGCGACGCTGCCCCGTTGCCCAACCTTGCCCTTCGGCAGCCCTTTCGGCGCAGTGGCGGCCCGATCCGCGTCATCTGCGGGCCGCAGGACGATTATTTTTCCAATGCCGCAGTGGAGACATTTCTCGAGGCATCGTTCGTGGTGTCGGCCGCGCGGGATCGCATGGCCCAGATGCTCGACGGGCCGCCAATTGCAGCAGACGGCGGGCATGACATCGTTTCGGACGGTACCTCGGCCGGCTCGATCCAGGTGCCGTCGTCCGGCAGGCTGATCGTGCTGATGGCGGAGCGACAGACGACCGGCGGCTATCCGAAGATTGCCACGGTGGCCTCCGTCGACCTGCCTCGCCTGGCGCAAGCGGTCAGCGGCCGGTCCATCCGCTTTGCCCGCATCGCGCAGGAACAGGCCGAGGAATTGCTGGTCGCCGAGAGACATCTTCTAGGCGGCATCCTCGACAACCTCACCGTCAAGCCCGAAAGCAGCGATCGATCAGGAGGCAGAGTGTCATGAGCCAGCCGCTTGCCCAACGGGCCTATGGCAAAATCATCGAAATGATCCTGTCCGGCGCGCTGACGCCGGGAGATGCGCTGCAGGAGGCGAAGCTGGGCGAAACGCTCGACATGTCGCGGACGCCGGTGCGCGAAGCGATCAAGCGTATCGAGGCCGAAGGTCTGGCTGTGCAGGATGGTCGCTTCCTCAAGGTGCGAAGGCTGACGGCGGCCGAAGTGGAGGAAATCTTCTTCCTGCGCCGGGTGCTGGAATCCCATTGTGCCCAGCAGGCGGTCGCGGTGCCACCGGCGGTGCTGGAGGCGCTCGAATTGCGGGTCCGCCGCCTGCACGACGAAGGTCCCGGCGAAGAAGACGAGCAGAGACGGGTGGATGACGACCTCCACCGGGTTATCGCCGAGGCCAGCCGCAGCGAGATGATGGTGTCCACAATTGCCGACCTCCGCCGCCGGACCTGCATGTTCGACCACACCCATCTGCCGGACCGCTTCCTGAAAAGCTGCGAGGAGCATCTGGGAATTCTTGCAGCCTTGCGCAGCGGCGATGGCGACCGTGCAGCTCTGCTGATGGCCGAGCATGTCACCCACGCACGCGACGCGGTTCTCGAGAAGCTCGCGCTACCCCCCGGAGGAACCGGCGCATGAGATGCCTTGTCGTTCAGCCGGTCCATGCGGATGGACTGGATTTGTTGCGCCGCGCCGGCGTCGAACCCGTGCTCTGCCCGAAGCCGGACATGGAAACGGTCGCACGGATGATCTCCGGCTGCGATGCGGCGATCACGCGTGACGCCGGCCTTTCGGCTGAGGCCATCGGTGCCAGCGACATCCTGCGCGTCATCGTCGTGCACGGCGCCGGCCACGATGCGGTCGATAAGGATGCAGCCTCCGAGAAGGGCATCCTTGTCTGCAACACACCGGGCGCCAATGCGCGGTCGGTGTCCGAACTGGCATTGGCGCTGGCGCTGGCTGTCGCCCGGCGTATTCCAGCCGCCGACCGTAGCGAACGCGGCGGCGCCCATGGTTTTCGCGAGCGCGAGACGTTCACCGAACTTTCCGGCAAGACCGCGCTGATAATTGGCTGGGGCGCCACCGGCGCCGGTCTTGGACATATGCTCAAGGCGGCACTCGATATGCGGGTGCTGGTCTATTCGCCACGCGTCGCCGATATCGATGGTTTCGAGCGCGTGACGACGCTGGAGGCGGGATTGCAGCAGGCGGACCTTGTGTCGCTCCATACGCCGCTGCGCCCGGAGACGAAGCACCTCATCGGCGAACGGGCGCTTTCGCTCATCAGGCATGGTGCAATTCTGGTCAACACCGCACGCGCCGGACTGGTCGACGAAGAAGCATTGGCCGCTGCCATCGAGACCGGCCGCGTGTCGGCAGCCGGTCTTGATGTCTACAGCCATGATGCACCCTTGGGGCCGCTAGCCTCGACCGGCCGAGTGATTTTCACGCCGCATCTCGGTGGCGCGACCGAAGAAGCCTTGCGCCGCGTGGCCGTCGGGTCCGCCCGCAACGTGTTGACTGCTCTCTCCGGCAAGCGGCCGGCGACCGCCCTCAACGATCCCTTGAGGATATCCCGATGAGCGACAAGGAAACACTGGCGCAGCAGGCCTACCGGGACATCAAGCAGCGCATCCTCGAAGGTGCCATCAAGGCCGGCGACCTGCTGACCGAGCGGACACTGGCAGTCGAATCCGGCATTTCCCGCACGCCGCTCAGGGCCGCGATCTCGAGGCTCCAGAAGGAAGGCGTGGTCTCTCGCCTGATCAACGGCACCCTGATGATCCTGCCGGTCACCGTCGAGCAGTTGCTGGAGATCATCCAGATCCGCCGTCTCCTCGAAGGGGCGGCGGCAGCCCGTGCGGCAGGGCGGCCGATGACGGCGGCACTTGTCGAGGCGCGCCGGGTCATGCGCGCCTATGTCGAGGCCGAGGATGTCGCCTTCGATCGTTTCTGGATGGACGACGACGCATTCCACGAGGCCGTCGCCGAAGCTGCCGGTCTGCGTCTTCTGCCCGGCATGCTGCAGGAAATGCGCAGCATCGCGCGCCGCTGCACGATCACGCGCACCCATGACCGGTTCTCTGAACAGGCTGCCGAGCACATCGCCGTCATCGACGCCATCGAGGCGCAGGATGCGGATGCCGCCGCTGCTGCCATGGAGGCGCATTTCGACAGCGTCCGCAGCCGGTTTCTGAAATGGCTCGCGCGCTGAGCGTTCATCACTGTCTGACCATCCGTTCTTCCGTCCCGATCCCGGGACGACATGCCTGAACCGAGTACCGTGACATGCCTGACTATGCCGAATTCCGAGGTTGCGAGGCCTCGTTCCCCGAGAGCGAGTTCAAGGCGCGGCAGGACCGCGCCCGGGTGGCCATCGCTGCTGCCGGCCACCGGGCGCTGATCGTCACGACGCCCGAAAACATCTTCTGGCTGACCGGCCGCCAGACTGCGGGCTATTTTGCCTTCCAGGCGCTGGTCATGCCGGTCGAGGGGGAGGCGACACTGCTGGTTCGCCAGCTTGAACTGGTGGGCTCGATCGCCAATACCTGGCTCAACGACATCGTCGTCTATCAGGACGGCGAGGCGCCGGCGGCGGTCCTGGCCGAGGTCCTGCGCGAACGTGGCATCCACCGGCCTGCTATCGAGCTCGGCGGCTGGTTTCTGCCGCCGGTCCTGGCAGACGAGATCTCGCTCCGGACGGGGGGGAACGCGCTCATCGACGGTTCCGGCATCATTGCCCCTCTCCGGGCGGTGAAGTCGCCTGCGGAACTTGCCGCCATCCGGCTGGCAGCCACCTACGCGCAGGCAGGGATTGCGGCCGGGATTGCGGCCTGCGGCGCCGGGACTGACGAAAATGCCATCGCCGCTGCCATGCTCGATGCGGCCACGCGCGCAGGGTCCGAGGCAATGGCGATGGAGCCGCTGGTGTCGTCAGGGCCCCGCAGCGGCCTGCCGCACATGACGTGGCGCCGCCGCCGTCTCGAGGTCGGCGATCCGGTGTTCCTCGAACTAGCCGGCAGCCATGCCCGCTATCATGCCGCGCTGATGCGAATGGTGTGGATCGGCGGGCCACCCGTCGAAGCACGGCGGATGATGGATTGCTCGCTTCATGCGCTCGAGGCTGCGCTGCATGAAGTCAGGCCGGGTGTGCCGTGCTCGGCGGCGCACGAGGCAGCCCAGCGGGTCATCGACGATGGCGGCTACACCGCGGCATTCCGTAAGCGGATCGGCTATTCCATGGGCGTCGCCTTTGCGCCGGATTGGGGGGAGGGCGGCATGCTCAGTCTGTTTTCCGGCGTGGATAGGATAATCGAGCCCGGCATGGTGTTTCACCTGCCGGCGACCTTGCGCAGCTACGGCGTCTGGACGGTCGGCGCTTCCGAAACCGTCATCGTCACCGAAGAAGGCTGCGAACCTCTGTCTACCCTGTCACGCGATCTAACCATCCGGTAAAGCCGGTTCCTCCCCGTTGCACCACTGAAAAGGACATCTCCATGCGTTCGCTTTTCCATCTCGCCTACCATGTCACCGATCTCGATGAGGCGCGTCAGTTCTATGGCGGCGTGCTTGGCTGCGAAGAGGGCCGGTCCACCGACACCTGGGTGGATTTCGACTTTTTCGGACACCAAATTTCACTGCATCTCGGCAAGCCGTTCGAGGTCACCCGCACCGGCAAGGTGGGCGATCACATGGTAATGATGCCGCATCTCGGCGTCGTCCTGCCGCTCGATGCCTGGCTTGCGCTGTCCGAACGGCTGCAGCATGCGGGCATTGCTTTCGACATACCGCCGGTCATACGGTTTGAAGGCGAGCCGGGCGAGCAGCGCACGATGTTCTTCTTCGATCCGAGCGGCAATCCGATCGAGGTCAAGGGGTTCAAGGATTTCGACGGCGTTTTCGCCCATTGAGGCCAAGCCACCGGCGGCTCCGGCCGCCGGCTCTTCCGTCATTGCATTAGGCGCTCACCACCAATATGCGGGCGAGCGGGTCAGCAGTTCGTTTTCATGTCCGCCGATAATCAGGATGTCTTCGAAGAACGCGGCCCCGACCCCATCGAGTGATAGGAATGCTTCGACACCGAACACCATGTTTTCGTCGACGACATCGTCCGGCTGCGACATGACAGTCGAGATCCGCGGCTGTTCGAAGCCGAGGCCTATCCCGTGCCCGTAGAACGGGAAATTCTTCATGATCGGCGAGACCGATCCGCCAAAGGCAGCTGTCAGGCGGTCGCCTTCGGCAGCGACGTCCAGAAGCTTCGTTCCGGGGCGCATCATGTCGGACAGGCGATGGACGATGTTTGCCGCTGCCTCGATCAGCCTCCGCTGGTCGGCGGTCGGCCTGCCGCGCACGCCAGTACGGCCGGGGTCGAGATAGTAACCCTGGTAAAAGGCGCCGTGCAGCGTGCCGGTTACGATATCGCCCGGCTTCGGCGTATCGGCGCTGTAGCCTGTTAACGGAAAGCGCTGGTCGAAGCCGAGGGTTTCGCCGTGGTTGGTGCCGATCATCTGCAGCCGGCCGCCTCGCCGCACCACTTCGCGGGCTGCCTCGCCGGCCGCTTCCCGCTCTGAAAGGCCCGACGTCAGCCCCTCCATCAGGCGATTGAGCCCGGCCGTGGCCGTCTCGCCGCCGATGCGATAGCACTCCAGCTCAAGCGGGCTCTTGATCCGCCGCGCGGCGCGCACCAGGTCGTCTGCGGGCACCCAGTCGATACCGGGCGCTTCCTCGAGCAGTTGCTGGTAGAATTTCATCGGGATGAACTGTGTACCGACCAGCGCCACGCGGCCCGTGATGCCCCTGTCGTTCAACGCCTTCGCCACGCTGCGGAAGGGATGGTTCGAACAATGCGCGTCGGAGATGGAGACGAGATCGGTTCGAACCTCGGGTTCGTCGATGTGGAGCTGCGGCTCCTTGCCCTGTTGAAGAATGATGCCCGAGAACGAACGCGCCGACCAGATCAGCGAATCCGTGCCGCCGCTGATAGCGTAGTGGTTCGAAAGATAGAGGATGTCGCCGCAATTATCGGTGGTCCCGCCGCCACGTCCGAAGACGACCGCCGTCTCGAAGTCGTGCGCCCGCATGACCTCCAGCACCCTGTCCCACCGGCTTTGATATTCGTGCAGCGGGAAATAGCGGCTCATCGTCAAACTCCTGTTGGCGGACCATGGCGCCAGTGGCTGCGTTCGCAGATCCTACGCATTCAGGGCGGCGGCGGATTGGCAAAACGTCGAAACTTCACCGGCGCGGAAATTGGGTACACCAAGCGTGTTCCCAAGTCAAACCTCGGAGCTTCTTCAATTGATTATTTAATGGGCCGGGTGAAATTTTAATCAATCAGAACAGTCTGATGACGGGCCGGCTGGTAAATGTATGAAATCAGTTCTTGAATTCCAGCGGTATACTGAATACCCTTCCTGTGGGCGGTAAGGCAAAGGCAATCCCGGCAACAGGCTTAGAGCCATTCCCGGGGTGAGAGTATTGGGTAACCGAACGATGACAGACATTTCCGAGACGGCAATTGCTGGCCAAGCTACACCGCCCCCCACGACACCGCTTCTGGTCCTCAAGGACATCCGAAAGAGCTTTGGCGACAACGAGGTCCTGAAGGGTGTTTCGCTTGCGGTCGAGCCCGGCGAGGTGGTTTCGATCATTGGCGCCAGCGGCTCCGGCAAAAGCACTTTCCTGCGCTCGATCAACGGCCTCGAGATGCCGCAATCCGGCTTCCTGAAGTTCGAGGAACTGTCTTTCGATTTCCGCACGGAATCGCGTTTTCTTCCGACTCCGGCGCAGATGCAGTCGCTGCGGACCCGCGTCGGCATGGTCTTCCAGAGCTACAATCTCTGGCCGCACATGACGGTGCTCGAAAACGTCATCCATGCGCCGATGAAACTGTTGAAGCTTCCCAAGGCACAGGCCGTCGAAGAGGCGGAGGCACTGCTGTCGCGCATCGGTCTCTACGACAAGCGCCACAGCTATCCGTCCCGGCTTTCCGGCGGCCAGCAGCAGCGCGTCGCCATCGTTCGGGCGCTGGCGATGAAACCGCGTCTGATGCTGTTCGACGAGGTGACCTCGGCCCTCGATCCCGAACTGGTGCATGAGGTTCTGGTGCTGATGGCCTCGCTTGCCGCCGAAGGCATGACGATGCTCCTGGTGACCCACGAGATTGCCTTTGCGCGCGACGTGTCGTCCCGCGTCCTGTTTTTCGACAAGGGCGTTATCGCCGAAACGGGGTCGCGCGATATTCTGCGCAACCCCGGCAGCGACCGGCTGCGGCAGTTCCTCCATCGCATCCTTCACGATGGCCTGGCCTATGGCTCCGCGCCTGCTGAAACTATCGAGGGAGCATGATGATGCTGGCTGATTTCCTGGGGGATGTCCGTCTTTACGGATCCGGCTTCCTGATGGCATCCTGGACCGTCTTCTGGCTGACGATCCTCACCATTGTCGTCAGCTGGATTTGCGGTCTGCTCGCAGCCCTCGGCCAGCGGTCGAAATGGCGTGCCGTTCGCTCGGTCACGGCCTTCTACATCTGGTTCATTCGCGGCACGCCGACGATCATCCAGATATTCATCGTCTATTTCGGCTTTCCGCAGGTCGGGATCCGGTTGTCGCCGTTTACCGCCGGCGTGCTGGCGCTCGGCATAAACAGCGGCGCGTATGTGGCTGAAATCATCCGCAGCGGCCTCATGGCGATCCCGCGCGGGCAGACCGAATCCGCACTGGCGATCGGCTTCAGCCAGGCTGCCACGATGCGGACGATCGTCTTGCCGCAGGTCTTCCGCATCGTTCTGCCGTCGCTCACCAACGAGGCGATCTCGACGCTGAAGAATACCTCGTTGCTGTCGACAATTACGGTTGTGGAATTGACGCTCTACGCCCAGACGCTGATCGCGATGACCTTCCGCCCGTTCGATTTCTACATTGCGGTTGCGGTCATCTACCTGCTGCTGACGACGATCCTGACCCAGCTTGCCGCCTGGCTGGAGCGCCGCTACGCGGTGAACAGCTGAGGCACCCTGCCTATTCCTCGTGCGCCATGCCCGAAGAAACTGACCCCGGTTGCAAACGACAGGGGATATCGATCAAGAAAAATGAAGGGAACAGTCATGAAACGCCAGCTTATCGCCCTTGCGCTTGCCGCAGCGGCCGCCTTTTCCACTCACGCTCCGGCTTCGGCCGCCGATCTCGAACTGCTGCAACCCGGCAAATTGCTGGTGGCTACCGAGGGCACCTTTCCGCCGTTCAGCATGCGTGGTGCCGATGGCAGCCTCGACGGCCTGGAAATCCGCGTCATGAAGGAGATTTCCAAACGTCTCGGTCTCGAATACACACCGGTCGTCATCAAGTGGGAATCGCTGTTGATCGGGTTGCAGGCCGACCAGTATGATATCACCAGCGACGCCATGGATATCACGCCCGAGCGCCAGAAGCAGGTCGTCTTTGCCGATGGCTGGCTCGAATCCGGCGCGGCTGTGGTCGTTGCGAAGGGCTCCGCCATCAAGACGCCTGCCGATCTCAAGGGCAAATCCGTCGGGGCGCTGGCATCCTCGACCTTCGCCAAGCTGGCAGAAGACAAGGGCGCCACGGTCAAGGCCTATAAGGCCGAGACGGACGGCATCCAGGATCTCCTCAACGGCAACATCGACGCCGAGATCACCGACGCCATCGGGGCCGGCTACATGATCAAGTCGGCGAAGATGCCGCTCGAGGTGCTTCCGGAAGCCATCAGCCATATCCAGAAGGGTTTTGCGGTCAAGAAAGGCAAGCCTGAACTCGTCAAGGCCGTCAACAAGGCTCTGGCCGAGATGGTTGCCGACGGCACCTATGCCAAGCTGACGACAGATCTCGTCGGCTTCGATCCAGCGCCGAAGAATCCCATCAGGACTATCCAGTAAGGCTCACTGCCGACATCGCCTAGCAGGTCGCTGCAGCGGTTTTGCCGTAGCAGCGATCTCTATCGTCAATAATTTAAAACAAAAGAGATCGATCATTACCTTGCCTTGAAAGCCGTATCGTGTGAACAGGTTATATATCCTGACAGACAGAGACTTGTGGAAAGCAACCATGAAGTTCAAACTGCATACCTTCGGTCGCTTAAGACTTGTTGATCGCGTCGGTGATGTTTCTTTTCCTGAAAAAGCTCTTTTAGCGCTCTGTTATCTTCTTGATACCAAGCAGATGGAAGCAAAGCGCGAAGATGTGGCCGCGTTACTGTGGAGTGGCTCAAGTCAATCCGGCCTGCTCGCCAACATGCGCAAGCTCATCTCCCGGATCAAGGACAGGCAGCTCGAACTCGGTGTCGAATTCCTGACGTTTACCGACAAGACAATTCGCGTGGAGATCGGCTCGCTCGATTTCGACCTCACATCCATCGACACTCTGGAAGACGAGGACGCGGTCCGCTCCCTGCACCGGATGTTGAATGTCATTGGTCCGGAGTTTCTCCAGGACTTCGTGCCCATGGATACGCTGCTCGACGCCTGGGTCGAGGAAAAACGCAAGGGCTGTTCAGACCGGTTGCTGCGGGCGTTCAAACGCGCCTTGCCGATGCTCTCGGCCCGGGGCTGCGACGACGCGATGCGGACAGCCGCGCTCCGCCTATTCACGCTCTACCCTCAGGACGAAGAGGTCCAGCGCTTCCTTCTCGAATGCTCGGGGAGCGAGGGTAGCCTGGAGGGTTTGTCATCCGGCGCGAGCCTGAAGGAGGAGACGCCATCCGGCTCTGCGGATGCGGGGCAAGACCTGCTTTCGCTGGATCTGGCGGGCCGGATGTTCAACAAGCAGTTTGCGGAGGCCCGCGCGTTGCTGCTGGCTCGCCCGTCGCCGTTCCTGTCTCCCTACGGCGGCGGCCATCTCAAGCTGCCGCGTCTGGCACTTCTGCCGCCGCAACTCGACAGCGGAAATATTGTCGCGACGCTGCTCGCGGCCTCCCTGATCGAGGACATCACGATCGGTTTCGGCGCCCTGAAAAGCGTGCGCGTGATCGCACCCCACACGGCTGGCCAGTTTTCCCGCGATCCGGACAAGGCTGCGACATTCGCCCGCCATTCCATTTCCTACATCCTCGACACCCGGATCAGCTACGATGAGGAGGTTTCGCTCTTTGCCCAGCTGATTTCCTTTGCCAATGACGAGATCGTCTGGGCTGAACGTTTCAGCCTCGATGCCTCCAACCTGACGCGCCAGAGGCGGGAAATTTCCAAGCGTATCGCGGTGACCGTTGCCTCGCAGATTGAGCGGGACGAGCTGTCACGGGCTTATTTCGAGGCCAGCCCGGAGGCCTATCACAGCTATCTGGTTGGGCAGCGTCATCTCAAGGATCTGACATTGCCGAATCTGCGCCGGGCCCGTCGGGAATTCCGGTCCGCGCTGCAAACCAACCCGCATTTTGCTCCGGCGCTGAGCGGTATAGCGCGCACCTATTCCAAGGAGTGGTTGCTCACGGCGCGCGGCGACCAGGAATTGCTGGCCTCGGCTGCGGAGTTTTCCACCAAGGCGATTGCTGCCGGTGCAGATCTCGGCGGAGGGTATCGCGAGTTGGGAGTGGTCAGGCTGCTGCAGGGGGACCTCGACGAGAGCGTCGAGGCGATGAAGCTTGCCGAGAAGCTCAGCCCGCACAATGCTGATATTATCGCCGACCATGCCGATACGCTGGTTCATTATTCGCAGCCGGCGGCGGCGATGGAAAAAATAGTCAATGCCATCGACCTCAACCCGCTGACACCTGACACCTACCTTTGGACTGCCGCCGGTGCTAGCTACTGCCTCGGGAATTTCGAGGCTGCCCTGGCTTATATCGCCATGACGCACGACAAGAGCCTTACCAATAGGCTCTCTGCGGCCTGCTGGGCGATGCTCGGCGACATCAGGAAGGCGCGTTCCTTCGTGCGCAAGGCGCGGCAGAGCAATCCTGATTTCGATGTGGATAAGTGGCTTTCAGTCATCGCCATGAAAGAACAGTGGCAGAAAGATCTGTATCGCGAAGGCCTGCGAAAGGCTGGATTTTAAGCAGACACGAGAGGGGACATCGATGGCGAAAGTGGTTGTAATCGGACTGCCAGGAGAAGACGGCTTGTGGATCGCGGATCTTGCTGCGGGGACAGTGACCGCTCTTGCCGCACCGACTTCCGGAGCGCTCAAGCAAGCGAACGATCTTAGGGCGGCCGGCGCAACGGTCGTAAAAGAGGTCGATCTGGCTGTTGCCGTCAGCAGCACGGCCGACGTGGCCTCCGGTTTCCTCGACGGCTAGGGCCTCGTTTCCCGGGTTGCGCGGCGAGGTGGCAGAGGCTACCACAGTCAGGCAATCACACGCTGCAAGCCTTGAATAGGCCATTCGTAAAGAGGGGAACACCGATGAAAGCACTTTCACTCCTGGCAATGTTGAGCGCCTCCGTTGCCGGACAAGCCTTTGCGATAGAGACCGGGCCGGTTTCGGCCGAACCTGCGGCCAAGACATTCACCATCGGCAGCATCAAGGTGACCGCGCTGCGGGATGCTCAGTTCGTTGCAGCCAATGACGGCAAGCTTTTTGGCGTCGGGATCGGACCGGAGGCCGTTTCCAAGGTGCTGAAGGCAGCCGGACAGCCGACGGACCGCGTTACGCTCAGTGTCGACGGGCTTCTTGTGCAGTCCGGCAGCCAGAAAATCCTGATCGATACCGGCCTTGGGCCATCGGCGCACGGTGTTCTGCTGGAAAGCCTCGCCAAGGGCGGGAGCAAGCCCGAGGACATTTCCGACGTACTGATCACCCACGTTCACGGCGATCACATCGGCGGACTGGTAAAGGCAGACGGTTCTCTTGCATTCGCCAACGCGACGATCCGCATCTCGGCGCCCGACTGGACGTGGCTGCAGACCCAGCCGAAGATGGCCGCGCTGGTGACCGCCATCACGCCCAAGGTGAAGACATTCGCGCCTGGTGACAGCGTTGCCGAGGGCATCACCTCCGTGCCCATCAAAGGACACACCCCGGGTCATGTCGGCTATCAGATCGTCTCCGGCAAGAAACGGCTTCTGGACATCGGTGACACAGCCCATAGCTCCATTGTATCGCTAGCCGAGCCCGATTGGGCGATGGGCTTTGACAACGATGCAGTCGAGGGCAAGGTCAGCCGCCGGGAAATCCTGTCGCAACTCGCCAAGGATGACGAGCTGATCTTTGCACCCCACTTCCCGTTTCCCGGTGTCGGCCACATCGTGGCGGTAGGCGATCACTTCGCCTGGAAGCCGCAAAAGTAAACATGTTTAGCCGGCTCCACGCCTAGGTTTACCAAAAGCCGAGGCGGCGTGGTCTGGAATGCGGGTACTTTCCTGCATTCCACCTCGCTCAGACAGCCGTTTCAGTAGCCTTTGCCGGCCAGGTATCTGTCGATGATGTCGATGAAGGCGTCGATATCGGCGGATGTCGTCCTGTGGTTGACGATTGCGCAGCGCACTGCCAGCTCGCCGCCGACCGTCGTCCAGGACGGGGCAGCCAGGCCGGATTGCTGGAGGTCGAGCACCAGATCCCGGACAAAATCGGAACCTGCCCCGCGAACACCGAAGCAGACGATGTTCAAGGCGACCGGTGCCCTGAGTTCCAGCAGCGTGTGCCGCTCGATATGGTGGGCAAGATGGGATGCGAGTTCGCAGGTATGCGCAATGGAACTGCCGATGCGCTCCGTGCCGAGCGTTTCGATCGTCATCCAGGTCTTGAGCGCTCGAAAGCCGCGCGACAGATCGGGGCCGAGATCGCAGGGCCAGGTCTCACCGGCCGCAAGGCCGCGATCGGCGCGCTGGAGATAGGGCGCCGGCTGGGCGAAGGCCCGCTTGTGGGCGGCGCCGTCCCTGACCAGCAGAAACCCGGCATCATAGGGAACATGGCCCCATTTGTGAAAGTCCAGCGCCACAGAGGCTGATTTCTCGATGCCCGCAAACAGCTCTCGCAGATCGTGCGAAAGCACTGCCAAAGCGCCGATAGCGCCGTCGACGTGGAACCATAGATTTTCCTGGACAGCGATGTCGGCTATGGCAGAAAGCGGATCGATGGCCCCGGTATTGACGGTGCCGGCGGTGCCGACGACGAGAAACGGCAGGTGTCCGGCGGCCCGGTCGGCGTCGATCATGGTGCGCAAAACGCTGGTCTGCATTCGTCCGTCAGCGTCGACAGTCACCGTTCGCAAATTGGCCGAGCCTATGCCGGAAAGCTCCATCGCCTGGGCAATGCAGCCATGGGCTTCGCTCGAGGTATAGGCTACGAGTTGTCGGTCCCGATTCCGCAAGCCGTTTTGGCGGACGGAATGGCCGAGCGCCTCCGTTCTGGCGATGATCACAGCCAGGAAGTTGGCCATGGAAGAGCCGGTGAGAAACAGGCCGCTGGCGCCTTGGGGATAGCCGAGGGCCTCGCTCATCCAGCGGACGATCTGTTGCTCGACCTCCAGTCCGATATGGTCGCGGCCGCCGCAATTGAGGTTCATTCCGGCGGCGACGATCTCGGCCACCATACCGACGGGCGTACCCGCGCCATGGACCCAGCCCATGAACAGCGGATGCAGGTTGCCGGTGGCGAAGGGAAGGATGTGGGTGCGCACGTCATCGAGGATGTCGCCGAGTTCGCGAGGGTCTGCAGGCAACGGACGGGCAAACCGGGCGCGCGTTTCGGCTGCCGGCGGTTGCCAAACCGGTCGCTGCCGGACGGTCTCGATATGGCTGATCATGTCGTCCAGCATGCCGTGGGCGAGCGCGCGAAATTCACTCCAGTCCAGCGGGTCGAGGCTGGAGCGCTCAGCCGTTCTATCGCCGCGCGTATCCGCTTCCGGCATCAGAGAGCCCGGACATGGTGAAGGACGGCCGCCAGCTTGTCGAACACCGCATCGAGCCGCGATTCCACCGGATGGAATGCCTGGTGCAACGGCAGAGCAGCTGCCATGCGGGCCGAGACATCAAGCACGTCGGCCGCTGAAGCCGCGACCCTGAGGACCGTGCGAGATCCAAGCCGGACGGCTTGGCCAAGATGGCAAACCGGACCGTCGTCGCGCTCGCGCATGAGCAGGTGGATCATCTGCGAGTGCTCGAAGGAGGCAAAGCCGCCGGTGCGGTTGGAGATCGTGAAGGGCACGATCGTTCTTGCGTCGAGATGGGCGCCCTCATCGTTGGCATGCAGGCGGATACCGGCGACGCTGTCGATACGGGCGCGCACCAGTTTCACGAAATGGGCCTTGATGAGCGCCTGCTCGTCGTCCTGGATGACGGCGTAGCGATCGAGGGCGGCAGAGGCCGCCACCCATCGAAGGCCGAGACCGAGATTGAAGTGCGAGCCGAATGTGAAATCCATCTTTTCCCGAAGTGCCGATGGCCAGTCATGGGCTGCCGTGTAGGCCGAGAGGCCGGAAGGAATAGCGCTTCTGGTGGCGAGGGCCTCCCCGAGAGACGTCGGCACGAGGAGAGCGCCGGAAAAGGGTGGGCCCCCGACAAATTTCGAGCCAGTCAGTACGACGAGAAAACCGTCGGCAAGATCCTGCCGGATATCGGACGCCGAGCAGCGGAACTGGCAGGCATCGACGATCACATGCACGCGGCCGGGGGCAAGCAAAGCCGCATGCCGGGCTGCCTGCCGCGTCACGCCGGACAGGCCTGTCTTCGATGTATCGAGCACATGGACGAGCACGTCGCGGTCGCGTTTCAGCTCCCGTTCGACGGCAGCGATCATGGCATCGTCGATCTCCTCCTGACGACGCGGTTCGCCTTCGCCGTTGCGGATGGCCACGGTGCACACCTCGATCCGCTCGGGATCCAGGCCTTCCAGCGGCTTTCCGGCTTCGACGGTGCTGCCGAGGGCAGCAAGATCCGAATAGTGGCATCCGGATGCAGCCCGGGGCACGCCGCTGCCGGTCTCTTCCGGCGCAACGAGAATATTGGTGAGGGGCCGCGCGGAAAGCCCTGCAAACAGGCAAAGGGCCATCAACTCCGCGTCTGTCCCGGAGGCTGCCAGAATGATCGTGGCGTCGGTACAGCCAAGGCTGGTGGCGATGCCCTTACGGATATCGGCAAACCATCGGTCGATCGCAACCGGATCTGCTGACTGGCGATCGACGAGCCGCTCGAGAGCGATCCCGGCCGCGCGGAACCCGTCGCCTGATACGTTGCTGGCCGTCGTCGACGAGAACGAAATTTCGTGCTCGGCGGGCGTCGTCAGTGTGCCGTAGCGGTTCCGTCGATGGACGGGATCGGGCGAAATGCGTTGGTCGCCGCCAGCCCCGAGTAGCAGCGGAACGGAGGCGAGCGACTGCCCGAGAAGCGCTGTTTTAGCCGGCGTCGATGACGGGTCGACTGGCATCGGTAGGATTAGACGCTGACTTGCAGCCATGATGGTCTCCGTAATTTGGCTGCGAACGACGGCTTCAGAGGATCGGCTCGTCGACCGCCACGGCGCCGGCGATATAGGAGATTTGCATTTCGTGCTGGATCAGCGGCGCAAGATCACGGGCGCGCTGGGTGAACTCCAGCCCGCAACGGTCGACATATGCGCGGTCGACGCGTGCGCTCGAGCCGGGGTCGATGATCTTCTCGCCGTCCCAGAAGACCGCATGCCCGGTGTCGGGGACCGTCGGTGAGACGACGCCGATGATCCCGGGCTTGTCCCACAGCATGTAGATACCACTGAGCAGCACGAGGCCGCATGCGTTGGCGACGCCGCGCATGATGGAGTGGCTCATGGGCCCGCCCAGAGGGAACCGGGGGTCGCTTTTTATCGCCATGTCCTGGATGTCTTCGTAGGTCCTGCCGGTAAACATCGCCAGCGCGCAGATCAGGCAGTCGTCGTCAGTCCTTTGGTAGACAGCCGGTTTTCCCGTATGGGCACAGGTGACGTCGGAGGCGGAGGTCGCGCGCAGCATGCGATCTCTCAGTGCGCCTTCGAAGGCTGCGAATAGCTTGGTCGTCGCCTGCTTCTTGTAGGGGAAGACCTTTTCGGAATCCATCGAGTGGACGATCATGGCGACGTCGGCTTCGAACATCAGCAGACGTCCGTCCGACAACTCGGCGCAATCGATGGCGAAGTAGTCAAGCCCGAAGCGGCGATGCAGGGCGTCGAAGGCTGCTGCGTGGCGGACGGCGAAGTCGGTGTCGAAATTGGCCATCCAGCGGCCTTCTTCCTCGCGACGCTCCGCATGCTCAGCCATGCCGGCGCTGAGGTAATGGACCATCCAGTGGTCGGAAATCGCCAGGTGGCTGGCATAGGCCTTGCCATTGATGAACGCGATGCGCTGTTTGCGGAACTTTCCGTCCTCGTCGCTGTAGTCGATGAAGGGCGTCAGGTAGAATTCGGTGTCGGCGTGCGCGGCGAGATAGCCCGAAAGCTCCCAGCGGGCCGAGATTTTCTCCATGCCCTTGCCCGCATGCGTGCCGTGTGGCCGGACGATGATCGGAAAGCTCGTTGCGTCGAGGATGGAGCCCAGTTCGATCTCGCCAGCAGCGAGCCGCTGAAGCTTTTGACGATCGACGCGAACGGTTGCAGGCGCGAGAACCCAGCGCTCGTCCCTGAAGGCATTGGAAACGCCATCCCTGGAAAGATCCATGATGGACTGCGGCGCATTGTTCAGGATCGGTCCCGACCAGTCGCGCAAAAGCCGCTTGAGGTTTTCGAGGACCGGGAGATTGTCCGTGGATTCACCAACCGCGACGAAGGCGACGTCATGTGCCGGGATATCGGAGAGATCCCGGGTTTCCGCGTCGACGTAATAGAGCAGGAGGTTGGTATCCGAATGCTCGAGCAGAAACTCGATCGGCGTATTTGCCATGAAATCGCCAGCCGTCATGAACACCAGAATGTCCAGGCCTGTGCCCTTGCCATTCTGGATCCGGTACTGGCGGCTGATATCGAGGGCAGCCTTCTGGCTGATGACGGCCTTTTCCTTCTCGCCCACCGTATGTAGGACGATCGAGGCATCCATGAAGGCGGCAGCGTCGCCGAGATCGGCAGAAGCCCGCTCCAGCAGCTGGTTCCAGAGGGGCGTGATGTCTCTCTGCTCATAGATCGCCCGCACGATCGGCGCCTTGCCGATGATCAGGTTGGGGTCCGCAAATGTCTGGATCTGAGCCGCTGCACCAATCAAACTCTCAAGCCTTCCACTATGCGGCGCGCCCCGCCTTGCCCGGCGTGGTTCCGCTTTCAGATACATGTTGTCACGATATTCGCTCCCAGCGCTTGCGCGAGCCTTGTCCGGGCTGCCTGAGCTGACGAACGATCGGATCGCCGCGTCTCAAAGCGCGCGCTCTGCTCGTTCGCGATTCGCAAGGACGGCCTTCCCCCCATGTCCGGTCGGAGGGCTCAAGGGCCCGAAATGCGTCTTCCGGGTGACTATTACAAAACGTAGTCGTGCTAGCCGTTTTCTAAATGTGTTTTCACAGCCGCGTCGCTGGAAATCGGCTCTTCCAGCGGCCCCGTTTGGCGAGACGGAAGTTGTGCGGCCGCACCCTTTCGCCATAGCCTTGGTCCACGGGCGAAAGCTCCGGATAAAACAGGCTCCCACCTAGCAGGCTTCAGACCGTATCGACCCTCTCGATACAAGCGACCTGCACCGAAGAAATGGATTTTAAAGATGATGATTAAGGGTCTTCTCCTTGCATCGGCTGCCGCCCTCTCGGCATTCTCGGCTGCCAATGCAGCGGACGCAATTGTTGCAGCTGAGCCGGAACCGCTCGAATATGTTCGCATTTGCGATGCCTACGGCGCCGGTTACTTCTACATTCCAGGCACGGAAACCTGCCTGAAGATCGGTGGCATGGTTCGTACTGAAGGCGAGTGGAAAGATGCCTACCAGCCTGATCACAAGATCGGCACGCTTTGGCACACCCGCGCTGAACTCAGCCTCGACACTGCCAGCGACACCGAATACGGCGCGCTGAAGACCGACATGGTCATGCGTTGGGATTCGCAGGAAGGCGACAACTCCACAAAGCTGCTGTTTGCCAACATCAGCCTCGGCGGCTTCCTCGTCGGCAAGGCCGACTCGCAGTTCTCGTCCTATCCGGGCTATGCTGGCGACATCATCCAGGACGACGTGGTTTCCTACGGCCCTGGACCGACGAACACCGAACTCAACCAGCTGACCTACACGTTTGATCCGGGCAATGGCTTCACGGCTCTCGCTTCGATCGAAGACAGCAATTCGAGCGGCGACACCTACTACGACTCCAGCTTCACCCAGAGCAACGGCAAAAGCTGGCAGATCTCCAAGAACGACCAGTACGTTCCAGACGGTGTTCTGGGCTTCGGCTTCAAGTCGGGCGCATGGGGCATCAAGGTTGTCGGCGGCTACGACTCGATCGTCAAAGAAGGCGCCATCAAGGCTCGCGTCGATGCCGATTTCGGCACCTTCTCGGCATTCCTGATGGGCGGCTGGAACACAGACGGCGACAAGCTCAACAAGTACGCTTCGGGCTATGTTACCGACGGTGCTTGCCCTGCGAACAAGGAAGAGCTTTGCGGCTGGGGTGACTGGGCAGTCTGGGGCGGTGGTTCTGCAACCATCAACGACAAGCTCAAGGCCAACGTTCAGGTCGCCTACACAGACTCGAAGATCTTTGCCGCTGCTGCAAACGTCAAGTTCCAGCCAGTCAAGGGCCTGACCGTCGAGCCTGAAGTCGAATACACCAACTGGGATTCGACAAACGAACACTCCTGGGCTGGTATCCTGCGTTTCCAGCGCAGCTTCTAATAGACAGCTTCTTTAAAGCAGTCTGAGCATGGCCCGGCTTTTGTCGGGCCATGTTTTTTGTGGTTCACAACGCATGACCGGCGTGCCACCGCGGCGGCTTTGCTGAACGGCATGACGCACGCCGTTTTATTAATGTGCACAAGCAGCCACGTCTCCTAGAAGATGTGATCCTGGTCGTGCTGCTAGCGCAGGAATGCGTTGCCGAAAACTTATGCTAGGCTAACAGTAACGATGCTACGCGCGACATTCCCTGCCGCTCAACGTAGCACACCAATTGGATTGACCTCCAATGGCGGAGGCCTGGTCTCCCTGGCCAGGCCTCTTTCTCCCCGCTAGATCCGGGTGAACCTCGGGCCTTCTGCAAAGCTGCCTCCAACGGTATGTTGGCTATCGGCGATCAGCTTGCGCCGGAAATGACCATCTTTCTCCGACGAAACACTTTAACCCCGCTGCAATATATATTCGGCAAAATGCATAAACAGCGGCGGGAGATGTATTCCGACGATCGGCATGAAGCCATTTTCCGTTTCCGGGAGTAGCTCTGTGCAATCACTGCGCCGAAATCGCGCCAAGGTCGAAGCAATCCTCTGGATTGCGACATTCCTGGTGATCTACGGGCTGGCCGTTCATTACAACGGGCACGAGGCCCTCGATACATTTTTCCGCGAAAACGAGAAATACGATTTCGATGAGGTCTTTACGGCCCTGAATATCGGCGGCGCCCTGGGTCTGATCTATTCGCTGGTCCGCATAAAGGACATGGCGGAAGAAATTCGCCGGAGACATGCCGCCGAGAGACATGTCGACTGGATTGCCTGCCACGATCCCCTGACCGAGCTCCCCAACAGGCGTTTTCTCGGCGCGGATGCGGCGACACGAGAAAACCTTGCCTGCAAGGATGGATACGCAGTCTTCAGCATCGACCTCGATGGCTTCAAGAAGATCAACGACCTTCTCGGCCACGATTACGGTGACCAGGTGCTGAAGATCGTGGCGGAGCGGCTTCGCTACATTTTTCCGGATGCCAACGTCTATCGCCTGGGCGGCGACGAGTTCCTTGTCATCACGGAGAGGATGGGAAATCCCGATCTTGTCGCGGTGGGAAACCGCATCGTCAGCAATATCTCGAAGCCGATGTCCATCAACGCTGCAAACGTCGACGTGGGCGCCAGCGTCGGCATCGCGCGGATCCCCGAGGATAGCGCCACCTTGGCGGAGGCTATCCAGCAATCCGACTGCGCGATGTATGCCGCGAAGAAAACAGGCCGCAACGGCGTCAGGACCTTCGTACCCGCCATGCAGACCGAGCTTGAAAAGCGCGTCCAGATGGAAGCCGACCTGAAGCGCGCCATGAAGGCGGGAGACATCCGTCCGCACTACCAGCCGCTGGTCGATCTCAAGACCCGGGAGATCGTCGGTTACGAGGCGCTTGCGCGATGGGAGGTCTCGCCGGGACGATTCATTCCGCCCAGCGACTTCATTCCGCTCGCCGAGGATAGCGGCCTGATTGTCGAACTGACCGACAGTCTCTTTCGAACGGCCTGCCGGGATGCTCTGTCCTGGCCAGTTGATACCGTGCTGTCGTTCAACATCTCTCCCGTCCAGCTCAGCGACAGGCTGCTGGGGCTTCGCCTGATGCAAGTTCTAGGAGAGGTCGGCCTTCCCGTCCACCGGCTGGAACTGGAGGTGACGGAAAGCGCGCTCATCCAGGATCCCGAGGCGGCCCGCTATGTCCTCGATCAGTTCACCAAGGCCGGCATCAAAATCGCGCTGGATGATTTCGGCACCGGCTATTCCAGCCTATCCCAACTGTCCGCATTCCAGTTCGACAAGATCAAGATCGACAGGAGCTTCGTCGCGACCTTCGAAAACAGCGACAAGCAGGACAAGGTCGTCAGGGCAATCATCTCGCTGGGCAGCGGGCTCGGCATCAAGATCACGGCGGAAGGCATCGAGGAGGAGAGCCAGCTCCAGCGGCTGCAGGCCCTGGGCTGTGACATCGGCCAAGGCTACCTGCTAGGCAAGCCGCAGGCGATAGCCCAGCCTAACCTCATCCTCCCAAACGAGCGGCCGCAGACATCGTCCTCCCGCTGACTTCTGAGTACGATCTCACGGGCATGACGGGGTCATGCTCCTAGTTCCGTTTTGTCTCCGAGCGCACCCTGATGGCAAATGGGACGCAGGCCAGGGCGGCGAGGGTCAGGATGGCCACCATTGCCCATGCCTCATTGATGGACTGGGTGAGCGCTGCCTTCTCGACCAATGGCTGCAGCATGGATCGCGTGGCGTCGTCGATAGGTCCTGACGGGCGGGAGGTGAACATGTCGAGCGGTATGCCGACATAGGTCGCCGTGGCTACGTCTCCGGCGGCAAGCTTTTCCATCAATGCCGTACCGTGGCCCGGCGAGCGGCCGTAGATCACCGTGTCGATCAAGGCGAGGCCGATAGCACCGCCGAGGTTGCGCATCAGATTGAAAAGACCGCTGGCGTCGGGAACGCGGCTTTCGGGCAGGTTGCCGAGGGCAAGGCGCGTCGGTGGAAGCAGGCAGAACATGATCGCCACGCCACGGATGACCTGGGGCCAGAACATCGCGGCGGAATCGCTGTCCGGCGTCTGGAACGCGCTCATCCCGAGGCCGACGGCAAAAAGTGTGAACCCTGCTGCGGAGAGAAGTCGCGCCCCGACGCGCTGCTCGAGAAAGACGGCGATCGGCGCTGTCAGCAGTTGGGCCACACCGGTGACCAGCATGATGGTGCCGATTTCGAGCGCATTGTGACCGCGCACGAACGCCAGGAACACCGGCATCAGATAAACCGATCCGAACAGTCCGATGCCGAGAACGAAGCTCAGGATGCAGCCGACCAGGAACGACCGGTCGGCGAAGTTTCCGAGGTCGACGATGGGCACCCCGGCTTTCAATGTCCGGCGCACGAACATCGAAAGGCTGGCGAGGCTGAGCACCAGCAGGCCCAGCACGAGGCCGGACAGCCATCCGCGCTGCGGGGCTTCTTTGAGGGCAATTTCGAGGGCCGCGAGTGCCACGGCCATCGCGAGCAGCGACACGAGGTCCAGAGTTTTCAACGTGCCCAAGCGCATCGTCGACTTCGGCAGCAGGAAGCCGGCGATACCGGCCGACAGGATGCCTGGAATGATGTTGATCAGAAACAGCCAGTGCCAGGAATATGTTTCGGTGATCCAGCCGCCGACGACCGGGCCGACCGTCGGGGCGAGAACGGCAAGAACGCCGGCGATGGTGGTGGCTATACCCTGCCGCGCTACCGGGAACAGGATGAAGACGGCAGAAAAAACAGCCGGAATCAGCGTGCCTCCGGAAAAACCCTGCAGCACCCGCCAGGCTATCAACTCCGAAAAGCTGTCGCTGGCGGCACAACCGGCCGAGGAGAGCGTGAACACCGTGACGGCAAGCACGAACAGCCAGCGCATCGTCAGGGTACGCGTCAACACGCCGGTCAGCGGGATCGCAATCACCTCCGCGATGAGATAGGCGGTCTGCACCCAGCTCATCTGATCCTGAGGAATATCGAGTGCGCTCTGGATGGTCGGCAGGGATGTCGCCACCACCTGGACATCGAGGATCGCCATGAACATGCCGACACACATGACGATAAAGCCCAGCCAGGTGGCCGTGCCGGTTGCAGTCACTTGAGATTGGCTCACTTTCGATCCTCCGCACGCCGTTCGTGCGCGATGATTGATATGGTCGGATCATGGCCGTTGGCAATGGAGGGGCGGCGATGGCGATCTGACGCGTCAACGGGGTCCGGGCTATCTTACGGCTACGTCCGGTGGCGGACGGATTTGATTTTCAATCTTGCTAACGGCGGTCGTCGTTCCATATCGTCAAGTTCGCGAACCATTTTATCAGCGTTCGCCGTTGAAAGCTTCCATGACGCGCATCGCTATTATCGGCTCCGGCCCGACCGGCATCTATACGCTGAAGGGTCTGGTAGGCTCGCCCGAGCCGCTGTCCATCACCATCTTCGAGATCGAGCCGGATCCGGGCAAGGGAACGCCCTATCATCCGGCATTGAACGACCAAGCGATGCTGTCGAATATCGCCAGCATCGAGCTGCCGCCGATCTGCGAGACGCTGGTTGCCTGGCTTCGGCGTCAGAGCGACGCTGGGCTGGAGAGACTGCACGTGTCGCGAGACGCAATTGACGAGCGCGAGTTCTATCCGCGCGTGGTTCTTGGTGAGTATCTGCAGGCTCAGTTCTCGCAGCTCGTGCAGGCGGGGAAGGAGCGGGGGCATAGGATCGACATCAAGCCGCGCCACCGCGTCATCGACATCGCGTTGCAGGTTGACGACATTGCCCTCGTGGCTCAGCGGCCGGATGGGACGCAGGCCGATTACGGGTTCGACCACGTCGTCATGGCGACCGGCCACGACTGGCCTGACAACATCGAGATCAAGCCGGGATATTTCATGTCGCCCTGGCCGGCAGTCAATCTGAAGTCGATCGGCAATTGCGCCGTTGGCATCCTCGGGACATCGCTGAGTGCAATCGACGCAATGGTGACCGTGGCGACGGCACATGGCGCATTCTATGTCGATGCCAGCGGTTTGCTCGAATACCAGCAGGCCTCCGATTCAGAGGGCTTCAGCATCACCATGATGTCCCGCAAGGGGCTTCTGCCGGAAGCCGACTTCTATCACGAGATCCCCTACCTTCCCTTGCAGTTCTGCACGAATGAAGCGATCGACGCCTTGCTGGCGACGAGCCGTGGCAACTTGCTCGACGATATCTTCGACCTGTTCAAGGCCGAACTGCTCGCCAACGATCCGGAGTATTCGGCGAGTATCGGCCTGTCGCTGCGGACGATCGAGACCATCGGACCCGCTTATTTCGCAGAGCGCGAATCCCGCGATCCTTTCGCCTGGGCGGCACTGAACCTTGCCGAAGCGGCGCGCAACAAGCAGCAGCGCCATACCGTGCCATGGCGCTATGCGATCCTGCGCATGCACGAGGCGATTGCCCGCGCGGTACCGCAGCTGGACAGCGAGGACCTGAAGCGGTTTCACAAGCACTTTAAAAGCATTTTTATCGATGACTATGCCACCGTGCCGCATGAATCCATCAAGAGGATATTGGCGCTGCGGCGCGCGGGAAAGCTGGATATCGTTGCCCTTGGCGACGACTACGAAATCGACAACGAGCGGGTCGAGCGCGGAGCAGAGGTCACCTACGACGGCAAGACACTAACCTTCGGCGCCTTCATCGACGCGACGGGGCAGCATCCGCTGTCGGTACGGGACATTCCGTTTCCAACCCTCCTGAAGCAGGGCGTCATTCGCAAGGCAGCCACCAGTGCCGCGTCATCGATCATCATGCCGGACGGTCACCAGGCCGTGGTGCGGACCGGCGGCATCGACCTGGATGATGCTTTCCGGCCGAAATTCGAAAGCCCGGTGTCGAACAAGCTCTATTGCGCCGCAATCTCGTTCCTGCTGCACAAGCTACCCTTCGTCCAGGGCATTACCAGCGCAAACGATATCGGTGGCGTGGTCTCCGCTGCCATACTGGCCGACAGTATGCCGGGTAGCGCCAAACCGGAGCTGCTGGCCGCCGGCTGACATTCCAGCTTCAGGAGTCGAGCCGGAGCTTCAGTTGCTGTCCCGGCTTTTCAAGATAGTGCTCGAGCGAACGACCGAATTGCAGGCGGGAGTAGGTTTCCTTGCGCTGTCGTTCGGCATGCTCGCGCGCAGCTCTTGATTTTGCGACGATTTCGAGAGTCTTCTGAATGACGAGGTTGGCACTGTCCATCTGCACGTCTCCATTTGTTCTCTTTATGTTCTCATTTTTCGCGAGGTATGTCAATGCATGCCGAAGCAGGCGTTTCGCACGCCGGTCTTAAGGCTGGAAGGCCTTATGCCGACTGCTGCGCCAGGAAGGATTTTGCAGTTTCGATTGCCGGGCGGCAGCTTGGCACTGCGTTCGACAGGATGCGATCGGGTGCGGTGCCGAGGACCCAGATGTCGAATGCCATGGATACGAGCGGCAAAGGATTTGTGGTGGCGTGGTCGGTGATCACCTGACCGGCGCTGGTCGTGCAGGCCCTGACATTGGCAACGACCTCGTAAGGCACGTTGGCCTTTGCAAGGCGGCTGGTAATCTCGGTTTGAAACGGGTCGAGGATAAGGAGCTGCACGAAATAAAAAACGAGGGCGCTGAGCATTTTGGTTTCCAGTTGGCCGTGACGTGCGATCCGACATCGCACAAGCAGCCAAAAGCTTGCACCAGAGGGGCCCGGATCAGGGTAGTCCCTATGTAGGAAGCCTGGAGCGATCCGCAACACGGGGGCAAGCGTTCCGGCCATCTTGACCGTTCGGCAGGCGTACCAGTGCCCATCGGTTTTCATCGTCTGCTCCGAGGTATATAGGACCCTGGCGCTCGTCCCAAGAATGCCTTCGTTCAGGTAGATGTCAGGAAAATCGCACATTGTTTTCTGCTGCATTGCCAGGGTGCAGCCGGCCTCGTACCGCACGCCCGGGCATGCCATTTTGGAGACCTTCTTTGAACGATCGTAACACCGAAAACGCGCGGCCCTTCGGTCGGCCCGTGCTGGGAAGCGTGACGCTTTGCTTCCTGACGACGCTCTATCTGCTGGTCGTCACAAACTGGACGTTCTGGCAAAAGGCCCATGGCTACCTGACCGGAAATGCGCTTGCCTTCACCGCATTTGTCATCGGCATCTCCGCGCTTTTCATGGCCGTCGTCACATTGTTCTCGGCGAAATATGTCACGAAGCCGATCCTGATCTTCTTTGTCCTGGTATCGTCCGCCTGTTCCTGGTTCAACGACCAGTTCGGGGTCGTCATCGACAAGGACATGATCCGCAACGCGGCCGTTTCGACCGGCGCCGAGGCCGGGCACCTCATTACCTTCCGATTTGCCCTTCATCTACTGCTGACAGCCTTGCTGCCGTCGCTGCTGATAATCTGGGTGCGTATCCGCCACCGGACAATCCTGCCGAAGCTGGCGCAGAACACGGCGATCATCCTCGGCTGCCTTGCTATCTTTGCCGGCGCCGGCATCAGCTATTACAAGGTCTTTGCCGGCGTCGGGCGCGCCCACCGCGATATCCTGGCTACCCTCAACCCGTTCATGCCGATCAATAATGCCGTCAGCTACGTCGTGTCGGCACAGAAGGATGCGCATGTCGTCGCCGAGCCCCTGGGGACGGACGCCCACCGGGTCAACATCGATCCCTCCGGCAAGCCTCGGGTGACGATCATCGTTGCCGGCGAAACCGCGCGCGCCTCGGATTTCTCGCTCGGTGGATATAACCGCGATACCAATCCCGAGATGAAGAAGCAGGACGTCGTCTATTTCCCCAACACGACCAGCTGCGGCACGGCGACGGCGACGTCAATTCCCTGCATGTACTCGATCTACCCGCGCGCCGACTACACCCATCGCAAGGGGCTGCAGACCCAGAATCTTCTGGATGTCCTCAGTCATGCCAAGGTGGACGTCTCCTGGCTGGACAACGACACCGGCAGCTACAACGTCACCGACAGGGTGGCCTACGAATACCTGCCGAATTCCAAGGATCCGCGCTTCTGCAAGGATGGCGAATGCCTGGATGCGATCCTTCTGGACAAGGTCGATGCCTGGCTCGATCACGTCAAAGGTGACAGCGTGCTGGTTCTCCACCAGCTCGGCAGCCACGGACCTGCCTATTTCCAGCGCTATCCCGAGGAGTTCCGACGCTTCACACCGGATTGCCGCGCCAACGATTTCGGTGCCTGTACGCCGGAGGAGATCACCAACGCCTACGACAATACGATCCTCTATACGGACCACGTCGTCTCGGTCGTCATCGACAAGATTAAGCAGCGCGCTGCCAAGCTGGATGGTGCCGTCGTCTATGTCTCCGATCACGGAGAGTCACTCGGCGAGAATGGTATCTACCTGCACGGCACGCCCTACTTCATCGCGCCGACGCAGCAGACGCACGTGCCGTTCCTGGCCTGGGTATCGGACGACCTGTCGAAATCTGCCGGCTTCGATATGAAATGCCTCGGGCAGCACGCCGACGGGCAGTATTCGCACGACAATTTCTTCCATTCGATCCTCGGCCTTATGGATGTCTCCACCAAGGTCTACAATGCGAAGATGGATGTTTTTTCCCAATGCCGCCGGCCCGCCGGCGCGCTCGCCAGCGCTGGATGAGAGCTCAGTGGCAGGCAAAGCACAGAGAGAAACGCCCACGGACAGTGGGCGTTTCTGGCCGTTTTGGGGGTGGCTCAGGCCTTGAAGAAGGCCAGCAGGTCGGGGTTGAGAACGTCGGCGTGCGTCGTCAGCATGCCGTGCGGAAAGCCCTTGTAGACCTTCAGCGTACCGTTCTTCAGGAGCTTGACCGACAGCATGGCGGAATCGGCGATCGGCACGATCTGGTCGTCGTCACCATGCATGACGAGGACGGGAACGTCGATATTCTTCAGGTCATCGGTGAAGTCCGTCTCGGAGAAGGCCTTGATGCAATCATAATGGGCCTTTGCCCCGCCCATCATGCCCTGACGCCACCAGTTGTCGATCACGCCGGGATAGGTCTTGGCGCCATCGCGATTGAAGCCGTAGAACGGGCCGGTCGGAACATCCCGGTAAAACTGGGCCCGGTTGGCAACGAGTGCCGAGCGGAAGCCGTCGAAGACCTCCATCGGCAGGCCGCCGGGATTGTTCTCGGTCTTGAGCATGATCGGCGGTACGGCACCGACGAGCACTGCCTTAGCGACCCTGCCGTTTCCGCCATGCTTTGCTACATAGCGGGCGACTTCGCCACCGCCGGTGGAGTGACCGATGTGAATGGCGTTCTTCAGGTCGAGATGTGCAACCAGCGCTGCGACGTCGGCAGCGTAGGTGTCCATTTCGTTGCCGTGATCCGTCTGGCTGGAACGGCCGTGGCCGCGGCGATCATGGGCGACGACCCGGTAGCCCTGGCCGAGGAAGTAGAGCATCTGGGCATCCCAGTCGTCTGCGCTGAGGGGCCAACCATGGTGGAACACGATCGGCTGACCCGTGCCCCAGTCCTTGTAGTAGATCTGCGTGCCGTCCTTGGTCGTGAAGATGCTGCTGCTCATGGTCGTTCCCTTCGGTTGTGAAGCTTTGGGTGTTGCTGCGTCTGCAGTTGCAACCAATGGCATGGTCGCTGCTGCAGCGGCAAGGCCCAACCCGGCGGTCATCACGCCACGGCGTGTCGTGTGATTATTCGAAGCCATCGTTCTGCTCTCCTGATAAGTGAGATCGCAAGAATATTTATCGCGATAACGAATTTGTAGATAAAAAATTTTGGATAGTCCAGTCAAAATCGATATCGCGACATTATTTTTAATGATATCGATGTTTGCTTATAAACGGGAGATGACGATTTTGAGCCAAGCGCTCCTGCCATTGGATGACCAGCTGTGTTTCTCGCTGTATGCGGCAAGTATTGCTGTCAACCGCACTTACAAGCCGATGCTCGATTCCATGGGCATTACATACCCGCAATATCTGGTGCTGAGCGCGCTCGGCCAGGAGGATGGCCTGACGGTGGGCGCGATCGCCGAGCGGTTGGGGCTGGATTCCAGCACAATCACCCCGCCCGTCAAGCGCCTCGAGGCGGCAGGCCTTGTGGAGCGCCGGCGCAGCAAGGTTGACGAGCGTCAGGTCCATGTCTGGTTCACCCATGCGGGGCAGGCGCTGCTGAAAAGATGCAGCTGTCTGGCGGAGACGCTCCTGCGGAAGTCGGGCATGACGCTTGAGCAGGTGCACGCTCTGAACCGGCAGGTTCGAACCTTGCGCGCCGCACTGGAGGCAGAGGAACAGCTCGGCACAGGCTCGCAGTGAATATGATGACTTCAGTGGGAATATTGTGACAGCGGTGCATTGCACTATATAAATAGCAGAGCCTTCCGGAAGACGATTTTCAATCTTTCCTGTTGACGGCTGCGCTGAAACAAAAATTGTCACCCAACGGTCGTTCTTCGTTGTAATATGGTGGAAGAAATGAATGAGGTTTGATTTGTGGCAGTTCTTTCAGACTACGCAGGGCAGCATCATCCTCGGTGTCCTGTTGGGCGCCGGTAGTATTGCAACAGGCGTCATGCTTTCCAGATCTCTCTTATGGGCGGGTATCCGACGCCCGCAGCGGGTCAACCGCAGGCGGGAGGAACGTATGCTGGCCATGCGGGTCGTGCTCGCATTGGACGATCTGGTCGGCGGCTGCCACAGTGCAGCAATAGACGCACCTGAATTCAACCCGTCCGATGCCGGCGATTTCGTCCTGCACACGGAGGATCCACGCCTGATCTTGCCGAAGGATGTTGACTGGAGCCTCCTTTCTCCAGAGCTGGCTGAGGAGGTCCTCTGGATGCCGAACCGCCTGCGCAACATACTCGACGCGCTGGAATCGCTCGACGTCAACGCGCCCGAATTCGACGACTTTTTCCTGCATCGGCAAGCGGATTTTTCGAAGCTCGGCCTGCGTGCGATGGATATCATCGACACCCTCTGTGCCGAATATGGCATCGAGGCGCCTGAGCGTCCTCTCTACTACGATCCGCGCGCGACCTTCGAGGAAGGTGTCGCACTGGCCGTGGACTTCACGGATCGCCGTCGCAAGTCGCAGAAGAATGCCTCGACCGGGCGCTCAAACGTGACGCCGCTGTTTGGCAATGGCGGTATCGAAGCCAAAACCGTCAAGCCGTCGGACAAGGATCCGATCGCCTGAGCATCTCATATATGACCATCGAAGAGGCCACCGGCAAAGCATAGTTCATATGCAGCGCCGGTGGCCTCGGCGTTTTCTGGATGGTGTGCCTCAACCTTCCCGGTTGACGCGGAAACTGAAAACCTGCAACAGCCTCTTCACAACCGTGCCATCCGGCGCAGCACTCTCTGGACTTTGCCCGACGATGATACGTATCGAGAATATCAGCAAGCAGCTCAGCCATCGCATCCTGTTCATCGAGGCATCTGCCGCCCTCAACAAGGGTGAGAAGGTTGGGCTGGTTGGGCCGAACGGCGCCGGCAAGACCACGGTCTTCCGTATGATCACCGGCGAGGAACATCCCGACGAAGGTCAGGTCGCCGTCGATAAGGGCGTGACCATCGGCTATTTCAACCAAGATGTCGGCGAGATGCACGGTCGCAGTGCCGTTGCCGAAGTTATGGAAGGTGCCGGCCCGGTCAGCATCGTCGCCGGCGAACTGCGCGAACTCGAATCTGCCATGGTCGATCCCGATCGTCTCGACGAGATGGATGAAATCATCGAACGCTACGGAGAAGTCCAGGCGCGCTACGAAGAGCTGGACGGCTATGCGCTGGAAGGTCGCGCCCGGGAAGTGCTGGCTGGCCTCAGCTTCAGCCAGGAAATGATGGACGGCGATGTCGGCGGGCTGTCGGGCGGCTGGAAGATGCGCGTGGCGCTCGGTCGCATCCTGCTGATGCGCCCCGACGTGATGCTGCTCGACGAGCCGAGCAACCATCTGGATTTGGAAAGTCTGATCTGGCTGGAGGAATTCCTCAAGAACTACGAGGGCGCATTGTTGATGACCTCGCACGACCGCGAGTTCATGAACCGCATCGTCACCAAGCTGATCGAGATCGACGGCGGCACGCTGACGACGTTCTCCGGCGACTATGCCTTCTACGAGCAGCAGCGGGCGCTCAATGAAAAGCACCAGATGGCGCAGTTCGAACGCCAGCAGGCGATGCTTGCCAAGGAAATCAAGTTCATCGAACGCTTCAAGGCGCGCGCTTCCCATGCTTCGCAGGTGCAGAGCCGGGTGAAAAAGTTGGAAAAGATCGACCGTGTCGAGCCGCCGAAGCGCCGGCAGGTCGTCTCCTTCGATTTCGCGCCGGCGCCCCGCTCCGGTGAAGACGTGGTGAACCTGAAAAACGTCTACAAGAGCTACGGTAGCCGCAGCATCTATGCCGGCCTCGATTTCATGGTCCGCAGGCGCGAGCGCTGGTGTGTCATGGGCATCAACGGTGCCGGTAAATCGACATTGCTGAAGCTGGTTACCGGCTCTACCGATCCGGACGAGGGTGCGGTTGCACTCGGCGCCAGCGTCAAGATGGGCTATTTCGCCCAGCACGCCATGGACCTGCTCGATGGCGAGCGTACCGTGTTCCAGTGGCTCGAGGATTCCTTCCCGCAGGCGGGGCAGGGGCCTTTGCGGGCGCTGGCCGGCTGCTTCGGCTTTTCCGGCGACGATGTCGAAAAGAAATGCCGGGTGCTGTCAGGCGGCGAGAAGGCCCGCCTTGTCATGGCAGCGATGCTGTTCGACCCGCCAAACCTGCTGGTGCTGGACGAGCCCACCAACCATCTGGACCTCGACACGAAGGAAATGCTGATCAAGGCATTGTCCGAGTACGAGGGCACGATGCTGTTCGTCTCGCACGACCGCCATTTCCTCGGCGCCCTGTCGAACCGCGTGCTGGAAGTCACGCCCGATGGCGTGCAGCAATATGGCGGTGGCTACACGGAATATGTGGCGCGCACCGGCCACGAGGCCCCCGGCCTGCACGGCTGATCAGGGTTCGCGGACGTCGTGGGAGCCGGCAGCTTGGGCCGCCTTGATAAACCTGCGGTCGAACGTCATCATGGCTTCATAGCTGCCGATTCTGCCCAGATGGAGGGCATCGGCGAAATCCATGCCTTGCTCGGTGCGATCGAGCGCCCGCGCCACCAGCGCTGGACTTTCTAGCGTCACCCGACGCAGGCCGGCGAAGGCCCGGAGCGCCGCACAAACCTGCTGCGGCTGATAACTGTAGACGCTCCGCAGGACCCATTCGCATTCGAGCATGACAGTTGTTGCCACGAACACATCCTTAGTCTCGACAAGGCTGCGTGCTTTCGTCGATTGCTCTGGATGATCGCCGGTGAGGTAGCGAATGATGATATTGGTATCAATCGCCAGCATGGCGACGCCTTGCCTCGGCGATGATGCCCGCGTCCATATCCTCTATCGATTTCGAGGTGCCGGCATAGGCAAGCGATCCGAAAACCTCGTCTGGCTCGGTGGCTGCGAAATGCGGTGCCGCGCGTAAAAGCACACCGTCGGCGGTTTCCTCGACCACCAGGCGCGTGCCCGGCTCCCACTGCTGGTGCAGACGCACCGCCTTGGGCAGGATGACCTGCCCTTTGGTGGACACGACGGTTGTCAGTTTTTCCGGCACGGCCATCACAAGCTCCTTGTAAGACGGAGGTAAGATAGCACGGCAGGGCGCCAATGCCAATCGGACGATAGCGCGGGGCTAGCGCAACCGCTCGCCGGCAGCGTCGAACACCAATGCCTTAGCCGGATCGAAGCGGGCGGTGATGGTCTGGCCTGATTTCAGGCCGCGGCCGTTGCGGGTCAGCACTGTGACGAGTTCGCCTTCGCCATAGCGGGCAAAGGCGTATGTTTCGCCGCCCAGATGTTCCAGCATGTCGACGACCATATCGAGTGACGCATCCCCGACCTCGTCAAAATGTTCAGGCCGGACGCCGATCGTCACCGGTGTTCCCTCTGCTGCCTTGTCGGCGCCGATCACCAGCGGAATGGTGGTGTCGCCAAGCTCCGGGAGCTTTGCAGACCAGCGGCCATCGGCGTTTCGAGCCAGCACGCCCTTGAAAAAATTCATCTTTGGCGAGCCAATGAAGCCGGCGACGAACAGGTTGGCGGGATCGTCGTAGAGATCGAGCGGCGCGCCGACCTGCTCGACCGTGCCGCTGCGCAAGACGACGATCTTGTCGGCCAGCGTCATCGCCTCGACCTGATCGTGCGTCACATAGATGATGGTCGTCGCCAGCTTCTTGTGCAGCCGGGCGATCTCGATGCGCATATGCACGCGCAATTCTGCATCGAGGTTCGACAGCGGTTCATCGAACAGGAACACCTTGGGATGGCGGACGATGGCACGGCCGATGGCGACGCGCTGGCGCTGGCCGCCCGAAAGCTGCTTCGGCTTACGGTCGAGCAACGGCTCCAGTTCGAGAATGCGGGCTGCTTCCTCCACCTGACGCGCAACCTCGGCCTTGGCGACGCCGGCGAAGCGCAGCGCAAAACCCATGTTTTCGCGCACTGTCATATGGGGATAAAGCGCGTAGGACTGAAACACCATGGCGATGCCGCGCTTTGACGGATCGACATCGTTGACTTCCTTGCCGGCAATCGACAGCGTCCCCGAGGTGATATCCTCGAGGCCGGCGATCATCCGCAGCAGGGTCGACTTCCCGCAGCCCGACGGCCCGACGAAGACGACAAATTCGCCGGACTGGACGTCAAGGTCAACGCCCTTGATGACGTCGAGGCTGCCGAAGGATTTGCGGATATTGCGGAGAGAGACTTCGCTCATGGGGTTACCGCTTCCTGCTGGGTCGAGTTGACCGCCGTGAGTTCTACCGTGGTGCCGGTAAAGCGGGGCGAGGTGACCTCTATGGTAATATCGCCGCTCTTGCCTGTCGATTCCAGCCAGAAGCCGGTCGTGCCGCCCTGGAACGGAATGACGTGGGGGCCGACGATCTTTGCCGGACCAGACACCTTTAGTGTCACGACATCGTTGATGAACGGGAGGCGCGAGCCGACCTGATCGAGCGCGCGGACGATAACGCGGGTGCTGTCGCGCCCTTCGGCACGGATCGTCTTGCTGTCCGCTTCGACCTGCAGTGTCGTCGGCAGCGGATCGGCGACCATGTGCAGTTTTGCGACGGCTTCGCCGGCGACAAATCCAGTGAAATGGGCGTCTTCCCACTGCATGCCCCAGACGCCGAGTTCGTCCTTGGTGAAATGACGATGGTCGACGACGATGGGCGGGTGCGGCAGGTGTGGAAACGTCTCGCGGTCAGGACCGACGCGCTTGACCAGCGAGCCGTAACGCAATTCGATCTCGTCGCAGTTGCTAAGGATGATCAGTGGCAGCACGCCGCCGATGTTGCGCTCGCCACGCGCCCAGAAGGTGACTGGTTTCATCACCACTTCTTCTGATGGCTCGCACTGGCTGGCATAGACATGGGCTGCAAATTTCGGTTCGCGGAACATGTCCATGACGCCATGGTAGCAGATCCGGTCGCCGGAGCCGAAGTCCTTGTGGGTGTTGTAGTCGAACATGCACCAGCCGATGGCACCGGAAATGTTGGGATCACCATAGGCAGCGTTCAGCACTTCCAGATGGCGCCGCACATGCTCGGCCTGCCGCTGTTCCTGGTCGTAGATTTTCGTCGGATACATATGGCCGCCGAATTCGGTGATCAGGTATGGCACGACCTTCTGCAGGCCCGTGCATTCCTGCTGGCTTCTCAGCGCCGTGCGCGGGCGGTTGCTGCCCGGCAGCTCCTCGTTGCCGAGGATAAAGTCGTTCATCGTGAAGACGTCTTCGAGGAATTCGCTGTCGAGGATGAATCGGACGCCGCCGGTCTGGCGCGTGCTGTCTAACTCATGGGCGAGCCGGTTGGTCTCGAGATAGAAGTCGTGGCTATCCTTGGATTCGTTGATGCGCACGCCCCAGATGATGATCGACGGATGGTTCCAGTCGCGCTCGATCATGCGGCGGACGTTCTGGATCGATTCCTGCTTCCACTCCTCGCCGCCGATATGCTGCCAGCCGGGGATTTCCTCGAACACCAAGAGGCCAATGCGATCGCACCGATCGAGAAACCATTTGGACTGCGGATAGTGTGAGGTGCGGACGAGATTGCACTTCAGCGTGTTCTTCATGATGTCGGCGTCCAGCTCCTGGGCGGAGCGGCCGGCGGCATAGCCGACATAGGGGTAGGACTGGTGACGGTTGAGGCCGCGGATCTTTAGCTTGCGACCATTGAGCTTGAAGCCTTCGGTCGTGAACTCGGCCGTGCGGAAGCCGAAATGCGTGCCGACCTGGTCCGAGCCCTGGTCGCTCTCGAGCGAGACGGCGACGGTATAGAGGACAGGGTCGTCGATATCCCAGAGCGACAGGCCTGTCAGGTTGGCGAAGGCCAGCGTCACGCTTGTGCCTGTCGTTTCGGACGAGGCCGTGGCAATTTCCTTGCCTGCGGCGTCGGTGATGACGGCGGTCACGGTGCCGTTGAACGCCACACCCTGTGGATTGGAGAAGTCGCAACGCACCGTCGCCGACTTTGCCTCGCTGAGCACATGGCCGGTCTCGATCTTGATGTTGCCGATCGACACCGTATCGGTGACCTTCAGCCAGACATCGCGATAGATGCCGGCATAGGTGAGATAATCGATTCGGCCACCGAAGGGCGGGATTTCCGGGTTTTCGCTGCCGTCGATCTTGACGGTGATCAGGTTGTCGCCCTGATGCAGACCGTCGGTCAGGCGCGCCTCGAAGGGCGTGTAGCCATCCTTGTGGGCGACAATCTCCTTGCCATTGAGATAAACGACGGAGTCGGCCATGGCGCCGTCGAATACCAGCGACACTTCGCGACCGTCGAACTCCGGCTGCCACTTCAGAACGGCCTGGTAGGTGAAGGCGCGCTGATAGGATTTCTCGTCGAAATAGTTGAACGGCAGGTCTACCGCATTGTGCGGCAGGGTGACCATTTGGCCGGCGGTCAGGGCCTCGGTGAGACCAGGGGCGAAACCCTCGTGAAAGGTCCAGGTATCGTTGAAGGAAACAACAGAACGCATTTTCATTCCTATTTGACGGAGCCCAGCATGCCCTGGACGAATTGACGTTGCATGAGAAAGAAGACGACGAGCGTGGGCAGCGTCGCAAGCACGGTGCCGACCATGACGACACCGAAATCGGGGTAGTAGGCGGAAGCCAGTGACGAGACGACCAGCGTGATGGTCTTGGTGTCGTTCGACTGCAGCACGATCAGCGGCCAGAGATAGTTGTTCCACGCCGTCATGAAGACGATGATGAAGGCGGCCGCATAGGTCGAGCGCATCACCGGCACGTAGATGAACAGGAAGATCTGCCATTCCTTCAGCCCGTCGACCTTGGCGGCATCGCGCAGTTCGGACGGAAAGGCTTTCGTGCTCTGGCGGAAATAGAAGATGATGAAGGCTGAGCTGATTGTCGGCAGAAGAACAGCGATATGGCTGTTGATAAGACCGGCATGGCCCATCAGCACGAAGAGCGGGATCATAAGGGCGGCAAACGGGATCATCAGCGTCAGGAGGATGGCGCTGTAGACCCGCTCGCGAGCCTTTGACTTGAACATCTCGAAGCCATAGCCGGCAAAGGAAGAGATGGCGAGCGTCAGCACGGTGCTGAGGATGGCGATCTTGGCCGAGTTCCAGAAGATCAACGGCACGTCGACTTGCGAGAAGAAGCCCTGCACGTTGATCCAGAAAGCCGAACCAATGGTCACGCTACCCTTGACGATGTCGATCGAAGAATTGCTGGTGCTAATGATCATCCAGAGAAACGGGAAGACCGAGATGAACGACATGACGCCGATGAAGCCATAGGTGAAAACCTGGATGGCGAGTGCCTTGAAACGATCGCCGCTCATTGGTCTTTCTCCCGTGCCGCGTAGAACTGCACGAAGGCCAGCATCGCCACCAGCACGACGATGACGTAGGAGACCGTCGCGGCATAGCCGAGGTTCGGTATGAACTTGAAGGTCAGGTTGTAGATGTAGAGCGACAGGGTCAGCGTCGAATCCGAAGGACCGCCCTGGGTGATGTTCATCACCTCATCGAACAGCTGCAGCGTGCCGATGGTCGAGATTACTGAGGTGAACAGGATAACCGGCTTCAGCAGCGGGATGGTGATGTAGACGAACCGTCCCCAGGCATTGATTCCGTCGATGCGCGCCGCCTCATAGATTGACTTGTCGATGTTCTGCATGGCGGAGAGGTAGAAAATCATGTTGTAGCCGGTCCACCGCCAGGTGATGGCAAGAATGATCAGCACCTTCGCCCAGAAACCGTCGGTCAGCCACGGGATCGGCGACGCGATGATGCCGATGGCCTCCAGCGTGCTGTTGACCACGCCCTGCTCGGCGAACATCCCTTTGAAAAGCGCGGAATAGGCCACCAGCGAGGTGACGCACGGCAAGAAGATCGCGGTACGGAACAGGCCCCGTCCGACGAGCTTCGGCATGTTCAGCACGGCCGCCAGCGACAGGGCCAGCAGGATCATGATGGGAACCTGGATGATGAAGAACGTTACCGTATTGGTCAGCGCGTGCAGGAAGACCGGATCGTTGGCGAGGCGGACGATATTGCCGAAACCGACGAATTTTACCATCGCTCCGCGGCCGGACTGGGACGACATGAACAGCGACCAGAGGATCGGATAGACCATGAACAGGCCGATCAGCACCAGCGCCGGGGCAATGAAGAGCCATCCGTTGACATTATAGAAGCGGCGAACGCCGCTGGGACGCGCAGAAGCCATCGATCGCCCTCGAAGCTGCAGAAAGAGATGGGGGCGGCTCGAAAGCCGCCCCTTCGGGGAGGAAGTCCTACTGGATCTGGGTCTTTGCCTGGGCGTCGATGGCCTTCAGCGCTTCGTCGACGGAACCGCCCTTGGCAATCGCCGGGATCTGCGCCGTTACAGCCGCATCGACTTCGTTTGTGTAGATGCCGTAATTGACCGGGGGAACCTTGGCCAGCCAATCGGCAAAGCTCTGCCACACCTTCTGGCCGCGGAAGAACGCGTCGGCCTGTTCATAGGCAGCACCGGTGCGGGCGGCCGTCAGTGAGCCGACAGCGCCACGATCGGTCAGGATCTTCTGGTAGAAATCGATGTCCTTTGCGTATTCCGCATTGAGGAAGTCGATCGCCTCGTCCTTCTGCTTGGACGCAGACAGAACGTACCAGCTGGAACCACCGAGGTTCGATGCATGCGTTGCGCCCTCGACGTTCAATGCCGGGATCGGGGCAACACCCCATTTGCCGGACTGGTCCTTCTGGGCCTTGATTGTGCCGGTAATCCACACCCCGGTCACTGTCGAGGCAACATCGCCCGAGGTGAACGTGTTGACGTAGTTCGACCAGCCGACAGCCTGCTTGGCAATGCCCGAGGCCATGATCTTGCCGAAGGTTTCAAGCGATGCCTTGAGCGCCGGATTGTTGAGGATGTTGGGGTTGCCATCCTTGTCGAAATACCAGCCACCAGCCGACTGCATCAGGATGCGGACGAGACCGGCGTCGTTCGGGTCGGTGCCCATCATTTTCTTGCCGGTCTTGGCTTCGACCTGCTTGCCGATCTCGATGAAACGGTCCCAGGTGATATTGTTGAGATCTTCTGCCTTGAAGCCAGCGGCTTCCAGATAGTCCTTGCGATAGTAGAGGCCGGTGACGCCGGAATCGAACGGCATGCCGTAGACCTTGCCGTCGACCGTCATCAGTTCGACCTTGTAGGGGGCGAACGCCTTGTAGTCGACCTTGTCAGACATCGGCGCAAATGCACCCGGGAAGGACTGGAGATATTTCTGTGCGCCGTAGTCCTCTATGAGGACGATATCCGGCAGGCCGCCGCCAGCACCCGACGACAGGCCGGTCTGCAGCTTCTGCTCGACGTCAGCCTTGGCAAAGTCGACGACGTTGAAGGTGGTGTCCGGGTGTGTCTTGGTGTAGCGGGCGCCGGCTTCCTTCATGATTGCGACGTTGAAGTTCGGATCCCAGCACCAGACGGTGATTTCTTTTGCCTCGGCGGCTGTAACCGCCAAAAGGCTGACGCCGGCCAGAGCCAGAGCGATGATGCGCGGCGCGCGGGCGCGCAGAAAATTATCCATTGCTTCCTCCCAGAAGTCACGTTGACGAGACAAGCCTCCTGTCTCCGAAACGCAGTATTCCTCATAAAAGAAAAAGAAGCAATATTTTCAGTAAATTTTTACTGCGCTGCACAAAGAGCCCCTTTGTCGGCACCGTTTTGGCCCGTCAACGCGTGCTTTCCCGCCAGATAATGTCTGTGGATAAGATCACCGTCTTGACGATATCGCGGCCGGCAAACCGCTCCAGCAGCAGGTCGACAGCGGTCTCGCCGATCAGTTCGGCCGGGATACGCACGGTCGACAGCGGCGGATTGAGCAGCTGCGCCACCGGAATGTCGTTGAAGCTGGCAATAGCCACATCGTCCGGGATCTTGAGGCCGAGTTCCAGCATTGCCCGGTAGGCGCCGATGGCCATGTTGTCGTTACAGGCGACGATGATGTCTGGCGGCGACGCGATCTGCATCAGGGATTTCGCAAGGGTGTAGCCACTGTCGGGGGTGAGGTGTTCGGTAACGCAAAGCTCCGGGTCGAAAAGGTCGTGCTGCTTCATCCACTCGATATAGGTCCTGCAGCGCCGCTCGGTGAAATGATTGGGGACCTGGTTGATATGTTCGAGCCAGCCAATAAAGCCGATGCGCCGGTAGCCGCGGTCGCGGAGTGCCGAAAGCAGCTTGCGCATGGCCAGCTGGATGTTGCTCTCGACACTGTCCTCGAGGTCGATCTGCGGCGAAAAGTCCGCAAAAACCACCGTACGGCTGTGTTCGCGCAGCCATTCCACCTCCTCGTCGGTGTGGCGGCCGATGGCGATGACGCCCGAGGCCTCGCGCAGGAGTGTGGCATCCGGCAGGCTGTCGGCGTGGTAGACCTTGACCACATCGATCTGCAGCGCGCGACAGCGGTTCTCGATGCCGAGGCGAACGCCGATATAGTAGGGATCTGTCAGCTCCTGCGGCGGCCGCAGGAAGTGGACGAGGGCAATCCGCCCCGCACCGGAGACCAGTGCTTGCGCGCCATTGAGGCCGTTTGCCCGGTTGCGGCTGCGCGGCGTCGCGTAGTTCAATGCCTCGGCGGTTTCGATGACGGCCTGGCGCTTGGACGCGGAAATCGACAAGGTCGCATCGTAGTTCAGGACGCGGGAAACCGTAGCCGAGGAGACGCCGACCGCATTTGCTATTTCCTTGATCGTCACCATTCTACTGATTGCCTATCACTGCATCGCCGCAGTGCCGAGTCTGCCCCAAGATTATATTCATATTTGCGCTTACGACACCGCAATGGGAAGCCTTTTCCATCAGTAAATTTTTACTTCCTGTACGGGGTGCGATGCAGCAAGGTCCGAATTCTACTCCGCGCGGCTTTGGGGGCGACAATCGCCGGCAGGTTAGCAACCCAGGAATGAACTCTGGATATCGGATTTCTCTTCCGTTAGCCTGCTCCCTGTCTCGAGAGGAGTCCTTCATGCGCCTGCCTGCCTTCGTTTTCGCCGTTCTTGCTGCCGTCGCCGCCGGTCCAGCCTTTGCTAGCAGTTTCGAAACACCGCAGGCGCTTTTGAAGGCGCTCTATGACGACAAGGTCGGCTCGTCCGATCCCGCCTCCGTGACCCGGTACCAGGACTACTTTTCGGATCATCTGAACGGTCTGTTCAAGGCCGATGCGGCAAAGACCGAACCCGGGGATTCGCTGTCTCTAGACTTCGATCCCGTCATTGCGGGTCAGGACGGGGAGGCCGAGCACCTGAAGATCGGCAAGCCGGACATCAAGGGCGACAGGGCGATGGTCGTGGTCAAGTTCATCAACGGTGTGCCGGTGACCTTGCACTACAGCCTCGTTCATCAGGCTGACGGCTGGAAGGTCGACGACATCGAGGACAAGGGGGCGCAGTTTCCCTGGAAGGTCAGCGCTATCTTTGCGGATGCGAAATAGCATCTCGGGCGCCACGCAGATGTGTATCGCAGCTTGAAGTCGGGACGCCGATCAGTCATGCCGTTCGCCACGCTGGATGCCGCCGGTCAGCCGTGCGATATCATGGCGCCAAAACAAGGAGGCCGCGATGGCTCTGGACCCGATCAAAGTTCTGAACGACTACGCCATGGCCGATTGCTCCGTGCAGTTCTGGGTTCCGGGCGCGACGGCCGTGCAATTCCGTGGCCTGAAGGCGGCCGTCAGGTACGCCAAGGAAAATGCCGGCCGCTGGAACGAAGTCGAGATCACAGTCCACCTGCCGCAGGAAGACATTGTCTACGCGACTGACAAGGTCCACCGCCTGATAGACGCTCTACGCCCGCCCCGTCGCTCGAAATCCTAGCAATTTCGCTCGACCCCAAAAAGGCAATCGCGTGGGCGATGGCGGATAGCGTTGTAAACTACGGGCCCGTCTGTTCTCGTGTTCAAACAGTGGGAAGCCTGCCGGCGAAGTTGCAGGGTCGCTCGGAAATTCAACTCGTCCGTATTGTTCCCGCTGCGATGGTAAGCACGAACTGGTCGACCTCGCGTTCGAGGCGTTCGAGTGGGAGGCCGACGAAGCGGCCTGCCAGGCTGATGCTGATGACGCCGTGAACGGCGCCGAAGAGTGTCCTCGCCCGGATCGATCTTTCTTCCGCCGACAAACCGGTCTGGAGTCCGGCAACCGGTTCGGCGATGACTTCCATCAGGGCCAGGTGCTCGTCGAGATGCCATTGCGGGGCAAGGCGTCCATCGGCAAAAACATGGTCGAAGAGCGCGCTCCAGAGATTGCGATGGGCGACGGCAAACTTCAGATAGCCTCGCGCCAAGTTGCGCAGCCGGTCCGTCGGAGAGCGATCCCCGACTTCGCCAAGGACCAAAGTCTGCTCAAGCATCCGCAAGGTCGCGGAGTTCACGTGGATGACCAGGTCGTCCAGATCCTTGAAGACCGTATATAAACCACCGAGCGCGCAGCCTGCATCGAGAGCGACATCGCGGGCCCTCAGGTTTGAAAGCCCTTCCGCTTCGATCCGGCGCCTTGCGGCCTCTATCAGCCGCACCTTCAAATCCTCGCGCTTCATCTCTCTTTTGCCGGCCAAGCGACTATCTCTCTGTAAAAGTGAACGACGTTCATTTTTATTCTTGAACAATGTTCATGTATGTGTCACATAGATATTCATGAACATTGTTCATAAACGGGAGCGTGAAAATGATCAAACAAATTCGTACCTTGATCCGCGGCAGGCTTTTCGAAGCACAAGAGGCTGTCGTCGACCGAAATGCAGCGGTGTTGCTGGACCAGCAGATAAGGGATGCGGCAGGCGACATCCAGTCAGCACGGCGGGCCGTGGCGGTTGCCACCGCCCAGAACGAGCAGGAGAAGAGCCGGCGCGCACTTGTCGTCTCGCGGATCGCCGATCTCGAGGCGCGGACCATGGCGGCTCTTGAAACGGGGCATGATGTGCTGGCCCGGGAAGCGGCCGAGGCGATCATCCAGCTGGAAGCGGACAGGGATACATCAGAAAAGGCCGAAGCCCAGTTCACAGCTTCTATCGGCAAATTAAAGAGCCTGGTCCGGGCGGCAGAAGCGAGGTTGCAGGAACTGCAGCGCGGCCAGCGCATCACACGTGCGACAGGCCAAGTGCAAAAACTCAATAGCCTGATCCATGGTGTCGGCTCAGCCTCGCTCGACGAGGCCGAACAGACGCTGGCCCGGCTCAGCGAGCGCCAGATGCGGAATGACATCGCCACCTCGGTCCTGCGGGAATTGGATGGCACGAGAAACACCGCTTCTGTCCTCGAAAAACTCGCGGATGCGGGTTGCGGCGCGCCGCTGCGTGTTTCCGCTGACGAGGTACTGGGCCGCCTGCGCACTCGCATGAACTCCGCCGCTTAAATCAACATCAACTGACAAAGGACGACGACAATGAACGACAGTTTCCAGAAGCACTCGTCAAGCTGGATCAGCTTTTCTTATGTCTCATTCGCTTCTGCTGCCATCATGCTGGCGGTCGGGCTTTACATGATGCCCCTCGATCTCTGGGGGAAGGGATACCTGACGATGGGTATCGTCATGCTGGTCCAGACAACCGTCAACATCACCAAGACCCTCCGCGACAATTCCGAAGCTGAAAAGCTGATCCGCAAGGTCGAGGATGCCCGCACCGAGAAGCTCCTGGTCAATTTCAACCGGTCTGGCGAGAACTAGTTTCGTTAACTACACGACAGAGTTGTTAGGTGCGGAAACCGTTGCGTAACAACTCTGTGGCCCTCTCTCCACTCATCTCCAGGAGTACCGACATGCAACGCAATCTGATGACCTCAAGGAAATTCGCGCCACTTTTCTGGACGCAATTCCTGACCGCGTTCAACGACAATTTTCTCAAGCAGACGCTGGTTTTCGTGATCCTCGTGCAGATGGCGGCAGAGGGGGCCTCGCTGGTCACCCTGGCCGGCGGCATCTTCATCGTGCCGTTCCTGCTGCTTTCCGCCATTGCCGGCGAACTGGCGGATAAATACGACAAGGCGAAAATGGCGGAGCTTCTGAAACGCTGGGAGATTGCCGTCGCTGCCATCTCGGTCGTCGGCATTGCGTTCTCCTCGATCTCGATCCTGATGATCGCCCTTCTCGGCTTCGGCATCATCTCAGCTCTGTTCGGGCCCATCAAGTACGGCATTCTGCCCGATCATCTTCATCGCAACGATTTGCCCAAGGCCAACGCCTGGATCGAGGGCGGCACCTTTATCGCCATCCTGACCGGCACCATCGTTGCGGCGCTCGCCTTTACCAAGGGCGATAATGTCTGGGTGTTCGGGCCGATGATGATGGGCCTGTCGTTGCTTTGCTGGTTTTGCGCCCGCCTCATCCCGCCAACAGGGGCAAAGGCGCCGGATCTGGTTGTCGACCGGAATGTCCTGCGCTCGAGCATCCGCCTGATCAACGAACTGCGCGCCGATACACGGATCTGGCGCTCCGCCCTGATGAACTGCTGGTTCTGGTTTGTCGGCGCCTTCGTCATGTCGATGCTGCCGGTCATGATCAAGGAGATCCTCGGCGGGTCGGAAATTATCATTCCGGTCTATCTCGGCGTCTTTGCAATCTCCATTGCCATCGGCTCCGCTATTGCCGGCTGGATGTCGGCCGGCCGCGTGGTCCTTTTGCCGGCTCCGATCGGCACGCTGATCATCGCTCTGTTCGGCCTCGATCTCGCATGGAACCTCTGGGGCCTCACCTCCATAACCCAGGCCGAGACGATTTCCGCATTCTTCGCCGGGCCGAACACCATCCGCGTGGCCATCGATCTTGCCGGCATGGCAATCGGCGGTGCCTTCCTCGCTGTTCCGACCTTTGCCGCCATGCAGAGCTGGGCAGACGAACATCGCCGTGCCCGCGTCATAGGGGCTGCAAATGTGCTGTCCGCGCTGTTCATCGTCGTCGGGCTTGGACTCGTTGCCCTCCTGCAGGTGGTCGGCATGTCGATCCCGGCCATCATCCTGACGCTGTCGATCATCAACGCCGGCGTTGCCTGGGTGATGCTTAGAACGCTGCCCACCAACGCTTTTCGGGATTTGATCTCAATCCTCTTCCGTGCCTTCATGCGCCTTGAGGTCGAAGGGCTGGAGAACATCAAGAAGGCTGGACCCGCGCCGATCATCGCCTTGAACCATGTTAGCCTGCTCGACGGCGCCCTGGCGCTTGCCATCACCGAGGAGGAACCTGTCTTTGCTATCGATACCAATATTGCCCAAGTGTGGTGGGTGAAGCCATTCCTCAAAATGTGCAAGTTCCTGCCGCTCGACCCGACCAAGCCAATGGCGACGCGGTCGCTCATCAAGGTCGTTCAGGACGGCAACCCGATCGGCATTTTCCCCGAAGGTCGGCTGACCGTTACCGGTAGCCTGATGAAGGTCTATGACGGCGCCGCCATGGTGGCCGACAAGACCGGGGCGATGATCGTGCCCGTGCGCATCGATGGCCTCGAAAAAAGCTACGCCTCCTACATGAAGGACAACCACGTCCGCCGCCGTCTCTTCCCGAAGGTCAAGGTGACCATTCTGGAGCCGGTAAAGCTTGAAGTCGCCGCTGATCTCAAAGGCAAGAAACGCCGCGTTGCTGCTGGTGCGGCGCTCTATCAGATCATGTCGACGCTGATTTTTCGCACGACGAATACGGATGCTACGCTTATCGAACGCGTCATCCAGACAGCAATCACCATGGGCGGAAAGACGCTGGCGGTCGAGGATCCGATAGCTGGAAAGCTTTCCTATTCCAAGCTTTTGACGGGGGCTGCCGTTCTCGGTGCGCGCTTCAAGACCATGTTTCCGAATGAAACTACGCTGGGCATCATGCTGCCCAACGCCAACGGCACGGCAGCCACCCTGCTCGGCGTCATGTCAGCGGGCAAGGTTCCGGCCATGCTGAACTTTACAGCGGGTGCGGCTAATGTCTTGTCCGCCTGCAAGGCTGCGGAGGTCAAGCACGTGCTCTGTTCGCGGGCCTTCGTAACCCAGGGCAAGCTCGGCGCCCTCGTCGAGGAAATGCAGCGCGAGGTGAAGTTCGTCTGGCTGGACGAACTCCGCACGACGATTTCAACCTTCGAAAAAATCCGTGGGCTGTTCAACAAATATCGCCCGCTCGTCCGTCGTTCGCCAGAAGACCACGCCGTTATCCTGTTCACGTCGGGCTCTGAGGGCTCGCCGAAGGGCGTGGTCCTCACTCACCGCAATATCCTGTCGAACGCAGCACAGGCAGCAGCGCGCATCGACTTCCACCCGGGCGACAAGGTTTTCAATGTCTTGCCTATGTTCCACTCGTTCGGGCTGACGGCGGGAACCGTGCTGCCGCTGATTTCCGGCGTACCGGTGTTCTTCTACCCGTCGCCGCTGCACTACAGGATCGTGCCGGAACTGGTCTACGTCTCCAACGCCACGATCATCTTCGGCACCGATACCTTTCTCAACGGCTATGCCAGAACGGCGCATCCCTACGATTTCCGGTCCATTCGCTATATCTTCTCCGGGGCAGAACCGGTGAAGCCTTCGACCCGCGAGACGTATACCGAGAAGTTCGGGCTCCGGATTCTCGAAGGCTACGGCGTCACCGAGACTGCACCGGTGATTTCGCTGAACACCCCGATGTACAATCGCTCCGGAACGGTCGGTAAAATCCTCCCCGGCATGGAATGGAAACTGGAGCCTGTTCCCGGCATCGACGAGGGAGGCCGTCTTCACGTGCGCGGCGCCAATGTCATGGCCGGCTATCTCAGGGCTGAAAACCCCGGTGTCCTCGAGCCCCTGAAGGACGGCTGGCACGATACCGGCGATATCGTCACCATCGACGACGACGGTTTCGTCAGGATCCGCGGCCGCGCCAAGCGCTTTGCAAAGATCGCCGGCGAAATGGTTTCCCTGGCGGCTGTCGAAGCACTGGCCGGAGAATTGTGGCCCACCGCGCTTTCCGTTGTCTCGGCGCTGCCGGACGAGAAGAAAGGAGAACGGCTGGTCTTGCTGACAGATGCGCCTGCCGCCAGCCGATCGGCCTTCTCGGCGTTCGCGAAGTCCAAAGGAGCAATGGACATGATGGTTCCGGCCGAAGTCACCATCGGCGTGGTCCCGGTGCTGGGCTCCGGAAAAGTCGATTTCGTGTCCGCGCGGAAGCTTGCCGAGCAGAGGTCACAGCCTCAGCAGGTCGCTTAGCTGCTCATTCGTCCCTCCAGTGAAGACGCGGGGCAGGTCTCACTCCTGTCCCGCACATCCTGCCCGCTGATTTGAAGCCGCAAATTCGAAGAGCGTAAAACGGCGTCAGGACGGCTAATTAGCGGCCATGCATCGCCTAAATAATATGCGCAACATGAGAGGCGCGATTTTTTAGGCATAAATCTACAATAAATCGTGTGGCTTGCGACAATCGCTCCCATCGGCAACATCGCTAAGCTTCCCTCCGTCGAGTGCAGAACACTGCACCACTCACAAGAACGGAGCGGGAAATGATGAAGCTGAAAAATGGGAGCCGCAAGGCACTGAAGCCATGGCTGGGCCTGTGCATCATGGCGCAGTTGTTTGTAGCGACGGTGACCGGCGCAACGCTGGTTTCAATGGGAGGTGCCGAGGCGGCTTCCGCGACGCCTGCCGCCTGCGCCGATCTGCAAGCCAAATACCCGGCCCTGAAAGGCAAGACGCTCGTCAATGCCATCAATCCGCATACGCCCGGCTACGAGACGATCGACCCGAACAATCCGGACGCCTATATCGGCTTCGACGTCGATTTTGGCGAAGCCATCGGTGATTGCCTCGGCTTCAAGCTGACTTACAAGCCGGTGACCTTTGCCGCGTTGCTGACCACGGTCCAGGCCGGCCAGGCTGATATCGTCATCTCCGACATCTACGCAACGAAGGACCGCGCCAAGGCCGCCGACTTCGTGACTTACCTGAAGGTCGTCGACGGCGTGCTCGTCGCCAAGGACAATCCGAAGAAGATCACCGGCATCAATATCTCGCTGTGCGGCGCGGTCGCGGCTGAAAACACCGGTTATGTCGAGGTGCCGCTCATCCAGGCGCTGGAAGCAGAATGCAAGGCTGCCGGCAAGCCGGCGCCTGAAATCCAGCTCTACGACAATAACGACAATTGCATCCAGGCGATCCTCGCCGGCCGTGCCGATACTTACATCAACGACGCCAACACCGTCGATGGCGCGGTCAAGGCCTATCCGGACAAGCTCAGCAAGGCCACCGCAGTGACGCTGCCCTATTCGGTCGGCATCGCTGTGCCGCGCAACAATGTCGCATTTCGCGATGCAGTCGTTGCGGCCGTGACGGAGATCCAGAAGTCGGGCCTGCAGCTGGAGCTGATGAAGAAGTGGAGCCTGCCGGCAGACCAGATCGAAGCGCCTTCGCTCATTCTGGCCGACTAATGCACCTTCTCCCGGCCGGGCTCATTGGCCCGGCCGCTTTTCCCTGGACATTGCGAAGGCCATCATGGATCTTTTCCTCCACTATCTCAGCCAGCCCTACCTCATGACCGGGATCGTCTACACCCTCCTGATCACGGTTTTCGGTCTCGCCGGCGGCTTGGTCATGGGCCTTCTTCTGGCCGGCATGCAATTGAGCCGGTTTCGCGCCCTTTCGCTGCTTTCCCGCACCTACGCCATCATTTTCCGCGGCACGCCGCTCATTCTGCAGATGATCTTCTGCTACAACGTTTTGCCGATGATCGGCATCAAGCTGACGGCCATCGAGGCAGCCAGCCTTGCCCTTGCTCTCAATGAAGCGCCGTTTATCGCCGAAATCATCAGGGCCAATGTCATCGGCGTCGATCGCGGCCAGGTGAGTGCCGCGCAGGCCTTGGGCATGACGCCAGGTGCCATCATGTGGCGCGTGATTGCGCCGCAGGCGATGCGATCAATGGTGCCGGCGCTCGGCAACGAAGCCGTCAGCGCGCTGAAGAATTCGTCGCTTGCCTCTGTCGTCTCCGTGCAAGAACTGACGCTTCGAAGCACACAGCTGGCGTCTGCAACGTTCGACTTCTTTTCGATCTTCTGCGCCTCCGGGCTGATGTACCTCATACTGACCGGCGCGATTGCGATCATCCAGATTGTCGTCGAAATGCTTCTGGATCTCGATCGCCCCAAACCCAAGGAACAGATAGCACGGTTTTTCCGCGCGCTATCCCCGGGCCGCGCTGTGATAGCCACCACCGCGACGCCGGCTGCTGTGGGCACGGATATTCCGGCAGCGGAACGCGATCCGTTGCCGCCGGCCTCGCCGAAAGTGACGGCGGCGGCGCGCGGCATCGATCGACAGGCCCGCGCCGCACGGCTGGCCGGAAACCAGGTCGCGGTGGACGTGCGCGGCCTGCACAAGGCCTATGGCCCGAATGTTGTTCTCGACGGCATCAATCTGACAGTCAAGGCCGGCGAAGTCGTGGCCCTGCTCGGACCAAGCGGCTCCGGCAAGAGCACCTTGCTCCGCTGCATCAACCGTCTCGAAGGCTGGGAGGAGGGCTCCATCGAGGTCGGGGGAAGGTCTCTGGCGTTGAATGAAAGCGGCAGGACCCTGTCGCCACGGGCAATCGCGCAGATGCGTGCCAGTGTCGGTGTCGGCATGGTGTTCCAGCAGTTCAATTTGTTCGCCCATCTCACGGCCAGGGAGAATGTCGCCGATCCGCTGCAATGGGTTCAGCGGCTTTCACGCCTCGACGCAAATCGTCGGGCCGAAGCGCTGCTGCAGAGAGTGGGTCTGTCACACCGAGCCGATGCCCTGCCGCGCCATCTGTCCGGCGGCCAGCAACAGCGTGTCGCCATTGCCCGCGCCGTTGCTCCCGGTCCGACCGTCCTTCTGCTGGACGAACCGACTTCGGCACTCGATCCGGAACTGGTCAACGAAGTGCTCGAAGTCATTCGCCGCCTTGCTGTCGAAGACGGCCTGGCGATGATCATCTCCACCCATCAGCTCCGTTTTGCTGCCGAAGTCGCAGATCGCGTTGTCTTTCTCTCCGGCGGCTCCATCGTCGAGGAAGGACCGGCCGAGGAAATACTGAACAGGCCCCGGCATCCGCTGACGGCGCGCTTCCTTAGTAAGATGGAAGGCGAGTGAACCTGCGGTTCCTGCCTTCCAGTCTGTATTCTCAAAGAGGTCTTCCATGACGAACCATCATTTGCCAGCGACGTCTTCCACCGTCCACTGGGGCTATTTCAGCAAGACGCTTGCCCCCGTGCTGACGCTGAAATCCCATGACCGCGCCACCATCGAAACCATCACCCACCATGCCAATGACGACTATGATCGCATGATTGCCGGAGATGCTGAGGCAGAAGAGATTTTTCGCTGGACGAGCGAGGAGAAGACCATGGGCCGTCGTGGCGCCGGCGCTACCGAGGGTCCGTTCACCCATGGCGCCGGCGAAGGCCTCGGCGTGCATCTGCTGACGGGTCCGATTGCCATTGAGGGTGCAGAGCCCGGCGATGTGATCGAAGTCCGGATCCTGAATGCCTATCCACGACCCAGCGCCAACCCCGCCTATGAAGGCCGCTATTTCGGCTCCAACCCCTCGGCAAACTGGGGCTTTCAGTACAATGATTTGGTCGAGGAGCCGAAGCAGCGGGAAGTGGTGACGATCTACGAGCTCGATATGAAGGAGCCCGCCACCGTCTCGGCCGTATACTCCTACCTTTGGACGCCGCAGACCGATCCGGATGGCATTGTCCATGCGACGATCGATTATCCTGGCGTCAGGGTGGACCACAATACCGTTGTCAAGAAAGACGGGGTTCTCGCAGGTATCAAGGTGCCGGCCCGCCTGCATTTCGGCACGATGGGGCTGGCTCCGGCCGAAGCCGATTTCGTCAGCACGATCCCGCCGAACTATACCGGCGGCAACATGGACGATTGGCGGATTACCTCAGGCGCTCGGATGTATTATCCGGTCGCGGTGCCCGGCGGCCTGTTCTCCGTCGGTGATGCCCATGCCTCACAAGGCGATAGCGAGTTGAGCGGCACCGCGGTCGAGATATCGCTGACGGGAGAGTTCGAGTTCATCCTGCATAAAAAGGCAGACCTGCCCGGCACCGTGCTCGAGGGGCTGAACCATCCGCTGCTGGAGAATGACGACGTCTGGTCGGTCTACGGTTTCAGCTACGCCAACTATCTGTCCGAGCTCGGTCCCGATCACCAACAGGAAATTTTAAAGCGGTCCAGCCTCGATCTCGCCATGCGCGATGCCTTTCACAAGCTCCGCCGCTTCCTGATGACGGCGCATAATCTGTCGGAGGACGAGGCAATTTCGCTAATGTCGGTGGCTGCGGATTTCTCGGTGACGCAGGTCGTCGATGCCAATTGGGGGGTCACCGGTTCGATCCGGAAATGCGTGTTCGCCAGCAAATGACGAGCAGGCTGGCATTCTCTTCTTCGCATGTGCAATATGGATCCGAAGGGATCCAGGCGGGGGCTGTTGCAGACCCTGCCGCCACTGCAGATCAAGGGATGACCATTAGGCAATTTCTCAGCGAAGCCTATCCGACACGCTCTCGTAAAGGGGCGTGGCAGGATATCCTGTCCGAGTTCGGCCTTAGATCCGATGCTGCCGATCAGGGGCTGGAAAGCTTTGCCACTGCCTCGCTGAGGGGCGATCGTCAGTCGTTGCTCCTGGCGCGCCTGACCGCCGGCGACCAGACGTTGTCACCGCTCGTCCGGCGACCCGGCGGCCCGATTGCACTGATCTCCCTCGACGAAAGCCTTGAGATGCGGCTCGGCAGCGAGACGCTGTTGATCGAGGCTGGTTGTCTGGTGATCGTGCCGGCTGTCGGCGAGTGGCAGCTATGCCTTCGCAAGAGCGCCCGGATGATCGTTCTTTCCATTGCGGACAGCCTGTTTCCCGGCCACAAGGCCGGCCTGCAGACCTTGAAGGCGCCGCGGCATTACGTGGCCACAGGGATTGCGGCAATCTTCATAAAGACTGTCGAGACGGCCGCTGGCGAGATGGATAGCGTCTCGGAGTTGGAATGGCGATCGCTCGAAGGCGCCCTTGCGGATCTGTTTGTCGCCATCGTGCTGCAGGCCGAGACACATGACGCCGCCGCAAGCCCCGGTTCCGCGGCGCTATTTCATCGCGTCACGCTGGGTATCGAGCGCCATCATCACGAGCCGGAATTGACCGCACTGCGCATTGCGCGCCTCGAAGGCATTTCGGAACGCTACCTGCAAAAGCTGTTCTTGCAGAACGGCGAAAGCGTCAGCAACTATATTCGTGAACGCCGTCTCCAGCGTGCGAGGGCAGCGCTCGTCGCCCCCGGCGAGATACGTCTGCCGATTGCCGAAATCGCCTATAGCTGCGGTTTCGGAGATGCAGCCAATTTCAACCGTCTGTTCAAGGAGCGCTTCGGCCTGCCGCCGGGCGCATTTCGCAGCCGGCACCTGGAGAAGCTGGCTGCCAACACGAATGCAGAGCAGCGTGGCTGGCCGTTGAGCGCGCTGGTCGCCAAGCGGCTCCAGCAACGATCTATCGACACGGGCGATGCATTTGCCGATAGCGATGGCAGCGAGGCCGAGGCAGGCTCATCGGTCCATCACGTTCTCGCCGCCTCTGCGACCGTGCACTGGGGCTATTTCAGCCGGGCGCTGCCGCCTGTCCTCGAGATCCGCTCGGGCGATACCGTTGAAATCCAGACGTTGACGCAGCACGCCTCCGACGCGCCGGAACTGATGATCCACGGGGATGCGGGGGCCGAGGACGTGTTTTACTGGACTGCCCAGAAAAAGTCCGTAGATCGCCGGGGTGCGGGTCCGATCGACGCCTCGATTTACGGCCGCGGTGCGGGCGAAGGCTTCGGGGTCCATATCTGCACGGGGCCGATCTATGTGAAGGACGCGGAGCCGGGCGACGTCATCGAGGTCCGCATCAATTCGATTTCGCCACGACCGTCCAACAGCCCCGGCTATGAAGGACGAGCTTTCGGCAGCAGCGTCGCTGCCTGGTGGGGTTACCATTATAACGAGTTCATTCAGGAGCCCAAAGCGCGTGAAAATATCACGATCTACGAAGTCTTCGCAGACGAAGGCTATGCCGAGGCGCTGTATTCCTATCGCTGGCAGCCGCAGGCCGATCCCTTCGGGGTCGTTCACCGAACCTATGATTATCCGGGCGTTCCGGTCGATCGAAGCTCGGTCGAGATTTGCTCGCCTGTTCTGGAGGGCGTCCGCATCCCGCTCAGGCCGCATTTCGGCGTAATCGCAGTGGCACCACGCGAAGCGGAGCTGGTCGATTCCGTGCCACCCTCCTATTTCGGCGGCAATCTCGACAATTGGCGGCTCGGCCAAGGATCCGCCGTCTACCTGCCGGTATCGGTGCCGGGTGCGCTGTTGTCGATCGGCGATCCCCATGCGGCGCAGGGCGATGGCGAACTCGGCGGGACAGCCATCGAGTGCTCGATGACCGGCGACGTCACCGTCATCCTGCACAAGAAGGGCGAGCTCTTTGTGGAGTTGAGCTATCCCTTGCTCGAAACGCCGACGGAATGGATTTTGATCGGTTTCAGCCACCCGAACTACCTCGCGGAATTCGGCAAGAAGGGACAGGGAGAGGTCTACGCAAACTCTTCGCTCGATCTGGCGATGAAGGACGCGTTCCGAAAAGCCCGGCGTTTTCTCATGGAAAGCAAGGGACTTACGGAAGACGAGGCGATCGCTCTGATGTCTGCAGCGGTCGATTTTGGCGTGACACAGGTCGTCGACGGCAACTGGGCTGTCCATGCAATCATCAGGAAATCCCTCTTCAAGGTATAAATTTCAAAGTCTTCAAGGATAAAGGAAATCGATCATGCAGTTCCACATGATAGCCGGCGGCCCCAAGCCCGTTGCACCGTTTAGCCATGCCGTCGAAGTCGATGGCACGGTGTACGTAACAGGGCAGATGCCCGACACGCCGGAAACGCCCGGCCAGCTACCGGAGGGCATCGAGGCCCAGACACGCAACGTCATGGCAAATCTGCTCACCGTCCTCTCCGGCCTCGGTCTCGGTCTGGAGCACATTGCGATGGCGCGCATCTACCTGACGCATTTTGACGACGACTATGCCGCCATGAACGAGGTTTATCGCAGCTATTTTCCAGATGGCCGCCTTCCCGCCAGAACATGCGTCGGCGTGACCGGCCTCGCCTACAACGCCCGCATCGAGATCGACCTCGTCGCCAAGCGGCCGTCTTGATGGGATAGCGCAGGCGGGTGGGGTAGGGGGCTACCTACATGTGATGCAACAGGGTGACAGACCATTCCATTCATTGATTGGAATGAATCTTGCGTCCCTATCCCTCATAAGGTGCCGAACTCTTTGATCGAGCACCAAAATTGATGGGAAGAGATATTTTATGAAGTTTTCGATTGCGATGGCTTTTGTCGGCCTGATGGCGGCGGCGCCTGTTTGCCATGCGCAGGATGGTGCATTGGCTGCCATCAGGCAGGCTGGTATGCTCAAGGTAGGTACGACGGGCGACTATAAGCCGTTCAGCTACAAGGGTGCGGATGGCGCGCTGGTCGGTGCCGATATTTCCATGGCAAAGGACCTGGCGGCAAGCCTCGGCGTCAAGGTGGAATTCGTGACGACCACCTGGAAAACCATGCTGGACGACTTCAAGGCGGGCCAGTTCGACGTTGCGGTGGGCGGCATTACCGTCAATCCGGCACGCGCCGAAGTGGGTGACTTTTCATTGCCAAACGTCAGCGACGGCAAGCGACCCATCGCTCGTTGCGCCGACAAGGACAAATACACGACGATCGAAGCCATCGACCAGCCTTCGGTGAGGGTGATCGTCAATGCCGGCGGCACCAATGACAAATTCGCCCATGAGCACTTTACCAAAGCCGCGATTGACGTTCTTCCCGACAACAAAATGATTTTCGACGAGATTGCTGCCGGCAAGGCCGATGTCATGGTAACGGACGGAATTGAAGCCGACCTGCAATCGAAATTACACAGCGGCGTCCTTTGCCCGGCGGCAGTCAAGGAGCCTTTCACGCACTTTCAAAACGCCTATTTGTTGCGCAAAGATCCTGAGTTGAAGGCGGCTGTCGATGCTTTTGTAAACAAGGAACTGGCGAGCGGAGCATGGAAGCAGAAACTCGACGCCGCCATGTAGGGAGAGGCGATGCAAGTTCGCCCCCACGTTTGCCTGTTTTACGAAGAAGATCGGGTCCAGTTCTGGGCTTTCTCAAAAAGCCGCCCATAGACTTGCTGGCCTCGGCGAAAGACGTCGAGGCGGAAGAATTCATTAGGGGCATGCAGGTTCTCGTCGCCGTGGGAAAAGCCGAGCATGACCGCATGTAGCCCAAGAATATCGATAAATGGCGAGAATGCCGGGATCGAGCCACCGGCCCAGATACGGTAGGGGGCCTTACCATAGACTTCCTCGAGCACATCCCCTGCCAGTACGCTTGCCGGGTGGTTGTCCGGAATGCTGAATGCACGGGCTTCCCGCTCGGTCGCGGAGAACTCCACGGCAACCCCCGGCGGGCAATGGGCTTCGACATGCTTGCGGATCGCCTGCATAAGTTTCTCCGACGATTGTGCATGAACGATCCGGCAGGTGAGCTTGGCACTGGCCGAGGCAGGCAGGACGGTCTTTGCGCCTTCGCCCTGCCAGCCGGATGTCAGGCCATTCACATCCAGCATAGGCCGTGCACCGATGCGCTCCAGCACGGAGTAGCCGGGCTCCCCGTGGGTCGAAGGGGCGCCCGTTGCGTCGAGATAGTCATGCTCGTCGTAGGGCAACAAGGCTATGGCGTTCCGCATTTCCTGCGTCAGGGGAACGACGTCATCGTAGAAACCTTCGATCGTCACCAGCCCATCCGGTGATTTCATCGTTGCCAGGATCTGCGCCAGTGCCATGGCCGGGTTGGCTATCCCGCCGCCGTGCAAGCCAGAGTGCTGGTCTGCCTTCGGCCCGGTGACCTTAATTTCAAAAGCCAGCGTTCCCTTCATCGCCTGCATGATCTGCGGCTGGTCCGGTGCCCATTGCAGGCCGTCGGCCGAAAACGCCATGTCGGCCTCAAGACGCGCAGCGTTCTCCGCGATGAATGCCCGCAGCGAAGCCGAGCCGACCTCTTCCTCGCCTTCGAACAGGAATTTCACATTCACTGGCAGGGTGTTGGTGGTCTTCAGCATGGCTTCGACCGCGAGGATCGGGGTCAGCATGCCACCCTTGTCGTCGGATACGCCACGTCCCCAAAGCTTGCCGTCTCTCAGCGTCGGCTCGAAGGGAGGGTTGTCCCAGAGATCCAGCGGTTCGGCAGGCTGTACGTCGAAATGACCGTAGATCAATACTGTCGGCTTTCCCGGACCCGCATCCAGCCATTCGCCATAGACGACGGGGTGCCCTTTGGTCGGCATCACCTCGGCCTTTTCGACACCTGCCGCCTTGAGGCGGGAGACGACCCATTCGGCGGCGCGATAGACATCGCCCTTGTTTTCCGGCTTGGCCGAAACGGACGGAATGCGCACGAACTCCGTGAGTTCGTCGATAAAACGAGACTGCTCTTGATCGAGGTAGGACGACCAGTCCATCATTTTTTGCTCCACCTTCACATATGCCTGTCATTCGCTCGTTAGCCGGGGAGTGTGCATCAGCTGCGCATCGCGCGCCCGGCTGGATCGTAAGGCGAGTTGGGGATGATCCGCGCCGCGCGGGGCTGCCCGACGACGTGGACCACAAGCTTCATGCCTTCGGCTGCAAACTGCCGATCGACGAGGGCAAGGGCGATGCTCTTTCCAAGTGTATGGACGTAGCCGCCGGAGGTGATGTAGCCGATCAGGCTGTCTTCCTTCCAGACCGGTTCGTAGCCGCTGGCATCGGCATCGGTCGCGTCGACTTCGAGCGTGACGAGCACCCTGGCAGCTCCACCGGCGTTACGTTCCGCCAGCGCCGCCTCCCGGCCGACGAAATCACCCTTGTCGAACGCTATGAAGCGTTCCAGCCCGGTCATTGAAGGCGTGTAGGCCTGGGTAAATTCGCGCGACCAGATGCCAAAGCTTTTTTCCAGACGCAGGGCATTTGTCGCCGCGTAGCCGATCTCGCGAAGGCCGGCATCTTTGCCAGCGTCCAGCAGGATGCGGCGGAGCGTGGCGTGTTCGAAGGCCCGGCAGTTGATCTCGTAGCCCAGTTCGCCGGTAATCGAGAGCCTTGCCACCCGGGCCCGAATAAGGCCGATATCGATTGTATCGCAGCCCATGAAAGGCAGCGCGGAGCCCGCTATATTTTGATGGGTGAGACTTTGCAGGATCTCCCGGGAGGCGGGACCGGATAGTGCGAAACCGGTGAAGTCGTCCGAGATGTCATCTACGGTCACGTCGCAGGAAAGATGGCTCTCGAACCAGCGCATGTGCCACTGCCTGAGGTAATAGGAGCCCATGATCCACCAGCTGCCATCGCCCCAGTTGAACAGCGTCAGGTCGCCCTTCAGCTCGCCGCCTTCCGAGAGCATCGGTGCAAGCCTTGCCTGCCCCTGTTTGGGCAGGCGACATGCGAAGGTCCTGTCGAGCCAGCCCTGCGCGCCCGGACCCGATACGCGGTAGCGCGAGAAAGCAGACGTATCCAGGAGCCCCGCTTTCTGACGGACCGCTGCGACTTCGGCGCCGATGATAGTATCTGCGTTGGAGCGCTTGAGGCTTGGCTTTTCGACGAAGTCGGGGTCGGCGAAATAAAGCGGGATTTCAAGGCCCCAGCTGGTGCCCCAGCGGGCGCCGGCCGCAGTCATCGCGTCGAACGCGGGTGGCGTGCGCAACGGTCTTCCGGCCGGCAATTGCTCGTTCGGATAGCTCATGACGAAGCGGCGCGAGTAGAACTGTCCTGTCGTCTGGCGAATATATTCGCGGTTGGAGGCGAAATCGCCGTACCGGGCGATATCCATGCCAAAAATGTCGGCCTCGGGCTCGCCGTGCACCATCCACTCGGCCAGCGACTTGCCGACGCCGCCGCCCTGCAGGAAGCCCGCCATCACACCGCAGGCAACCCAGTAGTTCGGCACGCCGCGCACCGGCCCGACAAGCGGGTTGCCGTCCGGAGAAAAGGTGAAGGCGCCGTTGACCCATCGCTTGATGCCTGCCGTCTGCAGGCACGGGAAACGCTCGAAGCCGAGTGTCAGCTCGCTGGCAATGCGGTCCGTATCCTCCTGAATAAGCTCAATGCCGAAATCCCATGGCGCGCCATCCATGTTCCAGTGCCGGTAGTCGGTCTCGTATATCCCCAGCAGCAGGCCTTTCTGCTCCTGTCGCATGTAGGTGAAGCCTTCGAGATCGACGATCATCGGCAGTTCGTGGTCGAGAGCCGCAATTTCCGGGATAGACTCCGTGACCAGATAGTGATGCTCCATCGGCGTCACCGGCAGGTCGATGCCAGCCATGCGGCCGATCTGCTTGGCCCAGAGGCCGCCCGCATTCACCACATGCTCGGCGATCACGGTTCCTTTTTCCGTGACAACGTTCCAGGATTTGTCGGGACGCTGCGTCAGTTCCAGCACTCGGTTGTGCTCGATGATCGTGGCGCCGCGTTTTTTGGCGCTGCGTGCATAGGCATGCACAACGCCCGACGGGTCGATATGCCCCTCGCGCCCGGCATACAGGCCACCCAGCACGCCATCGATACTGACGATCGGGCAAAGCTTCTTGATCTCTTCGGGACCGACCAGGTGGACGTCGGATATGCCCATGGTCTGGAAGACGCGGTACGTGGATTGCAGCCATTCCCAGCGTTCGGGAGCGGACGCAATGGAGATGCCGCCGGTCATGTGCATGCCGATATTCTGGCCCGATTCAGCCTCTATCTCCGACAGAAGGTCGATCGTGTAGGATTGCAGCGCAGCGATATTGGGATCGGCATTGAGGGCGTGAAAGCCACCCGCCGCATGCCAGCTCGATCCCGCCGTCAGTACGTTCCGCTCGAAGAGCGCCACATCCGTCCAGCCGAGTTTCGCCAGATGATAGGCCACAGAGGCGCCGACAACCCCGCCACCAATAATGGCAACTCGGTAATGGCTTTTCATGGGTCCGGTCCTTTCCATGCTGGCGGGCTACGTTCTCTATTTCCAACCTGCCAATAATGGACACTAATGTCTATGACTTTTCAAGGCTCGGATCTCTCTCTGCCTAGCCGCTCGGCTGCTCAGACGTCCGGGTGAAAGCGACGAGCGAACCGCCTGAAGGCCTCCATCTCATCCTCCGTCACATGCTGTCCGCTGAACGCCAGAACGTAGGATTCCACATAGGTAAACCTGACCTTCATGCTCTCCGGTACATCGAGCGCATAGTGACCGATCTGCGTGAAATAGAGGACCCGTGCCCTAACGAGAGCTTCCTTGGCGGGGTAGCCGTGGCGAATGAACATCTTCTGTAAAGCGTCTACGCGCTGATCGTCTGCCTGTACCACCACGGCGTTCACGGACGAGGAACGCTTAGCCCAAAACCGCACCGCCATATCGAGCTGGAAGTCGAAAAGGCTGGCGTCCACCCAGCATTCGAAGACGTTGAGGATTGCCTGCGTTATCGTGTCTGCCGGTCGCATGGCACGCTCGATGATCGGGCCCGTGTTCTTGCGGAGCCACAAATCGAGCATCTGGGCGTGAAGGTCCTTGGTGTTCTTGAAGAAGAAATAGAAGCTCGAGCGGGACACGCCGAGTGTCTTGGCAATGATCTGAACCTTGACGCGATCTATCCCGTCGCTGATCAGCGCCTGGATGGACAGGTCGAGCCACTCCTCCTTTGTCGTGCGGCCAACCCTCTCTGGGGCATCGGCCTTTACCCTGGTGTTGCTGCTACTCATGCCTGCACCCGTAGATTTATCTTCGCTCATTATCAAATAGCCCATGCGCCGGATAAAGTTCTGGCGAAATGCAGGATTGACGAGCCGTTATAATGGACATTAGTGTCTATGGAAGCTGCTCGTCTAGAGATGATCCGTCCGTTGTGCACTTTATCGAAAAGGGGATGCCGAATGACGTCGAAGTTTGGAAATGAGAACCGGGACCCCCTTTCGACGGTTCAGTCTGCCGAAGGCGTGACTAGGCGTACCGTCTTGCAGGGTTCGCTCGCAGGCGCCGCATTGATGTTTGCAGGCAGCGGCGCATTTGCACAGGCTGCAACACCCAAGAGCGGCGGCCATCTGAAGATCGCCATGAACGGCGGCGCGTCGACCGATGCGCTCGACCCCGCAAGCTACATCAGCGCCCTGCAATTTGTGCTGGCCCGCAGCTGGGGCGATACCCTGGTCGAGACCGACCCGGCGACCGGCAAGGCCGTTCCGGCTCTGGCTGAATCATGGGAGACGACCGATGGCGGAACGACCTGGTCGTTCAAGATCCGGAAGAACGTGCGCTTTCATAATGGCGATGCGCTGAAAGTCGAGGACGTCGTCGAGACGCTGCGCCGCCACAGCGACAAAGCCTCCAAATCAGGCGCGCTCGGCTACCTCGCCAGCATCAAGTCCGTAGAGGCTTCGGGCGAGAATGTCGTCGTGACGCTGACCGAGCAAAACCGCGACCTGCCGCTGATCTTCAGCGTCTACAACCTCGTCATCCAGCCGAACGGTGGCAGGGGCGATCCGAATGCCGGTATCGGCACCGGTCCCTTCAAGATCGTTCGCAACAATCCCGGCGTCCAAATCCTGCTTGAGAAGAACAAGGACGACTGGCATCCCAACCGTGGCTGGGTCGACAGTGTCGAGATCCTGGCGATTGCCGACGTATCGGCGCGAACGGCCGCTCTGGCCTCGGGGCAGGTTCATTTCATCAATGCAATCAACCCCAATACGATCCCACTGCTGGGGCGAATGAAGAATATCACCATTCACAACACGCCCGGGCGCAGCCACTATACGATGCCCATGCTGGTCGACCAGAAACCGTTCGACAACGTCGATCTTCGCCTTGCCCTGAAATACGCCATCGATCGCCAGTTTCTGCTGAAGCAGGTCCTTGGTGGATACGGGACGCTCGGCAACGACTTTCCTGTGAATGCTGCCTTCGACATGTTTCCTGGCGACATTCCGCAGCGTGAATTCGATCCGGAGAAGGCTGCCTTCCACTACAAGAAGTCCGGTTTCGACGGGGCCGTTCCAATCTATGCTGCCGACGTCATGCAGGGCGGCGTCGATATGGCGGTCATCCTGCGGGATGGCGCGGCGAAGGCCGGCATCAAGGTCGCCGTCAACCGCGTTCCGACGGACGGCTACTGGAGCGGCGTCTGGCGCAACAAGCCTTTCTGCGTCTCGTTTTTCGGAACGCGCCTGACGCAGGACCTGATCTATTCGCTCGAATTCTATTCGAAATCAGCAAGCAACGAGTCGAAGTTCGACAATGCGAAATTCGACACGCTGCTGCTGGCCGCACGGGCCGAAGCAGACGAAGCGAAGCGCAAGGAGATGTACCGTGATATGGCACTCCTCGTGCGCGACGAGTCGGGTTCGATCATTCCCGTGTTCAACAACTACCTGAATGCGTCGAGCCCCGCCCTGAAGGGCTTCGTACCGGACGTCGGTAACGATCTCAGCAACGGATACATCGCATCACGCGTCTGGCTGGAGAGCTGAGGCAATCGGCGTGATCGTTGTCTGATCGATTATCGCGCCGACCGTTCATCCCGCAATACTTCCGCGTTCGCCTCTCAGCGGACGACGAATTTCTATTGCTGTGGCTTTCCGCGGGTCGCACGAAAAAAAGATTGACCTGATAGCAGATGTCAGACCAATCTATCGGCAACGAGGGAACGAACGTTTGCTGACACCATTGCCTACTCAGGATCGGACGCGCCAGGTCATCGATGCGTTGTCCGATTTCATAGAGAAAACCAACCTCCAATCCGGCGACCAACTGCCGACCGAGCGCGAGATGATGGGTGCCTTGTCCGTCGGTCGCTCGACCATTCGCGAGGTCATGACCCACTTCCAGGCGCTTGGGGTCGTAGAGACGCGCAAGGGGAGTGGCACCTACCTGCTGAAGCCGGTTTCCAAGGCAACGATCCATATGCCGCTGTCAATGGACACCACGCATTTGCGCGACGTCCTGTTGCAGACACTCGAGGTTCGGCGCGGTATCGAATGCGAAGCTGGGATGGTGGCTGCCAGGAAGCGCACTCCGGAAGATCTTGCGATCATCGAGGAAAAGCTCGACGAGATGGAGCGCGTCCACATCGCCAAGGGCGCCTCCGGCCCCGAAGACCTGGCGTTTCACCTCGCCGTCTATGACGCCACCCACAATCCACTATTCAAGCAGTTGCTGGAGCAGATGCGTGGCACCTTCGAGCGCTTCTGGACCCATCCTTTCGACCGGGAAGACTTTGCGCGTCGGTCGTTTCCGTTCCACCGCACCCTGTTCAACGCGATCGTGGCACAGGATCCGGAGGCAGCGCGCCTCGAAACATTGAAGATTCTCGACGTCGTCGAGGAAGACATCAAGGAAATGTCAAAATGACCGCAGAGCTCGGGCCATTCGATCTCGCATCACTGATTACCGCTCATGACGAAGGCAATTATGCCGAAGCGGTGGTGCCTCCGATCTTCCAGACATCGCTTTTCACCTTCTCCGATTACGACGATATGATCGCCTCCTATCGCGGCGAAAAGGTCCGGCCCATCTACACCCGCGGCCTGAACCCGACGGTCCGGATGTTCGAGGAGATGCTGGCCAAGCTCGAGGCGGCCGAGGATGCGCTCGGATTTGCCAGCGGCATGTCGGCGATCTCGTCAGCCGTGCTCACATTCGTCGAACCGGGCGACCGGATCGTCGCCGTCAAGCATATCTACCCCGATGCCTTTCGCCTGTTCGGCACGATCCTCAAGCGCATGAAGGTCGAGGTGACCTATGTCGATGGTCGCGACGAGGAGGCCGTCGCAAAGGCGCTTCCGGGCGCCAAGGTATTCTACATGGAAAGCCCGACCAGCTGGGTGATGGAAGCCCACGACGTCGGCGCCCTTGCAACGCTCGCCAGGCAGCACGGTGTCGTTTCGATGATCGACAACAGCTGGGCCAGCCCCTTTTTCCAGCAGCCGCTGACGCTGGGCGTCGATCTGGTCATTCATTCCGCCTCCAAATATCTCGGCGGCCATAGCGATGTCGTCGCTGGCGTTGTCGCGGGCTCGAAGGCGCTGATCGCAAGGATAAAGGCCGAGGCCTACCCCTATCTCGGCGGCAAGCTTTCGCCTTTCGATGCCTGGTTGCTCATCCGCGGCATGCGCACATTACCGCTGCGCATGAAGGCGCACGAAGCCGCAGCCATGACGATCGCCAGACGGCTGCAGAACCTCGACGTCGTCGAGGAGGTCTGCCATCCCGGCCTTGCCAACCGATTGCCGGCAGGCCTCAACGGCACGTCCGGCCTGTTCTCTTTCATTTTCCGCGAGGGCGTCGATATCCGGGCCTTCTCCGACCATCTCAGGCTTTTCAAGCTGGGCGTGAGCTGGGGTGGCCACGAGAGCCTCATCGTGCCCGGCCAAGTCGTCCTGCAGCAGAAGGCCCAGCCCAATTCCGCGCACACCTTCGGGATCAGCGCGCGGTCCGTCCGCCTGCATGTCGGTCTCGAAGGAACCGAGGCCTTGTGGAGAGATATCGAGGAAGCAATCGCTGCAGCCTCGTAGGAACCATCAACAGGAAGAAAAACCGAAAAGGGGGAATAGCATGAAAAGACTGATAACAGCGGCACTCTTTACCGCGATGATGGCGGGAACCGCGTTCGCCGATACGACACTCAAGCTCGTCGAAGTCATCACCAGCCCCGAGCGTACCGAGACGCTCAAATCGCTCGTTGGCAAGTTCGAAGCGGCCAACCCCGGTACAAAGGTCGATATCATTTCGCTGCCCTGGAACGAAGCCTTCCAGAAATTCGCAACGATGGTCTCGGCCGGCGATACGCCCGATGTCATGGAGATGCCGGATACCTGGCTGTCGCTCTATGGCAATAACGGTATGCTCGAAAGCCTCGAGCCCTATCTGGCGAAATGGGAGCACACCAAGGAACTGACGCCACGTGCGCTGGAACTCGGCCGGGACGTCAAGAACACCGCCTACATGCTACCCTACGGCTTCTACCTGCGCGCGATGTTCTACAACAAGAAGCTGTTGGCACAGGCCGGCATTTCCGAGCCACCGAAGACCATGGACGATTTCGTCAAAGCCTCCGCGGCGGTCTCGAAGATCCCCGGAAAATACGGCTACTGCATGCGCGGCGGCCCCGGCGGCCTTAATGGCTGGATGATCTTTGCGGCCTCCATGGCGGGCGACAACACGTATTTCAAGCCGGACGGCACGTCGACCATGAACGACGAAGGCTGGGCCAAGGGCATTGAGTGGATGGTCGATCTCTACAAGAAGGGATATGCGCCAAAGGATAGCGTCAACTGGGGCTTCAATGAGGTCGTAGCCGGCTTCTATTCGGGCACCTGCGCCTTCCTCGACCAGGATCCGGATGCACTGATCGCCGTTGCCGAGCGCATGAGCAAGGACGATTTCGGCGTCGCGCCCTTGCCGAAGGGACCGTCCGGCAAGTCTTTCCCGACGATCGGCTATGCTGGCTGGTCGATGTTTGCGACAACCCAGAACAAGGACCTGTCCTGGAAGCTGATCGCCACCCTCGAGGGCCAGGAAGGCAACCTCGAATGGAACAAGAAGATCGGTGCGCTGCCGGCCTATACATCGGCAGAGAAGGATCCGTTCTATGCCGGTGACCAGTTCAAGGGCTGGTTCGAGGAACTGGCCGACAAGAACACGGTGCCGACTGTCATGCCGACCTATCTGGAGGAATTTGCCTTCTTCAAGGATTCGCTGGCCATCAAGACCTCGCAGCAGGCTTTGCTGGGCGATATCTCCGCCAAGGATCTTGCCGATCAATGGGCCGACTATCTGACCAAGGCGCAGCAGAAATTTCTCTCCAAGAAATAGGGCTTGATGCGGCGACGGAGCAATCCGTCGCCGTTTTCGCACACACTGTTGCCAGCCGCATTGCCGCTGCAAACCTGAACGGACCTTTGGCCGATGACCATGACCGCCTATACCGATGACAGGCGTCGAGACCGCAGGCCCTGGAAAAAGCGGCTCGCCGATGCCTCGGAACCCTATCTCTACAGTGCACCGGCACTGATCCTGATCGTCGCCGTCATGCTGGTGCCGCTGGTGATTGGCGTCTCTTATGCCTTCCGGGATGTCCAGCTGCTGAAACCGTTTTCCGGCGGCTTCATCGGCCTCGATCACTTTCGCGATCTTTCCAAAGATGCAGCCTTTTACGGCGCGCTGAGAAACACCCTGTGGTGGACCGGCGCCTCGGTCGTCCTGCAATTTGCCTTCGGGCTGATCCTTGCCCTGCTGCTGGACAAGCCATTCTGGGGGCGTGGCCTCGTCCAGGCCCTGGTGTTCCTGCCCTGGGCCGTGCCCTCCTTTCTGGCCGGTCTCAACTGGGCCTGGCTCTTCAATCCGGTGATCGGACCGATCCCGCATTGGCTGTTCGCACTCGGCCTGATGGATCAGCCCGACAACATCCTGTCCAACCCGCATTATGCGATGTGGGGGCCGATCGTTGCCAATGTCTGGTGGGGGATTCCGTTTTTCGCGATCACGCTTCTGGCCGCGCTGCAGGCAATCCCGCGCGATCTCTACGAGGCGGCCTCCATCGATGGGGCCAGCTGGTTCCAGCGGTTCCAATCGATCACGCTTCCATTCCTGGCACCGACCATCGCCATCACCGTCCTGCTGCGAACGGTCTGGGTCTCCAATTTCGCTGACCTCATCGTCGTCATGACCGGCGGTGGCCCTGCTGATCGTACGCAGATCGTCGCCAGCTACATCTTCACCCAGGCCTTCAAGCGGCTGGATTTTGGTTATGCGTCGGCCATCGCGCTGGTGCTGCTGGTGCTGTTGCTCGCCTATTCGATGGTGATCATTCTGCTCCGGCAGACATTGCTGAACAAGGACTAGGCCCATGAGACGATCTATCCTGCCCATCATCGCCCATCGGCTCGCTATCCTCGTCTACATCGTATTCGCCCTCTTTCCGCTGTTCTGGCTGTTGAAAGTTTCGCTGACGCCGAACGACCTCCTCTATACCGAGGGGGTGCGGATGTGGCCTTCGCGCACGACCTGGGAGCACTACGCGTTCGTGCTGGAGCACAGCGATTTTCCGACGTTCTTCAAAAACAGCGTGATCGTCTCGGCCTCTACCGCCATTGCCGTGACGATCTGCGCGTCATTGGCCGGCTATGCGCTGTCCCGCTTCGATTTTCGGGGCAAATACTGGATCGTGGCGCTCATGCTGCTGACGCAGATGTTTCCGCTGGTCATGCTGGTGGCGCCGATCTTCAAGATCCTCTCGCCTCTGCACCTGACAAACAGCCTGACCGGCCTGGTGATTGTCTACACGGCGTTCAACGTGCCCTTTGCGACCTTCCTGATGCAGTCATTCTTTGACGGCATTCCGAAGGAACTAGAAGAAGCCGCGATGATCGACGGCGCAACGCAATTCATCGCCTTCCGGCAGATCATCCTGCCGCTGACCTTGCCCGGCATTGCGGCAACGCTCGGCTTCGTTTTCACCGCAGCCTGGAGCGAGCTGCTCTTTGCCCTGATGCTGATCAACGGCAACCAGGCGGCCACCTTCCCGGTCGGGCTCTTGACCTTCGTTTCCAAATTCTCGGTCGATTTCGGTCAGATGATGGCGGCGGGCGTCATGGCACTCATTCCGGCCGGGCTGTTCTTCCTGCTCATTCAACGTTACCTCGTCCAGGGCCTGACGGCCGGCGCGGTCAAGGGATAGTCACCATGGCATCGATCGATATCCAGAACGTCAGGAAGGCCTACGGCCATGTGCAGGTGCTGCACGACGTAGACCTGCAGATCGAGGACGGCGAATTCATCGTGTTGGTCGGTCCCTCCGGATGCGGAAAGTCCACGCTGCTGCGCATGATCGCCGGTCTCGAGGACGTCACCGGTGGTGAAATCCGGATCGCCGGTCGCCGGGTCAACGAATTGCACCCGAAGGACCGCGACATCGCCATGGTGTTCCAGTCCTATGCTCTCTACCCGCACATGAATGTCGCCGGCAACATGAGCTACAGCCTGAAAATCCGGAAGATCGCCAAGGAGAAGATCGCCGCGGCGGTGTCGCTGGCGTCTTCCAAGCTGGGTCTCGATCCGCTCCTCGAGCGGCGCCCCAAGGCACTGTCCGGCGGACAGAGGCAGCGTGTCGCCATGGGTCGGGCAATCGTGCGGGAGCCAAAGGCGTTTCTCTTCGACGAACCGCTCTCCAACCTCGATGCGCGTCTGCGCGAACAGATGCGTGCCGAAATCAAGAAACTGCATGCCGATCTGGAAGCGACTTCGATTTACGTCACCCATGACCAGATCGAGGCGATGACGCTGGCGGACCGGATCGTCGCCATGCATGGAGGCGTTGTCCAGCAGGTCGGAAGCCCGCTCGAACTCTATGACCGCCCCGCCAATCTTTTCGTCGCAGGTTTTATCGGCTCTCCCGGCATGAATTTTCTCGAGGCCAGCTACGACGGGCACCAGATGATCCTCGGGGATGGCACTCCAGTTCCGCTTGCCTCAACACCAATCGTCACGACCGGCGAAAAGGCAACGCTCGGCATCCGCCCGGAACACGTGGTCGTGACACGGAATGGATCTGGTATCAGTGCCGACGTGGACCTGATAGAGCCGACCGGTTTCGGTATTATCCTCCACCTGAAGCTGCACGGCCTGCCATTCAAGATCTTCACACTCGATCGCGAAACCATGTCGATGGGCCCGAAAGTCTCCGTCGCCTTCCCGACCCAGCATCTGCATGTGTTTGACGGCGAAGGAAACAGAGCGACCTGATCGGCTGTTATGCCGGAATCCGAGAAGGCGCTGCTGTGTCAACGACTTAAAGCGCGATCCCGCTGATGCGATCGAAGACGTAAACCTGGTCAGGGTTGATGTTGACGTTGAGCGCGGCGCCGTAGCTGACAGGGAACTCGCCATCCACAACGGCTGTCATTTGTTGGCCGGCAATCTCGAACAACACATGTGTCTGCGCACCGGTTGGTTCAACAAGCAGGGTCCGACCGCTGAGTGGTGATCCCTTTCCTGCCGGGTTCAAGTTCTCTGGACGCAAGCCGATCGTAACCTCCTGTCCCGACGTGACCCGCCTCTCGGCGGCAATGCGCAGCGCAGTCCCGTCCTTCAGCCGGACAACTGGCTCGCCCGCCAGACCCTCCACCACGCCGTCGAGCACATTCATGGCAGGCGAGCCAATAAAGCCCGCGACGAACAGGTTGGCGGGGGTTCGGTAAAGTTCCAGGGGCGTGCCGTGCTGCTCTATCCTGCCCTGGTTGAGCACGACGATCCGGTCGGCAAGCGTCATGGCTTCGATCTGGTCATGGGTGACGTAGATGGACGTCGTCTGGACCTTCTGGTGGAGCGTCTTGATCTCGGCACGCATCTGGACACGGAGTTTGGCGTCGAGATTGGACAGGGGCTCGTCGAAGAGGAAGACGGAGGGATTTCGCACGACGGCCCTGCCCATGGCCACCCGCTGGCGCTGGCCTCCGGAGAGCTGGGCCGGTTTCCTCTCAAGAAGCGCGGTCAGATCCAGCATCCGTGCCGCCTCGTTGACGCGCTGGTCGATCACAGTCTTCGGCTGCCCTGACAATTTGAGATTGAATGCCATGTTCTGCGCCACTGTCATGTGCGGATAGAGCGCGTATGACTGGAACACCATGGCAATGTTGCGCTCGCGGGGCGTCAGCGCGTTGACGATGTCGCCACCGATCAGCACATCGCCGCCGGTAACCTCCTCCAGCCCGGCGATCATCCTCAGCAATGTCGACTTGCCACAACCGGATGGACCGACCAGAGCGATGAATTCCCCGTCGCTGATCGAGAGCGAGATGTCATGAATGACATCGAGCGCACCATAGGATTTGCGGAGGTTCTGAAGTTCGACGGATGCCATGCTTTGGATGCTCCAGTTGCGCCTGTCAGGACTTCACCGCACCGGCTGTCAGGCCAGCGATGATGTGTTTTTGCGCGAGGAAGAAGACGATGATGGTCGGCAGGATGGTCAGCGTGATGAAGGCCAGCACCAGCTGCCACTGTGTCCCGAACTCGCCGCGATAGACCATGATCCCGAGTGGCCAGGGATAGATCGATTCCGAGTTCAGCATGATCAGCGGCAGGATGTAGCTATTCCAGCTGCCGACGAAGGAAATGATGCTGACAGTGGCGATGATCGGTCGCGAAAGCGGAAGGGTGATGTACCAGAAGAAGCGCATGTAGCCGCAGCCGTCGACCAGCGCTGCCTGGAACAATTCCTCCGGCAGGTTTTTGAAATAATTCCGCAGGAGCAGGATGCTCATTCCAAGTCCGAACGCGACCTGCGGCAGAACGACGCCCCAATAGGTATTGAGAAGGCCAAGATCGCGGATGCGGATGAACAGCGGCAGTATGGCTGTTGCCGCCGGGAACATCAGGCCGATCAGGAAGTAATTCAGCAGAAAATCCGAGCCGAAGAAGCGCACGTGGGCAAAGGTGAAGGCGGCCATCGCCGAGACGCTGACGGTCAGGAACACCGTCAGCAGGGCGATGATCAGCGAATTCATCATCTGTCGCCAGTAGCGATCGCCAAACAGGATGTCGGTGTAGTTTTCGACATGCCATTCCGCTGGCAGGCCGAAAGGATTGACCCTGAGATCGCCGAGCGACTTGAAGCCGCCGAGCGCGGTTGTCAGCAGTGGCACGAGGACGATGGCTGCGATGATGGTCAGCGACAGGTACAGGTAGGCCCTGGTGCCGGGGCTGACGCGAATGGATGTGGCCATATCAGTCATTGCGCATAAATATCCGTTTGTAACCGAAGGCGAGGGTGACGCAGATCACGAACAGCACCACCCCGACGGCGCTGCCGAGGCCGACCTGCATCCTGGTGACGCCGAAATTGAAGAGGAAAGTCACCATCGTCTGGGTCGAGTTGAACGGTCCGCCACCGGTCAGCGGCATGATCAGGTCAAACAGTTGCAGCGAGCCGACGATCGCGAAGAAGACGGAAAGACGCAGTGTGGAGGCAAGCAGGGGTAGCGTAACATAACGGAATTTCTGCCAGCCCGTAGCACCGTCGATCTCGGCGGCTTCCAGAATGCTCTTGTCGAGCGATTGCAGCCCGGCGATGAACAACATCATGTGAAAGCCGAAATACTTCCAGACGATGACCGCCAGGACGGCGTAGATCGCCAGGTCCTTGTCGGCGAGCACATAGGGCGTCGCAACGCCGAACAGATGCGCCAGCGACGCGAACAGGCCATAGTCGCCATCGTAGACAAAGCGCCAGATCAGGCCGGCGGCCACCTCGGCGAGCACGTAGGGCAGAAAGAAAATCAGCCGGAACATCACCACGCCGGCAATCCTGTTGGCGAGCATCGTCGACAGCCAGATCGCCAACGGAATCTGCACGATGATCGAGACGACAATGATCAACGCGTTGTTTTTCAGAGATGTCAGAAAGGCCTGGTTGTTGAACAGGACCTGGAAATTCCGCAGGCCGACAAAATCCGTCGGTGCGCCGTAGCCACTCCATTTATAGAGGCTGTACCAAGCCGCTTCTCCCATCGGCAGGATGACAGAGATCGTGAAAAGCAGCAGGGCAGGTGGCAGGAAGATGAGCAGCACCGGCAGGCGGCCGTGGTTTGCCGAGCTCTTTCGCCGGACAACAGGCTTGGGCCGTGCCGCCGCACTGACGGTCGATGTGACGCTGATATCAGTCATAGGGATTGCCTGTCTCGAGATTCGAGGTTGCGGCCGGCGGCGGGCAACGCGTGCTGCCGCCGGACACAGGCTTCAGAGTTGATCCTGCTCGAAAGCCTCCTGGATCTGCGCAGCTCCATCCTTCGGCGTCAGCTGGCCGGAGACAATGCCAACGGAAACATCGTTGACTACACGCCCGACGGACGGTCCCAGATCCTGGTCGAAGAAGTTCTGGTGCCAGGTGGTATGGGCCAGTTGTTCGGCGGACTGCCTCATCAGCGGATTGGTGACCCCATCCTCGGCGCCGACCGCCACGGGAATGATCATACCGGCCTTCGCCATCGCCCGCTGGTTGTCGGCATTGTTGAGATAGGCTAGGAAATCCAGCGCTTCCGGGGGCGCTTTTTTCGACACCGCCCAGGCATTCAGTCCCCCGAGCGTATCCGTCGCGGCACCAGCACCCCCCGTTACTGCCGGAAACGCAAAGCGACCAATATTGTCGCTGGCGAGGCCTTTGCCGTCGCCGGCATTGGTGCGCTGGTTGGATTCGGTATTCTCGAAGCCAAGGATCATCGCCGCCTTGCCGTCGGCAAATACGCCGAGGGTCTGCGGCCATGTCGCGCCGAGATACCCCGGCTGGAACGGTTCGAGTTTGCCGAGGTCGGCAAGCTGCTCGCCGGCCTTGATGACGGCGGGATCGTTGAAGCCTTCACCCTGTCCGGTCTTGGCGGCGTCGAACACCTTCTGGCCGCCGTCGCGCATGACGAGGTAGCTCCAGTAGAAGTGAATCGGCCACTTTTCGCCGCCACCCCCGGCGATCGGCACGATACCGGCAGCCTTGATCTTCTTGACCGCTGCCAGATAGTCTTCCCAACTCTTGATGGCGGTCGCGTCGACGCCGGCTTTGGCGAACAGCGCCTTGTTGTAATAGAACGAGACCGTGCCGAGCTTGAAGGGTACGGCGCTGATTTTGCCGTCGAAGGTCAGGCCCTCGACGGCAGCAGGATTGAAGCTCTTCAGCCACGCGCCGTCATTGGCCTTCATTGCAGTGGTCAGATCCAGCAGAGCGCCAGTTGCCATCTGCTGCTTCAGGACGCCGCCACCCCAGCTATAGAAAAAATCCGGGGCGTCGCTCGATTGCAGCAGCGTCGGCAGCTTGGCCTTGAATGCTTCGTTTTCCAGAAACTGCATCTGGATTTTGACGCCGGGATGCTGGGTCTCATAGGTATCGGCTATCTTGCGCCAGATGGCGACATAGCCAGGATCAAGCTCAAGGTGCAGCCACTTGACGGTGGTATCGGCCATCGCACTGGCCGCACCGAGCATCATGGCAAGTCCGGTGGTAGCGACAAGCATAGCTGTCCGCTTACCGCGAAGGGCTTTCGCCCCGACGATCTGAAACATCATTTCTCCTCCCAAGGGAATGACAAGTCCTCACTATTTTTCCCTTATGCGGATTAAGTCATCGGAAAATTGCACAGTTGTCAATCGCTAAACTTGTTTTTTAGGCAGCAAGGCTTGACAGTCTTCAACGTGGGGTCTCTATTTAATTCATGATCCGGCCTAAATTCCACGGCGGGATAGTTGGTCCAACAGGTTGCTTTGTCTCAATGAAAACTGCCGACCCAGAGCTGATGCGGGCGATCAACCGTTTCAGTATCCTTGATACGATCCGGCGCGCGGGGCCAATCGCGCGGATCGAAATCAGCGAACTCACGCAATTGTCGACGACGACGGTGTCGGCCATCACGGCAGCCCTGCTGGACGATGGTCTGATCCTGGCGCGACACGAGGGCGATCTTCGCAATCCCGCAGCGCGAGGTCGCCCGAGGGTGGCGCTGGAGCTCAATCCGGCTGCCGCGCGCGTCGTGGGCGCAAAGATTGCTGCCGATCGGATGATCTTCGTGGTGACTGATTTTTGCGGCGAGGTGCTGTCGAGACAGACGATGGCGCTGCGCGTCGATCGGCAGCCGATCAGCGTCATTGCCGACCTTATCGATGACGGGGTCCGTCGTTGCGTTATCGATGCGGATCTGTCGATCCATGATATCGATCTCGTCTGCCTCGGTTTGCCCGGGCTGATCGAACACCGCACCGGGCATGTCCGCACCAGCCCGATTTTTCGCGAAACCGGCGTCGATTTCGCCCGGGAAATGTCCGAGCGGCTGGGCATTACCACGATCGTCGAGAGCGATGCCCATGCGATAACTCTGGCGCATCACTGGTTTGGACACGCCCGCGAGCTCGATGACGTCGTCGTGGTTTCGCTGGAGAAAACTCTTGGTCTCGGCGTCCTGCATGGTGGCCAGCTGTTTCGTGGCGCTGGCGGTCTTAGTCATAACCTCGGAGATCTCGTCATTGGCATGGGATCGGAAGGGGCCATCCGTCTCTCCAGCCAGGCGGGGGAAAACGCCATCTTCGGTGCACATTCGAGTGGCGGACGCTTTGCCGAAGCCGTCCGGCTTGGGCGCGGCATGGCGCACGCGCAAACACTCATTGCTGGCGAGGACAATGGACTGATCGTCGCTGCCACCCGCGCCGGCGAGGCCTGCGGCATGGCCGTCGCCAATATCGTCACGTTGTTCGCACCGCCCCGCGTCATCGTCGTCGGATCGACACTTGCGCTGGGAGCGCCGTTTCTCGATAGCCTGCGTCATGCCTATGCGGCGGCTATTCCGCCTTCCATCCGGGGCGTCGCCGAACTTGTTTTCGACCAATCGACCGATGAGACCTGGGCACAGGGAGCAGCGGTCGTGGCCCTTCGCGAACTCTACGAATCGCCCTGGAGCACGACAGGGCCCGCGCCGGCGCACTAACCCACAAAAATTCGAACCGGTCTTGGAGGAGGCAGTTATGGAAAAAGTTGGAATCGGCATTATCGGCTGCGGGAATATATCCGGCGCCTACCTGAAAGCCATGAGATCGTTCCCCATTCTCGATATCAAAGGCGTGGCGGACCTCAATCGCGACCTGGCGGAGGCAAAGGCTGCGGAATTCGGCCTGAAAGCGGTCGACATCGCAGAGCTTTTCGCCGATCCGGCGGTTGAGATCATCGTCAACCTGACCATCCCGAAGGCCCATGTGGCTGTCGCCCTGCAAGCGCTCGATGCGGGAAAACACACCTATTCGGAAAAACCGCTCGGCATCAACTTCAATGAGGGCAAACGCCTTGCCGATGCTGCCGCGGCGAAGGGGCTGAGGATCGGTGCTGCGCCGGACACATTCCTCGGCGGCGGCCACCAGACGGCGCGTGCCATCATCGATGAGGGCGCCATCGGGCAGCCGGTCGGTGGTACCGCGACCTTCATGTGCCCCGGCCACGAGCGCTGGCATCCAAACCCGGATTTCTATTACGAGGTCGGCGGCGGCCCCATGCTCGATATGGGACCCTATTATATCACCGATCTTGTCAATCTGCTCGGTCCGGTCTCGCAGGTGGCCGGCTTCGCCACGACCCCGCGCAAGGAGCGCATCATCACCAGCGCGCCGCGCAACGGCCAGCATATCCCCGTGCATGTCGCGACCCATGTCGCCGGCGTCATGGCTTTCGCAAATGGTGCCATCGTACAGATCGGCATGAGCTTCGATGTCGCTGGCCACAAACATGTTCCGATCGAAATCTACGGGACGGAAGGCACGCTTCTCGTGCCCGATCCGAACCACTTCGGCGGATCGGTGGAATATCTGAAGAAGGGCGGCGAGTTCGAGACCCGCGAGGTTACAGGACCTTATGCAGACGGCAACTACCGCTCGCTCGGGGTTGCTGACATGGCACATGCCATTCGCTCGAACCGACCGCATCGCGCCAGCGGAAGCCTGGCGCTGCATGTGCTTGAGGTGATGGAAGCCTTCCAGACCGCGTCCGATACCGGCCGTACGGTCAGCATCGCCACTGAGACCGGGCGTCCCGCTCCCCTGTCCGAATCCCTTGTGGACGGGCTGATCGGGCAATGAAACAGGAGAACAGTACAATGCGCGAAGCACTTATCGTTTGGGGCGGCTGGAGCGGTCACGAGCCGCAGGAATGCGCCCATATCGTCCGCGACATTCTCGAAGAGGATGGTTTCAAGGTCTATCTGGAAAACAGCACGGAAGCGTTTGCCGATCCATCCATCCACGACCTGAGCCTGATCGTGCCGATCGTCACGATGTCGAAGATCGAGAAGGAGGAGGTAAAGAACCTGGCCGCTGCTGTCGAGAGCGGTGTTGGTATCGCCGGTTATCACGGCGGTGCCGGCGACAGCTTTCGCGATAGCGTCGACTACCAGTTCATCATCGGCGGCCAGTGGGTGGCCCATCCCGGTAACATCATCGATTACACCGTCAATATCACCAAGCCGGACGATCCGATCATGGAGGGGATCGAGGACTTTCCTTACACCTCCGAGCAATACTACATGCATGTCGACCCATCGAACGAGGTGTTGGCAACGACTACCTTTACCGGCGAGCATGCCTACTGGATCAACGGTGTCGTTATGCCGGTCGCCTGGAAACGCCACTATGGCAAAGGCCGGGTCTTCTATTCGTCGCTCGGGCACCAGGCCAAGGAGTTTTCGGTGTCGCAGATGAGAACGATTTTCCATCGCGGCATGAATTGGGCGGCAAGGTGATTGGCGGACTGAATGCTGCCCTATGACGCTCGGGCGAGCGCCATAGGGAAAGTTGAACAGGGCGCACAGCGCGAATAAGGGAACCGGGTTTTACGGTCAATCTCATCCAATCCGTCAAATGCCGGCACTAAACTCCTACGCCTGCCTTGCGCGGTGGCGGCGACCTTTGCCTATATCTGGCAGGAAGACGGTGAGAAGCCCTAGGAGCGGCAGGTAGGAGCAGATGCTATAGACGTAGGCGATGCCCTTGTGGTCGGCGACAATGCCGAGCCCGGCAGCGCCGATCCCGCCGATGCCGAAGGCAAAGCCGAAAAATAGTCCGGCGATCGTACCCACCCTGCCTGGCACCAGTTCCTGCGCAAAGACGATGATCGCTGAAAATGCCGAGGCGAGGATGACGCCGATGATGACGGTGAGCACCACCGTGACCTCATAGTTGGCATAGGGGAGTGCGAGGGTGAACGGCAAGGTGCCGAGGATGGAGAACCAGATCACGAACTTGGTGCCGAACCAATCGACGGCAGGGCCGCCGGCAACGGTGCCGACCGCAACAGCCCCGAGGAACACGAACAGCAGAATCTGCGCATGCTGGACCGACAAGCCAAAGCGGTCGATCATGTAGAAAGTGTAGTAGCTCGACAGACTGCTCATGTAGATGAATTTGGAAAAGACAAGGAATACGAGCACGATAATCGACTTGACGATGGTTGCGCGCGGCAGGGCCACGACGGCCGCGACCACCTTTCGCTTGGCGTTGGCAATGCGGTGGCGGGAATACCAGACGCCGACCCGCCACAGGACGATCATGCCGAGCAGGGCGACCAGCGAAAACCATGCAACGCTGACCTGTCCGCGCGGCAGGACGATGAAGGCTGCCAGCAGCGGTCCCATGGCCGAGCCAAAATTGCCGCCGACCTGAAACAGCGATTGCGCCAGCCCGTGACGTCCGCCGGAGGCAAGCCGCGCGACGCGCGAGGATTCGGGGTGGAACACGGCAGAACCCAGCCCGACCACGCCGGCGCCGACGAGCAGTACCCAGTAGGCATGGGCAAACGCCAGCAGCAGCAGACCGATAAGTGTAAAGCCCATGCCGACCGTCAGCGAATATGGCAGCGGCCGCTTGTCGGTATAGATGCCGATGAGCGGCTGCAGCAGCGACGCCGTTACCTGGAAGACCAGGCCGAGGAAGCCGATCTGGGTGAAATCGAGCCCGTAGCTATCCTTGATCATCGGATAGAGTGCCGGGATGAGAGACTGCATGGTATCGTTGAGCATATGGCAGAAGCTGACCGCCATGATGATGCCGAAAACCGTTTCCTCGGCAGTCGGCGTTGCTGTGCTCGCGGTTGTGTCGGTCATGTCAGCCTCCCGTTTGTCCACTTGAGGTTGATCAAGTAGCGCCGGGTCGGGACTGGCTCAAGCCGGGTTGGGCTTCTATCCGTCGCATCCGCGCAATTCCTGCAAAAGTGCCTGCCGATTTGGTGTCCGGAATGCGTAAAAACAAAGGGATAGAGGCTTTCACGTCTCCGTGAAAACAAAATTGCCCTAGTATTTCTTTTTGCGACCCGGAACCTTGTTGCCGCGCGGCCCCGTCTGCACCGGGGTGTTCTGGACATTTTCCTCGGAAAGCTTGCGCCAGCGATCCAGCCGTTCGGCCGAAAGCGTGCCTTCCTTGACCGCCTTCTGGACAGCGCAACCGGGCTCGTGCGCGTGGGTGCAATCGCGGAACCGGCAGAAGGGTGCCAGATCTGTAATCTCGGCGAACAGCGTTTCGATGCCGAAGGAGGCGTCGCTGACATAGAGCGTCCGCATGCCGGGCGTATCGATCACCCAACCGCCGCCGGCGATAGCGTGCAGCGAGCGAGAAGTGGTGGTGTGACGGCCCTTGGCATCCTGCTCGCGAATACCGCCGGTCTCCTGGGTCTGCTCGCGATCAGGCCCCGCCAGCGTATTGACGAGGGTCGACTTGCCAACGCCTGAAGAACCAACCAGCGCCACCGTGCGGCCAGCTCCGCACCACGGTGCCAGTGCACCCACTGCATCCGGAGAGCGGCCGTTGAGCACGACGACGGCGAGATCGCGCTGCAGCGCCTGCGCCTGCTGCCTGTAGCTTTCGGCGTCGTCGACGGTGTCGGCCTTGGTGAGCAAGATCACCGGCTCGGTGCCCGCCTGGTTGGCAAGCGCCAGGTAGCGCTCGAGCCGCGAAGGATTGAAGTCGGCATTGCAGGATGTGACGATGAACAGGGTGTCGACATTGGCGGCGGCCAGCTGGTTGTCCTTGCCTTCCGTGCGGCGCTGCAGCAGCGCCTTGCGGTCCAGGCGGCGGACGACGAGATCGGTCTCGCGTTCCGCTAGCACCCAGTCGCCGACGGCGAACTCGCCGGTATTAGCGTGCGGCCCAAGAATGAGCTGCTCCGGCCCATGCTCCGATATGCCAGCGAGACGGGTGCGGTGAACGCCGGAAATGCGGCGCGGTTCCAGACCGGCGTCGGCATCCTCGATTTGCGATTGGAAAAACTCAGACCAGCCGAGTGCTGCAAGCGATGCTGTATCCGTCACAGGTTGCCCCCGGGGCTTGGCGTTGCAGTCATCGGCCAGCTCCTCTTCGATACGGGCATGGACGCTGATAGCAGACCGGTCGCCGAAAGGGCAATCACTTTGGCGGATGCATTGTCCAGAACTAATCGACGACCGTGACTTGCGGCCATTGTTTCAGCGCCTGCCTGCCGCCCTCGGTCAGGGCGTAGACGCCTTTTTCCACCCGTTCGAACCAGCCGTAGACGTTGCGCAGCAGGATCGTTCCTGCCTGCGGTGCTACCAGTTTCATATCCTTCGGGCGAAGAGGCCCGGCCTCGAGCGCTGCAGCGATGGCAAGCGCCTGCTGGCGGTAGGCGGTCATGACGGGAATTTTGGTCGAGCCGCCGAGCATGGGATCGCCGCGCCGCCGCTGGTGCTCCCGGACGAGCCGCGAGCGCCGCTTGGAATTGGTTCGAGGCATCGGCGTTACCGACTGGACGATGACGCTGACCACGCCTGCATCCGAGACGCCCAGCATGCCGAAGCCCAGTCGCCGGCAGAGATCGCGATAGCGACTGTCGGATTCGCGACCTTTGCCCCTGGCCGAAATACGGGCCGCAATCCACACCTCGTCGCAGACGGACGCCCGGTCGACTGCTTGCAGGACGAGTTCGAGGTTGAACGTCAGCTTCAGTTCGCAGATGACGACGATGCCGGGGTCGTCGTCGCTGAGCCCCACCATATCGCAGCCGCCGATCTCGCCCTTGACCCGGTAACCGGCACTTTCCAGAAAGGCCTTCACGGGAAGATAAAGCGTTTTTTCCAAGCTGGGTCCGACCTAGGTGATTCTGTCTCTCTTCTTTTGCAATGCCGTGGCCGGCTTCGCAATGCCTGCAGCGCCGATGCCGCCTTGCGAGGTGCTGCTAGCTGAGATAGCGCGCTTCGAGCAGATCCAACTCCTGGACCAGTTTCCGGCCAGTCGCGCTGCCGAGCTCGCGGGCGCGGACCTTGCGGAAAATCTCGCTGCGTTCGGCCCGGACTGCCGCCAGCCGCAACTGCATTTCGATCTTGGCGATCTCGCGCGACGTCGAGCCCTCATCTTCGGCACCCGTATGGATTTCTAGCCGCCGCCGATAGAATTCGGTGACCCGCGCTGCGGCCTCGACATAGAGGTCGGTGTCGTCCTTGCCCTTGGCAAGCTTGTGCTGGACCTCCTCGACTTCCTTCATGGCGACCTGCGCCGCAGCGATCCGGGCTGCGTCCTCATCCTCTTCCCGCTTGGTTTCCTTCGGTAGCTCCAGGTTGCGCAGTAGTGGCGGTAGGAACACGGTGGCGGCGATCAGCGAAAAGACGATGACCCCCATGGCGAGGAATATCGCAAGGTCGCGTCCCGGAAAAATCGATCCGTCGTTCATGGTCAAGGGCAGGGTCAGCACGCCGGCCAGCGTCAGTGCGCCTCGCACGCCGGCGACAGAAAAGGCCGCGACAATGCGCGAACTCGTCGAATCGTGTCGCCGCTTGTCCCGAAGCAGCGTCAGTTGCAGCGACACCCAGACCCAGACGAAACGCAGGCTGGCAAGACTGACCGTCAGCGCGAGGACATAGGCCAGCAGCCACCACGGGTTTTCGTGGCCGGTCAGCTTTACCGTCTGGTCGGCGCGCGACAGGATGCCCGGCAGTTGCTCGCCGAGAAGGACGAAGATGGTGCCGTTCAAGGCAAAGGCGATCATGTCCCAAACGGCACTGCGGCGAACGCGGGTGATGGCCATGGCCCGGCCCGAATTCTCCGCGATGCTCATCGTTACCCCGGCAGAGACAGCCGCGAGGATCCCGGAGCACTTCAGATGCTCCGCCAGCAGATAGGCGGCAAACGGCATAAGCAGGCTCACCAGGATCTGCGAGCCGCTCTCCTCGCCGTAGCGCTGCGAAAGGCGCGTACTGACCGCGTTGATCGTCCAGGTGACCGCGATGCCGATCACCAGCCCGCCAATCGCTACCCAGAGAAAATTCAACGTTGCGTCATAGAGCGAAAACGTGCCGGTCAGGGCGGCAGCGATGGCAAAGCGCAGGCAGACGAGGCCGGATGCGTCGTTGAGAAGCGATTCGCCCTCGAGGATATGCATCATCCGCGGCGGGATCTTCACGCGCTTGGCAATGGCCGATACGGCAATCGGGTCGGTCGGAGAAACAACGGCTGCGAGCGCGAAGCAGACGGCCAGTGGCATGGCAGGTATCAGCCAGTGGACAAAAAGTCCGACGCCAAGAACCGCAAAGACGACCAGCCCGAGCGCCAGTTCAAGAACGATGTTCCGGTCCCGTATCAATTCCTCGCGCGGAATGCGCCATCCGTCGAGAAACAGCAGCGGCGGCAGGAACAGCAGAAAGAAGATATCCGGTTCCAGCGTGACGCTGAGATTTGCCGACAGGCCGATCGCTGCGCCAAGCACGATCTGGATAAGCGGCAAAGGCAGTGTTATCGGGATAACCCGCGACACCAGGCCGCTGACGACGATGGCCAGCAACAAAACGAGGGCTGTGGTGATGACGTCCAAGAGATGCTCGTCCTTCGGTTCTGCACAGTTCACGTCGGGACGAACAAAAACAACGAATGTAACTGCATTGCAATTCGCCTGCGCTGAAATTCTGCAACTAATTCATCAGCACCGTGCCGCTGGCCGCGAGATCAGGCTGCCTCTATGGCCGCCAGCGGCTCGTCGTACCGCATCAGCCGGGCGGCGTTGCCGAGCACCAGCAGGGTGCTGACATTGTGCAGGATGGCCGCCACCAGGGCGCCCTCCGTGCCAAGAAGGCCGAGGGCTGCAAGGATGACGATGGTGACGGTCCAGCCAAGGCCGATGACGACATTGGTCTGCAAGGTCTGGCGGCAAAGGCGGCTGAGGCGGACAGACGTGCCGAGCCTGCGCAGATCACTGCCGATCAGGATGATATCCGCCGAGGCAAGCGCGATGTCCGATCCGCCGACCCCCATCGCCACGCCAACGACGCCAGCCTTCAGTGCAAGCGAATCGTTGATGCCATCGCCGACGACCATCGGCCGGAAACCGCTGCTGATTTCGCGCGACACCCGCATTAGCTTGTCTTCCGGCAGTGCCTGCGCCGCAACATCGGTGATGCCGACTTCGGCTGCCAGGGTGTCTGCCACCGACCGAAGGTCGCCTGTCAGCAGCAATTGCCGGGCTAGGCCAAGGTCACGCAGATCGGCCATCGCCACGGAGGCCTCCGGCTTAATGCTGTCCGACAGCAGCAGCCAGCAGGCAAAGCGTCCATCGAGCGACAGGCCGGCTATCGGGCCGTCGTGATCGGGCGGCGAGGGTGCCGCGACCGAAAGTCGGGTAAACAATTCCGCCCGGCCGAGTGCCGCTTCACCGCCTTCGGTCATCGCTACGACACCAAGCCCCTGGACCTCGCGCAGGCCGGTCAGCGGTAGGTAGCTCGCCTGCGGCACGAGCGAGGCGAGGGCGCGACTGACAGGGTGGCTGCTGGCAGCGCCGAGCGAGGCGGCAAGAGCCAGCAGGGCCGGTCGTTCCGCGTCGCTAACGGCATTCATCTGCTGCAGACGCAGTTGCCCGTAGGTCAGTGTTCCCGTCTTGTCGATTACCACCGATGTCAGTTCGGCCAGTTCCTCGAGGAAGGCGGAGCCGCGAATGAGGATGCCGTGCCTTGCCGCCACCGCAATGCCGGCAACGGCCGTGGCCGGAGCGGACAGAACGAGGGCGCAAGGGCAGGCAGCAACCAGCACGGCAAGCATGATCTGGTCGTCATAGGTGAGGAACCAGGCAAGGGCAGCAATCATCAGCACAAGTGAAAGATACTGGTAGGCATAGCGCTCGAGCAGCCTTGTGATTGGCGGCTTGGCATTTTCGGCGCGTTGCATCAGGGCGATGACCTTGCCGAGGGTCGACTGCTCGCCGGTGCGCGTCACCTCGATGCGCAGCAATCCATCGAGATTGATTGCGCCGCCGAAAATGTCCATGCCGAGACTGACTTCGACAGGCACCGCTTCGCCGGTGATCGGCGCGGTGTCGAGACTGGCCTGGCCCTCGACGACGCGGCCATCCGCCGGAACGCGGTCGCCGGCCCTGACTTCCACGATGTCGCCGGGCTTCAGCGACGCATTGTCGATCTCCTCGATGTTGCCATCGGAAGTTACCCGGCGGGCGAGGCTGCGGGTCAGCTGCGCCAGGGCGTCCATCGCCTCCTTCGATCCGATGACACTTCGCTCCTCCAGCACATGGCCGAAGATCATGATGATCGGCAGCAATGCTGCGGTCAGAAGGTCGCCCGTGGCCCAGGCGGCGAGCATCGCCAGCGCGATCAGCTGGTCTGTGATGCCGTGCAGGCTCGGATGGCGCAGGCTGTGCCACGCCGAACGGATGACAGGCACGGAGACAATGATCGATGCCGCCGCAAACAACAGCTGGCCGATGCCGGCCTCGTCGGGCAGGAGCCAGCGCCAGCCGAGGCCGAGCACCAGCAGCCCGACGGCCACCATGGCCAGCAGCAGCTGGAAACCGGCGCTCTTCTTTTCGTTCGCTGTCAGCAGGCCGGTGCCGAAGACATGGCTGTGCGCGTGCGAATGCCCGTGGCCGTGATGGGACCCGTGACCATGATGGGAATGTCCGGATGCCTCGCTCATTTTTCTACCCCCTGCAGAATGAGCCGGGCATCGTCGCGCGGATCGATGGTGACGACGGAGCCCGCCTGCGACAGGATGGTTGCGATCCTTGCGCGGTAGAGGCGCTGCAGCAGGCCTGGGTCGCTGTTGCTGCCTTGCGTGGTCGCAAGACCGGTGATCGTGGCTGTGTCGGTGCGGGCCTTGCCGACGCGCTCGGTTGCCCGCGCCTGGGCCAGCTTGACGACGAGATCGGCGGCCTGCGCAGCCGCCTGGTTCTGCTTTGCAGCATCGTTACGGGCGGCAGCGATGGCCTGCTCCGCCTGCTGGCTGGCGGTCAGTACGCCGTCGAAGGCTGCAACGGCTGAAGCTGGCAATGACGACTGGACGTCTGCTCGTTCAACCTCGATGCCAAGCCCGAGGCCCTGCGTTGCCAGCGCGCGAAGGCCGTCGTTGATGCCGATGACCAAGTCGGCCCGCAGCCGTTCGCGCCTCTCGGCAACCCCGCTGTCGGCGGCGACGAGCTCGGGCCTCGCCACCAGGATGCTGTCGAGATCGCGGGAGGCGCAGACCATCACCGCGCTGCGTGTCGCAAGCCGGTCCAGCGCCGGTATCACATGAGCGCCCTGCAGGACGTAGGCCACGGGATCGGTGACGCGATAGAAAACACGGACGTCGAGATGAACGGCGCTGCCATCGGCGGTCAGCAGATAGCCCGATCCGGCCTCCGCATCGCTCTGGAGACCTGTATTGGAAGTCACGAGGTCGGCTGTCGGTGACCTCAGCAGACCTTCGACCTTGCGCTCAATCACCTGAGCAGCATCGGGTACCAGCAAAACCCGCTCGAAAGGCTGTGGCCAGGCGAGCGTCAGGCCAGCGTTCTGGACGCGGTTCAAGGCGCCGAAACGCATCACGACAGCGCGGCTCTGGGGCGGGATCTGGCGGATATTCGACGTCGCCCAGGAGATCGCGGCCACCAGCATGATGCCGAACATCGCCATGAAGGCGAGCCGCACGGCCTGTATATGCGGCGCCGCTTTGCTTTGTCGCATGCCGGACATGTCACTTCTTCCCGGGGTCTGGCGAAGTCGGCGGCGGGGCTGGCGGAGCCGAGAGCGGCGGTCCGTCTATCAGGGCCCGGAACGGCGCAGCATCGGTGCGCAGGATCAGCCGCGTGTTGGCGTTGACGATCGTTGCCAGCGTATCCAGTGATCGGAGCATCTCGTAGAGTTCGGGCGCGGTCTTGTAGGCCGCCCCGTAAATCTCGGCAGCCTCGACACGGGACCTGGCTTCGATACCGGCTGCCTTGACCGATGCGTCGGCCTGCAGCACCCGCGCGTCCCGTTCGGCTGCAGAGCGGATTTCCGCCGCCTGTCGCTTGCCAACCGCAGCCCGCTCTGTCGCAATCGTTTCACGCTCGGCGCGCATCCGGTCGACGGTCGCATCCAGCGTCACCGATGGCAGCGTCAGGCGCTCGATACCGACCTCGACAACGCGGACGCCATAAGTATCAAGCAATGATTGGGCAATCTGGTCCTTCAGCCGCGATTCCAGAGCCGAAATCTGTAGCTTTGAAGGATCCGGGTTTATCAGCGCCGAGAGGTCGTAGTTGGCAGCCACGGTTTCGAGCGAGGAACCGAGAAACGTGCGGATCTGGGCTGCAGCCTGGTCGGGCTGGTTTTCCACCGAGCGCACGAAGCGCTTTACGTCTTCCGCATCCGGCGGGACCTGCCAGATCGCGTAGACCTCGGCAATCACACGCAACCCGTCCCTGGTGCCGACATCCTGCAGCCCGCTCGACGTGGACTTGGCGCGCAGGTCGACATCGATCGTCGTTTCGAAGGGCAGAGGATAGCGCAACGCCAAACCCGGCTCGATCAGGACGCGGGTCGGATTTCCGAAGCGCGTGATGATCGTGGCTGCGCCGGAGCGAACCTGGACGACGCAGGCCGCAGCGACGACGATCAGCGCCAGTCCGACGGCGAGCACGACCCGATACCACCGGAAGGGCATCGCCTCGCTGCCGTGCTCATGATGGTCGTGGTGATGATTGTGATCGTGATCTTCGTGCTGATGCACATGGGTCATGGCTCGACCTCGTCGTTTCCTGCGGGGGCGCTGGCCTTGGGGGCTGCGTCCGGGTCAATCGGCATCGTCATGCTTCTGAGATCGATGGTCGGCGCCATCGCTCCGCCGATGCGATGGTCGAGGATGAGCGCCTTGGCCTGGCCCAGCCCCGCTGTCAGCTGGGTGAAATAGGCCTCGTCGAGGAAGACCCGGCCAACGTTGCGGTAAGCGGTCTGCTCGGCCTCGAACCGCAGCCTGGCGACGTCTGCGGCAGCAACGCTTTCACGCGCCGTGGCTGTTGCCTTGTCGCGCCCGAGGCTGACGATGCGCTGCGCCTCATTGGCCGAGTGGGCGGCAAAACCGCGCTCGCGGGCGACCAGCGCCTGTGCGGTGATCTCGGCGGCCTGGACGGCGTGGTAGGCATTTGCGGCGCCTGCCGGCGGGTGAATGGCTTCGACCACCACCGCCAGCACTTCTATGCCGCTCTGAAGACGATCGAGGTCAGTCCGGATGGCAGCGGCAATTTCGTCCGCCATCTCCAGCCGGCCTGAGCCCAGCACATCGTCGAGGGTCCGGACGGCGAAATCATGCACCAGCACGCGACTGGCCGTCGCCTCCATCAGCGCCGGGATATCGGCCGTGTGATAGGTGGCGTCGAGGGCTGCCCGGTCGGACAGACCGATGCGGTAGACGAAGCGCACGTCCATATTGACGATCTGGAAGCTCTGCTTGCCCTCGGACCGGCTGGCGATAATCTGCGACTTCTCGCTGACATGGGTTCCATCCCACAGCCTGTTGGCACCGCTCGGTGCGGGTCCCTCGGCATCGGGCGCCGATAAATCGCTGCCGTCGCTGACGAAGGAGGTTGCGATTTCGTGGACAATGCCGTTTTCGACAGAGACGGTCCGTCCGAAGGGCCAGGGTAGCCCGACATGCAGGCCGGAATGGATGACCGCGATGGGTCTTCCGAAACGCTCGTAGATGCCGCGCCCGCTCATCGGCACCGCAGTGACGCCGCTGAGAAGCCAGCCGACGACAGCAATGGCCAGCGCGACGGCGGGGAAAGTCCTGCCGATGAAGGTCAATGCCCAGATCTGCCGCAGATCGATGCCATGCCGGCTGCGCAATTCCGCCTGCAACGCTGTCAGCGGGCGTGGCGGCCAGCGCAAGATGCCGGCAAATAGGCTCTCGGCAAGCAATTGCGGCGGCCGTTCATCGCTCTGCGGGCCGAACATCGCAACGACGGCGCGCACGAGAAACTCCAGTCCCACCAGTATCGACAGGCAGGCAAGCAGGGCCGGCACCTTGACGGCCCAGAGATAGCCGGAGCCCACCAGCAGCAGGGAAAATGCCGAAAGCGACAGTGTGACGATCGGCAGCCGCGCGAGGAGCATCAGCGATTGGGCTTCGGGCCATTCGTCGGCATCGGCGGCGGCAAAGCCGCGCTCGACCACCAGCAGTCCGAAGGCGAGAACCAGGCAGAGGCCGCTGATCGTGTAGGCCATGGGGCCGAGGAAAAACGGCTGGGCGACCCAGGAAAGAGTGTCGAAGGCAACGAGCATCGAAAGAATAGCAAGGGCTGCAAGCGATGCTGCGCGTGCACCGAGGCGGTGTATGGAGGAGGCGGCGAGCATGGCGATCTTGCCGCTGAGACGCTCGATACGATCCTGCGACGGGCCGTCGCCGGGCTCTGTCGTCTTCCATGGTCGTAGTAGCAGGCCGCGCAGATGCTGCGACCACGCCGGTGCTGCCAGGCTCGAAAGCCCGGCCTTTCGCCGACGCCAATCGGCCACCTCGATGGCGGATCGCAGCCCGGTCGCAAACAGCATCAGGGCTGCGGCGTTACAGCCAAAGAAGGTCGGCCAGATCGATGCGGGGGCAAATGCGCCGGTTGCCCAACTGGCAATGAGCAAGACGGCCGCAGCGAGCCATACCCGCCCGCCATGCGTCGAGAGGGCACGGGCCTGGATTGCAGCGCGCTGATATCGCGGGGATGTGTCCGGATCGCTGTCCGGGTTGCCGAAGGACTTGTTCATCTGCACTGTTCGAGCACGACGCCGCGTGTATCTGAATACATTAGACCGGCAGGATGACCCGATCGGCGGCCAGATTATTAGGCGCCTTCCGACCCCGATGCTAGACCCTGTCGCGTGCAGCGCTTCAATTTCGCGGCAGTAAGGTGGGTGCGAAGCCACATTCCCCCATGGCGGGTGCAAAGGATAAACAGTTCGCCCGACAAACGGGACATGCGCGCGATTTTTGCCCGCATGTCCCTCACATGCCGATCAGGCGGCAAGCATGCCGTGGGGATCGAGCACGAATTTCTGTGCCGCCCCCTGATCGAAACTCTCGTAGCCCTGCGCTGCTTCTTCCAGCGAAATGATCTTTGCGTTGACGATATCGGCGATGGGCAGTCGGTCGTGCAGGATCGCCTGCATCAGCTGCCTGTTATACTTGATGACGGGTGTCTGGCCTGTGTGGAAGGACTGCGCCTTCGCCCAGCCCAGTCCGAACCGCATCGACAGGTTGCCGAGCTTGGCGGCGCTATCGACGGCGCCGGGGTCTTCCGTGACGTAAAGCCCGGGGATGCCGATGGAGCCTGCAGCGCGGGTGATTTCCATCATCTGGTTAAGGACGATGGCCGGCTGTTCGCCACCGGCATGCCCGCGCGCTTCGAAACCGACGGCGTCGATCGCGCTGTCGACCTCGTTGCTGCCGGTCACCTCGGCGATCATGTCGCCCAGCCTGTCGCTGGCCGACAGATCGATCGGCTCGAAGCCGACCTTGGCGGCATGCGCCAGCCTCTCCTTGTTGAAATCGCCGATCATCACGACGGCGGCGCCGAGAATACGCGCAGAGGCTGCGGCTGCGAGGCCAACCGGTCCGGCGCCGGCGACATAGACGGTCGAGCCGACCCCGACGCCCGCCTTGACGGCACCGTGAAATCCGGTCGGCAGAATGTCGGATAACATGGTGAGATCGCGGATCTTGGCCATGGCCTTGTCACGGTCCGGAAATTTCAGAAGGTTGAAGTCGGCATAGGGGATCGTCACGTAACGGGCCTGCCCGCCGATCCAGCCTCCCATGTCGACATAGCCGTAAGCGCCGCCGGCGCGCGCCGGATTGACGGTCAGGCAGACGCCGGTGTCCTGGGCCTTGCAGCACCGGCAGCGACCGCAGGCGACATTGAACGGTACCGAGACGATGTCGCCGATCTCGAGCATTTCGACATCGATGCCCTTCTCGATGATCTCGCCGGTGATTTCATGGCCGAGAACCAGGCCAGGCAGGGCGGTCGTGCGACCGCGTACCATATGCTGGTCGGAGCCGCAGATATTGGTCGAGATGACTTTCAGGATGACGCCGTGCTCGATCCGCCGACCGTTCGGGGCCTCGAGTTTGGGATCGTCGATATCCCGGACCTCGACCTTGCCGGGGTTCAGATAGACCACGCCTCTGTTCTTGCTCATGATGATCTCCTCCATTGTTTGCCTGATCGACTCCTCTCGATGCAGGCAAGTGATCGTAGCGCGATTTTCGTCCGTTGGGTTGCCAATGTTCGAGGTCGCGTGGACATTATTCCATCGAACAGCGCTCCACGGGTCACCGGCCTGCGACGTCGGGTGTCTCGCACAGGGCAAGGCGCGCAATTTTCCGATATACCGATATGCGCGATCTCTCACCGCGCAGGCCTTTCATCTGCTACCGTCACGACAGCATCGGCCTTGGGTCGACAATGGAGCATGTCGAACATGGCGTCACCCAGTATTCTCCTCACGTTCAACGCGGGCTCGTCGTCCGTCAAGATCGGCATTTTCGAGATCGAAGACGCAACCGCCAGGATGATCGGCAAGGCCGTCATCGACCTCAGGGCAAAACCGCTGGTGTTCCAGGTCAGCCAGGGTCCCGAGCCCTTCGAGGCCGAAATGGAAAGCACGGTGACGGCCGATCTGCACGAAGTCATCGACGAAGCTTTTAAAATCCTGGCCGGCCATTTCGAGATGGATGCCATGGTTGCCGCCGGCCACCGCGTCGTGCATGGCGGAGACAGGTTCGTCGAAGCCGTCAAGCTCGACGACAGCGTCATCGATGCCATCGAGGCATTGACCCCGCTGGCACCGCTGCACCAGCCGGAGGCACTGCGCTTCATCCGCGCTGTCCGGCATCTGCGCCCAGACCTGGCGCAATCGGCCTCGTTCGACACGGCCTTCCACGGGACGCAGGACGAGCTTGTGCGACGCCTCGCCATTCCGCGCGCGCTGCATGACGAGGGCATCAAGCGTTACGGGTTCCACGGTCTCTCCTACAAATTCGTGGCCGCGGAACTTTCCCGTCGGGCCGAAAAGTCGGTCGGCAAAACCGTGATCGCCCATCTCGGCAGTGGCGCGAGCCTCTGCGCGCTGGAAGATGGGGTCAGCCGAGATTGCAGCATGGGCTTTTCCACCCTCGACGGCATACCCATGGCAACCCGGCCCGGATGGCTGGACGCTGGAGTCGTGCTGCATCTGATCGGCCAGAAGAAGATGGCCTATGCCGAGGTTGAGGATCTGCTTTATCATCGATCCGGCCTGCTCGGTGTGTCTGGCACCAGTGCCGATACGCGGGCGCTGCTGGCGGACGACCGGCCGCAGGCAGCCGAGGCCATCGATCTCTTTGCGCTGAGGATCGCCGGCGAGATCGGCAGGATGGCCTCGACGCTCGGCGGTGTCGATACGCTGGTGTTCACGGCCGGCATCGGCGAGCATCAAGCGGCCATCCGGGAAAAAATCGTCACGCGTCTTGCCTGGCTCGGAGCGCAGATCGATGCGTCGGCCAATGCCGAGAACGTCTTCGTCATAAGCAAAGCCGAAAGCCGGATCGCAATCCATGTCGTCGCCACCAACGAGGAGCAGGTGATCGCCGACGAAGCCCTGTCGATTATCGGCCGAATTTGATCCATGTCAGATTATTGACGTCCGGTTGCGTTAGTATCGCGGACGAAGCCTAGCCGTGTGGGCCCGGCAGTTGCACCGCTTCGGTCGACATTATCAGGCCATGTGTACAATCGACATGAGGGATCACGATGGACGGGAACACAAAGTCGGTAGCAATGCCGCTCAGTGCCGAAGAACTTCACTGCATGGATGCCTGGTGGCGGGCGGCGAACTACCTCAACATCGGTCAGATCTACCTGTCCGCAAATCCCCTGCTGCGCGAAGAGCTGACCGTAGACCATATCAAGCCGCGGCTGCTCGGCCACTGGGGAACGTCGCCCGGCCTCAACCTGATCTATGTCCACCTCAATCGGCTGATCAAGAAATACGATCTGGACACGATCTATATGGCAGGCCCCGGCCATGGGGGCCCTGCCTTGATCGCCAACGTCTGGCTGGAAGGCAGCTATACGGAGTTCTATCCTGACATTACCCGCGACGAAGCAGGCATGCTGCGGCTCTTCCGGCAGTTCTCGACGCCCGGGGGCGTTCCGAGCCATGTCAGCGTCCCGACGCCCGGCTCGATCCACGAGGGCGGTGAACTCGGCTATGTGCTGGTGCACGCTTTTGGCGCCGTCATGGACAATCCGGACCTGCTGGTCGTCGCCGTCGTCGGCGATGGCGAAGCCGAGACCGGGCCGCTTGCGGGCAGCTGGAAGAGCATCGATTTCATCAATCCCACCCGTGACGGCGCGGTGCTGCCGATCCTGCATCTCAACGGCTACAAGATTTCCGGCCCGACGGTCTGGGCCAGGCACAGCGACGAGGACCTGACCAAATTCTTCGAGGGCCAGGGTTACAAGCCCTATTTCGTCGAGGGCGATGTGCCCGAAAAAGTCCACCAGGCATTTGCGTCGGTGCTCGAAACTGCAGTGCTGGAGATCCGCGAGATCCAGTCGAAGGCACGCAGCGGTGCCTCGCATGGGCGACCGCAATGGCCGGTGATCGTCTTGCGGACGCCAAAAGGCTGGACGGGACCGAAGGTTGTCGACGGCCTGCAGATCGAAGGCACGTTCCGCGCCCATCAGGTGCCCGTTTCGGACGTCCTGACCAAGCCGGAGCATCTTCAAATCCTCGATGATTGGCTTCGCAGCTACAAGCCGGAGGAGCTTTTCGATGACGCGGGATGCTTCCGCGCGGAATTTGCCGATCTTGCACCTGCCGGCAATCGCCGCATGGGCTCCAACCCCAACGCCAATGGCGGCCTGCTGACGGTGCCGTTGAAACTACGGGATTTCGAGAACTATCAGTTCAAGTTCGAGGAGCGTGCCCGCCAACGCATCGGCTCTACCAGCGTTCTCGGCAACTATCTGCGCGATATCTACGAGGACAACCCGCATAATTTCCGGCTGTTCTGCCCCGACGAGACCAATTCGAACCGGCTCGGCGCCATCTTCGACGTTTCCGACCGATGCCTGGTCAGCGAGATCCTGCCCGGTGACGATCACGTGTCGCATGATGGGCGGGTGATGGAAGTACTCAGCGAGCACTGCTGCCACGGCTGGCTGGAGGGCTACACGCTGACCGGCCGTCACGGCCTGTTTGCGACTTACGAGGCCTTCGCCATGATCGTCGATTCCATGTCGATGCAGCACGGCAAGTGGCTCGAACACGCAAAGCGGGTGCCATGGCGCGCCGACGTTCCGTCGCTCAATTACTTGCTGACCTCCACCTGCTGGCGCAACGATCATAACGGTTTCAGCCATCAGGGGCCCGGCTTCATCGATACCGTCATCCACCGCAAGCCGACCGTAGCGCGCGTCTATCTGCCGGCCGATGCCAATTGCCTGCTGTCGGTTGCCGATCATTGCCTCAGAAGCGTCAACTACCTGAACCTGATCGTCATCGACAAGCAGCCGCAGTTGCAATGGCTGACGATAGACGAAGCCAAGGTCCATTGTGCCAAGGGCGCCAGCGTCTGGGACATGTACAGCAACCAGCCGGACGAACCGGATGTCGTGCTGGCCTGCGCCGGCGACATCCCGACGCAGGAGACGATAGCCGCTGCCTGGATGCTCCGGAAGCACGCGCCCGGCCTCAAGGTGCGTGTTGTCAACGTGGTCGACCTGATGCGGCTGTCACCGGCTGACCGCCATCCCCATGGCATGACGGATGCCGATTTCACCGACATCTTCACGCAGACGGCGCCGGTCATTTTCACCTTCCACGGCTACCCCGGCGTCATCCACGATCTGCTGCATGGACGTGACGCCCATGATCGCTTCCACGTTCGCGGTTATCTCGAGGAGGGAACGACGACGACGCCATTCGACATGGTGGTTCTGAACAGGATCAGCAGGCTGCATCTCTGCCTGGATGTCCTGCGCTATGTGCCGGGCGCGCTGATCGAGCATGGAGAAATTGCGACCCTCTGCACCGAGATGCTAAAAGAGCACGATCGCTATATCCGCGCGCACTTCGACGACCTGCCCGAGATCAAGGATTGGGTCTGGTCGGACTAGCAGTCATCAAGATAATGGCAGCGAATGACCGTCGCCCTCATTCGCTGCTGTCGTCGCGGCCGCTGAACACGTAGCCGATGCCCCGCACCGACTTGATAATTTCCGGCTTTTTCGGATCGCGCTCGATCTTCTTGCGCAGACGGGCGATTTGGGCGTCGATCGTCCGGTCGAAGGCTTCGAGATTGCGGCCCCGGGTCATGTCCATGAGGGCCTGTCGCGTCAGGACCCGTCGGGGGCTTCTCGCCAGAACCGCGAGCATGTCGAACTCACCCGTCGTCAACTCGATGTTAGCATGGTCGCTCGAGGACAGGACGCGCCGGTCGATGTCCAGTGTAAAGCCGTCGAAACGGATCAGCTCCCTCACCTCTACCGGGGCTGCCGGCATTGCACGACGGCGGCGCAGGATCGTCCGGACGCGGGCAAGGACTTCCCGCAGGTGAAAGGGTTTTGCGATGTAATCGTCGGCACCGATCTCCAGTCCGACGATCCGGTCGATGACATCGTCCCGGCCGGTCAGCATGATGATCGGAATGTCGGAGCCGGCCCGGATATCCCGCGCCAGCGTCAGTCCATCGTCGCCGGGCAGCACGAGGTCGAGAAGTATGGCGTCGAATGCCATCGTCGTCATGGCCCGCTTCATCGATTTGCCGTCATGGGCAACGGTGACCCCGTAGCCTTCTTCCTCGAAATACCGCTGCAGCATCTGGCAAATTCGTGGGTCGTCATCGACGACAAGGATATGAATTTTCGAAATCAAATCACCAGGCATGGCGTCGCCGATCGTAAACGCGGGGCGGCTGTTACAGTCCGTTACAATTTGGCACTGTTTATCACAGCGGCATCGTTCCTACGTAACGGGCGACGGGTCAATTGCTCTGGTGAAATGAACAGAGGTTTGACCCATGTTTTCGGAAAGTGCTCATCATCTTTCGACCAACGTAGTCCGAATGACGCCGGGCGGCCCCTCGACGCTCTCTTGCGCCTTCCAGTGGCGGCCCCAGGAAATGCTCGATGCCGGCGATGCCCTGTTCTGGGAGGGTGACAAGGCAAGCCACATTTTCGAGGTGACCGAGGGTCTGTTTCGGGTCTGCAAGATCATTGCCGATGGCCGTCGCATCATTACCGGCTTTCTCTTCCCCGGCGACATCATCGGCCTCTCGTTTCGCAATCTCTATCTGTATACGGCAGAGGCCGTGACATCGGCGAGGGTACGCCGCTGCTCGCGGCTCCATTTCCAGCAGGCAATCAACGAGGACGCCGGACTGCAGCCGAAGCTGTTTGCGAAGTTGTGCGAAGAAATGGCGGCAGCGCAGGATCACATGGTTCTGCTCGGTCGGAAATCCGCCGAGGAGCGCCTTTGCAGCTTTTTCCTGATGCTGGCCCGCCGGCACGAGCGCGCTGCAGAGTCCAGAATGACAGTCGACCTGCCCATGAGCCGCCAGGACATAGCCGACTTCCTGGGCCTGACGATCGAGACCGTTTCGCGCAACATCACCAGACTGACGATAGCAGGCGTCATCAGTCCGGTTGGCAGGCACAGCATTGAAGTGAGGTTGAACAGGCTTTCCTTGCTTGCGGGAGATTGCGATGCAGACAATAACAACACACCGGACGACAAGAGACGCCAGTTGGCCAATTGCTGACCGTCGGGATAGAGGCATGATAGACAGTTTCACGGCACATCGCGGTTCCGACGATCTGGGAAAAGGCGAGATCGAGCGCATCCTCGACGGCGCAACCATCATCGTCCACGGACTGGATGGGGTCGTTACCCGCTGGACCGGCGGATGCGAGGAGCTATACGGCTGGAAGCGCGAGGAGGCGCTCGGCCGGCTTGTCCATGAACTGCTGGCGACGGAATTCGCAGTCCCGGCCGACGAGGTGCAACGTGACCTGCTCGCCAACGGCGTGTGGACCGGCGAAGTCAGGCAGAGGCGCAAGGACGGACAGGTGCTTCATGTCGCAAGTCGCTGCGTGATCGCCGTGCGGCAGGGCGACGGCACGCGCGTCATTTTCCAGACTAACAACGACGTTACGGCCCTGCGCCATGCGCAGGGCGAGCTTGCAAGCCGGGAGGTCCATCTCAGCTCCATTCTGGAGACGGTGCCGGAGGCCATGGTGGTCATCGACGACGTCGGGAAGATCACATCTTTCAGCGCCGCTGCCGAGCGCCTTTTCGGCTATGGAGCAGCAGAGATCTGCGGGCGGAACGTTCGCGACCTCATGCCGCAGCCCGATCGCAACGCCCATGACGGATATCTGTCTCACTATATGACCACCGGCGAGCGGCGCATCATCGGCTACGGGCGCGTCGTCACCGGCCAGCGCAAGGACGGAACGCTGTTTCCGATGGAGCTCTCCGTTGGCGAGGCCATTTCGAACGGCGAGCGGATTTTTACCGGGTTCATCCGCGACCTGACCAGCCGGCACCGGATTGAGGAAGAATTGCGCCAGGCGCAGAAGATGGAAGCCGTCGGGCAGCTGACAGGCGGCCTTGCCCACGATTTCAACAATCTGCTGACTGTGATCAGCGGCAATCTCGAAATGCTGGAAGCCAAGCTGCACGACGAGGGGCAGCTGTCGCTGTTGCGCGAGGCGCAGTATGCAGCCGAGGACGGCGCGAAGCTCACGGCGCAACTGCTTGCCTTCGGTCGAAGGCAGCCGTTGCATCCAAAGCCCGCCGACATCGGCAAGCTGGTCGGCAGCTTTTCCGACCTCTTGCGAAGGACGCTCGGCGAAACCGTCGAACTGCGCACCGTCGTCTCCGGGTCTTCCAATCTGGCGCGGGTCGATACATCGCAGCTGCAGAATGCGCTTTTGAACCTGACATTGAACGCCCGGGATGCAATGAGCGAAGGCGGGCGGCTGACGATCGAGATCAGTCGCGTCCGGCTGGATGTAGACTACGTCACACGCTATCCCCATGTTCGCACAGGCGATTACGTGCTGATCTCGGTGGCTGACACCGGCGAGGGAATGCCAGAAGATATCCGCAAGCATGCATTCGAGCCGTTTTTCACGACCAAGGCCATGGGTGCAGGGACGGGTCTCGGCCTTAGCATGGTCTATGGTTTCGCCAAGCAGTCGGGCGGGCATGTAGAGCTTGAGAGTATCGAGGGGTCCGGCACCAATGTGCGGATATTCCTTCCCGTATTGCGCGATGCGCAGCCTCCCGAGATGGCCGTCGCGGCCGAGGTCGGGGATGGCCCGCGCGGCAGCGAACTTATCCTGGTCGCCGAAGACGATCCGCGTGTGCGCCGCATCGTCGTGGCGCGGCTGGAGGAGGCCGGTTACCGGGTTCTGGAGGCTGCAAACGGCCCGGATGCGCTCACCCTGTTCGAAAAGACGCCCGATATCGCACTGATCCTGACCGATATCGCCATGCCGGGTGGCATGACGGGCGACGAGCTGGCGGAGCGCGCGCGCCTGCTGCGGCCCGACGTCAGGATCCTGTTCACCTCCGGCTATGCGTCGCCGCAAATCGCCGAGGGCGAAATGTCGAACGACGCCAGCTGGCTGAAGAAGCCCTACACGGCACGCGAACTTGCGGTGCGACTGCGGGAATTGCTCGACTGATACCGGCGGGGTGCTGGACGGACGTTTTCGGTGCGAATTGACAAAACGTTGACCCCTTTGCGCTAGCCTGCCCGAAACCACGCTGGAGCCGGACATGTCGATGCGCCTTTACCGTTATGCCGTCATGATCGCGTCGCTTGTGTTTCCGGGCCTCGCCGCCGCTGAGACCCAGTGGACGGCGCAACTCAACCAGTGGTCCGTCGGCTTCGACGCCGGAACGGATGCGCCTTACTGTCGGCTTCTCTGGGACAGTCACCTCGGCAAGACCGTGGAATTCCGCGCAAGCCGCGATACGACGCGCTGGCTCGTCTCCAGGGATGGCTGGTCCATCCCCGCAGGAACTAAGACCACCGTCACCATTGTCGATGGCACCCGACGCATCGTCGCGCCTGCCGCCTTTTTCGATGCCAGGACGCTGCAGGTCTGGACCAAGGATGGCAAGACCAGCGACGGTCCCATCAGGCGGCTGGTCACCGATGCGTTTCAGGGCAGGCCCGACGTGCAGCTGACGTTTTCCGGAAATGAGCCGGACTGGACCGTGCCAATGTCGCGCGTGCAGACGCTTTATCCGGAGTTCGTCCAGTGCATGGGCCGCCTGAGCGGCCAAACCCCTCAGACCGCAGAGACAGCGTCAGCCCAGCCATTCTGACGAGAGACCCGCATGCTGTGCCCGGACCTCAGACTGCAAGACTGAAGCGGCTGGTCGTGTCCCATCGGTGGCGGTCGAAGATCGCTGCCGCGACACGAACGACAGCGCGTCCTGCTGCGGTCATTGCCACAACACCCTCCTGCACAACGACCAGTCCGTCGTCGATCATTGGCTGAAGTGCGGTGAATTCGTCCGCGAAATCCTTTCCGCCAGCGACCTTGCCAAGGTCGACGCGAAAATTGCACATCAGGGATTCGATGATTTGCGCCCGTGCCTGGTCATCGGTGTCCATCAGGCAGCCACGGATGCTGGCCAGCTTTTTCTCTCCCACCGTTTGACAATAGCGCGGATTGTCCGCCATGTTCTGGACGTATCCATCCGGAAGCCTCGATATCGCCGAGGCGCCGAAGCCGAGAAGCATCGGGCAGTCGTCATCGGTATAGCCCTGGAAGTTGCGGTGCAGCCGCTGCCCGTGGCACGCGATGGCAAGGCTGTCATCCGGCCTGGCGAAATGGTCGAGCCCGACTGCCTCATAGCCATGCCGCAGGAGTTCCGAGAAGACGGTTGCCGCTTGCTCGATGCGCTCGGCCGAAGTGGGGAGGGCGCTGCCGTCTATCTGGCGCTGGTTGGCCCGGCGGTCCGGCATATGGGCGTAACCATAGCATGCGATGCGATCCGGACGCAGTTCGGCGACTGCCTGACAGGTCCGCGTCAACGAGGATACCGTCTGCTTCGGGAGGCCGTAGATAAGGTCGAAATTCAGTCGGTCGATTCCAGCGGTCCGCAGATGGGCGACGGCGGACTGCACGGTTTCGATCGGCTGGATGCGCCCGATCGCGGCCTGCACCTGCGGGGCGGTGTCCTGGACACCGAGGCTGGCCCTGTTGATGCCCATCGCACGAAGGTCGGCAGCCAGCGCTTGGTCGACATAGCGTGGGTCGAGTTCGATCGCGTGTTCGCCGGCCTTTTCGAATGTGAAGTGGCTGTGCAGGACGTCCAGCACGGATTTCATGCCGGACGCGCCGAGAATGCTCGGTGTGCCGCCGCCCCAGTGCAACCGGACAACACTGGGTCTGCCGCCGAGATGACCGGCGACCGTCTCGATTTCCGTCTCCAGCGCCTGCCTGTAGGCGTCGATGACATCCTCGCGGCGGGTGAGCTTGGTATGGCAGCCGCAATAGAAACAAAGCTCGCGGCAATAGGGGACGTGCAGGTAGACGGATACTCGTTGACCGGCACCCACGCGCCCGAGCCAGCGGGCGTGGTGATCCGGAGTGACGGCCGCTGAAAATTCCGCAGCCGTCGGATAGGATGTGTAGCGCGGCACGGCAAGGGCTGCATAGCGCCGTACGATATCGTCGCCGCTGCTCATTTTACGTCGCGGTCCCGGTCAGGCTTGACGGGGACGAGCGCGAGCTGACGATCCTCGCGCATCTCGAACCACATTGCATTGAGGATCGCGAAGGAACAGGCCAGCCCGACGCCGAGGATCCAGGTGAAATACCACATATCGTTGTCTCCTTAGTAGGCGTTGGGGTTGCGGCCGAGCGAGGCTGTCGTCACCGTGCCACGCATGACGCGGAAGACGAAGCCCGTGTAGATGAGAATGATCGGCAGGAAGATAATCGTGGCGATCAGCATGATGAACAGCGTCAGGTGGCTCGACGATGCATCCCAGACCGTCAGGCTGGCTGCCGGATGGATGGAGCTTGGCAGCAGGAAGGGAAAAAGCGACAGGCCGGCCGTCGAAATGATGCCGATGATGGCGATTGTCGTGCCCAGCAATGCTGTTTTCAAGGCTCCACCGGAAAGGCAGACGAGTGCCAGCAGGGAGCCGAGGAAGCCAAGGGCGGGGGCCGCAATCATCCAGGGATGAGTGCCGTAGTTGCTGAGCCAGCCGCCCGAGACGAGGACGACCGTCTTCGACAGCGGATTGGAAGGGCCAAGCGCATCCTGGACGCTGGATACGACATAGCCATCCATACCAATGCCAACCCAGAGACCGCCCATAGCAAACAGCACAATGCTTGCCAGCGCAGCCGCACGACCATAGAGGCGCGCCCGCTCTGCAACCTGGCCCTCTGTCCTCAGCGTGATGAGCGCTGCGCCATGGGCAACCAGCATGGAGACACTAAGCAGGCCAGCGAGCAGCGCGAAGGGACGCAGCAGCCCGAAGAAGTTGCCGGTGTAGCTGGCGCGCAGGGTTCCGTCGAGGTCGAAGGGGACGCCGAGCAGGACATTGCCTACGGCCACGCCGAAGATCAGCGCCGGCACAAAGCCGCCGATGAACAGAGCCCAGTCCCAGGTTGCCCGCCATGTCGGATCTTTCATCTTGCCGCGGAACTTGAAGGCGACCGGACGCAGGATGAGTGCCAGAAGAATAGCGATCATGGCGAGATAGAAGCCGGAGAAGGAGACGGCATAGAGGGCCGGCCAGGCGGCGAAGATGGCGCCGCCACCCAGCACCAACCAGACCTGGTTGCCTTCCCAGGTCGGGCCGAGAAGGTTGATGACGACGCGCCGCTCTTCGTCCGTGCGAGCAACGAAGGGGAGCAGGGCGCCGACGCCGAGATCGTTGCCGCCCATGATGGCAAAGCCCATCAACAGGATGCCGAGCAGGGCCCACCAGATCATTCGCAGTATTTCATAGTCGAGGGGAATCGTGTTCATCATCGTTCTCTCTGCGCTTGAGGTTAGGCGGCCGCGCTTTTAGGCATCTGAATTGGTTCGGCGGATCCGTCGAGCATGGCGTAGTCCCCGGGGCCGGCCTTGATGGTCTTCAGCATCAGAATGATCATGACGACCAGAAGGGCGGTATAGAGGACCAGGAAGAAGCCGAGGCTGATCAGCATGTCGATCACGCTGAGACCCGAGGCGGCATAGAATGTCGGCAGCACACCCTCGATAGCCCAGGGCTGACGGCCATATTCCGCCACCAGCCAGCCGGATTCGATGGCGAGCCACGGGACCGGCATGCTCCAGAGCGCTATCCTGAGCAGCGTCCTGTTGTTTCCAAGCTTGTGGAGGCTGCTGAGCACAAAAGCGGTGGCGAAGAACACGATCATGTAGAGGCCGAGCGCCACCATGATGCGGAACGTCCAGAACAGCGTGCCGACGTCGGGGATGGTATCGCGGGCGGCCTGGTCGATCTCATCGGGCGTGGCGTTGACGATGTCCTCGCGGTAGCGTTTGAGCAGCAGGGCATAGCCGAGATCCGGCCAGTTCTTGGCAAAGGCTGCCCGTGCGGCCTGGTCCTTCGGATCCTTGCGGATCGCGTCGAGATCGGCGGACGCCAGCAGGCCGTTGCGGATACGCTCTTTGGCATGGTCGACCAGCGGCAGGATGCCCTGGACTTCGGTATTGAGGCTACGCGTCGTCATGAGCCCCAGCACCCAGGGGATCTTGACCTCGAAGCGGTTGCCGTCCTTGCCGGGTATCGCGAACAGGGTGAGGCCGGCCGGTGCAGGCTCGGTGTGCCACATCGCCTCGATGGCGGCGATCTTCATCTTCTGGTGTTCTGTGGCGACATAGCCGCTTTCGTCACCGAGCACGACGACCGATAAGGCCGAGGCGATGCCGAAGCTGGCGGCGACGGCCATGGAGCGCTTGGCAAGGTCGAGGTGGCGGCCGCGCAGCATGAACCAGGCGCTGACAGCCATGACGAACATGGCCCCCGTGGTATAGCCGGCACTGACGGTATGAACGAATTTTGCCTGTGCCACCGGATTGAACAGCACGGCGGCGAAATCGGACACTTCCATGCGCATCGTGTCTGGATTGAAGGTGGAGCCGACCGGGTTCTGCATCCAGCCGTTGGCGATCAGGATCCACAGGGCCGAGAAATTGGCGCCGAGCGCGACCAGCCAGGTGACGACCAGATGGCCGGCCTTCGGCAGACGGTCCCAGCCGAAGAAGAAGAGGCCGATAAAGGTTGCCTCCAGGAAGAAGGCCATCAGCCCCTCGATGGCAAGCGGCGCACCGAAGACGTCGCCGACATAATGGCTGTAATAGCTCCAGTTCATGCCGAACTGGAACTCCATGACTATGCCTGTCGCGACGCCCATTGCAAAGTTGATGCCGAACAGGGTGCCCCAGAAGAGCGTCATGCGCCGCCAGACTTCACGGCCGGTCATCACGTAGACGCTTTCCATGATCGCCATGAGGAAGGACAGTCCCAGCGTCAGCGGGACAAAGAGAAAATGGTAAAGTGCGGTCGCCGCAAATTGCAGGCGTGCCAAATCCACAACGGTGAAGTCGATCATGCGCGCGTTCCTATCAGTGTGCCGGCCGGATGCCGGGCCTGCAGGTTGCTACGCCCAGCCCCGAGGACACGCATTGATTTATGTCAATGCCTCCCCCCCGGCGGCTCGGGCACTGACTGTGACAGTGAAAACGGCATGGCCTTCGCAGGATAGAGAGCCTGCTGCGGCGGTTGAGGGCAGCGATGACGGCAGAACACGGTATCAATCAAAGACAGTGGTTATCCCGGCTTCAGCGGCATGGCGGCAAGGCCATGGTGGTTGCCTGTGCCCTGCCGATGTTATCCGGGATGCTGCTGGTGGGGCAGGCCCTGCTGCTTTCCGAGATCCTCGGTCGGGTCATCGTGTCGCGGCAGTCTGTCACGGAGGTGCTTCCGGCTGTCGGCTTGTTCATCGGCATCTTCATCGCGCGGATCGGGCTGGGGCTCGGCGCCGAGAGCGCCGGTATCGTCGCCGCCGAACGTATCAAGCTGTATCTGCGCCGACTGCTGCATCGCCACATCTTCGATCAGCGGCCGGACTGGATGGCGCTGCGCTCCTCGGGTGCACTCAGTTCCGCAGTCATCGACCAGACGGATGCGCTGGATGGCTATTTCGCCCGATTTGTCCCGGCGATGATCCAGGCGGCTGTGCTGCCCATCGTCTTTGCCATGGCCGTCATGCCGGTCGACTGGATCGTGGCACTGTTGTTCCTGCTGACTGCGCCGCTCATTCCCATCTTCATGGCACTGGTCGGATGGGGCGCGCAGGCAGCCACCGATGCCCAGGCGCAGGCGATGTCCCGCCTGTCCGGCTTCTTCGCCGACCGTTTGCGCGGTATCGTGACGCTCAAACTGTTCGGCCGGGCCGAGAGTGAGACGACGAAGGTGCTGGATGCTAGCCATGACCTGCGGCTGCGGACCTTGCGCGTGCTGCGCATCGCGTTCCTTTCGTCGGCTGTGCTGGAATTCTTTGCGGCGCTCGGCGTCGCAGGCGTCGCCCTCTATGTCGGCCTCAGCTATCTCGGCTTCGTCCATATCAGGGTGTCGCCTTTTACGCTGCAGGCAGGTTTGTTCTGTCTGCTGATGGCGCCCGAGGTCTATCAGCCGCTGCGGCTGCTCGCTGCCCACTATCACGACCGGCAATCCGCCAAGGCGGCCATCGTCGAGATCGCCGCGCTGTTTGGCGATCTCCCGGAAAACGGCGTCGAAACATCCAGCCGGCCGGCCTCGATGCCGCTGACGGGAGGGGCGATCGCTGTTGCCGCTTCCCATCTCGGGCTTGCCACCCCGGACGGCGGGCGGCGGCTGCTTGAAAATGCCACCCTGTCCCTTGCTGCCGGCAGCCATGCGGCGCTCCTCGGCGAGAGCGGCATCGGAAAGTCGACGTTACTGGAAGCCATTGTCGGGCTCAGGGCCTTCGAGGGACGCATCTGTCTTGAAGGACATGAGCTACAGTCTATTGACCCCGCCGGGCTGCGCAATGCGGTGGCCTTCCTTGGCCAGCGGCCTATGCTGTTTGCGGGGACAATCGCCGATAACATTCGTTTCGGCGCGCGACTGGCAAGCGAAAGCGATCTTTCCCGCGCGGCAGAACTCGCGGGCGTCCTTGGATTCACCAACGCCCTGCCCGACGGGCTCAATACGGCAATCGGCGCGGGCGGGCGGGGCGTGTCCGGCGGCGAGGCGCAGCGGATCGCTCTGGCAAGGATTTTCCTGCGCGACCCCGGCCTGATTGTTCTCGACGAGCCGACGGCGCATCTCGACCGCGAAACCGAGAGCCGCGTTCTCGATGCGCTGCAGGTCTTTGCACGCGGTCGAACCCTGCTGGTCGCCACCCATTCGCTCGCCGTGGCCGAGCGCTTCTTCCATGTATTCCGCGTCGCCGGCGGCGATATCGTGCCGGTCGTAAAGCCAAGGCCGAAGGTATTGCTCGCGTTCGAGGAGAATGCCGCATGATAGCCCTCATGTCCTTCCTGCCGCTGTTTCGCACCCGGGCACTGCGGTTCGGCCTCGCCTTCGGCCTTGGTGCGCTGACGCTCGTTGCCGGCATGGCACTGCTTGGCGTTTCCGGATGGTTCCTGACTGCGGCTGCCCTGACGACCGCAGCTGCGAGTTTCAACCTGTTCGGGCCGTCGTCGCTGATCCGCGGCTTTTCATTGATCCGCATCGGCGCCCGCTATGGAGAAAAGCTCGTCGGTCACGATGCAACGCTGTGGCTGCTTGCCGATCTCCGGGGTTGGCTGTTTTCGCGGCTGATACCCCGTATGCCGCTCAAGGACACCGGTATCAGCCACGGCGACCTCGTCAGCCGGCTGACGGCCGACATCGATACGCTCGACACGGCGTTTCTGGTGGCCATTGGCCCGATGCTGACGGCGCTGGTGCTCGGGGCGACGATGAGTGCGATCCTCGGCTGGTACATACCCGCGGGGGCAGTGGTCTATGCGGTGACGCTTGCAACTGCGACCCTGGCGGTGCCCGCCGTCCTCGTTGGAGCGACGCTGGCGCAGGGGCGGTCCGTGATCGCGGCATCGGCTGCAGTCCGCAGCGCCGCCCTGCAAAGCATGGACGGGCTGGCGGACTTCATCGTCTTCGACCAGATCGCCATGGCAGAGAAGCAGTTCGACGATGCCGCGAACGCCGTGGGATCGGCGCGGCGGCGTCTCGCGTTACGGGGAAGCATTGCCAGCGCCATGGTCCAGCTTCTGGCCGGCACGGCGCTGGTCGGCGTGCTGTGGTTCGGCATCCAGAGCTTTCAGCGTGGCGATATCGGCGGCCCGCTGCTGGTCGGTCTGCTGCTGGCGACGCTTGCAAGCTTCGAGGCGACCGGTGCAATCGTTCGCAGCGTCTCGCGCCTGAGCTCCTCTATTGCTGCGGCCGAACAGATACGGGCAGTCGCCGACAGCCCGCCTGCGGTGGTTGATCCCGGGCGACCGGTGGCAATGCCGGAAGGCAACGACATCGCCTTCCACCGCGTGCGTTTCGGGCATCATGCCGACAGGACGATCCTGGTGGATGTCAGTTTTAAGGTCGCCACAGGGTCCCGCGTCGTGATCCTCGGTGCCAGCGGCTCCGGCAAGTCGACGTTGATGGCGCTGCTGCTTCGCCTCTTCGATCCGCAGGCTGGCACGATCACACTCGGCGATGTCGATCTTCGTTGGCTGAGGCAGGACGAACTGCATCGGCGCATCGCGCTTCTGACCCAGGATACGCAAGTCTTCATGGGAAGCCTGCGAGACAATCTGCTGATGGGCGATCCCGGCGCAAGCAGCGAGCGTCTCTGGCACATGCTCGACGCGGTCCGCCTCGGCGACGTCGTCCGGCGGCTGCCAGACCAGCTGGATGGCTATGTCGGCGAAAAGGGCTGGACACTGTCCGCCGGACAGGCGCGTCGCCTGTGTCTTGCGCGCGCGCTTCTCTCGAAAGCTCAAATCCTCGTTTTGGACGAACCGACGTCCAATCTCGATCCGGAGACAGAGCGCGCGTTTTTCGAGGATCTCTGCAATCTGGCGACAGGAAAAACGGTCATCCTTGCCACGCACGCAAAGCCGCCGTCGGGCGTCTTCGACCAGTGCTACGTTATGACGGCCGGAAAGCTGGCGGTATCTGGGGCAACCGCCACAGAGGAGCCGCGAGGGCCAAGTGTTGAGAACGTCCCACTCTGGAGCGTTCCGAAGGACTGTTAATGCTGAGTTCACCATGATCGACTGAAGCGCTCTCAGGTCCATAAGAGAGTGAAACATTAGTAATGCATAACACGTTTACATTGTGACGGATCGATAGCACCCGCTATCAGTCCGTTTCAACAGGAAGCGCGCGCTCCTCGACCTAGTCCCGCCAGTGACATCAGTCACGGGCTAAACCAACGAGGATGATAATCATGCAGAATCTCAGAAAGAGCATTTCGCTTGCCGTTCTTCTATCTGCGGCAACTGTGGTATCCGTACAGGCCCAACAGGGCGGCTCCAACCGCGGAGGCCTTGGCCTCGGCGGCGGGGTATCACTCGGCGGAGGTCGTGGACTGGGCGTCGGCGTGGGCGCTTCCGTCGGCGGCATTAATGCCGGCGTCGGTGCGAACGTCGGCGGCTCCACCGGTGTGAATGCCGGTGTCGGCGCAAATGTAGGCGGTTCCAATGGTGTTAATGCCGGAGCCGGAGCATCGATCGGTGGTGCGCAAGGCGTGAACGCGGGAGCAACTGCCTCGATTGGTGGGTCAAGCGGTGTCAATGCTGGTGTCGGTGCGTCGGTTGGAGGCGGCAATGGCGTCAGCGCGGGTGTCGGAGCGTCAATTGGTGGATCCGGCGGCGGCGGCAATGGATCCACTGGCGGCGGCGGCAACGGATCCACCGGCGGTGGCAGCACCGGATCCATCGGCGGCGGCAACACCAGCGGGACTGGTCTTGGATCTGGCAACAATGCAGGTGTAGGCTCGGGTCTGGGCGGTCGGGCGGCAACCCGACGCGCTGCTATCGCGTACCAGGGGATGTCGCCCACTCAGCAGAAGCTCGTCCTCACCCGCTGCAAGACCTTCGGAGCCGGAAATGCCGATCCCGGTCTGGCTGCTCTCTGCAAGCTCCTGAAGCAAATCGCCGCGCGCTAGGTCTCCCGAGATTACCAACCTAAAACACGATGGCGCCCTGTGTGAAAACATGGCGCCATCTTTTTTGCTGGCAGTCGTATCCCGTCACCATCGACCCAGGTGCGGAGGGTTCCGAGCCTTATCCCCGCCCTATGAACGGCATGCTCGAGGCCATGATGGTGATGAACTGGACGTTGGCGTCGAGGCTCATTTTCGCCATATTGAGGACGGTGGCACCCACGGTTGCGACGTCCATGGTGGGTTCGACAGCAATCGTGCCATCCGCCTGTGGCACGCCCTTGGCCATGCGCGTCGTCATATCCGTGGCGGCGTTGCCGATATCGATCTGCGAGGCAACGATGTTGTGGATGCGCCCGTCGAGGCTGATCGATTTGGTGAGGCCGGTCACAGCGTGCTTGGAGGCCGTATAGGGTGCTGAGCCTGGCCGCGGCGTGTGGGCCGAGATCGAGCCGTTGTTGATGATGCGTCCGCCCCGTGGCGTCTGGTCGCGCATCATGCGGTAGGCCCGGTTGGCACAGAGAAACATTCCGTTGATGTTGACGGAAATGACGGCTTGCCATTGCTCGAACGTCACGTCGCCGAAATTCGTCGTGGGCGCACCCACGCCGGCATTGTTGAACAGCACGTCCAGCCGCCCTGCCTTAGCCTCCAGTTCGGCAAAGAGCGCGTCGACCGACGCCGGGTCGGTGACATCTGTCGGAACGATCAACGGTATGCCCGCCATGGCCAGAGAGGCTGTTTCTTCCAGCGGCTCCGCACGGCGACCGGCGAGCGCAACGACGTAGCCATCCCCCAGGAGCGCCAGCGCTACCGCTCTTCCGATCCCTGAACCTGCGCCCGTGACAACTGCAACCCGGCCATCCATCATGCTTTCATCCTGTAAACGATGCGGTATGTGTCATGTTAGCTCAAAGGCCCGCTGGCGCATAATCGTTTGCGGTAAACAGGTGGTGGTGTACCCGGCCTGTGAACATCTTCAGAAGTTCGCCACTGACCTCGCGGCTTTGGTAGCGGACATCCGAGCGAAGTGCGGCATCAACGGCATCCATGTCGGGGTAGCGAACTGCAAGGGCCATTGCATAGACCGGCGCCCCTTCATCGCGATCGAAGCCATCGAGGACGCGAACTTCCTTGGCGCCCGGGAACTGCGTCCAGAGCGGCACCAGTTTTTCTTTCACGAACGCACGGAATTCGGCCTCCTTGCCGGCATGGATTTCGCCTTCGAACAAAGCATATCGAACGATCATCGACTTTTCCAAATTGGTTGATGTGAGGGCGCGGCTCCGTCTGTGCCCGGAGCGCGGGGCGCAGGCATCGGCCGCGCCCCGCATGGCGACGTTATTTGCCCCAGATTGCCTTGTAGTGATCCCGATAGCCGTTGTCGGGATCGAAGCTGTTCTTCGGGCCTCCGTCGAATTCGACATTGGCTGTCGTGACCACATGCAGCGGCGAAACATAGCCGGACCATGCGACCCCGGCGAAGGCGCGGTTTAGTTCGTCGACCAGTTGCCATCCCTGCAGGGTGAGCGGCTCGGCCACCGTGACTGCCTGGTATTGCTTGGCGCGAATGCGCTGGTAGGCGCTTTCCGAGCCGTCGCCGGCGGCGACATTCACCGGCTTGCCGTCTCCCTCGATGCCGGCCGATGCCAGCGAGGGACCCATGAAGTCGAAATAAAGGTCATTGATCGCCAGCGAATGCGTCCACTTCTCCCCGTATTTCTGCAGCAGCGATGTCGTCAGCTGCGGCATGCGTTGCGAGGTTTCGGCGATCGGCGTATCGACATATTCGAGCACGGTGCCGCCGAGGCTCTCGATTTCCTTCTTCATCCGGTCGGCCTTGGCGATGGCAATCGCATAGGTGCTGTCCGTGAAGATGACGACGCCGGGCTTGCCGCCTGCATCGACGAATGCCCAGTCGGCCGCAGCCTTGGAGACCTCCATGGCGTCGGTGGTGACATTGGCGAACACGCCGACTTCCGGGACGGGACCGACATTCGATGCCGCATGCCAGGAAACCATCGGAATGCCGGCAGCCTTTGCCTGCTCCATCGCCGGCTTCTGCTCGATAGCGTCGAAACCGTCGATGATGATGCCATCCGGCTTCAGCGCCATCGCCTGGCCGAAGGCTGCCGTCCGGCCGCCGATCGAGCCGGCGCCGTCGAGCGCGGTCACTTTCCAGCCGAGCGATCCTGCCGCCTCCTGGACGCCGTTGACGACGCCGAGAATGCCGCCGTTCTTCATGTCGCCGGCAAGGATGACGATCGACTTGCCGGCTGCGCCCTTGGGCCCGGTGGTCGGGCCATCCCATGCACTCGCCTTGGATGCATATTTGTCGACGACCGCTTTCGCATCGGACATAGGGTCGGCAAGCGCCGGCAGGCTGGTCATCAGGGCAAGCGCTGCGACCGTCGCCTGCAACATCGTTCTACGCTTCATGTTCACTCCTCCATTTTGGTTTTGATGTACCGGTGTTGATCCCGGCGTAGTCTACTTGGGCGCGGGCGTGATCCTCCTCACGGCGCCGCGCTTGCGCTGGGCGTAACCGGCTATGCCGATGGCAATAAGCAGGGTGACCCCGTTGAAGAGCGGCTCGATGAAGAAGGAGCCGCCGAATTGCTGGATGCCGGAAATCCCGACCGCCAGGATGATGACGCCGATGAGCGTCCCCCAGACGTTGACGCGTCCGGGCTTGATCGTCGTCGAGCCGAGGAAGGCGCCGACGAGGGCCGGCAGCAGATATTCGAGCCCGACGCTCGCCTGGCCGATGCGCAGCTTCGAGGCCAGAAGTACGCCGGTGAGCGCCGCCAACAGTCCCGACGTCACGAAGGCACCGATCACGAACTTGCGCACCGGAATGCCATTGAGGGCTGCGGCCTTCGGGTTGGCACCGATTGCGTAGAGATATCGCCCGACCGGCAGGTATTCGAGCACGACCCACATGCAGATGGCGATGCCGAGGACGTAAAAGCCAGTGATCGGCAGGCCGAACAGCATCGTTCCGTTCAGTGCATAAAAGCCGTGCGGCAGGACGCCGACAACCTGGCGGCCGCCGGTGTGCCAAAGCGCCAGCGCGTAGAGGACGGTGCCTGTTCCGAGCGTCGCGATAAAGCTGTCGATCTTGGCGACCTCCACCAGCAGTCCGTTCAGGAAGCCCGTGATGGTGCCGAGCGCCAGCACGATGAGGACGGCCACTGGCCAGGGAAGGCCGTAGGCGGTCTGCAGACTGATGGCAAGGATGTGCCAGAGCACGATGCCGTAACCGACGGTCAGGTCTATGCGGCCCGACGCCATCGGGATCATCGCGGCCAGCGACAGCAGCGCGATGATCGCCTTGTCCGACACGATGGAGCGAACGTTGAGAAGTGTCGGGAAAGTCGCCGGCAGCAGCAGCGAGAACAGCAGGATCAGCACGACGGTCAGGATTACCAGTCCGTAGACGGGGATAAGCCGGCCGATCTTCTGGCTGGTCGACAATCCCGCCATTTCGCCCTTAGTCGGCTCCAGCGCGGTTGATTCAATGGATTGCATGGCTTTCCTCCTGAATGTTCATGCGGCTTCGGACGCGGACGCAGCTGTGATGACCGCTTCCGTCGTCAGCGCATTGCCGGCCAGTTCGCTGACGATCCTGCCGCGCGAAAAGACAAGGGCTCTGTGGCAGATGTGGGCGATTTCCTCGAAATCGGTGGAAACGACGACGACGGCAAGCCCGGCATCCAGCGCCTGGGTGATAAGGCGGTAGATATCGGCACGGGCGCCGACATCGACACCCGCGGTCGGATCCTCGGCAACCAGCAACTTACGCCCGGTCGCCAGCCAGCGGGCGACGACGACCTTCTGCTGATTGCCGCCGGATAGAGCTTCGACAGGCAAGTCGGGATCGTTGGGTCGCAGGCCGACGGAACGACCGATGGCCGAGGCAAGATCGGCTTCGCGTCGGGGGGAGAGAAAGGACCGCAATCCCCGGCCGGATGCACCGGGATTGAGGTAGGTGTTTTCGCGCACCGATAACGGCATGGCGACCGATTCCTCCGTCCGGTCGCGGGCGATCAGGCCGATTCCGGATGCCATGGCGCTTCGGGGGCTCGACAGGTCGGGTGTCTGGTCATGCAGCAGCACGCTGCCGGCAAAACCCTCGCAGCCAAACAGCGCGCGGCCGATCAACTCCTGTCCGGCGCCCCGCAATCCCACCAGCCCGAGCAATTCGCCCTCACGGATATCGAAAGAGACCGGGCTGGTGCCGGCGCAGGCGAGGTCGCGGACCTTGACGATCGCCTTGCCGGCGACGGCCGGCTTTTTGGCAAACAGGTCGTGATTGGCGCGGCCGATGATCATCGTTACGAGCTCGTCGGGCGTCGTGTCGGCGACAGCCTTCTGGCCGACCATCTTGCCATCTCGAAGGACGGCGACGCGGTCGGCAATGCGGAAAATCTCGTCCAGCCGGTGCGAGACGTAGATCATCCCGACGCCGCGCTCCTTGAGGGGCCTGATGGCGTCGAACAGCCGCTCGACCTCGTCTGCCGGCAGGCTTGCCGTGGGTTCGTCGAGCACAAGGACGTCGGCTTCGACGGCAAGGGCGCGGGCAATCGCCACGAGGGACTTCTCCGTCCTGCTGAGGGACGAGACCCGGGTCGTCGGATCGAAGTGGCAGCCCACCAGTTTCAGCGCATCCTCGGCGCGCGCCTGCGTCCGCTTCCAGTCGATCACGCCGCGACGCATGGAGAACCCTTGCGCCAGGCCCATGTTCTCGCCGACCGTCATCCACTCGATCAAGCCGAGATCCTGGTGGATGAAGGCGACCGGCTGGCGTTGGTTGGGCCGCGACGGACGGTGATGATAGCTTTCGCCACGAAAGAGGATGTCGCCGGTATCGGGCTTGTAGATGCCGGCGAGCGTCTTGATCAGCGTCGACTTGCCGGCGCCGTTTTCGCCCAGCAGGGCCAGGATCTCGCCTTCGCGCAAATCGAAGGAGACGTCACAGAGCGCTTGGGTTCCGCCAAACGTCTTGGTGATCGTCTGGAACTCCAGTAGTTTTTTCGCTTCCACCGATGCTCCTCCCAAAGCCACGCGTATGCAGAGTTTTATGTTATCGATAACATCGATAGCCGGTCAAGCGAAAATCCGTTCTCGACGGAAAACGTCCTGCGGCGTGGAAATTTACGGTGCGGCGGAGAAGCCGTCGAGCAGGCGGATCATCTCTGCGGAGTCGCGGCTGCCGAGACCGGCGGCACACAGCAGCCGGTGAATCTCCACCACAGCGCCCGTCATCGGAAGGGGTATTTTCGTCTTCAGTGCGAAGGCCTGCAGCGAATCCAGGTCTTTCAACATATTGTCGATCCGCCCGGTCGGCGAGAAATCCCGCTGGGCAAACTTGCCCATGAATTCCTGCAGAATGCGGCTGTCCGCCCTGCCGCCTGCCAACGCCGCAGGGATTGCCGCCGGATCGACTCCGCCGGCTTCGGCGAGCTTCACAGCCTCCGCGACGGCCTGGAAAAGCACTGCGCAGAAGAGCTGGTTAATGAGCTTCGTTGTCTGGCCGGCTCCTGATCCGCCCATCAGCGTATAGTTGGCAGCCAGATGCTGCATGACGACGCGGGCCCGCTCGAAATCGGTCTCGCTGCCGCCCGCCATGATCGTCAGCCGTCCCGATAGCGCGCCCGGCACCCCCCCGGACAGCGGGCAGTCCACCCAGCCCATGCCTGTCTCATCTCGCAGTCGGGTTGCTATCGAGGTCGTCTCGGCGGGGTCGATGGACGACATGTCGATCACCAGTTTGTCGGCACTGGCGGCAGCAGCCACGCCGTCCTCGCCGAACACGACGGACCGCACGATGTCGGCGTGGTTGAGGCTGAGAATGCAGAATGCGCTCGTCTCGACGGCGGCCCGGACAGACTTTGCGGGAGTTGCGCCCTTGTCTGCGAGGGCCGCGACTTTATCAGGATTGAGATCGAAAGCAGATGTCGCATGGCCCGTCTCGAGCAGGCGGGTGGCGATCGCCGTTCCCATGATGCCGGCGCCGATCACTGCAACGCTTGCCCTGTCACTATCCATCATGTCCTCCTTTGCAATCCAACGTCGTTGCCTCTACAGGCGATACCTCACCTCAAAGGCAAGTGGTGATGCCGCCATCGACATAGAGCGTGTGGCCGTTGACGAAGGAAGAGCTTTTGCCGGACAGGAACACGGCAGCGCCGATCAGTTCCTCGACATCGCCCCAGCGTCCGGCCGGCGTGCGCTTTTCGAGCCACGATGTGAACTCCGGATTGTCGACCAGCGCCTGGTTCAGCGGTGTCTTGAAGTAGCCGGGGGCAATGGCGTTGATCTGCAGGCCGTGCTTTGCCCAGTCGGCGCACATCCCTCTCGTCAGGTTGCGCACGGCGCCCTTGGTTGCGGTGTAGGGCGCGATATCGGGCCTTGCCAGCTCGCTCTGGACCGAAGCGATGTTGATGATCTTGCCCTCTTTGCGCGCGATCATGCCCTTGGCGACCGCCTGGCCCACGTAGAAGACGCTGGAAATGTTTGTTGCCAGCAAAAGCTCCCACTTGTCGGCCGGAAACTCTTCCAGTGGCGAGCGAAACTGCATCCCGGCGTTGTTGATGAGGATGTCGATGGCGCCGATGCCCGCCTCGATTTCCGCAACGCCCTGATCCGTCGCATCCTTTTTGGTGACGTCGAAGACGGATGCATGGGCAACAAAGCCCTTTGCCCTCAGAGTTTCGACGGCGGCAGCCACTGCCGATGAAGTCCGGCCGTTGATCACCACCTCCGCGCCATAGCTCGCGAGGCCCTCGGCCAGGGCGTATCCGATGCCTTGGCTGGACCCGGTAATCAGCGCGCGCCGGCCGGTCAGATCGAACAGGTTCCTCATCTCGTCTCCTTCAATTCTTGCGGTCATCTGGAAATGTTTAGCATCGACAGGGCAGAAATCATCCCTTGACATGACCAACCGAACTATATGTTATCGATAACATAATCAATCGACAATTCACGGGAGACAAGACATGCCGAAGGCAGATATCCTGATGACCGGCGTGTATCCGGATTGGGACATGACGGCGCTGGAGGAAAATTATGTCGTCCATCGGCTGTGGGAGGCCGAAGACAGGCAGGCCCTGCTGAAGGCTGTCGGCAAGGACATTCGTGCCATCGCCACCAAGGGCGAGCTTGGCGCCTCCGCCGAACTCATGGCGGCGTTGCCGAACCTCGAGATCGTGTCGTGCTACGGCGTCGGCACCGACGCCATCGATCTTTCCTATGCCCGCGACCGCGGCATTCGCGTCACCAATACGCCCGATGTTCTCACCGATGACGTCGCCGATATTGCCATTGGATTGCTGCTGGCCGCAGCCAGGCGCATCGCGCAAGCAGATGTGTTCGTGCGCGCCGGAGACTGGCGCAACGGCGCGATGCCTTTGGTGACGCGGGTGTCGGGCAAGAAGCTCGGTCTCGTCGGCATGGGGCGCATCGGCCAGGCCATCGCCCGGCGCGGCGCGGCCTTCGGCTGCGATATCGCATACTTTTCCCGCAACCAGCGCCCGGACGTTGCCTTCGCGTTCGAACCGGACCTGATCGCGCTGGCGAAATGGGCCGATTTCCTGGTGGTCATCGTTCCCGGTGGGGAGGCTACCCGAAATCTGGTCGATGGCGCGGTGCTGGCAGCCCTCGGAGCTCAAGGGATACTTGTTAATGTCTCAAGGGGTTCCACCGTCGATGAGGCGGCCTTGATTGCTGCCTTGCAGGAAAAAACCATCCAGGCCGCGGGCCTCGATGTGTTCTGGAACGAGCCCAACATCGACGCGCGTTTCATGACGCTCGACAATATCGTCCTGCATCCGCATCATGGGTCCGGGACGGTGGAAACGCGGCAGGCGATGGGCCAACTCGTTCGCGACAATCTCGCGGCGCATTTCTCCGGCGCAACACTGCTCACCCCGGTTGTTTGAGGCCTACTCCATTGTTTGAGGTAAGACGATGAAAGCACTTGTCATTCACGCCGCCAAGGATCTTCGGATCGAGGAAGTACAGGCGGGATTGCCGGGGCCGGGACAGGTGGGCATTGCCATTCAGGCCGGCGGCATCTGTGGTTCCGACCTGCACTATTACAATCACGGTGGCTTCGGCACCGTGCGGCTGCGCGAACCGATGATCCTCGGGCATGAGATTGCCGGCACCATCAACGCCATCGGCGAAGGAGTGACTGGCCTCTCTGTCGGCGACCGCGTCGCCGTTTCGCCCAGCAGACCTTGCAATCATTGCCGGTATTGCCTCAAGGGGCAGCAGAACCAATGCCTCAACATGCAGTTCTACGGCAGCGCGATGCCGATGCCGCATATCCAGGGCGGCTTTCGCCAGCAACTGGTGGCGGAAGGCTGGCAGTGCCACAAGGTCAAGGACGACGTTTCCATCGAGGAAGCGGCCTTCGCCGAACCGTTCGCGGTCGTCCTGCATGCGGTCAACCGCGCAGGCTCGCTGCTCGGCAAGCGGGTGCTGGTGACCGGCTGCGGACCGATCGGCGCGCTCGCAATCATTGCGGCACGGGCACACGGCGCCCGCGAAATCGTCGTCACCGATGTCGTCGACAATGTTCTCAATCTGGCGCGGACCATCGGTGCTGACCGGACGATCAATGTCGCTTCCAACCCGCAAGATCTGTCCGCCTATGGTGCCGACAAGGGTTATTTCGATGTGATGTTCGAAGCGTCCGGCAATGAACGGGCGGTCAGGGCGGGGCTGGAGGCGTTGGCGCCGCGCGCCGTGCTGGTTCAGCTCGGCCTCGGCGGCGACATCTCGCTGCCACAGAACATGATCGTCGCCAAGGAAATCGAGATACGCGGGACCTTCCGGTTCCACGAGGAGTTCGCTCTGGCGGTCGATCTGATCAACAGCGGGCGCGTCGATCTGAAGCCGCTGCTGACGGCGGTTTTCCCGATCGAGGATGCGGTGGCAGCCTTCGAGGCGGCGAACGATCGAAGCAAGGCCATGAAGGTGCAGATCGCCTTCTAGATTTGCCTCAGGCGCTTTCGCGCAACACGACGCGGCAGCTGGTGAGAGTGATCTCGTCGCCCTTCGGCTCTCCGCCCTGGATGGCTTCGAGCAGCTTTGCCGCCGCCTGGCTGCCGATGCCATAGCAATCGGCATTGATCGTTGTGATGCGCGGGTGGCAGATCGACGAGATCTCGTAGTCACCGAAGCCGGCGATGGCAATGTCTTCCGGTACGCGCATGCCGCGGCGCTGGCATTCCATCATCGCACCGAAGGCCGACAGGTCGGAAACGCACAGTACGACTTCCGTGTCGGGCCAGCTTTCGAGCATGCTGACGATGGCCTGCGCGCCCTGCTGCATGGTGATCGGCGGGACGCCGAAGGAGATGACGCGGCCAGGTCCTAGCCCGAGTTCCTCGACCGTCTTCAGGAATCCGCTGCGCCGCTGGCTGCCGCGCGTGTCGCGCGCCGTGGTGCCGCCGATATAGCCGAACTTGCGGTAACCCTTGTCGGCGAGCGCGCGCACAAGCATCGACATGGCCTCGCCATTCGAGAAACCGACGACATGGCCGAGCGGCTTCTCCGGGATTTCCCAGGTCTCGACAACCGGGATATTGGCATTTTCCAGCATGCGCCTCGCGCGCATCGTGTGCGATCCACCGGTCAGGATGATGCCTTCCGGGCGCCGGCGCAGCATCGCCTCGATAAGCTTTTCTTCCTTGTCCGCCGCGTAGTCGGTGTAGCCGAGAAGCAGCTGCAGGCCGGTATTTTCGAGCGCGTCGGTGATGCCCCGCGCGGTGTCGGAAAAGTTGGAATTGTTGATCGATGGCACCAGCGCCGCAATGAAGCCGGTGCGCCGGGACGACAGGCTGCCGGCCGACTGGTCAAGCACGTAGCCGAGTGCATCGACGGCATCCATGATCCGCTTGCGCGTTTCCTCCGAGACGCTGGCATCCTGCCGAAAAGCCCGCGAGACTGTCATCGCGGATACGCCGACATATTTGGCGACCTCGGCCATCGTCAGCTTCTGGATGTCTCGCGGCGCGCCGTTCGGCCTGCCCCCGGCTGGTTTTTTCACTGTGTCCCCATACGTATCGGTTGCCCCAAACACCGCGCGGCTTCGAGCAAGGTTCACCAATAAAGTTATCGCTACCATCGCACAATCGCAAAGTTGCGCACTCTCGCGCTGCGCGCATTGCCAAAAGGGCTATCTCTGAGGGTCGTGTGTTATCTGTCTCAAACTAATTTGACGCCAACAACGTCAGGGTCTTGGCTGAACGGGAGAAAATGATATCGATAACCGAAATGCAGATGGAGGTGACGATGTTTGGTGAAATCGAAGGCAGCGGCTTTGAAGTTATCGATCCTCGTTTCGAGGCCTGCTTTGTCGGCCATGCGCGGGTTGAGCGGCTCTGGACAGGAGGCCGCTGGTTGGAGGGGCCTGCCTGGTTTGCCCCCGGACGTTACCTGGTGTTCTCCGACATTCCGAACAATCGGATGATGCGCTACGATGAAGCCAGCGGTCAGACCTCCGTATTTCGGTCGCCATCGAACAATTCCAACGGCAATACCGTCGACAACGAAGGTCGGCTCGTGACCTGCGAGCATCTGACGCGACGGGTCACCCGGACGGATTTCGACGGCAAGATTACTGTCATCGCCGATCAGGTCGACGGCAAGCGTCTGAATTCTCCGAACGATGTGACCGTGAAGTCGGATGGCACGATCTGGTTCACCGATCCGACCTACGGCATCCTGACCGATTACGAAGGTGATTATGGCGAGGAGGAGATCGGCGGTTGCCACGTCTATTGCCATGATCCGCAGACCGGAACGCGTCGTGTCGCCGCCGATTTCGTCAAGCCGAACGGGCTGGCATTCTCGCCGGACGAATCCATTCTCTACGTTTCCGACACCGGCGTTTCGCATCTCAGCGGCGGACCGCGTCATATCCGTAAACTTGCCGTATCCGCCGATGGCAAGCTCGAAAATATCGGCGTCTTTGCAGAGTGCACGTCAGGTCTGTTCGACGGCTTCAGGGTCGATCGCAGGGGCCGTATCTGGGCCAGTGCGAGTGACGGCGTTCACGTCTACGATTCCGACGGCAACCTGATCGGCAAGGTCCGGATCCCCGAAGGCGTGTCCAACCTCACCTTCGGCGGTCCGAAAGGCAATCGGCTGTTCATCACCGGAACAACATCGCTATACGCGGTCTACGTGACGGCGAACGGAGTGAAACTGGGCTGACGCAAGGCCTGCCATCGTCAGGCGCCGAGATGGTGGTAGGCACGCTTGTAGTAGACCAGCGCCTTTTCCGCAGCGCTTTCGCGGATAGCCTTTACCGAGCAGAACAGCACCCGGTGGGTGCCGACATCGACCATGTCGGTGAGCACGCATTCGAACGATACCATGGCATCCTCCAGCACCGGAGCGCCCGTAACCCCATAGTGCCAGTTGGCTGCGGCAAAGCGCTGTTCGACGGGGGTCTTGCCGCCAAACAGGCCTGAAAGCCCTTCGTGCCCGGCGGTCAGGACATTGACGCAGAGCGCCTTGTTGCCCATGACCGCATTGAATACCGACGCCGTCCGGTTGAGACAGATGAGCAAGGTGGCGGGGCTGTCGGTGACGCTGCAGACAGCGGTCGCTGCAAAGCCTGCCTTGCCGGCCGGACCATCCGTCGTGATGATGTTCACGGCCGCGCCCATCTTCGCCATTGCGTCGCGAAAGACCTGCGGGCTTACGTCTTCAATGGTTTCGATCTGGGTCGTGGCGTCCATCGGTATGATCCTTCATGGGGTGTCCGCCCGTTCCGGCGGGTTGCATGTTTTGCTCAGGCGGCCGGCCGCGCAAGCGATGGGTCGGTGAAGGCCGTCAGGCCAACTGCTCGTTCGAGCCTCAGGGCGACGCTGGCGGCCAGATCCTCGCGCCATGGACGCGCGACGATCTGCAGCGCAATGGGTAGCCCGCCAGCGGACATCGAAACCGGCACGGTGACCACCGGCAGGCCGAGATAGCTGAACGGTCTCGTGAACGCGGTCATCGCGCTGACGACAGCGTTCATCGTCGGGCTCGTCCCGACGTCGACCTCGCTGGACAGCGGTGGAATGAACGGCATTGTCGGCGCAATCAGGACATCGATGCCGGCAAAGGTTGTCTCGAGAAACTCTCTCAGCATCACCGACCTCATCTGCAGGGCACGCAGATAGATCGGCGCCGGGATCGCCAGCGACTGCGAAAGTCGCATGCGGATCTGCGGGCCGTAATCTTCCGGACGCTCGCGCATCCAGTCGAAATGCACCGTACCCGCTTCTGCCATGGCCACTGCATTGGCGAGTTTAGCGATGGCGGAGAGATCGGGCAGGGGTGCAGCAGCGATGCCGGCTACATCTGGCGACAAAGCCCTGATTGCCGTCTCCATCCCGCCTGCAACGTCGCTTTCCAGTCCGTCGGCAAACGGACCGCCGGCAATTCCGATCCGCAGCGATGACAGGTCGGAAAGCAGCGCACCGGGCTTGTCTGCATCCATGCAGGTCGTGTCGTGTCCGTCCGGGCCGGCGATCAGCTGCAACAGCAGGTAGGCGTCTGCGACGGAGCGCGCCAGAGGGCCGACGCAATCCTGCGAGAATGACAGCGGCATCGCCCCATGACGGCTGACGCGTCCCTGTGTCGGCTTGATCCCGACCGTGCCACAACAGGCGGCCGGCAGACGGATGGAGCCGCCCGTGTCTGAGCCGAGAGCCGCCAGCACCACCCCGCCGCCAACGGCAGATCCGGACCCGGAGGAAGAGCCGCCGGTGATCCGCGCAGCATCGATCGGGTTCAGCGCCCTGCCGTGGTGAAAATTGTGCCCCGTCGGTCCCATGGCGAATTCGCTCATGTTGAGCCGGCCGATGGAGAGCGCACCCGCTGCTTGCAGACGCTGCATGACTGTGGACGTCGAGGTCGCCACATGACCCTTGCGGATCTTCGAGCCGCAACCGGTCACGAAGCCGGCGCGGTCATACATATCCTTGTGGGCGAGTGGCACACCATGCAGCGGCCCTACCGTCCGGCCGGCGGCAAGCGCAACATCGGCGGCACGGGCTGCCTCGAGCACGGGGCCTTCCTCGATCTTGATAAAGGCGTTCAGCCGCTCGTGGCTGGACTTTGCGCGGGCGAGTGCGGCGGTTGTCATCTCGACGGAAGTAATCCGGCCGGCGAGGATCGCCTCCGCAGCCTCCTTGAGCGTGGTCGGGTTATCGAGGCTCATCGTCCGGCCTCAACGCGCAAGACAGCTTCGAAATGGGCTGGTTCGGTGTTGAACAACGCGCCTGCCTTATCGGTAAGTGGCTTGGCGATGCTGGTCTTGTCGCGCATGGCTTCACCGGCCATGGCCACAAGCTCCGCCTCGTCGGCCGGGCGATCCCAATAGGTCTCGGCAAGGGCAGCCATGATCTTCATCAGGTCCATCAGCTGAAATCCTGTGGCTGGCGATTGCGCACGAGCTGGCTGAGCGACACGGCGATGACCAGGGCGCCTCCGTAGAACAGGTTCTGCACATAGGCATCCGCCCCGAGCATGGTCAGGCCGGTGATGCCGGTCACGAGGAAATAAACGCTGATCACCGCGCCGAAGGCATTGAAGCGGCCGGGCGAGATTGTCGTTGCGCCGAGGAATGCTGCGGCGAACGCCGGAAGCAGAAGGTTGAGGCCGGACAGCGGATCGGCTGATCCTGTCATGCCGGCATAGAGCATGCCGGCAAAGGCGGAGATCAGCCCGGAGAGCACGAAGGAGGTGGCGCGCACCCTGTCGACATTGATGCCGTTCAGCCGGGACACTTCGCGCCCGCGGCCGACGAACAGCAGCTTGCGGCCGGCAATGGTGAATTCCAGCGCATACCAAAGAATGACGGCGATGATTAGGGCATAGAAGAAGGCGAGGGGAATGCCGAACAGCCGGTTGATGATGACCCATTTAACCAGGCCCATGGAGACGCCTGATATCGTCTGCGAATTGCTGACCCAGAGGATCAGCCCGTTCACGAACGTACCGACACCGAGCGTGACGATCAGCGAATGGATGCGGAAATAGAGGACGAAGAATGCATTGACCGCGCCGATGACGATACCGCTCATTAGCGCGATGACGATCACGGGGACGATCGGCCAGCCGAATTTGACGTTGAGCACGGCGATCAGCATGGTGCTCATCGTCAGGGTCGAGGCCCCAGACAGGTCGAAATCGCCCGATGTCAGCGGAATGATGATGGCAAGCGTCAGCACCACGAGCACGGCCTGTGAGCCGAACAGGGTGGAGAAGCTTCGCCAGCTCAGGAACGAATCCGGCATCAGCGTTCCGAAAATCACGATGAGCAGCAACCATGCGCCCACAAGGGCGAAGCGCTCGCCCTCGGTTTTTATCGTGAAGCGGCTCCTTGCCGGCATCGAGGTCTTGGTCGTCGGCATATCCAGCGTCGTCATTCTGCGGCCTCCGCATCATGGCTGTGGAAACAGGCTTCGGTGATTGCCTTGCGGCTGATCTCGGCGCCCTTGAGTTCGATCACCGGGCGACCGCGCGAAAAGACGATGATGCGGTCGCAGATCTGTTCGAGTTGTTCATTGTCGGTCGAGGCGCAAAGTATCGCCGTGCCATCCGCCGCCGCCCGGTCCAGCGCCCTGAAAATCTGCTGGCGAGCGCCGAAATCGACGCCCTGCGTCGGTTCGTCGAGCATCAGAAGCTTCGGCTTAGTCTGCAGCCATTTGGCCAGCAGCACCTTTTGCTGATTACCTCCGGACAGCGAGCCGAGCGGGAGATGCGGATTGGCTGGCCTGACGTCGTAACTCTGGACGAGCGCTGCCGCTGCACGCGTCATTCCGGGACGATCGAGTCCGTAAGGCCTGGTGAGGCCATCCAGCATGGGGAGCGTGATATTGTCTGTCACCGACAGTGTGCCGATGCCGGCAGCACCCAGGCGATCTCCGGGCAGGAAGGCGATGCCCAGCTTCTGCGCAGCAAGCGGCGTCACCGCGCTGACCTTCGCCGATTTGCCCCCGATGGTGATTTCACCGCTGCCCCGTCTCGCACCATAGAGCAGGTAGGGGAGGGCTGCAAAGCCGGAGCCGATCAGGCCAGTCACACCCAGCGTCTCGCCCTCCCTGATCTCGAAATCGAAAGGTGCGGTGGTGCCATTGGAAATAGCGCGCACGCTGACCGCCGCCGGCACGCCTGTCCTGGCCATGCGCTTCTTTTCGAACGCGTCGATCCGCGAGCCGACGATGGTGTCGAGGATAGACTGCCGCTGTGATGTACGGGTATCGAGGATATCGACCAGCTCTCCGTCGCGCAGCACCGCGACACGGTCGGTGATATCTCGGACCTCGTCGATATCATGCGTGACGATGACGACGGAGGCGCCGGTCTTGACGATGGAACGGATCAGCGCAAAAAGTCGCAGCACGTCGTCGGCCGGCAGGAATGGCGTCGGTTCGTCGAGGACCAGGATGCCTTCGCCGCCGTAGCCGGCATCGGACGCCCTGAGGTCCTCGAACGCACGGATGATGGCGACAAAGGCCCGCTCCACCGGCGCAAGGTTCGCCACCGTCTGGAACGGATCGATCGACAGGTCGAATTCGGAAAACAGCCTGGAGATGGCGGCTGCTTCCTTCTTCCAGTTGACGAACCAAGGCGTCTTCTGGCCAAGCGCTGTGACCCGCATATTCTCGAGCACCGTCAGGGATGGCACGAGACCGAGGTGCTGGTGGACGAAAGCTACTCCTCGCTTCTTGATCTCCATCGGATCGAGCGGCAGAGACATTTTCTGCCCCCAGAGGATGACCTCGCTGCCCTCTTCCGGCTGGTGAAAGCCGGCCAGCACCTTGATCATGGTGGATTTGCCGGAGCCGTTCTGGCCGAGAAGGCCGAATACCTCGCCCCGCCGTATCGACAGCGAAACACCCTTGAGCGCATAGTAGCTGCCGAAGCGCATACGGATGTTGTTCATGGTGAGGACGGCATTTTCGACCATGAGGCGCTCCTACTGCGTTCGCGTTGACCTACTTCATCATCCAGAGTTTGCGGAAGCCGTCGAGGTGGGCGTCGCCATAGCCGTCGTTGAAATTGGCAGGTGTGCCGGCGGTCTGGATATTGGTGTCGTCGAAGACCAGCAGCGGCACGTTGAGCTTGGCGACTTCAGGCTTGCCGCACAGCATCCGCATGATGTTGTCGATCGCCGCATAGCCGGCCCAGCCGAGGCTTTCGCCAACATCCATCTGCACCTGGCCTCCGCGCACCATGTCGAGAACGAATGGCGTGCCATTGAAACTGGCAAGCTTGACGCTGCCTTCCGAGCCGGTGATGCGGAGCGCCGGGATGACGAACTGCGACATGGAGTCGTAGATCGGCAGGATGTAGTTGATCGAGGGATCGGCCAGCAGAGCGGATTGCGTGCCCGACTGGATCTTCGTTGCCCATTCGGAAACGGGCACGTCCAGATGCTTCATCTTGCAGCTCGGGCAAAGCGTTTTGAGTTCATCCTGGATCGACTTGACGAAGGGGATCGAGGGGAGGACGTCGGAGGAGCCGATGATCAGTACATTTGGTTTACCTTCGGTCTGGACATAGGCCCAGGCTGCCAGCAGCTTGCCGGCGCCGCTAAAGTCGATCTTGCCGGAATAGTCGACGGTGTCGATTGCCGGCTGGGTCACGTCGTAGAAATGCGTCGTCGATATCTTCAGGCCGGCGGCGCGCGCTTCGCCCAGTTGCGGACCGAGAACTTGTGGGTTCAGGCCGCCCGCCAGGTCGAGAGCGTCATATTTCTGGCTGATCGCCTGCGAGATACCCTGCACCCACTGGTCGATCTTCAACTGGTTGTCCCAGGTGGTGTAGGTGAAGCCCACTTCGGCTGCAGCCGATGCCATTGCCTTCTGCAATTCGACATTGAACGGGATGGTCATCGAGATCGGGATCGACAAAACCTTCTTGCCGGCCATGCACTGCTTGGCGTTGAACGGTTCGCCCGGGGGCGTGAATACCGGCATGGCGCGGTGCTGCGTGATGATCGCCTTGGCATCCTCCATGGGGTCGGCCATCGCGGTTGTGGACAGGCTGGCGAAGGCGGAGACCGCCAGCATTGTACTCACGAAAAGCAGGCGCATGATCAACATTCCCCTCTGTGATCCCGGTTTGACCGGGGTCTTACAACGTAGCTTTCGATCAACTATCTGAACTTAAAGTACGTACATACACAAGGAAACGTCAACCGGATTTTGCCTATTTTTTTGCACTGCACATTTATGCGGCGATTGCTAAAAACCATGCCAGATAGGCGCTTGAATCGTGTTCAATTGCACATTAAAGCCAATCACCGGCCTATAGCAGAGCGTCTGCAGCAGAGTTGCGCCGCATGCGTTTGCCTTCAGTATGTCAGTACATATCGACAGATTTTCAGGTCAGTGGCTTGAGCGATGGGCTCGCCATGCGATGATCATGCCGCCGAAACCGAACAGGGAAAAGACCATGAAGCTCGCACCATAGTGGCCGGTCAAAGCATAAAGACTGGCAAAGGACGACGGACCGACGATGACCCCGATGAAGGTGTAGACCAGAACGCCCCCGGTGATCGCGCCGACTCTGCCTTCCGGAGCATTGTGGGCCACCTCTGCGAGCAGCACGCCGTTCCATCCAATCGTCACGCCGCCCATGCAGACGAAAAGAGCGACCTGCGCGACCGGTGGCAGGCCGGGCAGCCAGTAGAGCAAGGCATAGCCGGCGCCGCCGAGCAGGCCAAGCAGTGACAGGGTGATGAAGCCGCCGCCGATGCGATCGGCGACCACGCCCCAGAAGATGCGACCGAAGGCGCCAGCGAACTGCATGGCCGCGGCAACGGACCCTGCGGCCAGCAAGGACCATCCGGCGTCGTGCACAAGCGTAACCACAGCGAAGGCGGAAACCGACAGTTGCATGGCGGAATAGGCAAAGCCCAGGCCGCTCAGCGCCAGCAGACGCGGGTCGCGCCAGATCGTCGATTGTTCCTCGATCAACCCGCGCAACAGGGATCGGCGCTTGCTGACTACGACGGGTTCAGCCGCGTGCGTCATCGCCAGCAACCCCATCGTCAACAGCGGTGCGGCCGCCCCGATCAGCAGTGCGATATTCCAGTCGACATAGCGGGAGAGATAGGGGAAGGCGAAGCTTGCGAGGATGCCGCCCAGCGGGACGCCGGATTGCTTCAGCGAAAATACGATGTTCCGCTTGTTCTGCGGGGTGACTCGGCTCAGCATTTCGGAAGATGCCGGATTGTTCAGGCCGTAGCCGATGCCGATAAAAAGCGACGCAATGACGATCAGTGGAATACTGGCGGTGGCAATGCCGGCAAAACCGATCACGCAGCAGACAAGAGCAGCCTGTTCAATTCGGATCGGCCCGAAGCGCTGGACCAGCGTGCCGGCGATTGCAGAGGAGAACATGCCAGAGGCATAGATCAGGCTGATCTGATAGCCGATCCAGTAGGCGCCGATATCGAGATCTGCTGCCACCGTCGGCGCAATGGCCGTGAGTGCAAGGACGCTCGCGGTCGCCACGATCTGGATCAGCGTTGCCGCCACAAGGGTTTGCATCAGCGAAGAAGCTCGGCGCGTTTGCGTGGCCTCTCCGGCAATCAGGTCCGACATGCGTCTCAATATCCTGGGAAATTATAGCTGGGATATGTACGTACTAATAGATTTGCTTTGCTGGCACAAGCGGGTCAGGATGCGTTTGCGGACATGCTGAAATTCGATTGCCTTTCGCCGGGAAAGACGATTGAAACCTTTACAACGGAGATGTGCCGGTGATTTTAGCTGGCAAGGGGTGGGGTGCTTGGATCAGAAAAGCAATCATTGGAAGCCGGAGCTGGATACGGCGCCGCTCTATCTGCAGGTCGCCCATCACCTGGAGTCTCGCATCAGCAATGGCGACTACCCGGTCGGCACCCTTTTGCCGACAGAGAACGAGATTGCCGCAGCGCTGGGCGTCAGTCGCCAGACCGTACGTCAGGCAATCGGGACCCTGCGCAACAAGGGGCGTCTTTCGGCGCGCAAGGGCGTAGGCACGCGTGTTGAGGCCGGCTTCGACCCGGAACGCAAACGCTTCATCGCCCACTCGCGCTCCGAACTTTTTGAAATCGCCGCCGAGACCGAATTTGTGATCGACACGAAGGAGGAGGTCTCGGCGCAGGGGAAACTTGCGATCGAGCTGGGTTGCCGGCCTGGCCGAAAGTTCTTCCACATGGCCGGTATCCGTTATCCCGGAAATCGCAGCAGGCCGTTTTCGTGGAACGAGGTCTACGTCGATTCCAGGCTTGCCGGCGCCGTGAAGGACATCACGGTCGCCAGAAGTGCTATTTTTCACTACATCGAACAGTTTACCGGCGAAAAAATCCAGGAAATCCAGCAGGAAATCAAGCCTATCGCGCTCGATGGGGTGATCGCCGGCAAGCTTGGCGTCAGCACGGGCGATCTCGCGCTCGTCGTCACGCGCCGCTACTACGGCTCCGGTCGCCGCCTGCTGGAATATGCTTTCCAGGTTCTGCCGGCAGAGCGCTTTACCTTCACCACGACACTGCGCGCCGAGAGCTGAGGCTGACAGCCGCGTGAATGGTTCCCGCCTTTGCCGGCGCCATGATTCGTCTGCCCATTCCGCCTGTAATTGCCTTTCTGATTGGCTTTTTGCCTCGTCATTCGCCGTTTGAATAATTTCCCGGCGCCAAACTTCTGCGTGCAAATCAGCCGTTTGATTAATAAATAGGCGCGCCTAAAGATGCGTCATTTTTGGCTTTACAGGCCCGAAAAATTTTGCATTAGTTCGTACATACTGCCTTGCATGTCCATCAGATAAAAGGGGAACCACATGGATATCGGTGTTTTCATTCCCATCGGAAACAATGGCTGGCTGATCTCCACTACCTCGCCGCATTACATGCCGAGCTTCGAGCTCAACAAGCAGATCGTCCAGAAAGCAGAGGGATACGGGCTCGAGTTTGCTCTCTCGATGATCAAGCTGAGAGGCTTCGGCGGCAAGGCCGAGTTCTGGGATTACAATCTTGAGAGCTTCACGCTTATGGCCAGCCTGGCGGCTGTCACCAAGCGCATCAAGCTGTTTGCCTCGACTGCCGTGCTGACTCTGCCGCCGGCCATTGTCGCGCGCATGGCGACGACGATCGACAGCGTGGCGCCCGGCCGTTTCGGTGTCAATATCGTGTCGGGCTGGCAGATGGCGGAATATGACCAGATGGGCATGTGGCCGGGAAATGACTATTTCGGCTACCGCTACGATTATTCGACCGAATACGTCCACATCATGAAAGAGCTCTGGGCCAAGGGCGAATGCTCCTTCGAAGGCAAGCACTTCACCATGAAGGATTGCATGATGAAGCCGATGCCGGCGAACAAGATCGAGATCGTTGCAGCAGGTCAGAGTCCGCGCGGGATGGAATTCGCAGCGGAATACGCCGACTACAACTTCGTCATGGGCTCGGGCATCAACACGCCGACCGCCTATGCGCCGAACAATGCAAAGCTGGTTGAAGCCGCTGCCAAGACCGGCCGCGATGTCGGCGCCTACGTGCTGTTCATGGTGATCGCCGAAGAGACCGACGAGCTGGCGAAGGCAAAGTGGGAGAGCTACCGCGAAGGGGCGGATGTCGACGCCCTCGCATGGATGGCGGACCAGGGCAGCAAGGATGCGACTGCCGACAGCAACTCGACCGCCAAGCACATCAACCTGCCGGAAGGCGCAGTCAATTTCAACATGGGGACCCTGGTAGGCTCTTATGCCAGCGTCGCCCGGATGCTGGAGGAAGCTGGCAGCGTTCCCGGGACAAAGGGCATCATGCTGACCTTCGACGACTTCCTGGTCGGTCTCGACAAGTTTGGCGAGCGCATCCAGCCGCTGATGGCGTCGCGCATGCCGAGCCAGATTGCGGCCGAATAAGGTGCATCTCCTTCTGCCAGATGCCGGGGCCGCAGCACCGCTTGTCGGCCCCCGCGACCTCCTGGATCCACTGACGCTGGTCGACCCCGGCCTTGCAGATCGCCCCTACGCCCGCTTTGCACCCCCAGGCAAGCCGTTGCCAAGCCTGGATGTCGAGCCCGCGATCGAAGATTTGCAAATAAGGACCGCCGGCGTAGACGCGCTTCTTTCAGCGTATGCCGGAGGGAGACTGTTGCCTTCGCACGCCCTGCGCTCGCTTATCAGTGCGTCGCGATCCTGCACCGCAGGTGGCGAGGCTATCCTTCGCTTCGTACCGCAGGCTGAAAAGGCCGCCTGTGAAAGCGACGAGCGTTGGCGCAATGGAACGGCGCGGCCGCTGGAAGGCATTCCGTTCAGCGTCAAGGACATCATCGATGTCGCGGATACCATCACCACATCCGGCTCCCATTTTACCGGCGATCGCGTCGCACCGGCCGATGCCGATGTCGTGGCCGCCTTGCGTGGCGCCGGCGCCATTCCCTTTGCCATGACGGCGACCACCGAGTTCGCCACCGGTTCACCGCACAACCCGCGCTTCGGTACGGTGCGCAATCCGTGGGATCAAAGCCGCTGGACGGGTGGATCGTCGACGGGATCCGCTGCAGCACTGGCCGCGCGTCTGATGCCGCTGGCGCTCGGCACGGACACCGGTGGATCAATCCGGGTCCCATCCTGCTGGTGTGGCACGACGGGCCTGAAGCCGAGCCGGGACCGCGTGTCCCGAAAAGGTGTCGCGCCCCTGTCCTGGACACTCGACCATGTCGGTCCGATGGCCCGCTCCGCAAGGGACATCGCCCGCGTATTGCCTTTCATCACCGCCCAGCCGGAGCCAGCCCTGGCTGCGCAATGTGCTGCCATTCTGGCGGAAGAGACTTTCGAGGGCCTTCGCATCGGCGTGCCCGTCAACTGGTTCACGGATGTTGTCGACGACGCCGTTCTTGCCAATTGGGAGGCTGCGCTGGCGACGATGGAGAGGCTCGGATGCATTTGCATTCCGCTGCCTGCCATCGATATCGCCCCCTGGAATGAGGCCGGCTGGGTCATCCTCCAGAGCGAACTGGCAACGCTGCATTTTCCCCGTCTCGATCGGGCGGAGATGTTCGATGCCGGCCTCGTCCACAGGCTGAAGAACGGCCTTGCCTATTCTGCGGTCGATTACGGGCGGGCGCTCCAGACGCGCGCCGAGGCACAAAGCGGCTTCCTCGACGCCATGGCCGACGTCGATCTGGTCGTTACGCCCGGCATCGGTGGCGAGGCTGGCGTGCTCGATGGGCTGACCGTCGATGTGAACGGGATCTCCCATACCTTCCAGTCGATGATTTCGCGAAACACGATGATTTTCGACGTCACCGGCCTGCCGGCCCTGATGCTGCCATCCGGCCTCGGTCGCACCGGTCTGCCGAGCGGTATACAGATCGTCGGCAGGCCCCAGGCCGATGCGATGTGCCTTTCCCTTGGGGCCGCTTTTCAGCGCGCGACCGAGTTCCACGACATGATGCCGCCGGGACTGGCGATATGAGCGCTGAAACGCCGTCTGTGCCCCTGCCGAACCAGCTGACTGCCACGGATTTGCTGGCGATGCTGGCCGATGACAAGTTGAGCGCTAGCGATGTGGTGGAAGCGTGCCTTGAGCGCATCCGCCTGCGGGATGGCGATGTGCAGGCCTGGCTCGCCGTCAATCCGCAGGCACTGGCCGAGGCCGCCCGTCTGGATGCCTTGCCGAGGGAAAAGCGTGGCCGGCTGCATGGCCTGCCGATTGCTGTCAAGGATGTGTTCGACACCCACGACCTGCCGACGACCTACAACTCGCCGCTTTATGGTGGTTTCCAGCCTGCGGCGGATGCTGCGGCCGTCGATCTGCTGCGCGCGGAAGGTGCAATCGTGCTCGGCAAGACCGACACGACGGAATTTGCCGCCGCCGGGCAGGATGCCAAAACCGGCAATCCGTACGATCTCGCACGCACCTCCGGCGGTTCGTCTGCCGGTTCTGCGGCAGCCGTCGCCGACTTCCACGTGCCGTTGGCGCTTGCCACGCAGACCGGCGGCTCGACCATTCGCCCGGCTTCCTTCTGCGGCGTCTACGCCTTCAAGCCGAGCTACGGTCGTGTCAGCCGGGAGGGTGTGAGGCTCTATTCCATCAGCTTTGACACTGTGGGCTGGTATGGCCGTTCGGTTGCGGACCTCGCATTGCTGGCGAATGTCTTCGGTCTGGACGAACCTCTCGGGCCGGAAAGTCGCCCGGATGCGTTGAGGATGGCCGTGACCACCGGCCCCTACCATGACCGCCTGCAGGACAAAAGCCTGCGGGCAATGACATCGGCCGCCGACAGCCTGCGACAGGCCGGTCATCAGGTCCATGAGCTCGAACTTCCGCCGGCCTTCGAAGCGCTCGATCGCTATCACCGGGTCATTCTGCATCGCGAAGGCCAGGCGGCGTTTCGCAATCTTGCCCGTCGACATGGCGCCGCCCTGCATGACGATTTCCACCACCGGGTGGAAAATCGCGATGGAACGACGCTTGCCGAACTGAGAGACGCCTATGACGGCATGGGGCTGGCGCGGATCGCGTTCGACGAGATCGCAGCCAACTACGATGTGGTGATCGCGCCGAGCGCTGCCGGGTTTGCACCCGTCGGCCGCAAACCCGGCGATCCCGTGTTCAATGCCTCGTGGACGCTGCTCGGCGTGCCCTGCGTGAATATTCCAGTGCCGCCGCCGGCATCTCCCGGCGGGCTGTCGCTGCCGATCGGGGTGACAGTGATCGCGCCGCGTTTTGCCGACAGCCATCTTCTCGCCCATGCCGACCGGATTGCCGCAGTCCTGAGTCCGAAAGCCCCTGTCGTCGAGACCGTCCATGAATTTCGAGGGAGCCGTCCGTGAGCGAAGCCGACCTGCGTGCGAACTATGCCAAAGCCTATGACAACCGCATCGGCTTCGGCAGGAAGCCTGCCCTGGTGCTGGTCGATTTCGTCCAGGCCTATTTCGAGCCTGACAGCCCGCTATTCGCAGGTGTCGATGCGGCGCTGGAAAGTGCCCTGCGCATCCGTGCCGCAGCGCATGAGAAGAACCTTCCCGTCATCCTGACCGGCGTCGTCCTGCATTCGAGCGGTCTGGATGGCGGCCGGTTTTTCCAGAAGGCCAAGCCGCTGGCGAGCTTTACCGCAGGCAACCCTCTCGGCGCCTGGCCGAAGGGGCTTGAGCCACGGGCTGACGAGTTTGTTGTGACGAAGCAGTATCCGAGCGCGTTCTTCGGCACGTCTCTGGCGCCGATGCTGACCGCGATGGGGGTCGACAACGTCATCCTCACCGGGCTGACCACCAGCGGCTGCGTGCGCGCTTCCTGCGTGGATGCCATGTCGCATGGCTTCATCACGACGGTGGTGCGCGACGCCTGTGGCGACCGTCATCCGGCTCCGCACGAGGCCAATCTTTTCGATATGAACGCAAAATATGCCGACGTCGTCTCCGAGGCGGAGATCCTGGCGTTTATCGATGGCCTCGACTAACCCCGTCGTCGCCAGCAAGTGCCCGGCGACCACACGGCCGCCGAAGCATTGTCATTTCAGGCTTAGCTGGCGCCGTTTGCCTTGGCTATGAAGTCGGTGAGGTGCGGAACGTAGTCTTCTGCTCCGGCACCGCCATTCGCCATCGCCACGGCGAATGAGTTCTTCACCGCGCTCGACATTGTGGTGGTGACTGTCGCCGCATTTGCCATCGATTCCACGTAGCGCATGTCTTTGTAGGCATTGCTGAGGGTGAACTTGTGGGCTTCGCGGTTGCCTTCCAGAGCATAGCCCATGAAAGTCTGATAGAAGCCGCAATCCATGCGTCCGCCGCGGATCACCTGGTCGAATGTTTCTATGGAGATGCCAACTTTTTTCGACAGCGCCAGGGCCTCGGAATAGAGCGCGGCATAGCCGAGCGAGATGAAATTGTTCAGGAGCTTCATCCGATGGCCGTCGGCGACGCCGCCGATGTGGACGATCTTGCCCGCCCATGTCGAGATCACCGGCTTGATGCGCTCAAAAACCGCCGCATCGGCGCCGACCATGCAATCGAGAGTACCCGCCCACGCTTCTTTCGGCGTGCGGCTCAAGGGGGCGTCGGCGTAGAGAACGCCGATCTCGGCCATCTCTGCGGCCAGCGTCTGTGTCACCGTGGGCTCGCCGGTCGAGCAATCGACGATAACGGTCCCTGCGGCAAGGCCCGGTTTCATGGCCGCGACGGCAGCGGCAACTTCCGGCGAGCCGGTCAGGCAAAGAAAGACGATGGTGGAGTGACGGGCCAGTTCATCGAGAGACTTTGCCTCGGTGGCTCCCCTTGAAACCAGATCGTCGACCGGCACCCGGTTTCGATGGGCGACGACCTGCAGCGCGTAGCCCTTTTCAACGATATTCTTTGCCATGCCATGGCCCATCAGCCCGGTGCCGACAAACCCGATGGTCTCAGTGGTATTGCTCATTTTACTCTCTCCCTGAACGTAAATGGTCGGCGATCATGACAAATTGAATTTGCTGCGCAGCTCGTCTATCTGCTGCGGCGTCAGCGCGCGCAACACGTGGTTTTGCAGCATCAGGAACAGCTTGGCTGTTTCCTCAAGCTCCTCGGTGGCATACTGGGCGTTGGCAAGCGAAGTTCCGGCGACGACAGGACCGTGATTTGCCAGAAGCACCGCGTGATGCTTGCCGGCCAGCGCCTTTACGGCGTGCGCCAATTCCGGATCTCCCGGCGCGAAATAGGGCACCAGCGGCAAGCGGCCGATGCGCATCACATAATATGCCGTCAGCGCTGGAAGCACATCGTTGGGATCGACGTCGGCAAGGATGCTGACGGCTGTGGCATGGCTCGAATGCAGGTGGACGACGGCTGCCGCTTCTGACCGTTCATCATACATTGAAAAATGCAAGAAGGCCTCCTTGGTCGGCTTGTCTCCCGACAAGAGCTGGCCGGATGCGTCGAAATGTGAAAGCCGATCTGGCTCGAGGTTTCCCAGCGAGGCGTTCGTCGGCGTCATCAACCATCCGCCATCGGCAAGGCGCACCGAGATGTTTCCGCTTGAGCCGGCTGTCAGGCCGCGATTGAACAGCGAGGCGCCGACGCGGCAGATTTCGTCGCGCGCTTTGTTGATCTCACGCATTCCCGTGCTCCGCTCGTAACAGATGCCAAGCCTTCAGAAAGAAATCCTCGGCACCGAAGTTTCCCGATTTCAGCGCCAATGCCAAGTCCGGGCCGTTGATGCTGCGGGTCCAGGGGACGCCGGGATCGATCTCCGGCCCGATCTCGAGCATCGCCACCTGCAGCCCAGCAACGATAGCACCGGATGTTTCGCCACCGGCAACCAGAAACTTCGTAAATCCTCTGTTCTTCAAATGGTTTGCGACTTCGGCCAGCGTCGTTTCGACCAATGCGCCGGACTGGTGCCTGCCCATCGATGCCTGAATGTCTGCAAGGGCGGCCGGATCTGCGCTCGAATAGATAAGCACCGGCGCAGAGCTGTCCTGCGCAAGAGCCCAGTCTGCTATCTCCGAAGCCGTCTGCCTCCCGTCCGAAATTGCGTTTACATCGAGCGCTAGCGTCGGCATGCCGCTGTGTCGCGCCGCCTCGATCTGGCCGCGGGTTGCGACCGAGCAGGATCCTGCCAGAATGGCTGCCCGACCCGCTGGCGCCGCCATTTGCACTTGTTCCTGCCGGCGTGCGACGCGGCCCTTGGTAACGAGATCTTCCGCAAGGCCCAAGCCGATGCCTGAGCCGCCTGTTACAAGCCGCATCTCCGCACACGCTTGTCCGATGGCATGCAGATCGGTGTCTGCAAGGGTGTCCACGATCACGATCCGGCGCCCGGCTGCTTTTTCTGCTGCGAAGGCCCCTGATATCGCGTCCTGTCCGGACCTTACGATATTGATATCGACCAGTCCTACGGCCAGCGACGTCTGACGGCCCAACACCCGCACGATATTTGCATCGGTCATCGGGTTCAGCGGATGATCTTTCAGGGGGCTGTCCGACAGCAGCTGATCTCCGACGAACAGGTGGCCTTTGTAAACGGTCCGGCCCGCTGCCGGAAAAGATGGACAGGCGATTGTGAAATCGACATCGAGGAGCGTCATCAGCGCTTCGGTGACCGGCCCGATATTACCCTCGTCCGTGCTGTCGAAGGTCGAGCAGTATTTGAATAGAAACTTTTCCGCCCCCGCAGCAAGCAGGGCCCGGGCTGCGGCGCAAGACATATCAACCGCCTCATCGGCTGGAATCGATCGTGACTTCAGGGCAACAACGACAGCATCGGCATCGGCGAACTTTTCACCCGGCGCGGGTACGCCGATGCGCTGCACCGTTCGCAGACCCGCGCGCGAAAGCATCAGGCAGAGATCGGTAGCGCCGGTAATGTCGTCCGCAATTGCGCCTATCAGCACGTTCGTTCCTCATTTTTCCAGCCGGTATGCTGCCCCCAGGGTGTAAGCGAGGATACATCCGACGGTAGCATCGAATTTCCTCCGCGCCGTCCCTTTCGCGCTCGACCCTGTTGTTGCTTCAGCGCAAAAAGCCCTTGCATTGCTTTTCCGACGCGCGCTAACTGTGTTTATGGCAACGCTATCATTTGAATTTGACGAGCACAAGCGCGTGTTTAATCCTGCGGTATCGGCCGCACTCCATTCGGCAAGGAAGCTCAGATGACGACAAAACCTCAACAGACTGCCTGCGTGATCGGGTTGGGATCCATGGGGTTCGGGATAGCGGCCTCTCTTCTTCGCGGCGGCTTCGATGTCGTCGGCTGCGATGTCAGTGTGGACGCGATGGCGCGGTTCGAGGCGCTCGGCGGCAGGGTTGCAGGACTGCCGATCGATGCCGGGCGGGACGCGCAGATCGTGATTTCGGTCGTGGTCAACGCGGCGCAGACCGATGCCGTCCTATTCGGTGAGAATGGCGCGGTGACCGAAATGGGCAAGCGCGGCACCGTTTTGTCTTGTGCCACCATGTCGCCGGAGGCTGCGCGGGATTTTGAGCGTCGCGCCCAAGCTCTTGATTTACTTTACATCGATGCCCCGATCAGCGGCGGCGCCATGCGTGCTGCCGCTGGTGAGCTGACGATCATGGCATCCGGTGCGCCAGAGGCCTTCGCCTCGGCACGTGCTGCCCTCGATTGCATTGCCACCAAGGTCTACGAACTCGGCGAGGCCGCAGGGGTCGGTGCAGCATTCAAGATCGTCAACCAGTTGCTGGCCGGCGTGCATATCGCCGCTGCCTGCGAGGCCGTGACCTTCGCGAAGGCCATGGACCTGGATATTGCCAAGGTTTACGAGGTGATCTCGGCCTCCGCCGGCAATTCCTGGATGTTCGAGAACAGGGTTCCGCATATCCTGGAGGGCGATTACCGTCCGCGCAGTGCTGTCGATATCTTCACCAAGGATCTCGGCATCGTCTCGGATATCGCCCGCAATCTCAAATTTCCCACGCCCATAGCATCGACTGCCCTGCAGATGTTCGTCATGACGGCTGCCGCCGGCATGGGGCGCGACGACGATGCATCGATCGCGCGTATGATCGCGAACCTAACGGGGCTCGATCTTCCAGGGCTGGAGGCCTGATATGCCACGTTTTGCGGCCAATTTGACCATGATGTTCACAGAAGTCGGCTTCCTCGACAGGTTCGCTGCTGCTGCTGCGGCCGGATTCGATGCGGTGGAGTATCTGTTCCCATACGATTTCGACCCAGCCGATGTCGCCGAGCGATTGCATCGACTCAAGCTCTCGCAAGCGCTTTTCAATTTGCCGCCGGGCGATTGGGCATCGGGCGAGAGAGGTCTCGCAGCGCTGCCAGAGCGGAAAGATGAATTCCGCGCGTCTGTCGAGACAGCGCTCAGATATGCTGCGGCAACAGGCGTGAAGCGGTTGCACGTGATGAGCGGTCTGGCCGAGCGGTCGGACCCGGCCGCCGTCGCCGCGTATCGCCAGTCAATCGCCTACGCATGCGACAAGGCGGGCGAGACCGGGCTGGATATTGTTCTGGAGCCGATCAATGGGCGCGACATGCCCGGATATTTCCTCAATAATTTCAATTTCGCAGCGGATTTGATCGCAGATCTTGGCTATCCAAACCTGAAATTACAGTTCGATATCTACCATCGCCAGATCATCCATGGCGATGTGCTCTCTGGGCTGCGAACGATGATGCCCATCATAGGCCACGTTCAGATCGCATCGGTACCCCTCCGCCACGAGCCTGGAACGGGAGAGCTCGATGACTTTACCGTCCTGCGTGAACTCGATCGGCTGGGATATGACGGTTTTGTCGGCTGCGAGTACCGTCCGGCACGCGGCACGATCGAAGGCCTCGGATGGCTGGCGACCTTTCGCCAGTAGGGATGCAGTCAGTTAATAGCCGACATGCTGATTAACAGCGCTGCCATTCAACAGAGAAATTCTGTGCGTTTAATGCACTTGCAGACGCGGGGAATGACTGAGCACACTTCCATCTTGACCGCATAACACTGATAAATTCGTTCCATCTTACATAAAATCGAAAACGAGCTTGACAGATGGCGGAATTGGCAGAAGTTATGGCAGCGCTGCCATAACATTTCAAGGTAGTCTTTGAATAGCTGGCCTTGCGTACCCCATCACCGCCGAAAGCATCTGGAGGTTGCGATCTGTGGTGACGATAGACAACGGATATGCTGACAGCTCACGCGAGCAGCGGCGATAGGGAGGAGATTTCATGTCCGGACTCGTCAATGACGAACCGTCGCCCCGTAACTCGTCATCGGGCTTTCTTGCCCAGTTGGCAAAATTGCGTCATGTGCGAGAGGTCAACGTGCTCGTCGCCCTCGTGGTCGTCGGCGCGCTCATCAGCCTGTACACGCCGTATTTCCTGACGACCAATAATCTGATGGGCGTATTTCGCGCATTCTCGCTGACGGCGATCATGAGCATCGGCATGGTTATGGTCATCATCACCGGCGGCATCGATCTATCGGTCGGCTCGGCAATGGGTCTCGCCTCGCTGGTGACCGCCCTGTGCTTCGAAGCCGGTTTTTCGACCGGCGGCAGTGTCGCTGCCGGCCTTTCGGTCGGCGTGGCGTTCGGGTTTATCAATGGCGCACTGATCACCATGATCGGGCTGCCGCCATTCATCGCGACGCTTGGAACCCTCAGCATCGGGCGTGGCCTTATGTACATGATCACCCACGGGGTTCCTGTCACGCCGACGCCGCCCGATGCTTTCTCCATTCTCGGCCAGGGCTATCTCGGCCCGGTGCCGGTGCCCGTCGTGATCATGCTGGTCCTCATGGCAATATTCGCGCTGATCATGCGCCGCACGCGCTTCGGTCGGCATATCTACGCGACAGGTGGAAACGAAAATGCGGCGCGCCTGAGCGGTGTGAAGGTAGATCGGGTGAAACTGGCCGTCTACGTGCTGTCTTCAACCATCGCGGCGGCAGCCGGCGTCATTGCATTTTCCAGATACCTGTCCGCCGAACCTGCGTCCGGCTTTGGATCGGAGCTCGATGTGATCGCTGCTGCCGCAATCGGCGGAGCCAGCCTTGCCGGTGGGGTTGGCAGCGTCTCCGGGGCCGTCATCGGCGCAGCGCTTGTCGGCGTCATCGCCAATGGCGTTGTGCTGCTCAACATCAATACCTATGCCCAGCAGGCCATCACGGGCGGGGTGATCCTCATTGCCGTGAGCCTGGACGTTTTGAGAAATCGGCTCTCGGGAGGTCGCGGATAACGCGGAGGCTGCAAGTTTCAATGGAGATCCCCGGCGGAGGACGTACGGGTGAGGAGGAGAAGGAAAGATGAACGAGTTCAAAAAAGCAGTGTTTGCAGCATTGTTATCGATGACGGCGGTCGGCGGCGCGGTGGCTCAGGACATTACCATCGCTGTGGTGCCAAAAGTGGCGGTGCCGTTTTTCGACGACTGTAACAAGGGCGCGCAGGAAGCGGCCAAGGCTGCAGGAGTCGATTATCAGTGGGTTGTTCCGCAGAACACCCAAGGGTCGACACAGGTCAAAATCATAGAGGATCTCATTGCTCGCCACGTCAGCGGTATCGCCGTCTCGGTCAACGAACCGAAGTCGGTGGAGGGGATCATCAAGCAGGCCATGGCGGCCGGCATCAAGGTCCTGACCTTCGATAGCGACAGCGCCAAGAGCGGCCGCAGCATGTATATCGGCACGATCAACAAGCAGGCGGGCGTCACCATGGGCAAATCCATGGGCGAAGCGCTCGGCGGCAAGGGCGAGGTTGCCATCGTCACCGGCCAGCTCGGCGCCTCCAATCTCAACGAGCGGATCGACGGCGTCAAGGAAGCGCTGAAGGCGTTTCCCGAGATCAAGGTTGTCGCTACCGAGGGCACCGAAGACGACCTCGCAAAGGCCGTCTCGGTGACGGAGGCGTTGCTGCGCGGAAACCCCAAGCTGGCCGGCATTATCGGCGTCAGCCAAGTCGGCGGCCCCGCCGCTGCCAAGGTCCTGGCAGAGCAGGAATTCTCCGATCGCAAGGCGGGCGTTAAGGTCTACGCCTTCGACGACCTGCCCGACACGATCAAGGGTGTCAAAAACGGCTACATTGCCGGCATCATGGTCCAGCGTCCTGTCACCATGGGCAAGCTTGCCGTCGAGCACCTGGTCGCCCAGATCAAGGGTACGGAGACTGAAAGCAAGGATATCGACACCGGCGTGACTGTTGTCAACGCCTCCAATCTCGGCAGCTACACGAAGTAGGCGTCAAGGCCGACGGCGCCGGAACCGGCGCCGTCGGCAGCATCCTGATGTGGAGATTATCATGACGCCTTTTCTCGAAATGCGCGGCATCTCGAAGACTTTTCCCGGTGTCCACGCACTCAAAAACGTCGATCTCTCGCTGAGCAGCGGCGAGGTCCATGTGCTCGCCGGAGAAAACGGCGCGGGAAAAAGTACCCTGATGAAGATCATGACGGGTGTCTACCGCGCCGATCCGGGCGGCTCGATCCGCGTCGAGGGGCATGAGGTGACGATCAGCGATCCGGTCCACGCACGGTCGCTGGGCATCAGCATCATCTATCAGGAGCTTGCGGTGGTGAATAATCTCACCGTGGCCGAAAACATTTTTCTGGCCCGCGAGCCTCTCGGCCCCGGCGGTCTCATCGATACGCGCAGGATGAATGCCGAAACACGGGCCGTCCTCGCCGAACTGGAGATGACCATCGAGCCGACGACGCGTGTCGGCAATCTCAGCATCGGCCAGAAACAGATGGTCGAGATCGCGCGGGCGATCTCGTATCGCTCGAAATTGATCATCATGGACGAGCCGACCGCATCGCTCAGCCATCACGAAGCGTCCACCCTGATGCGGATCGTCCGCAAGCTCGTCGCGCAGCAGATCGGTATCGTCTACATCTCGCATCGCATGGACGAGATTTTCGAGATTGCCGACCGGGTCACGGTCTTGCGCGACGGCCAGACGGTCGATACGCGGCCGATTGCCGAAATGACCCGTGAGTTGCTGGTGCGCAAGATGGTCGATCGCGACCTGTCGCAACTGTTCGGCGAGCATCAGTCCTACGCCACATCCGACATCCTGCTTTCCGTCCGCGGACTGGGCCTGAAGAGCAGGACCGCGCATGGTGCCAAGGTGGAGGATATTTCTTTCGACCTGCACAAAGGCGAGATTTTGGGCTTCTTCGGGCTCGTCGGGTCCGGTCGTACGGAAATCATGGAGATGATCTTTGGCTGGCGTCCGCGCGTCGGCGATGTGATAATAGAAGGCGCGACAGTGACGATACGAGATCCCGCTGATGCCATCGATCTCGGTATCGGCTTCGTTTCTGAAGACCGAAAGGAACTTGGGCTCGTGCTCGGCATGTCGGTACGTGAAAATTTCAGTCTCACGCATCTGTCCGACTATTGTACGCTGGATGTCGTCAACCAGAAGCGGGAGACCAGTGCCTGCGCTGCGTTCATCCGCTCTCTCGGTATCAAGACGCCGTCGACGGAGCAGAAGGTGCTGAATCTTTCCGGGGGAAACCAGCAGAAGGTGGTCATCGCCAAATGGGTGGCGCGACATCCTCGTATCCTGATTGTCGACGAGCCAACGCGCGGCATCGACATCGGTGCGAAATCCGAGGTTCACACGCTTCTCAACAGCCTTGCAAAGCAGGGGATTGCAATCATCGTCGTCTCCTCCGACTTGCCAGAGATCCTGGCCATCAGCGACCGAATCGTCGTGCTGAAGGAGGGCCGCATCACCGGCAAGATCGAGCGCAGCGAGGCGACGCAGGAGCGCATCATGCTCGCCGCGACAGCTTGACGAATTGGTTTCGGCGCACATTTTTCAACGAAAAGGAGATCTACAAAATGACCAAACGCATTGTGTTTACAGGCGGTACGGGGAAGGCCGGTCGTCACGCCGTTCCCCATCTGCTGGAAAAGGGATATTCCATTCTCAATGTCGACCTGAAGCCTCTCGACCTGCCGGGCGTTAATACGCTGATTACCGACATCACCGATAGCGGCCAGGTCTTCAACGCGTTGACCACGCACTTCGGGTTTGACGGCTACGACGATGGCGCCCCACCGTCTGCCCCCGATGCTGTCGTTCATTTTGCCGCCATTCCCCGCGTCATGATCGAGCCGGACAACAAGACGTTTTCGGCCAATGTCGTTGGAACCTACAACGTCATCGAGGCGGCCATGAAGCTGGGTGTCCGCAAGGTCATCATCGCATCGAGCGAGACCACTTACGGCGTCTGCTTTGCCGAAGGCGACAAGGATTTTCACAGTTTCCCGCTGGAAGAAGACTACGACAGCGACCCGATGGACAGCTACGGCCTGTCGAAGGTCGTCAACGAAAAGACGGCACGGGCATTTTCGATGCGCTACAACGCCGACATTTACGCCCTGCGCATCGGCAACGTCATCGAGCCGCATGAGTATTCCAATTTCCCGGCCTACCTCGACAACCCAATGTCGCGCAAACGTAACGCCTGGAGCTACATCGATGCCCGCGATCTCGGCGAGATTGTCCATCTTTGCATCGAGAAGGACGGCCTCGGCTATCAGGTCTTCAATGCGGTCAACGACACCATTACCGCAGACCTGCCGACTTCGGAGTTCCTTGCCAAATACTGCCCGCAAACTCCTGTAAAGCGTGAGATGGGAAGAGACGAAGCGCCGATTTCCAACCGCAAGGCTCGCGATGTCCTCGGTTTCCGGGAAGCGCACCCGTGGAAGAATTATGTGAAGCGCTGAATTAATCCGGCCGGGGCTGATTTGCATTTTTAGCCTCGGCCAAATACCGTGCGAACAAGGAGCTTGATGGTCGCTCGATTGGCCAATCCTGACCATGGCCGAAACGGGAATCCGCATAATGACAACACGGCGCCGCCTTCCCGACAGGAAGTCCAAGATCACCCTGCGTGAAGTTGCGCTGCGGGCCGATGTGAGCGAATCGACCGTATCCCGCATCATGCGCAACCAGTCGCTGGTCGCCGACGCGACACGCGAAAAGGTCATGGAAACCGTACGGGCGCTTGGATATGTGCCGAACCGGATCGCAGGTTCGCTTGCGTCGCTTAACTCCCATCTGATTGGCGTGGTCATTCCCTCGCTGTCGAATATCGTCTTTCCGGAAGTCATCCAGGGCGTGCACGAGGCTCTGAAATCCTCGGATTTCCAGGCCGTCATCAGCACCACGGAATATGACATCGACCGGGAAGAGGTGATGGTGCGTGGCCTTCTGGCCTGGAAGCCTGCTGCGATCCTTATTGCAGGATTCGATCACACCATGGCGACGCGACGGATGCTGGATCAGAGCGGCGTGCGCGTTGTCGAATTGATGGATATCGACAGTGCGCCGATCGACATCGCAGTTGGCATGTCGCACCGCCGGGCGGGTTACGCGATAGGGCAGCATCTGATCGCGCGAGGCTACCGTCATTTCGGCTATGTGGGCCATGACTGGGCGGCGGACCGCCGCGCGCGGCTTCGCTACGATGGGCTAAGGGAAGCCTTGGCTGAGGCTGGCCTGTCGATCGAGGCGCATGCGATTGCGGATGGTCCGAGCTCGGTCGGCACCGGTCGCGAGCAGACCAGGCATCTTTGTGCGGCGTCTGCCGAAATCGACGTGACGGTTTATTCCAATGACGACATGGCCGTGGGGGGCGTTTTTCATTGCCTGAGCGCCGGCATTTCCCTGCCCGACGACATGGCGATCTTCGGCTTCAACGGTCTCGAAATCGGCCGCGAACTGCCGCAGCCACTCTCGACGCTGCGCTCGAACCGTTTCATGATCGGCAAGAAGGCGATCGAGGCTATCCTGGAATCGCCGGAGCGATGCACCCGTCCGGTTGTCATCGACACAGGCTTTGAGATCTTCCCTGGCGCCACGGCCTGAAGCGTGTAATCGCCTCGCGTTGGCCGGCGGTCTCATCACACGCGACATTCGTGGCGCACTCAACCTCAAAATCAAGTTAACTCGATGTAAATCATGATATTTTACCGCTTTTTGGCGGTCCGGTGAGCCATGATGCCCTGCTTCTAGTGTTTCAGTTTGCTCAAATGCATGAGGGACTGCCGTGTGAGTCTGTCCATGTCCCTCCTCGCCATGGATCGGTGCGGCAAACGCTTTTCAGCGGCGACTTCCAGGGCTTGCACGGAGCTGCAGGTCTATCTGTCTTGCAGCGTCATCGAGTGCCACCCTGTCGGGTTTGACCCCCGACAGGGCGTTGTGGATCTCTTCGCCGAGGATCCGCTCTATCGCCGTATACTGAGGGATATTTGGTCGCTGCCAGGTGTGCAGAAGGTTCTTTTTTGCCAGCTGGTCGACGAACCTGACGATTGGCGAGCTCGCCGCCGCCTCGGGGTCGGCGCTGACGGAAAAACGCGGCGCGATGGGAAAGCCGTTCTTGACGTGAGCCTTCATCGCCTCGCGCGATGCCATCCAGGCGATGGCGTCGGCGGCAAGCTCAACCCGCTCTTCCGGCAGGTTGGTTGGAATGCAGAATAGAAACCCGCCGATGGGCGAGGCGCGCGTGCCGCCGGGACCAGCGGGCTGGGGCAGATATTCGACCCGTCTCTTGACCACGGAATGGACATCGTATTCGAAACGCGCGGTGCGCATCGTCCAGAAATAACCGAGACTGGCCTTGCCGGTCATGAACACGTCGAGCGTCCGATCCCAAGCCATGTTGAGGATATCCGGCGGTGAAATCTCGATCAGCCGGCGCATGAAATCCAGGGCCGCCAAACCGGAATCGGAGGAAATCGTGCAGTGCAACTGTTCGAGATCGACACCTTCCAGGGTAAAGCCGGCACGGGTCTTTCTAAGCGAGATTGTCGGCTGGCCGCAGGCGCCGAGGAAAAACATGAAGCTTGAAGCGATCGGCATGCCGCGCGCACCGTCCCACACTGCACCGTACATGCCGTGGTTCGGCGCGTGAAAATGGCGCCCGGCCGCGATGACGTCCTCGAAATTGCGCGGGAAATCTAGGCCTGCATCGGCAAACAGGTCCTTGCGCGCCGCCAGAATCTCGACCGTGCAGTAGCCGGGAACGCCATAATCCTGCCCGTCCCATCTCGCCGTCGACCAGATGGACGGGTGAAAATCGAGGGGATTGATGCCGGTCTTCTGGACCAGTGCGTCGATTGGGCGAATGATATCCTTTTCGACGAACTCGCCGAGCCATGGCATGTTGATGGCGATCACATCGTATTCGGAGACTCTCTTCTTCCGGTTTTCCAGGGCCCTGTTGTACAGATCCGGAAGCGACAGGAGATCGAAGCTCTTCCGGGAGGCAAGGTTATTGCGGAAATCGGCCCACATGTTGCGCATCGCAGAGAAATAATTGTCATTGTTGAGCAGGAAACGCAGTTCGATTTGGGATTCGGCACGTTTCTGCATGAGCCGCATCGGTGGAATGATGTGTGAGCCGAGAGGGGTGCCGCCAAAATAGTAGTCGTCCTCCTGCTCGCCGCTTCTGAGGCCGAGCGTCTGCGCAAGCAGGGACTTGGTCTTGCCGGCATAGACCTGGAACGCTTTCAGCAAGCTGTCGCTCGGCTGCAGCGCAAAGCTCTTGCCCGTCGTTCCCTTGGCGACCTTGAGAATATATCCGCTGTCGACGAGCCGGTTTATCAGACGCATGGACGTGGCATAGGGCAGTCCGGATTCCTGGCCCAGCGTCGAGATCGACACCGTCTGGCTGTGGATGTGGGACTTGATGAGATACATGACGATCCTCCAGACAGGATCTTCGTCAAAACCGACGACGACGTCCTGGAAAGGCCTGCGGGTCCTTTCCAGAAATTCGATCACGCGCAGCATTTCGTATTCGTTCACGTCGGCCCTCCCGCCCGTCGCGTCATGACATATGGTCGTAGCTCTACCTGATCCTTTTGGCTAGGATCGGTGCAGTTCGGAACCAATGCCGGATGGCTATTTTTCGGAAGGGGGAGCAAGTCCGGCGAGGCGTTCCGATTGCTCGAACAGCACGAAGAAGTCCTTGTCGGCCTGGCCGCCGGCGTAGGCCGCCTCGTATTGCTGGCGGATCATCGATGCCAGATACATCGGAGTGTGATCGGCTCTTGCCGCATCCAGGATGAGGTCGAAATCCTTCATCATCTGGGATACGGAAAACGCCGGGTCGAAATTGCGGTTGACCAGCAAGTCCCGCTTGTAGGCGATCAGCGGTGAGGCGACGGCGCTCTCGCAAATCACCGAAAGCATTGTCTCGACCGTGAGATTTCCCTTCAACCCGAGGGTGAGGGCCTCCCCGAGCAGCGCTGACGTTGCGCCGACGAGAGCATTGAGCACGAGTTTGAGGTAGCGTGCCTCCTCGGCCTCGCCGACATAAAAGCGGCGGGACGCAAAGCACTCGAACATCGGCTCCACGCGTTTGTAGGCCTCCTCAGGCCCCGAGGCCATGACTGACAGAGTTCCGGACGATGCGGTCGCGGTGCTGCCGGAAACGGGTGCGCGCAGGTAGGAAACGCCAAGCGCCGACATTGCCTCGTTGACTTCCGTAGAAATTGCCGGCGACACCGTGCTCATTTCGACCAGGATCTGTCCGGTCTTCATCGTGGTGGCCAGGCCACCCGGCGAGAAAACGAGCTCCCGCAGAACGGCATCGTTCGGGATTGTCAGGACGATGACGTCGGAAGCGGCTGCCAGATCTTCAAGCGAATGCGCCACATTGGCGCCCTCGGCAACGATGGTGGCGCGGTTTTCGGGCAAGGGCTCGTAGACGTGCAAGGCATAGCCGGCATCGAGAACGCGGCGGCTCATCGGGGCACCCATTTTACCTATGCCTGCCCAGCCTACTGTAAATCTCTCGCTCATCGACCTCTCCCTTATTCCCGACGACCAGCAGCGCCGGTTTGCCGATCCCTTGCCTGCGGGGGGAACGTGCGTGTCGACCGATGCTCGGCATTCGACCGCATAAACTGTCTCCGTCCTCCCGGAGAAATTAATAGGACGAAGTCGGGATGGAATGCTTGGCAGAAAATATCCAATCCGGACAAATATAGGTTTGTCGGACATCGTGTTTATCCACTAGCTTCGTGACAGGATGGTCAGCCGTTCCCGGGAGGAACACGAACCGACAATTTTGCAAATTGGCGCGCTTTACTTCGGTAATGCGGCACCGTTGCCTGTCGTCGATATTCGGGACTGGAGGAGGAGGATTGGATGACTGAATCGCTAGAGGGCAGGGTCGTTATCGTCACGGGTTCCGGCAGGGGCATCGGCGCCGGTATTGCCGGCGACCTGGCATCCAAGGGCGCGAAAGTCGTCATTGCAGACCTTGTGGCAGCCACCGCTGATGCCGTTGCTGCCACTATCAGGTCCGAAGGCGGCGATGCGCTCGGTGTTGCCGTGGACGTTTCGGACCGCTCGAGTGTCAAGGAATTGATTGCCCGGACCGTATCGCATTTCGGCCGGCTGGACGTGATGTTCAACAATGCCGGCATCAGCCAGACATGCCCCTTCCTCGATGTCACCGAAGACGATTTCAACCGCATCATGAAGGTCAATGGTCTCGGTGTTCTGATCGGCACGCAAGAGGCTGCCAAGACGATGATAGCCCAAGGTACAGGCGGTAAAATCATCAACACAGCCTCTATCGCAGGTAAGCAGGGCTATCCCTTGTTTGCGCATTATTGCGCATCGAAGTTCGCGGTGGTGGCCATCACGCAGGCCGCAGCAAGGGCACTTGCAGAGCACAAAATCACGGTCAACTGTTTTGGTCCGGGCGTTGTTGCGACGGAACTCTGGCAGCAGCTGGACCGGGAGTTCATGGAGCATGGCCTGACATCCCAGCCGGATCAGGCCATCAACGAATTCTCGCAGTCGATCTTGCTTGGGCGTGTGTCCGTGCCGAAGGATATCGCCGGCGTTACCACATTCCTGGCTTCGGCCGGATCCGACTACATCACCGGGCAGACGGTGATGGTGGACGGAGGAATGGTTCTGATCTGATGATATCGGGAGGTGCGGCCGCCACCCGCTGCTCCCACCTGAATGCTGGCAGCGAGAGCTCCTCGAGAGATTACCTCAACGCCGCCCCCACTGGAAAGGATTTCCGTATGAAAGCCGTTCGATACTATTCGAAGAAAGACATTCGCGTCGAAGACGTACCCGCTCCGTCCGGGCCGCTGGGCGATGACATGGTTCTCATCGAGCCGCTGGTTTGCGGCATCTGTGGAACCGATCTGCATGAATATATTGCCGGACCGATCGTCACGCCGAGCACGCCGCACGTCTATTCCGGCGCGGTCCTGCCGCAGATCCTCGGGCACGAACTGTCTGCCCGGGTCCTGGCTGTCGGCAAGAACGTGACGCACGTCGCGCCGGGATCGCGCGTCTCGATCCAGCCGCTGATCTCGCCCCGCGACGACTATTACGGTCGCCGGGGACTGTATCATCTCAGCGAGAAAATGGCCTGCTTCGGCCTGTCCTGGGAATGGGGCGGCATGGGGGAACAGGCGGTCGTCAACAGCTACAATGTCTTTCCGGTGCCGGACAGCGTCAGCGATGTGCAGGCAGCCATGATCGAGCCTGCAGCGGTTGCTCTCTACGGCGTCGATCGTGGCGGCGTGGAGGCAGGCAGCACTGTGCTGGTCTCCGGCGTCGGCCCGATTGGTGCGCTGGTGCTGCTTGCGACGCGGGCAGCCGGTGCGACGACCATTTTCGTTTCCGAACTAAACCCGAACCGCCGCGCCCTTGCCAAGAAGCTGGTGCCGGAAGCGATCGTCTTCGATCCGCGCGAAGTGGATGCCGAGGCGCTGTTCCGCGAGCACACCGAGGAAGGCGTCGGCGTCGACGTGGCGCTCGAATGTGTCGGGGCGGAGGCTTCGCTTAACCTCTGTGCCAGGGCCGTCAAGCGTCAGGGTACGGTCGTGCAGGTTGGTCTGCACGTCAAGCCGGCGGCTATCGATGCGATGCTTTGGGCCCTGAAGGACATCACCGTCGAGGCGACCTGGTGCTACCCAGTGACGATCTGGCCAAGGATCGCGCAGATGATTGGTTCCGGCATCTTTCCGGTCGAGCAGATCGTCACCGCGCAGATTTCTCCGGACGACGTCGTCGAAAAGGGCTTCGAGGCGCTGCTCGATCCCAATGCGTCCCACATGAAGATACTCGTCAACATGAAGGCTTGACCGGAGCACTGACCATTGGATTTCGGCGGCCGCATTTAGGAGGCGGTCGCATTGGTAACTGCCGAAGCCATCGGCCGCGTTATGGGTCAATTTCCGATGATAGACGGCGGCTATTCGATCGCCTGAACAACGAAGAGGTTTTGTCATGCACTATATCGTTCACTGCCTGGACCATCCGGGCGCCGTGGAAAAGCGGCTTGCCAACTATGAAGCGCACAAGGCCTATCTCGGGGCCGCAAAGACCAAGACAATCATTTCGGGGCCTCTCCTCGCCGATGACAACGAAACGATGATCGGTTCGCTGTTCCTGTTTGAGGCAGACACCATCGAAGAGATCGTGGCTTTCAACAAGGCCGATCCGTTCACGGCAGCCGGCGTCTGGAAGTCGGTGAATATCCATCCCTTCAGCAAGCGGGTGGACAACAGATGACAATGATCGAAAACAAGCCGGTGCTTGCGGCCATCGTCGGCCTCGGCTGGTGGGGCAAGAAGATGGCGACACTGGTCAATGCCGGGGGTGCGGAAATGCACTTCGTTCGTGCTGTCGATCCGAGCCCGGAGGCAGAAAGCTTCGCCGGCGAAATGGGCCTGCAATTCTCCCCGGATCTCGCCGATGCGCTGGCTGATCCCGACATCGAGGCTGTTGTCCTCGCAACGCCCCACTCCCTACACCAGAAGCAGATTGCCGAGGCAGTGGCTGCCGGCAAGCACGTGTTCTGCGAAAAGCCGCTGGCGATGACCAGGAAGGATGCCGAAACCTCTGTGGCGTTGTGCCGGGATGCCGGGCTGGTTCTCGGTATGGGCCACGAGCGTCGTTTCGAGCCGCCGATTGCCGAGATCCTCGAGGCGGCAAATAGCGGCAAGCTCGGTCGTCTGCTGCAGATCGAGTCCAATTTCAGCCACGACAAGTTCCTCACGCTCGATCCGTCGAACTGGCGGCTGAACGCGGAGCAGGCGCCTGCCGGTGGCATGACGGCAACCGGCATCCATCTGACCGACCTATCGGTGAAGCTGATGGGGCCCGCAAAAGATGTCCGTGTCATCTGCGAGAACCTCGCTTCGGAGATCCCGCAGGGGGATACGATGAGCGCCCATATCCGCTTCGAAAACGGCGGTTCAGCCTATGTGTCCGCGACGCTGGCCACACCCTTCATCTCGCGGTTCGCGGTGTTCGGGACGTTGGGTTGGATCGAGGTACGCGACAAGGCGCACGTCGAGTCGCCGGACGGCTGGATCGTTACCGAGGGTTGGAAGGGCAAGCCCATCACCGTGCGCGAAGTCGCACCGGCCGAGCCGGTTCGTGACAACCTGCGAGCTTTTGCCCGAGCCGTGCGCGGCACCGATCCATATCCGATCAGCGGCGAGGAGATGATCAACAACATCGCGCTTCTCGAAGCGATTATCCGCTCCGCACGCTCCGGCGTCGTCGAGCAACTTTGACAGGGAGAGTGTCATGAAAGCTTTGGTATTCGAGGCCCCTGACAGGCCGGCAATCGTCGATGTGGCGATGCCGGAGGTTTCTGCCAACGAAGTGCTCGTCCGCACGCGCGCTGTCGGCATTTGTCACTCGGACTACGAGTTGCTCGCAGGACGATACATCATCCCGATCTCCTATCCGGTGACGCCGGGTCACGAGTGGAGTGGCGAGATCGTCGAGGTCGGGCGCAACGTCACCGGCTTCAAGGTCGGCGACCGCGTCGTCGGCGAATGCGTGGTTCGCACGCCGGACCGCCTTCATCACTTTGGATTTTCGATGAGCGGCGCCGATCGCGAATTCTTCAACGTCAATCCGGAATGGCTGCACAAGCTGCCGGAAGCCGTCGATGACAAGAAGGCGGCGCTGATTGAGCCCTTTACATGCGGCTTTTACGCGGTGCTGCGCTCCGGCGGCACCAATGCCAGCGAGACCGTAGTCGTTTCTGGCGGCGGCACTATCGGCCTCGTGTCCGCAGCGGCTGCCATCGGCATGGGCGCACGCGTCATCGTGGTCGACCCGCTGGCTGCCCGCCGCGACGTGGCCCTGAGGCTCGGGGCAGACGCCGCGCTTGATCCGTCCGATGGGGGAGCTGCTGACCGTATCCGCGAAATGACCGGCGGTCACGGCGCCGACCTGGTTGTCGAGGCATCCGGTCACGATGCATCGCTGGCTGCGGCATTCGACTACGCACGGGAAGACGGCCGCATGTCGATGGTCGGGATCAATATCGGGCGCAAGGTGCCGGTCGTCATCGGCCAGATCCAGATGAAGAACCTGACCGTCAGGGGATGCATCGGTTCGCCGGGCGTGTGGCCTGCAGCAATCCGTTTTCTCGAACGCACGGGGATCGATCTTTCGCCGATCCAGACCCACGACTATGCGCTGACGGACGCCGTCGATGCTTTCAGCTTCGGCAAGGACGCAACCAAGAGCATCAAGATCACTCTCCTGAACAACTGACCGCCGCCTCGCGCGGCGGCGATCAGGGAACGGCCAAATCTTCACGGATGCGACCGGATCGTGCCGCGGGGCTCATGGGAAAGGACAACGGAAATGATTGACCAGCAGACGAAACACGACGCCGAGAGCGGATACTTCTCCGAGGAGAGCTCGGTCGAGGTGGTCCTGGCACGGATGGCCGGTAAAACCGATCCGCGTCTGCGCGAGGTCATGAGCGCAGCAATCCGCCACCTGCATGCATTCGTCAAGGAGGTGGAGCCCAATCAGCAGGAATGGGGCATGGCCATCGATTTCCTGACCGAAACCGGCCAGATCTGCAACGAATGGAGGCAGGAGTTTATCCTGCTTTCCGACATTCTTGGCGTTTCCATGCTGGTCGATGCGATCAACAACCGCAAGCCATCCGGGGCGACTGAGACTACAGTGCTCGGTCCGTTTCATGTCATGGACGCACCGCAATACGAGAATGGCGCCAATATCTGTCTGGATGGCAAGGGCGAACCGCTGCTGGTGCGGGGGCGCGTTACCGATACCGACGGAAAGCCGATCGCCGGCGCGATGCTCGATGTCTGGCAAGCCAACGACGAGGGCTTCTATGATGTCCAGCAGAAGGGCCTGCAGCCCGAGATGAATCTGCGCGGCATCTTCAAGACGGATGCCGACGGGTCATACTGGTTCAAGTCGGTGCGGCCAAAATTCTATCCGATCCCCGATGACGGCCCTGTTGGCAAGCTGCTCGGCCAGATGGGGCGCCATCCGTTCAGGCCAGCCCACATCCACTTCATCGTCGGGGCTGCCGGCTTCGAGCCCATCACAACGCATATCTTCACGCCGGATTGCCCCTACCTTCATTCTGATGCGGTTTTCGGGGTGAAGGAAGACCTGATTGCCGATTTCGGCAAGCTGGACGATCCGAAGCGCGCTGCCGAGCTCGGCTTCGACAATCCGTTCGAGGCCGTGACTTGTGACTTCGTGCTGGTCACGCCGCAGCAGAAGCTGGAGGCATAGCGATGCAGGCCTTCACCTATAACGCCAATCCCGGGCGCGTGATCTTCGGGCACGGCACGATCGCAAGGCTTGGAGAAGAGGCGGACCGTCTGTCAGCCGACAAGGTACTCGTTCTGTCGACGCCGGAGCAGGCCGAACAGGCGCGGGCCGTGGCCGATCATCTCGGACCGCGTTTTGCCGGCATCTACACGAAGGCGCAAATGCACACGCCAGTCGACGTGACCGTCGATGCGATGCGTGAAGTTGAGCGGCTGAAGGCCAACGCGGTGCTGGCAATCGGCGGCGGATCGACGACGGGGCTCGGAAAGGCCATCGCCTTTCGCACCGATATTCCGCAGATCGTGGTGCCGACCACCTATGCCGGCTCCGAGGCGACGCCGATCCTTGGCGAAACGGAGAATGGTCGAAAGGTCACCAAGTCAGACCCGCGCATTCTGCCTGAGGTGATCGTCTACGACATCGACCTTACCCTAACACTGCCGGTCTCAATGTCCGTCACTTCAGGCCTCAATGCCGTGGCCCATGCGGTCGAGGCACTGTACGCGCGCGAAACCAATCCGATCATTTCGCTGTTGGCCGAGCAGGGGATCGCGGCATTCTCGCGCGCCCTGCCGGTTATCGCCAAAAACCCGGAAGATGCCGACTCAAGAGCCGATGCGCTATACGGAGCGTGGCTTTGCGGCGTCTGCCTGGGTTCCGTCGGCATGGCGCTCCACCACAAGCTTTGCCACACCCTCGGCGGCATGTTCAACCTACCGCATGCGCCAATGCACACCGCTGTCCTGCCGCACGCCGTCGCCTACAACGCGCCAGCGGTACCGGAAGCGATGGCGCGGATTGCCAGAGCGCTCGGCGCTGACGATGCGGCGACGGGCTTGTTCGATCTCGCCTCTGGTCTCGGTGCGGATATGGCCCTCAAGTCACTGGGCATGCCCGGCGACGGGATCGATGCGGCGCTCGAGCAGGCTATGTCCAATGCCTACTGGAACCCGCGCACATTGGAAAAGGATGGTCTCCATCAGTTGCTGTCTCGCGCCTATGAGGGCGCAAGGCCAGCAGGCGCGTCTGCGTCGTCAAGCTGACCCGGGAAACAGAAACGATGATCAAACATATCGTCATGTGGAACGTCCGCGGTGTCACTGCCGCGGAAAAGCAAGAGGCGGCTTGGAAGGTCAAGCGCAAGTTCGAGGGTCTGGTCGGGAAGGTCCCGGGCTTGCGGACGCTGGAGATCGGCATCGATATCAGCCGGATTTCCTACGCCTGCGACGTGGTGCTGTATTCCGAATTCGAAAGCGAGGCCGATCTGAAGGGATACGCGGAGCATCCGGCCCACCTGCAGGTCAGAAACGAGCTCGAGGGGGTCCGCACGGACCGTTATCAGGTCGACTACATCCCCTGACCCCTGAGACGAGGCTAATGAACTCTCTCACATGCGCTGACGACCGGGCGCGATCATACCCGAAGGAGATACCGCATGAGCTGGGATAAAAAGGGCGGTCCGAGGATCGCGTTTCTGGGTACGGGCGCGCAAGGCGCTTCCATCGGCGCAGATTTCGCGCTTGCGGGCCTGGACGTTACCTTCATCGAACAGTGGCCGGATCACGTGACCGCAATCCGCGAGCATGGCATCACCGTCAACCTGCCGACGCGAACGATCAATGCCAAAGTTCCGGCATTGCATCTTTGCCAGGTAGCGGAAATCAAGGAACCCTTCGATGTCGTCTTCCTGGTGGTCAAGGCCTACGATACGAAGTGGGCCTGCCAGCTCATTGAGCCGGTCCTTGCGCCAGACGGTCTGGTTGTCGGCCTGCAGAATGGCATGACCCATGAGGATATTGCTGCGATCGTCGGCCGGGAGCGGACCATCGGCGCGGTGATCGAGATCGCCTCGAACATGTGGGTGCCCGGTGTCACCAACCGTCAGAACGACCACGACACCTCTTGGTTCGCTCTCGGCGCGCTCGATCCGCAGACGCAGCCAAGGGTCGAGGCCGTTGCCGATCTGCTGCGCAATGCAGGCACGGTCGAGGTCACGGACGATATCCGTTCGGCGAAATGGATGAAGCTCATCGTCAACGCGGCCGAACTTATTCCTTCGGCGATCATCAATCTGCCGCTCGGAGACGCAGCACGAACTCCCGGCATGCTGGAGACGATGCGTGCCGCCGGCTACGAGGCCATGCATGCGGCGCTCGCCGATGGCGCCAGGATCGTGCCCATCATAGGCATGCCGCCGGTCACGACCAACGACCCGGAGCGCTATGTCGACAAAATCTTCGAAGAAGTGCTGACGGTCTTCTCGCAGGCCGACACGTTGACGACGTCGTTGCAGGACTGGCGAAAAGGGCGTCGTGCCGAGATCCAGGAGGTCAACGGCTGGGTCGTGGACATCCTGAAAGCGCACGGCCTGCCGGCTCCGGTGAACCAGCGTGTCATGGAAATCGCCTACGAGATCGAAAACGGCACGCTCGAAGCTAGGCCGGAGAATTCGAAGCTGCTGATCGAGGCTTATGAGGCTGCCGGCAAGAGATGACAGCTGCCGACCAGGGCAAGTCTATTGATGAAACAGTCCAGATGGTCGGGTTTGTGCCGCCTCGATACGCAGGCGGAGATGCACCCAAGTTTTTGATTTCTTTCCATGAAATTCCAGCGATCAAGCTTTGAAAATGCGCCTTATCCAATCCGGACATCTTCGATGTTTTCTCGCGCTTCAAAATGCATAAAGGTGGAGGCGAGGAGTTGGGAGGAGTGCCCTTACCTCAACAAATAGATCGAAGCCGTAGCTTTCTCGAAAGGGAAGGTCTCTTGTTCTGTGACTTTATTTTGCAGTTGCTTGGAGGAGCATGGATATGGACGACCAAATCTACAATTCGCCTGCCTGCAATTGCGCCGGACAATTGAAACTGCAGGTAATGACCGTGCTTTCGAGCGATAGGCACATTTCCGCTCAGGCGCGTGAAGTACAAAATTCAGGATTGGCAGTAAATGCCCACGAGTAACCGCGGGTAGTGTCAGGCGCGTGGGCTCATGCGTGGTCGTTCCGGCATGGCGCATCCGCGTATCCCGGGTGCCCGAGTTTTTCAGCATACGACCAGAGGCCGCCCGGGCAGCAGAGGTGTTTTTCGTGAGCGATTCCAAGAAAGGTGAGCTGAGATGAACTCAAGCTCGATGACATCGACCAGCTTGCAGAAGCAAAGCCTGTTTCGGATCCCGATGGCGCGGAGCTTCATGACGGTCGTCTTTTCGACTGTCCTGCTGCTGGTCGTGTGCAAGGTATTCGCGCCCTCGAGTGTCTCCTGGGGAGCGCTGTCGGGAAGCCTGCCGTTCGCAGCGATTATCGCGGTCGTCGGTCTCGGGCAGCTGCTCGTAGTGCAGCAGGGCGGATTCGACCTTTCACTTCCCGGCTCCGTCTCGCTTGCCGTCGTGGTTGCCACCCACTATCCTCAGCAGAACGATGCGCTGCTCTATCAGGCAGTTCTGATCGCGCTCGGGATGGCCCTCATTGCAGGTTTCGCGAACGGAATCCTCGTCAGCTTCTTCCGGTTGAACTCGATCATTGCGACGATCGGTGTCAATGCGCTGCTTTACGGCGCAGTCTTTGCCACGTCGGGCGGGGTTCCCTCGATCACGACGAACCTCCTTGCGGAGATTGCCGGTGGTGAGACCTTCCGGGTTCCGAATGCGGTGTATTTCGCGCTTGCCGCCACCGTGGTTGTTTCGTTCGTGCTCAAGAAAACACTGGTCGGGCGCCGCTTCGAGGCCATCGGGGCCAGCCCGCCGGCCGGTCGTGCCGCCGGACTTCGCGTTCGTGTCCACCAGATGATGGCCTATGTCTTCGCGCAGCTGCTCTATTGCACGGCCGGCATCCTGATCGCCGGCATCACCCGCGAGCCAACCGCGTTTCAGGGAGACACGCTTCTGCTGCCGTCTGTCGCGGTCGTCGTGCTGGGAGGCACTTCGCTGCTGGGTGGCCGGGGCTTCCCGATCTCGACTGTCATCGCGGCCTTCTTTCTCAATCAATTGAGCCAATTCGCCCTGTCAGTGGGGGTTCCGTATTCGGCTCAGACCATCATCCAGGCGCTGGCCCTGGGTTTTGGCATCGGTGTTTACTCGCTGCGTTGGCGAAGAAACGTAAGAAAAGCGACCTGAACGAAAAACTGTGGAGGAGAAAAACATGAAACATTCGACATTCAAGAAGGGCTTTGCGCTCTCCGTTGCCGCCGCCGTCATGGCGCTTGGCAGCGCGGGTCTTGCCAAGGCCGAGACGCCCTCGTGGTGCGGCCCGAAAAAGGCCTCGTTGGCACTGCTCGACGGCTACGGAGGCAATAGCTGGCGTCAGGTGACGACGGCATCGGGCAAGCAGGTCGTCGATCTCTGCCCGAGCATTACCAAATATGAATATGCAGATGGCCAAGGTGATACGCAAAAGTCGATTTCCGACATCAAGGGCATGGCGGCCAAGGGTATCGACGCACTGGTCGTGTTCGGCGACGCCGGCCCTGCCGTGCTTCCGGCCATCACCAGCGTTTACAAGTCCGGCAAGGTCATCGTGCCGTACCGGGTCGCCGTTGGCGGCAAGGAGGGCGTCAACTATTCGAAGTTCATAGGCTCGTCGTTCGAGAACGATGGCGTGACCTGGGGCAACTGGATCAAGGGTATCCTCCCCAAGGGCGGTAACCTGCTGTTCCTCAGCGGTCCGGCAGGCAACAGCCAGGGTCTCGATGAACTCAAGGGCCTGAAGAGCGTTCTCGGTCCGGAATATGTCTTCGTCAACCCGCAGCCTTTCGCGGTCACCAACTGGGATCCGGCTCTGACCCAGAAGGTTCTGACGGCGGAAATTGCCAAGAATGCCAAGATCGACGTTATCGTGTCGGACTTCGGCCCGTCGCTGGTAGGTGCGCTGCCGACATTCACCAAGCAGGGCAAGTCGATCCCGGCGCTGGCGACATCCGACGGCAATTCGCTGGGTTGCCTGTTCGATGAGAGCAAGGCCAAGAACCCTGATTTCAAGCTGTTCACGGTCGCGACCGGCAACGACAACGTGCGGCTTGCCGTAGAATGGGCCATTGCGCTTGCAACCGGCGGAGAGAAGCCGAAGGACGAAATCTTCAAGGCCCCCGCATTCGAAGACTCGGTCTCCGGCACGCCGAACCCCGTCAAGTGCCGCAAGGACCTGCCTGGCTCAATCTATCTGTCGTCCGCACTTTCGGCAGAAGACCAGGCCAAGGCGGTCACCAAGTAACCGACGAACAGGCATGGATTTCCCCGGAGAGAACACTCTCCGGGGCAAGTTTTCGAGGACGGATAACAGATGTTGCAAACAGGCGTTAAAGCGGTCGAGGCGGAGACAAGAGACGTGATTATCCGTCTCTCCGGTATCTCCAAGTATTTCTCTGCCATCCCCGCACTCAGCGATGTGAACGTCGAGTTCTGCAAGGGCGAAGTTCACGCCATTCTCGGAGAGAACGGCGCCGGCAAATCGACGCTGATGAATATCATCTCCGGCACGTTGCGTCCGACCGACGGCGAAATCAGCTTCGAGGGTCGGCCGCTCCAGCAATTGACACCCGAGATTGCGAAGTCGCTGGGGATCGGTATCTGCTTCCAGCATCCGGCCATTCTCGAAGATCTTTCAATCATGGAAAATCTGCGTGTGGCGCTTCCGTCTTCGGTTTTTGCCGGCCGGTCGCCGCAGGAGGTCGTCCAGGAGGTTCTCGATACGGTCGGGCTTCAAGTGCCGCTTGTCATGCGTGCCGATAGCCTGACGGTGGCGCAGAAGCATCTGCTTGAAATCGCCAAGGCCCTGGCGCTGAAGCCACGGGTTCTCATCCTCGACGAGCCGACGGCTTCCCTCGACCAGGATTCGACCGACATGTTGTTCGGACGTATCCGCGAAATTGCGGGCGCCGGCACAGCGGTCATCTATATCACCCATCGCCTGGCAGAACTTCGGCAGATCGCCCATCGTGTCACGGTATTGCGCGATGGCAAGGTGCGCGGTGCGGAAATGGTGCGGGACATCAGCGACGGTGATCTCGTCAACATGATCGTCGGGCGCACACTGAAATCGGCCTTTCCCCCAAAGTCGCAGCGGGCAGAGGACGAAACCAGCCTTTCCGTTAGCGGCATCAGCTCAAAGGAGCTGACAGACATCAGTTTCAACATGCAGCGCGGCCAGATCATCGGCGTCGCCGGCGTGGCTGGTAACGGCCAGCCGGAACTCATGCGCGTACTTGCAGGGTTGCATGTAGCGGAAGGGACTATCACGCTGCGTGGTCGGCAGCTGACGCAGAGCGAATTGCTGCGCGAAGCAGCCTTCATGCCATCCGACAGGCATGTGGAAGGGGTGGCAAGCAGCCTCACGGTGCGCGAGAACGCAACCTTCTCGGCTCTCGAAAAATTCTCTGTCGGCGGCGTCATGAGCCGCAAAAAGGAACTCGAGCAGGTCAACGCGATTTTCAGCGAGCTTGCGGTGAAGACACCCGGCTTGGAGGCGCCCATCCTGTCGCTTTCCGGTGGCAATCAGCAGAAGGTTGTGATGTCTCGGGCAATGCTATCCGATCCCGGCCTCATCATTGCCGACGAGCCAACGCAAGGCGTGGATGTCGGTGCCCGCTTCGAAATCTACCGTATCCTGCGCGAAGTCTCCGACCGCGGCACACCGGTCATCGTCAACTCCTCGGATGCCGTCGAACTCGAGGGGCTGTGTGACAAGGTCATCGTCATGTCGCGTGGCCATCTCGTTGCGACGTTGACCGGCGACGACGTCACCGAAGGACGCATCGTTGCTGCTGCCGTCAATGCCAGTACCCATGGAGGCGCCAGCGTTTCCAAGGCTGTTGAAAAGACCAGTGCATTCCGTCATTTCCTGCAGTCTGACAACGCACCTGCTGTGCCACTTGCGCTCGTCACAATCCTGCTCGGGCTCTATGTCTACAGCCAGAACGACAACTTCTTTTCGATCTACAACATCTACAATATCTTTCTTCTCGCAACGGCGCTTGGGTTCATCGCCCTCGGGCAGACCGTCGCGCTGCTGATGGGTGGCATCGATCTTTCCGTCGGCCCGCTCGCCGGCTTCCTCGTCGTCGTCGCCTCCTTCTTCATCAATGACGATAAATCCTCCGTCATGATGCTGGCGGGCTTCGTGCTGATGTTTGCCGGTGCTTTCATCACCGGTACAATCAACGGGCTGTTGATCCGCTTTGCCAATTTTACGCCGATCGCAGCCACGTTGGCCATGTATATTGCCATACAGGGGCTGAGCTTCCTGCTGCGCGACAATCCCGATGGCTACATCAGCGCGACCGTCACCGATTGGGTCAATTGGCAGTGGGGGCCTTTCCCGGTCGCCTTCCTCGCATTGGTTGCAATCGCGGTCGGCGGCGAATATGTGCTGCGCCAGACAAAGGCAGGCTGGCGGCTGCGTGCCGTGGGTTCTGACGAGCATTCGGCGCGCAGGGCCGGCATCCGTGTCGACCTGACGTTCATTGCTGGCTATATCGCCTGTTCGCTGCTCACCGGCCTCGGCGCAATCATGCTGATGACGCAAATTGGCGTCGGAGATCCACGCCAGGGGATCAACTATACGCTCTCAAGCATCACGGCTGTGGTCCTTGGCGGCACCAGCCTCACCGGCGGCCGGGGAACGTTTATCGGAACCTTGCTGGGTGCGGTCCTGCTCACCGAGGTTCTGAACGCTGTCACCTTCCTCGGGCTTAGCCAAACGTTCCAGTATTTCTTCCAGGGTCTGCTGGTCGTCGCGGCTGCGCTCATCTATTCCGGTGTTCGCCGACGCGCCGCCAACTGAGATAGCGGATACGCTTTTCGCCGATGGCTACGGCTAGGATCCGGTTTTTGACCCTGCCGGGGGCAACGGCTTCGGTCGGGGCTAGTTGAGGGTGCTCGGCACTAGCGAAGTTTGGCCAGCAGCGCGTCCGCACCTTTTTCAACGCCCACCATCGAAGCTTGCATCGATCCCATGCTAGCGCCGATATTCATTGCTCCCGGAAATTGTTTGCTGACATAGGCAAGCAGCAGGCGGCTCGTTGTTGCATCGTAGACCTCGACCGCATAGTTGACCGATCCCGTCATCGATCCTTCGCCCCCTCGGACTGCCTGAACGCCGTTGTAGACGCCGCCCGCGACGTCGAAATGGGAAAGCGTGCCGAGCACGGGGGTATTTGCTTTCGCGCCCGTGAGCGTTAGGTGCAGCCTGAGTGTGTTCGGCTGCGGAGCCGTCACGATCGAGAACCGCGTTTTCAGCTTGTCGGTGAATTCCGATTGCATGTAGCGCGCGAGAGCCTGCTTGTCCTCGGCGGAAACCTTGCCAAACTGAGCGTCGGCGCCGGCATAGACAGTCACGGGGTCAACGATCATTCTAGTGTATTGTCGAAAGCTGATGTCGCCCCGGAAAACAAAGGGTTCGCGACCATTCTGGTCATTGGGATTGGGTTTCAGCACCGACGCTGAGGCGAGCCCGTCGTAGACGACAGGACCGGTCGTCGTACATCCGGCAGTCACTGCACACGCAAATGCAATCGCGAAAAAGGTTTTGATTGTTGGCATAGAAAGATAGTCTCCGAGCTAAGATTCAGGAATGACCATCCGACATTTGTGTATTGTCGTGTCTTCTTTGATGTTCTGAAATATTCGCAGCCACGAATGAACAAACGGGGCGCTGCAAGCCTGTCAGGTTGCGGGCGGCAGCCGGATATCGGCCATCAGTCCTTTCG
>NZ_SCFL01000109.1:0-302 GCF_007000305.1 Rhizobium sp. rho-13.1 | reverse complement strand
CTGTAGCGAAACCGAAACCAAGGAGCAGACATGAAACGCAGGACTTTTCTGATCGGAACGACGGGTGCGATATTCGGCGCATCTCTCAACGGCATCCCGTCGGCGATGGCACAGGACGCCAAGCCTGAAAAGACCGACGTGTCTATCGGAGTGGGCGGCAAGCCCCTGTTGTACTACCTGCCGCTGACAATCGCGGAACGCAAAGGCTTCTTCAAGGAGGAGGGCCTGAACGTCACGATCAATGATTTTTCGGGTGGTTCGAAGTCACTCGAAGGTCTGGTCGGCGGTTCGCTCGATATTGT
>NZ_SCFL01000108.1:0-313 GCF_007000305.1 Rhizobium sp. rho-13.1 | reverse complement strand
TGAATAGCCGCAGCTTCGAGGCTTGGATAGAGACCCAACTCGCGCCGACCCTGTCGCATGGAGACGTCGTCATCCTAGACAATGTCGCCTTCCACAAGAGCGAGCGGGCCGAAAAGCTGGTCCGCGCAAAGGGAGCCTGGCTGCTGTTCCTGCCACCCTATAGTCCCGACCTCAATCCCATCGAGATGGCCTTCTCAAAACTCAAGACGCTGCTGCGAAAGCGGGCGGCCCGCAGCTTCGATGCCATCTCCAACGCGCTTGGCGAAATCTGTGACCTCTTCTCCGTCACAGAATGTAAAAACTACTTCAAGGC
>NZ_SCFL01000107.1:0-315 GCF_007000305.1 Rhizobium sp. rho-13.1 | reverse complement strand
TGACTGGCGTCGCGCTGGGAGGTTTTTGTATGCTTGTCTTGGGCCAGCTTACTGCCGATAGGCCTGTAATCCGCCTGAGCATCCTGTTTCAAAGATCGTTTGGAAGTGTCGTCCTCATGGCGGTCGTCACGGGGGCATCGCTCTATGGAATAACCTATCTCATCCCTCAATTCCTTGCCCGTATTAGTGGATACAACGCGCTTCAATCGGGAATGGTCGTTCTTATCAGCGGCCTGCCAATGCTGGCGATCATTCCGTTCTTCCCGCTTCTGATCAGAACCCTTGACCTCAGGATCGCAATCGCATTCGGGCTGG
>NZ_SCFL01000106.1:0-317 GCF_007000305.1 Rhizobium sp. rho-13.1 | reverse complement strand
GCGTGCGTTGGTCATCAATGCGCTGACCTATTCGTCTGTCGCCAACATTCTCAGATCTGGTCTCGATCAGGCTCCTGCCGCAAGCGAGACCGTGAAGCCGGCACCGCCGCACGGCAATATCCGCGGCAAAACCTACTACCAATGAAAGGACATCTAATGCTGACACATCCAACACTGGACCAGATGAGTGCGCTTGGTCTTGCCGGAATGGCAACCGCCTATCGCGAACTTATCGAGCAAGTTCATGGAAATGATCTTAGCTTTGACGAACGGCTTGGCCTGATGCTCGACCGCGAGATCGCACTACGAACCGACCG
>NZ_SCFL01000105.1:0-321 GCF_007000305.1 Rhizobium sp. rho-13.1 | reverse complement strand
CCGTCCGCACCATGCCCGACCTGACCGCCTTGGCGCAGGGACGTGTGGCCGTCTCCGACTTGCGTGAACTCGATATCGAGGATCTTCTTGGCCGCGATGTCATTGCGCCCGACCAGGCTTTGCTCGACCGCAACATCCGCGGAAAGGTCGTCATGGTGACCGGTGCTGGAGGCTCGATCGGCAGCGAGCTGTGCCGCCAGATCGTCAAGAACCGCCCCTCCAGCCTGCTGCTGGTAGAGCAGAACGAATTCGGCCTCTATCTCATCTTGGGCGAGCTGGAAAAGGCGGCGCTGGCGATCCAGGATGCCGAGATCCGCATCA
>NZ_SCFL01000104.1:0-330 GCF_007000305.1 Rhizobium sp. rho-13.1 | reverse complement strand
TTCCAGCAGATGTGCGCAAGTAGTTCGGTTATGCCTTGCATTTTGCCCCAGCACGACGGCCAGCACCATGCGGCCAGGGTACTGAAGGGCTTCGGTGGAGCCGGTGTCCTGGAAGTGGTTTAGAACGATGAAGGCGGTACCTACCGCGCTGTTTACACGGTTAGGTTTGAAGAGGCTGTCTTCGTCCTTCATTGCTTCCAGAAAAAGAGCAAAGCGGGATCGCTACACCGAAAGAGGATATGGATATCATCCGAGCCCGGCTCAAGGTTGCGGAAATTCTTGCAAAGGAGATAAGCAATGGCACCTCGCATCATTAATGGCATTGAGGTC
>NZ_SCFL01000103.1:0-331 GCF_007000305.1 Rhizobium sp. rho-13.1 | reverse complement strand
TTCCAGCAGATGTGCGCAAGTAGTTCGGTTATGCCTTGCATTTTGCCCCAGCACGGCGGCCAGCACCATGCGGCCAGGGTACTGAAGGGCTTCGGTGGAGCCGGTGTGCTGGAAGTGGTTTAGAACGATGAAGGCGGTACCTACCGCGCCGTTTACACGGTTAGGTTTGAAGAGGCTGTATTCGTCCTTCATTGCTTTCAGAAAAAGAGCAAAAGCGGGATCGCTACACCGAAAGAGGATATGGATATCATCCGAGCCTGCCTCAAGGTTGCGGAGATTCTTGCAAAGGAGATAAGCAATGGCACCTCGCATCATTAATGGCATTGAGGTC
>NZ_SCFL01000102.1:0-338 GCF_007000305.1 Rhizobium sp. rho-13.1 | reverse complement strand
CAGTTCGAACTCGAGCAGACGCTGCGCCAGCGTAACAAGAAGGCCGAGTTGACGCTGCTCAACAACCTGCTGCCGATTGCCGGCACGGCCAGCTTTACCCGCCAGCAGGAGCCGCTCGGCCTCGGCCACGCGGTCTGGTGTGCGCGTGAGATCGTCGGCGACGAGCCGTTTGCGCTGTTGCTGCCCGACATGGTCATGCAATCCGATGTCGGCTGCATGAAAAGCATGATCGAACTCTACGAGCAGAGCGGCGGCAACGTCATCGGCGTCGAGGAATGTGCGCCGGACCAGACCCATAAATACGGCATCGTCGGCGTCGGCGAAAGCATCGGCAACGG
>NZ_SCFL01000101.1:0-346 GCF_007000305.1 Rhizobium sp. rho-13.1 | reverse complement strand
ATTCAGCGCGGACCCGCCGTGGCGATGCCTCAGCATTGAATTTATGGCCTCAGCATGCCGAGACAGGGGAAGCGAAGCGGCCTTGACCGCTAAGATCCTCGCTGCAACCCAGGTCTGTTACTTGGAAAGGGTTACGAGTGCACGAGCAAGGATGACGTCACTGAACTTGCGAAATGACGACGCTCCACGTCGATCTCGATGCGACCGTCCGCGCGGTTCGGCCGTTCCATGTTCCATGGTGCGACGACAGAGTAGCTAAACAGCGTGGGCGCCTGGGCCTCGGGTTGAAGCGACGGCACAATATGCGTCTGTACCCCGGTGAATGGCTGATGTGTATTTAGAAAAA
>NZ_SCFL01000100.1:0-357 GCF_007000305.1 Rhizobium sp. rho-13.1 | reverse complement strand
CAGCCCGGTCTGCGCCGCGATCGGACCCGGCGAAGTTCCAGTTTTTCCTTCCGCAAGCCACGCCGCGCAGAGCTCTTTCCGCCGCGTTGTTCGTCATGCAGATCCTGCCGTCATCGGCGTATCTGGCAAAGTCCTGCCAGCGCGACAGCATGTAGTTGATCGGCTCAAGCACCGGTGAGGATCGCGACAAACCTTCGCGCTCCTGCCGCAACCAGGTCTCCAGCTCTTCGAGCAGCGGTTTGCTCATTTCCTGGCGCACGGCAAGTCGCTCACCGGCGCTCTGGCCGTTAATGTCGCGCTCGATGTCAAACAGCGCATCGATACGCTTGACCGCCTCCAACGCCGTCGCAGAGACAG